>NC_013922.1:0-625309 GCF_000025625.1 Natrialba magadii ATCC 43099 | reverse complement strand
CTGGAGCCGGAGCCACTCGTCGAGTCTGTACTGGAGGCAGAACTGGAGCGAGAGCTCCGGCTGGAACTCGACGAGCCGCGCTTCGTTCGGTTTCGGCTGCTACTACTCCGCTTGCTTCCTCCGCTTTTGCTCCCACTCGTCGATGTCGACCGTGCTGTCGACGTCGAAGACCGCCCGGACGTCGTCTTTGACTCCGTCTTCGTCGTCTGCCTGCTACTCGAGTATGCGTCTGAGTCCGTGTCAGAACTGGAACTGGAACTGGAGCGCGAACCCGAATCGGAACTCGTACTCGAACCCGTACTCGAAACCGTACTCGAACTCGAGTCCCCGCTCGTACTCGAGTCGTCGTCCGAACTCGCCCAGACTTCGGGGTCAGGGATGCCGCTGGTTCGCTTCGCGACGTAATCTTTGTGCCCGAGTCGGTCGTAGGCCTGGCGCTCGACCGGTTCGCTGAGGATTTCGTAGGCTTTCTTGACGGCGACGAACTGCGCTTGTGCGCGGTCGTCGTCGTTCAGATCTGGGTGGTAGACGCGGACCTTCTCCCGATAGGCATCTTTGATCTCCTCCTGGGAGGCGTCGGATGGAAGCTCGAGAAGGTCGTAGAAATCCTCAGTCATAAACGATCGAGAGCGTACTGTCTACGCTGCCGTTGTGCGGGAACTGTTATAATATCAGTGTTCTCGTTGTTCCAGCACGTTGGAACGAGGATTAGTGCGAGAACGGCCGTTTCAAAGGCGAACGAGACGAGGTAGCCGGTGGCACTGTCCGCTTGGAGCTATGTGAAATCGGCCAATACTGTCTGACCCTCGGGTATCCGATGCGTTGTCGGAGCCGACTCGGTTGTAGGCGAGGTAGATTCAGCGTCGGTTTCATCGTTGTTCCTGACGGGGTCGCTCTTCTCGGCAGTAGCTGTAGCTGTGTCGCTATTGGGTTCGGAGCTAGCCGTGAACGCTGTCAGCGCTTCCTGTCCGTCGCCGCTCATACTGGGGCTGGTTCCGGGTCCGGTTTCGGACTCGGACTCGGACTCGGACTCGGACTCGGACCCGGACCCGGTTTCGTGTTTGGATTCGGAGCCGGGTTCGGGTTCAGATTCGGACTCGGCTTCGAACTCGTAGAGAGCAACGGCATCTGTCTCGGAGTCCAATTCCGGACCGGTGCCAGACTCCGGTTCCCCCTCTCTTTCCCGCACATCCGTTGTCACGCCTTCAGATCCACCGGAGGCCGTCGCCGCGCCATCCCACCCGTCCAGACTCGTCTGGTCCGCCGTCGCGAACTCGAGATTGGCGACACGAACACCGAGCTTTCGAACCGGCTCCGTCTCGAACTCGGCGAACAGGTCGCGGGTGATCCGCTCGACGAGGTCGGGATCGTCGACCGGGCCGGGAAGCGACCGCGCTCTGGTGTTGACATCGAACGGCGGCAGGACGGCCTTGACACCGACGGTTCTGTACAGCGCGCCCTCACGCTGGGCGCGGTCGGCGACGGCCGCAGCGAGGGTCTCAATCTGCTCGTACTTGGGCTCCGGATCGGAAACGGGCTCAGCGAAGGCCGACTCGCGCGAAAAACTCTTGGGGTCGCCCTTCGGTTCGACGCGACGGTCGTCGTCACCACGGGCGCGGTCGTAGAGTTCCTGACCGCGCTCGCCGAAGCGCTCGACCAGCGGCTCGGGATCGGCCGCGGCCACGTCGGCGGCCGTCTCGAGTCCCATCTCCCGAAGTTCGCGCGCCGTCACGGGACCGACGCCGTGGAGCAACTCGACGTCCAGCGGGGCGAGAAACTCCCGCACTTCTCCGGGTTCGACGACGGTCAGCCCGTCCGGCTTGTCGAAGTCGCTCGCGATCTTGGCCGCGCTCATGGTCGGCGCGACGCCGATACTGACGACGACGCCGACCTCGCGCCGAATACGGTCCTTGACGTGTCGGGCGAAGCCGTCTGCGACCTCCCAGGCGGTGCGCTCGGTCACGTCGAGGTAGGCCTCGTCGATGCTCACCTCACGGACGGTGTCCGAACAGTCGTGGAGGATCTCCCGAACGTCGGCCGCGACGGACTCGTAGAAGTCCATGTCGACGGGGCGGTAGTAGCCGGTCTCGTCCTCAGTCAGGTCTGGATCGTGGTCGTCTGCGTCTGGTGAAAGGGCGGCGCGCCGCGGCAGGGACTCGAGTGCGGTCGAGATTGCCTGGGCGCTTTCGACGCCGAACTCGCGGGCTTCGTAGCTGGCGGTGGCGACGGCGCCGATGGTGTCGCCGGGTTCGTAGCCCATGCCGACGACGACGGGGTCGCCGCGGAGTTCGGGCTCGCGGAGTCGCTCGCAGGCGGCGTAGAAGCAGTCGGCGTCGACGTGGAGGACGATCCGGTCTGCGGTGTCCTCGGTTTCGACGCCGGGGAGTTGTGGCCCGTTGGGCATTGGTTGTGTGTCTATGTCGGTTGCTGTGTGCGTTGTGTCTGGGTTTGTCCCAGTGTGTTCGTCTAGAGGTATGGGAGGGGCGTTGTGAACGTTGCGTCCGGTGTGGCGGTGCCGGGTGAAGTCCCGGCCCGACTCAGTTGTAGCCCCGCCAGCGATGGCCACACTCCGTACACTTGAAGAATCGTGTCGGCGGCTCGTCCGCGGAGGCGGTCTGTTTTAGTGTGTACCAGGCTTCCTGGGTGCCACACTCGTCGCAGACGACGTCGGTCGCCTTCGGCTTGCCTTCGAAGTTCGCGTTCTCGTCGGACTCGATGACCTCGTCGTCGGTCTGGGATTCGGTGGTGACGAACTCGTCTTCGCGCTCGCGGTCGCGCTCGCTCGCCGCACCACAGTTCGTACAGACCATCCGGTCGTCCTCAGCCATCATCATCGAGCCGCAGTCGTCACAGAACTGCATACCCCGACTGTACGGTCGGCTGTGCAAAAAATACGTCGTCATTACCGCCCGTGTGGGACGCCGTCAGTGCGACAGGAGTTCGACCTCCCAGGGGCCAGCAGCGTCGACGATGACGTATCCAATTCCGTCGAGTGAGAACGTCGTCTCTCCCTCGAACTGGTCGATCTCGTTGAACACGAGTTCGGGGAATGTGAGTCCAAAAACGGACGCCTCCTGCGGAAGGATTTCGACGATGAAGTTCCCCTGTCCCTCGTGAACGCCACGAGCCTCGCCGAGACCATCGAACTGAAACGGCCCCGCCCAGTCCGGAGTATCGCCCGCAAGTGTGGCGGGCAACGACTCGGCATCGTCGTCCGTGGCCTGTGGCTGCTGGATCTCGATCTCCCAATTCCCATCTGCATCGATGTCCAGCAGGTACTGTCCCTCCGCAGCGATGAGCCCTGTCGCACCGGTGTACGCACCGATCGCATTGACGAGCAACTCAGCCCGATCGCCGGTGGCGGGAACGAGATCCACGATGAAGTTCGAGTCGCCGTCGTGGCTACTTTCGACGATCGTGACGCCATCTTCGAGTTCGAACTCGTCGGTGACTGTCGAGCCAGCATCGGTGAACGTAATTAATTCCGATTCCGCTGTCTGGTCGGTATCCTGCCGTGCACTGACACTGGTACTCGAGTACAGTGTACTTCCCGCCAGTTCCATGCCCCCGAATCCCAGACCCGCCGCAAGGTAGCGTCGTCGACGCATAGCGGGTCTCCACCTAGAAGCGGCTTAGAACCGTTTCCGTGATCGCGACGACTGTCGCGCTGGCTGGCACTATCGGCGCAGGTGGTGCTTCTTGACCGTTGCACCGGTCGTTGCCGCACACGACACGAGTACCTCACCCGACAGCCCACGTTCTGCGAGTGCATCCTCGGCCGCGGCGACCGCTTCCTCGGCATGGCCGCGGTCCGTCACGCCGTAGACGACTGGCCCCCACGAGGACTGCCCGATCCCCGAGAGAACTGGACAGGACTCGAGTGCCTCCACCAGTTCACCGGCGGGCGGGCGGAAGACGCCGCCCTGGGCGTCGGTGTACCACGCACCGTTCTTCCGGCCGATTTCGCGGATCGCCTCGCCGAAGGCCTCGAGTCGGCCTGCGGCCGCGGCGGGGAGTAGTTTCCGGGTGACGACGCCGGCGAGTTCGTCCGCGATGGCGGGGTCTGCGCGTTCGACGACGGTGCGCATACTGGCGTCCTCGTTCGTGCCGCTGCGGCCGGGGTCGGCGTCGGGGACGACGACGAGGAAGCGCCAGTCATCGGGCAGGTCGTGGCGGGCGACGACGGGTGGGACTGTCCAGTCGCCTTCGTCCGGCGGCGCGGTCGTAAAGCGATTCGTCGGATGTCCAGCGTCGACGACGAAGCCGCCGTTCTCGAAGGTGGCGACGCCGATACCGCTGCGGCCGCCCCGCCCCATCGCAGGGGCGTTCGTCCTGACCCGCGGCTCCAGGTCGTAGGCGTGAGCCGTCGCCGCGAGAACGGCAAGTGCGAGTTGGGTTCCGCTCCCGAGGCCGACGTGTCGCGGTAGCCGTTCCTCGATATTGATTTGGATCCCGGGAACGTCGAGCACGTCGACCGCCCGAACGGCATAGTCACGGACGAGCGGGTCTGCGGCGGCGATCTCGTCGGCGCGGGCTGCTGTAACGGTGACGCGTGGTGTCTCGAGCCCGATTCCGATGCCGCCGTAGAGTCGTTCGCGAGCGAGCGAGAGGTTCTGGAAGCCGACGTGGAGGCGAGCACCGGCGCTGACGGTCACGCCGCGTTCCCTGTCAGCTGGTGAGGGCGGTCCAGCGTCCGACTCGCTCGCGTTCGGCATGTGTCTGTGTACGCGCTGTAGGGTCGGTCTCGGGAAGGGGGTTTCGACGCTGGCAACGCCTGACGACAGTCTCTGTGGGACAATCTCTATGGAACAGTCGCTATGAACCAGTAGCCGTAGCGGTAGACGACAGACAGCAGACCGCAGAATAGGTGCGTTATACGCAGCGGTTACCGGGTCGGTGCGCCGTACTCGACGTGGACCGTCGGTGTACTCGCAGATTCCGGCGCGGGAACGCCGTTCCAGTCGACCACGTGGACGTTCGCCATCTCGCCGGCGAATCGGAATCGCTGGACGCCCACGTCGATCGTCCCCTCTGCGACCTTCTCAGAAACCACGACACCCTCGGAAACGGGATCGTCTGCGACCATCTCGATCTCGCCGTCGACGGCGATTTCGAATCGTGAGGGAACCCCGCGACCGACAATCGTCACGAGATTCGGGAGTTGGTTGGCTGACTGTGCATCCGAGTTCTGTTGTACCGGATCGTCGCGTGCCATGCTTCGATGAGATAAACGGGAGGGTATAAACTTTCTTCCTCGAAAATTGGTAAGAATCCGTGACCATCACTCGAAATAGAGAAACGACGGGTGGTCACTGACACGCCCGCGGCCGGTCCCACCGGTCATGGAAAGAACGACCGACAAACGGTGACTTATGGTCTCCCGACGCAAGGTCCGAGCATGAGCAGCGACGAGTTCGACTACGGCAAAGACGAACGCCTCCGGAGCCGCGAGGTCACCGAAGGGGCGGAGAAGGCACCCCACCGGGCGATGTTCCGCGCAATGGGCTTCGACGACGACGATCTCTCCTCGCCGATGATCGGCGTGCCGAACCCGGCAGCTGACATCACTCCCTGTAACGTTCACCTCGACGACGTCGCCGAGTCCGCACTCGAGGGCGCGGACGAGGCCGGCGGGATGCCGATCGAGTTCGGCACGATCACCATCTCGGATGCGATTTCGATGGGAACTGAGGGGATGAAAGCCTCGCTTATTTCGCGAGAACTCATCGCCGACAGCGTCGAACTCGTGACGTTCGGCGAGCGCATCGACGGCCTCGTCACCGTCGCGGGCTGTGACAAGAACCTGCCCGGGATGATGATGGCCGCGATCCGGACGGACCTCCCCTCGGTCTTCCTCTACGGCGGCTCGATCATGCCGGGCCAGCACGAGGGCCGAGACGTGACCATCGTCAGCGTCTTCGAGGGCGTCGGCACCTACGGCACCGGCGAGATGGACGCCGAGGAACTGGACGACCTAGAGCGC
The DNA here is from genome assembly GCF_000025625.1 of Natrialba magadii ATCC 43099. NCBI lineage: Archaea > Methanobacteriati > Methanobacteriota > Halobacteria > Halobacteriales > Natrialbaceae > Natrialba > Natrialba magadii. The sequence goes on along the minus strand of NC_013922.1, from coordinate 619,326 downwards.
AGCGCCTGCCCCGGCGCAGGCTCCTGTGGCGGCATGTTCACCGCGAACACGATGGCCTCCGTCTCCGAAGCACTGGGCCTCGCACCGCTCGGCAGCGCGTCTCCACCCGCAGAGGACGAAGAGCGCTACGAAGTCGCCCGCCGCGCCGGCGAACTCGCCGTCGAAGTCGTCGAAGAGAATCGACGCCCCTCCGACATCCTCACCCGAAAGTCCTTCGAGAACGCCATCGCGCTCCAGACCGCGATTGGCGGCTCGACCAACGGCGTGCTTCACCTGCTCGCGCTCGCCCGCGAGGCCGGCATCGACCTCGAAATCGAGGACTTCGACGAAATCTCCCGGCGCACGCCGAAGATCGCCGACCTCGCTCCCGGCGGCGACCGCGTGATGAACGACCTCCACGAGATCGGGGGCGTCCCAATCGTCATCCGTCGGCTACTCGAGTCCGATCTCTATCACAGCGATGCGATGACCGTCACTGGCCGGACAGTCGAGGAGGAACTCGAGCGCCTCGACCTGCCGGCTGACGACGAGATTGAGGCGGACTTCCTCTACTCCGTGGATGATCCAAAGGAGGACGAGGGCGCGATCAAGATCCTCTCGGGCTCTCTCGCACCCGACGGCGCGGTGCTCAAGGTCACCGGTGACGACGAGTTCTACCACCAGGGGCCGGCCCGCGTCTTCGAGGACGAGGAGGCTGCCATGGAGTACGTTCAGGAGGGTCACATCGAGAGCGGCGACGTGATTGTCATCCGCAACGAGGGGCCGAAGGGTGGCCCCGGGATGCGCGAGATGCTCGGCGTCACTGCCGCAGTCGTCGGTGCCGGCCACGAGGACGACGTGGCGCTCATCACTGACGGTCGGTTCTCCGGTGGTACCCGCGGGCCAATGATCGGCCACGTCGCCCCCGAGGCGTTCGTCGGCGGTCCGATTGGACTGCTGGAGGACGGCGACGAGATCACGGTTGATATTCCGGAGCGCGAACTCGCGGTCGACCTCGATGACGCCGAACTCGACGCTCGCCGCGAGGAGTGGGAGCAACCCGCGCCAGCGTACGACAGTGGCGTGCTGGCGAAGTACGGCCGTGACTTCGACTCCGCGTCGAACGGTGCGGTGACGAATCCGGGCCTAACGCGCGAGTCGGATTCGGGCGAGTACTGAGCGACTGATCGACGACGGTATTTGGCCTCCGAGAACCAACGTCCGTGTTTGTTCGCGCCTTCTATGTCCTGCACGAGACTTTCCCAGTGGTACACCGGACGACAACGTAGATGTATAAGTACTGTCTGGAGTGTGAGTGGCAGTGCAGCACCGGGGAAGGGCGGTCCGAGGCAGACGTTTCGAAAGAAGCGATCGAGCACTTCGTCGAGACCGGCCATACAGTCGACTCGTTCCGATTGCCGCCGCCGGTTATTCGAATGAATTGAGCGACAGCTGCTAGTCGTCGCAAGTTCAATTCCAGACAGACTCACACCCGACTCGAACTCAACTGCGACACAGCTACTGCTGGCTCCTTCCTACCGGGGAAGACTGTCGCCCAAAACGATCAAATAGTCAATGACTGCGGCCGTCGAGACGCGTCTCAGAACGGCGGCGAGTTCGTAATTTCTGTCTCGAACGTCTCGATCGGACGAACGCCGAGGCCGTGGAAGTCAGGCGTTCGTGGACCGTCTTCCTCGTCGTCCTGGGCGAGTTCGATGTGTTCGTCGTCGAACTCCTCAATTGGGAACGGCTCGAGTACGTCGACGTGCTCACGGTCCTCGACGCTGATAACCGAGACGCCGGGCGTCACACCGGTTGCAGCGTGTGGGTCGCCAGAGAGCGGTGCTGGGCCGCGTAGGGTGACGAACATGTACTCGCCGTCGGGCGAGGTCCACATGATGTCGGGTGCGTCGCTCTCAGCAGGATCGTCGTCCTGAGCGGGACCGTAGGCGTCGATGGTCTCCTTGACCTCGTCGGTCTCGGGGTCGACGATGACACCGTCGTTGGTTTCACGGTTCAGCACCCACAGCTCCTCGCCGTCTGGCGTGAACCAAAAGCCGTGTGCGTCGATTCCCTCGGTCGACTCGCCGTCGACGATGACCTCGTCCTCAGCGGTGTTGTAGACGTAGTAGTCACCGACGCCCTCACTGTCGCTGGATGGCAGGCCAGCGGTGAGGTAGAACTTCTCCTCGGTCGGGTGTGGCATCGTGCCACAGTTCGTCGGCAGCGTGTCGCCGGAGATTGCCGTGTCGACGGTGAACTCCTCGTGGTCGACGATCACGAGCGCACCGTCGTGGTAGCTCGGACCGAGCGTGTGCAGCGAGCGCCCGTCGTGGGCGTACTGGTGACAGATCGGCGAGCCGCTTTCGATGCCGGCGTCCTGGACGGTGTCGTCCTCCAGGACGACGATTTCGTCGACGACCTCGAACGATTCGCTGTCGAGGTCGGCCTCGACGCGGACGATTGCACCCTCACCGATCGCGTCGACGTGGATATAGTCGTCCTCGGGGGTGAACGCGGCCATGTGCGATCCCTCGCCCGTGTCGATGTCGGCGACGAGTTCGTGGTCGTCGGTTCGGAAGACGAGCGTTCGCGCGCCGGCCGTACAGGCGATGGCGGCGTACTCGTAGTCCGAACTGAAGTCGATCATGTGCGGAACGATGCCCTCCGCTGGGAGGTCCTCGAGTTCGTTCAGATCGATGTGGTTCGTCAGCGCGAATTCGTCGTCGCCCTCGGGGGCTGGTTCGTACGTGAAGATGTCGTCGCGACCCTGGTCGAGCGCCCAGAGTTCGTAGGAGCCATCACCCTCCTCGAGTTCGGCGTCGACGGTGTAGTCGAACTCCTCGGCGTCTCCGTTTTCGTCGCCGTTTTCAGCCCCATCTTCGCCACCGTTGCCATCCCCGTCGCTGGCACAGCCGGCGACTGCAACGATACCTGCAGTCGCACTGCCCGCCAGGAACGTCCTGCGAGTTGGATCAGTCTGCATGGTCGTTTCCTCTGTTCTCCACATTCAAAAGTTTGCGGTTTCAGGGCCTCTACCTGGCAATTATGGCGTTTTTGGTGAGATAGGGGAAAGAATTGACGCGGCTTCGATCGGGTGTGCTGACCAGGGGCCGCATTCGAGCATCAAACCACTGTTCGGCTGGGTCCTCGTCACTTCTCTCGGCAACTATTGCCTCTTTCTGAGTCGAGGGGTATGCTGTTTCGCTTGGGAGCCGTTATACGGTTGTGAACGGCGACTTAGAGTACTACAGGAGGAAGTCACGTAGCAATCTGTCTATCTATCACGCCGCTCGAGAATTCGGTCGATGATCAATCTGGTCGAAAGTACCTCGTCCTCGCGTGTCGACTCGCGACCGCTCGCACGGTCGACGACACAGTCGATCCCGCGGCGCTCGAGTTCATCCTCGATGGCATCCGCGTCGTGGTGCTGGTCGTGACCGAGTGCAATCACGTCGGGATCAATTCGCTCGATCGGGACGAAGATATCCTCCTCGTGACCAAGGATAGCTTCGTCCACGACTTCGAGCGCATCGACGACGTCCCGCCGCTGTGCGGCCGAACAGATGGGCGCTTTCTTGTGATCGACGTTCGATTTCCGTGCGACGATTACGTATAATTCGTCACCCATTGCGGCGGCCTCCTCGAGATAGTGGACGTGACCGGGGTGTAACAGATCGAAGGTTCCCTGTGCGATCACCGTCCGTGGGTTGTCGTTCGTCATAGATTCGTCCTCAGTTCCGTCCTCGAAATCGAGATCTGTCGCCGTTGTTGCTGGCGTTTCGTGCTCGTCTGCTGAATCATCGTGTGGATTCCAGTGTCGGTCTCACGTTGGTTTCGGTTTCGGTGTCTGCGTCAGCCGCTGTGTCAGCGTCAGCATGTCTCTCACGCTCACACAGTTTCCCGTCTCAATACAGTTCCTCGTCGATATCTGCCTGCGTGAAATCGAAGAAGTCCTCGGTTTCGGGCAGGTCGACGTCGATCACGTTCAGGGTCGTGCGCTTGCCCTGCGAGTCGAACGCCTTCCAGTCGCGACGGCGGTACGGTGCGCCGATAATGATATGCACACTCCCGCGGCCGAACGTCTCCAGATCCGCACTGCTCGGACTGATCACGCCGTTTGGATGGGAGTGAACGCTCCCGAGCGCCTTCACGTCGTTCGGAATCTGGCTCGTCTTAACCGTCGCGCTCACGCTGTTTGCTTCCGTTCCCGGCACCACCAGCACGTCCGTGATGACGAGCCCCTCTTGTTCGAGTCCCAGTCGAGACGCCTCGGTCCCCCGCAGAAACCCCATGTACTCGTTGGGGTGGGACGCCTCCGAAGATTCGATCGCGAACTCGAGTGTCTCCTCGGCGATGCCGAGGATTTCGTTCGAGCGAAACAGCGCGTCGAGCAGCCCCATACACCATCATCGGAGGGTGCGGTTGCTAAACGTTCCGATGGTCGCGTGGCGAGCAGTGTTCCTGATGTGTTGCGGCGAATCAATCGCCGTGCCGCCAATCCATCCATCAGATCACCAGTTCAACCATCGTGCCGCCAATCCAACCGCCGTGTCTCACCAACCAACATAGCCGTCGCGACGCCAGCCCCGCCACTGCCTGCAGTTTTGGGATCGACGACTGACATCCCTTCTTGACAAGGGTTATACGCAGCCGTCACTAACCGGACACTCAAGATGACACGTGAGTCCGCCGGGGTCCCCGGCGAAGACGACGGGGATTCCGTCGTCTACGATCTCGATGCAGATTGTACCGCAGAGGATGTCGAGCAGAACCAACCCTACCTCGCTGAAATCAACGGTATCGTCGACTACGGCGTCTTCGTCGATCTCTCCGAATCCGTCTCCGGACTCGTCCACGAGTCTGTTCTCGAAGGCACCTTCGCCGTCGGCGACGAACTCGTCGTCGAACTCGAAACCGTTCGCGACAACGGTGACATGGCGTTCGAACCGGCCGAGGTCGATCTCGACGACGGGACGACCGTCGAAGCCGTCACCCACGACTACTCCCTGACCGGCACTGACCGTCTCGAGGGAACCGTCGGCGAACAGATCCACCTCGAAGGCGAAGTCGTGCAGGTCAAACAGACCGGCGGCCCGACGATTTTCCACGTCACCGACGAATCCGGCGTCGTCCCCTGTGCCGCCTTCGAAGAGGCCGGCGTCCGCGCCTACCCGTCCGTCGAGGTCGGCGACGTCGTCCGCGTCACCGGCACCCCCGAACACCGCGAGGGCTCCGTCCAGATCGAAGTCGACGGCCTCTCGAAACTCGAGGGCGAGACCGCCGAGGAAGCCCGCGATCGACTCGAGGACGCACTCGAATCGCGCGCCGAGCCACACGATGTCGCGCCGCTAATCGACTGGCCCGCGTTCGAAAAGCTCCGCGACGACCTCCAGGAAGTCGCGACCCTGCTGCGCCGAACCGTACTCGAGGGCCGCCCGATTCGCGTTCGCCACCACGCGGACGGCGACGGGATGTGTGCCGCAGTCCCGGTCCAGATCGCACTCGAGCGCTTCATCGCCGAGGTGCACGAGGACGATGATGCACCACAGCACCTCATCAAGCGCCTGCCCGCGAAGGCTCCGTTCTACGAGATGGAGGACGCGACGCGCGACCTGAACTTCGCACTCGAGGACCGCGAGAAACACGGCCAGCAGCTGCCCCTCTTGCTGATGCTGGACAACGGTTCGACGGCCGAGGACGTCCCGGCCTACGAGACGCTGGCACACTACGACATTCCGATCGTCGCGATCGATCACCACCATCCGGATCCCGACGCAGTCGGTGACCTGCTCGACGCCCACGTCAATCCGTACCTCCACGACGAGGACTACCGGATCACGACGGGCATGCTCTGTGTCGAACTCGCGCGGATGATCTACCCGGACATCACGGACGAACTCCGTCACGTCCCCGCCGTCGCCGGCATTTCGGACCGCTCGAAGGCCGACGCGATGGACGACTACATCGACCTCGCCGTCGAGGAAGGCTATGACGAGGACCGCCTGCAGGACGTCAGCGAGGCGTTAGACTACGCGGCCTTCTGGCTGCGCTACAACTCCGGCGATCAGCTCATTCAGGACCTGCTCCAGATTAACAGCGACGAGGAGGAGCGCCACCGCGACCTCGTCTCGTTCTTCGCCGACCGCGCCCGCGAGGAGGTTGACGAGCAACTCGACGCCGCGATGGCCCACCTCGAGCACGAGGACCTGGATAACGATGCCCACCTCTACCGGATCGACGTCGAGAACTATGCCCACCGCTTTACCTACCCCGCACCGGGCAAGACGACGGGCGAGATCCACGACCGCAAAATCGAGGAAACCGGCGATCCCGTCATCACGGTCGGCTACGGCCCTGACTTCGCCGTGCTCCGCTCCGACGGCGTTCGCCTCGACATCCCACAGATGGTCTCCGAACTCGAGGAGGAAGTGCCCGGCGGCGGCGTCTCCGGCGGCGGCCACCTCGTCGTTGGCTCGATCAAGTTCGTGAAGGGCAAGCGCGAGGAGGTCATCGACGCTCTGGTCGACAAAATGGAAGACGCTGAAATCGACGAGGCGCTCTCGAGTGCGGCGCCGATCGACGACTGACTGAGTGGACACACCGACGCTACTTGAGAGCAGCCGAGGCAACGGTTGGTACTATTCCTGTGTCGTTTTGTCGTTCCGACAGTTGCACAGCCACACCTGACACAGAGGAGTCAATCATTTTGAGGGGGTGGAAATTTGTTGATAATAGCGTCAGTGCTGTGTTGGCAGTGAGGATGACGGGATCCACGTTCCGCGGACGAGCCACACGACGGCGATCACCGACGAGATGATGTAAGACAACGCAATCGCATACCATACGCCAGTGATGCCGGCCCCAAACCAGACGAGTGCGGCGTAACTCAACGGGATGCGGAATACGAACAGCTCTAGCGTGGCCAGGAGCATCGCGAGTGTCGTGTTTCCGCTTCCGCGGAACGCGCCGAGAGTTACCTGGAACACGGCGAAGAAGACCAGTGCTGGTCCGACGATCCTGACAAAGGATGCACCGCTCTCTCTGATCGTATCGGCAGCCACGCCACCGCCTTCGACACCCAGGAACACGCCCACGATCGATTCGGCAAACGGGTAGGCAGCGGCGACGATACAGACAAACAGGACACTAGCCATCCCCGCAGAGAGGTATACTGCGCGTTTGGCACGGGGTTGCTGGCCGGCACCGAGATTCTGTCCGACGGTCGTCTCCACCCCGCGCGCAAGCCCGAGCGAGATGACAAACAGGATCGCGACGAGGTACTCAGAGATGCCGTACGCCGCGACGGCAGCATCACCTTCGATCGCGAGAACTGCCGTCAGGATTGCGACGCCACCGGCGCGAACGCCCATCTCGATTGCTGTCGGTGAGGCGATCGTGAGGATTTCGACGAGTGTCGAGCGACGCGGTCGGAGCGATGCCAGTGTCAGCTCGAACCCGATTCGGCCAGAGAAGAGGATATACAGGCCGAATGCAGCGGCGATCGATCGGGCAAAGATCGTTGCGATGGCAGCGCCCTCGATGCCGTAGCCAGCGAACCCGGTCCAGGCGTACAGCGAGTGCTCGAGCGAGTGGCGTCCGGCCCACTCGAAGAGCGGGTTCGCCGAGAATCCGTGGATCACGAACGGATCGATGAGGATGTTGACGAATGCGCTGATCCCCATCAGTTTCAGCGGGGTTTTCGTATCGCCCCATCCTCGAGAGAGCGCGTTGAAGACGAAGAACCAGAACATGGGGACCAAACCGAGAAACGTGATTCGCGTGTATCCGACGGCCTGCGTGTATGGCTCCGTACCGGGAGTTGCACCGACAAGCGTGAGCAACCGCGGCGCGAGGATGTATCCGATGACCGCAAGCACCAGCGCAAGGATCGTTACGAACGAGATGGTTCCCCCAGCTACCGAACGGACCGCACGTAATTGACCGCCGCCTTTGTGCCGTGCGACGAGAACTGTCCCCGCTGTCACTACTCCGAGTCCGATGCTCATTCCGAGGTAGACGATCGGCCACGAGTAGGACATCGCCGTCACTGCATTGGTTCCGAGATGACCAATCCAGTAGAGGTCGACCAGGAAATAGACGATATCGAGCCCCTCTGCGAGAACGATCGGTGCTGAGAGGACTAACAGCGGCTTGAACAACTGACCATCGGTTACGTTAATCGACTGACTCTGCGAGGGTGTACCCGTTGTCGTAAGATCTTGTGAAATAGACTCATTCGTCGTTGATTCGTCCATCGCGTGTACCTGAACTGAGGGGATGGGTGCAGATCACTGGAGACCCACATAGTCCGGGTTTTAAACTGGGTTGTCTGAGAAATAGTGCTCAAGAACGTGTGCCTGGCCACGGTGGAGTCGTTCGGCAAGCGCTGATCGGGAGATATCGAGCGAGTCAGCAACGTCCCTGAGCGATGCCTGTCGAGGAACATCGAAGTAGCCCGTCTCGTAGGCTGCACGGAGTGCTTCATGTTGCTTCTCGGAGACGCCGGGGAGACGATCGTTGTCGCCGCTCGATTCATACAGTCGGTCGAGTCGGAAATCCATGGCCAGTTTCCGGCAACTGTCACGATAGGCTGCAAGTTCGTCACGATCGGCGAACTGCTGTTTGAGATGTTCTCCATCGCTCGTCACCCACCATCGCTCGATGAGCGTTTTGTTGAACAGGAGTTCATCGATCTCTTCGGAGTATTGGTTCTCGAAAACAGTGTGGTAGATACGCACCGAACTCTCCTCGCTGATGGGGGTGAATTCTAGGACCGCAGGCTTGCTTTCGAGCGTTTCCTCGAACGTCTCGAACGATCGACAGACCACGCGGAGGACGAATACGATCGGTCCGGCAGCGGTCTGTTCGTCGTGTTCAACGGTGATCGTACACTCCGGTACCGCACGGGCGAGTTGAATCAGCGGATCGTGTTCTGAGAATAATCGGAATTCAGCAGTTAACCCCATGTATACTGTCTGTGCGCCTACTACTAACAGTCTTATACTCACTGGTCACCGAGGGTTGACCGGCCGATTGCGACAACTCTCCCAATGCAGACCGATTCTATACAAAGACGACTCTGCGGGCGTACTGCAGCGGAAAATCACGGCCTCACCCGTGGCAGGGTTTGAAAGATGTTAGAGTCGGTACGAGTTCTATGAAAGGACGAGTTAGTCCGAGCCGTGACGCGGCGTGAACCCGCAGTCTGTACACTCGAAGGAGTCGTATCGGACGGCGAGGTCGCCTGTACACGTTGGACAGCGGTACGCCGTTTCGGACGCGCTCTGACTGATTGCCATGTCTACAGCCGAGTGGTCGAGGGCAATAAGCGCACCTATTATTTAGATCTAAGAATAAGGTGACATTATAACACATACGATAGTCAATATCACCCGTCTCTCTCCTGGCGTGGAACGTCGAGTCGTACTAGTTACCGTCTGAGTTGCGGTGACAGTCGGGACAGTGACGGCCGTCAGAGGGAGAACAGCAACAGCCGCCAGGGCAGAAAGTGGCAGTTCGTCAGCGACGGAACAGCAACGCCCTCAGAACTGATACCGGCGCTCGTCGTCCATCGTCGGATACTGATTCGCACCCGTCATCTCGTCGAACGTCATCCCCGAGAGATATTCGTCGTAGGTTACGTCGAAGCCCGAGCGCAGGTGGAAGTCCATCGTTCCCGTCTCGACGGTCGACTGAAAGAGCATGTGAATCGCTCGGCGAACGAGTTCGTCGGTTTCGTCCGGCTCGAGTGCCGTCTCGAGCATGGCGAGTTCGTTTCGCGTCTCGCGGTCGAGCGAGACGGTGAGTTCCTCCCCAACCTCGCTGTACGATTCCTGCATCTCCTCGGAGAGTTCGTCGAGGGTCATAGCGGGGTGGAGGTGTGCCTGCTGGAAAGTCCTTTCGTGGTTTCGCTGTAGATGTGGGTGATGCGAGAGCACACAGGCGAAATCGAAGCAGATAGGAGAGCACACAGACGGAACCGAGCGCAGACAGAAGAGGACATAGACAGAGGCGAGAAACCGTGTGCTCACTCCGCGATAGAGCCGAGTTCCATCACGACTCCAACTGCGCCACCACCGCATCGTGGACCCGCTCGAGTACAACAGGATTGTCACTCGGCCGACCCACACTCACCGCATCCGCACCGTACTCGACGTACTCCCGAACCGTCTCCTCGTCACGGACGCCGTTGTTCGCGATTACGAAGAGGTCCGTGGCGTCCGCAATCTCGGCGATGACCGACTCCGTATCCATCGCGTCGACGTGGACGAACGACGCACCGGCAGACTCGAGTACACCCGCCAACACAGGCAACTCGACACCGGGGACTTCGGCGCGGACCTTCACACCGACGGCTGCGCTGGTGCTGGCTGCCGTTTCGACGTAGCCCGCCAGGCGATCCGTGTCCGCGAGGAGCGTCTCACCGCAGCCGACGGCGCACAGTTCGTCCTGTCGGCAGTGGGCGTTGATTTCGAGCAGTGCGTCATGCTCGTGACAGACCTGAGCCACGTCGCGGATCGGTTCCCGGGTCGCGCTGCGGACGTTGACCGCCGGCTGGATCGGGGTGGACTCGGGTTCGAGTGCCTGAAGCTGGCGGTCGACGAACGTGAGGGGGTCGTCGGGGAGGAACTCGGTTCGGTCGCGGGCGACGAGTTCGCGCGCGGCGGCTCTCGATCGGTCGTCGATGGCGATCCCGCCGAGGAAAGCACAGCCGGCGTAGTCGGCACCGGAACGGGCCCAGTCGGCGTCGGATTCGCCGCTCAAACTGGCGAGGGCGAGCGGTGGGGAGAACATCCTAGCTGACGATATCGATCGCTTCGGCGATGGCGCGGATAACTCGTTCGGCATCGGCCTCGCCGTCGATCCGGATATCGGTCTGGATCGTCGGCCGGTCGAACTCCGCGTCGTCGTCCGTGTCGATGACGTAGGCGTCTGCGAACGGGTAGGCGGCTGCGAGCCCCTCGGTGCTCGGCTCGGCGTTGACCGCTTCCATCAGGTCGCCCGCAGGACCGGAGAACGCCTCGTCGCCGAGGAACGGCGAGACGGCCACGACCGTCGTCTGGGCGAGTGCGTCCGCAAAGCCCGGCAGCGCGAGCATCGGGCCGATACTGGTGACCGGATTCGAGGGGCCGATAACGACGGTGTCCTCGAGTGCCTCGAGCACGCCGGGGGCCGGCTGTGCCATGGACGAGCCGCGGAACTCGACGGTTTCGACGGTCGGTTCGCCCCGGTGGCCGACCCAGTACTCCTGGAAGTGCATCATTCCGTCCGGCGTGTGAATCAGGGTCGCGACGGGGTCGTCGCTCATCGGGAGAAGATCGACCGAGAGTCCGAACGCGTCGGCGAGTGTGGCGATCGCCTCGCTCAGCGTCTCGCCCTGATCGAGGAGGCTGGTCCGCGTGAGATGGACAGCTCTGTCGCGGTCACCGATCGTCATGAATTCGGCGACGCCCGAAAAGCGACGCCAGTTGGCGAGCTCACGGCCGGCGGTCTGTTTCTCCGCGGGGAGATACTGTGGCCCCTCGGGGAGATCAGCTGCTGCCGCGATATCCATCAGCGCCGAGTTCGTTCGGTGCGTGTCGCCTGCGATGCCCCACCACGTGTCACGATCGAGGATCCCACCACCCTGAAAGAGTACCGTATCGACGTCCGGCGAGACGAACAGTCCGCCGAGTTCGATATCGTCGCCCGTGTTGGCGACAATTGTGGTCTCCTCCGGTGAGAACGCGGCGCCAGCACCGTCTAACAGCTTCGGCGTCCCGGTGCCCCCGGAGAGGAAGGTAACCATATTCCAGACTCTCGCCTGAGAATACTTAATCACTTGTGGCCCAGAGAGTGGTACCACACCGCACGAATTGTCAGAAACAGCGAACGAGCTACCAGACTAGTGGGCCGTCCGTTCCGAGAAAGCGGATCGCTCGCTGCCGCTACCGATTCCAGGCCGCGTCGTCCGGATCGACCAGTCGCTCACCCGCATCGAGGTCGTCGATCCGGTCGCGGTCGTCGTCCGTCAACTCGATCTCGCGCGCCTCGTAGTTCTCGTGGATGTGCTCGCCCGTCCCCTTCGGAATCGGAACGACACTCTCGCGGTCGTAGTGCCACGCCAGCGCGACCTGAATCGGCGTCGCGTCATGGTCGTCGGCGATCTCTTGCAGAACGCCGATCTCTGCGACATCAGCCTTGGCGATCGGGCAGTACGCGACCGTCTGAATGTCGTGCTCGCGGCCGAGCGAAACGAGTTCGTCCTGCTGCAGTTCGGGATGGAGTTCGATCTGGTGAGCCACGACCGGAGCATCGAGCATGGAGACGGCCTCCTCGAGAAGGTCCGGCGTGAAGTTACTCACGCCAACGTGGCGCGTCAGTCCCACCTCGACGGCCTCGTCGAACGCCGGCAGCGTCTCCTCGGCGTCGTACTCCCCCATCGGCCAGTGGACGTAGAGCAGGTCGACCGTGTCGACGCCGAGTCGGTCGAGACTTTCACGGGTGGACTCGAGTACGTCCTCCGCAGCCAGATTCGACGGGTGAACCTTCGTCGCGAGGAAGACGTCCTCGCGGTCGATGTCGGCCTGTTCGAGCGCGCGACCGACGGCTTCCTCGTTGTCGTACATCTGTGCGGTGTCGATGTGACGGTAGCCGGACTCGAGTGCGGTGACGACGGCGTCGGTACACGACTCGCCTTCGTGGCCGGAGGTGCCGAGACCCGGTTGCGGGAGTTGTGGTGACTGTGACGACATAGGACGGGCTACGGGGAGACGGTACACGGACGTGGGGGAAGCGGCAAGCGAGACAGTGACCGTTGAGTTGTGAAAACGCCGCTCAGTCGCCGATCCAGTCAGCGAAACTCCCTTCCAGCAGCGTCTCGCGCTGGCGGCGAACGTACGCTCGTTGCATGGTCTCGATCGCCGTTTCCAGGTCCGCGCCGTCGTCGACTGCCGAACGGACCTGTTCGCGCTTCCATCGGCCCGGCGTCAACTGCTGGCGCACACGCCGGCGCAGCGGGTAGAGGTACTTCGCGGCCTGCTCCTCGGTCAGACCACGACTCGTGAGCCCGTCCTCGGCGTGGGCCAGCAGATCCTCGTAGAGCGCCAGCGTGTCCGTCGTCTCCTTGCCGTCGTTGGTGATCCAGACGATATCCGCCTCGAGCCCGTCGCGCATGGCCGCGTAGAAGTTCTCGCGGGCAGTCTGCCAGTCGAGTTCGTGGACAGGGTGCTCGAGCCGAACCAGACTCTCGAGGAGGCCGGCGAACGCCGCGAGGAACGAGACGGAGTCCCGGACGGTTGGCTGGGCGGGAATCGGCCGAAACTCGATGCGCGCGTTCGCGGCCGAGCGCGTCGGCCCGCCGAACACGGGCCGAACCCACCGCCAGTAGGTGCCGTGCTTGCGACGGAAGTGGGGAAACTGGTCGTCGAAGCGCTCGCCCGCCTCGACGGGCATCGGAACCATCGTATCGTCGGTGGCAATGCGGTCGACGGCCTCCTCGACGGAGTCGAGATCCTGCGGGAATCGAACCTTCCCCTCGCCCGTGTTCGGGTCGTTCAGCACGGTTTCGAAGACGCTGATCCGGTGTTCCATCCACCCATCCGCGAGCACGTCCTCGGCCGTCGCCTCGTCGTCGTAGAGGTCGGCGGGGAAGAACGGCGAGTTCACCCCGAGCGCGAGCAGCGGGGCAGCGGTCCGGACGGCGTAGTTGAAGTACGTCGGCAGATCAGGGGCGTGGGCCACCTGATAGTGGGGCTGAATCGACGTGATCAGACTCTCGGGCATGACCGTATCGGCCTGCAAGGAGACGTTCGGTGCCTCGACTCGCATACCGGCCACGTCGGCTCTATCCGTGTTGGCCATCGCATGATAGCGCGCCGAGTCGCTCATGTTCGTTGCGACGCGAACGGATCGCTCGCCGCCCTCCGCAGCCTCGTCCTCCACGGTGCGCTCGACGCTGTCCGTGAGGTACGTCGTCGCGTCCTCGCCCTCCGGGGGAATCGTCCAGAGTCCGTCGCTGACCAGTCGCATGCGTTCAGACTGGGTCACGTTCAGCGCCGTCTGCAGACGCGCTTTGACCTCCGACTCCTGGGCCGCCAGCCCGTGGCCGTTCAGCGGCTGCGGACTCGTCGTCATCTCCGCGTTGTGCAGCCCGAGTTCCTTCTCGAAACCGATCAACTCGAGTAGCCGCCGCGGCACCCGCCGCAGCGTGGCGTCGTCGTCCTTGATCGCGTAGAACTCGTACTCGAGTCCGACGATGGCCTGTGGATTGTCGAAGACGCCGTCCTCGATGGCGTCTTTGATGACTTCGGCGTCGGCCTCGGCGTGCTCGCGGTAGCCGTCGGCGTCGACCGACAACACGTCTGTGACCCGCGCTGCGAGGTCCCCTGATGGCATACGTCGGTGTGGGTGCGCGACTGGTTTAAAGGTCCTCTTTGAACCTTTCTGCCCGTTAGAAAATATACATGGCATTTTGCTTCTTTATAGATCGTCTATGATATTGTACCATGAAAATATACTATAATCTTCGGAGGTTATATTAGTATCTAGAACTATCAAAAAGTTTTAATAACTCTTGGTCGAATTATCAGTTGGCTATGAAACAGCCTGACAACGAGGATAAAACCTCTAATTTCAGTAGACGAAGCGTTCTTGGGAGCGTTTTTGCGGCTAGTAGCTCCGCAACGGTCACTGGCATCGGAACTGTTGCCGCTGATGGTTCCCTTCAGTTTGTCGGGAAAACGTATGACCCAGTTACAGACAAAGTGCAGGATGATGCAACCGCAACTCTATATATTAACTCTGACGGGATTAAGGGGACTCTCTCCGCTGCAGGGTTCACGATTGAGGTAGGCTCTGACAACCGGCTATCTAGTGACAGCAACAATGATTCAGTTGATGTATACACGTTCTCAAAGACTGATCCACAATATACTGTTACTCATGATGATGTGGAACTTCCATTAAAAGGAAGGATTGACATCATCAATAATCGTATCACGGGTACGCTAAGACGGCCCTCTGCAGAGTACGGACCATTAGCATTTTCTTTGAACCCTGTATCAGAAGGGGTTTCCGCAGATGACGTCGAAAGCGCGCTAAAACCAGAAACACGTCGTGAAATTGTTACAGGATTTTCTGAAATTACTGTCCCAAATACAGGGGTTCCAACTAGTAATAGTATCCGGAACATTCCGACAAGGGATATGGAATCGGAAAAGGAGTATAATCGCTCCATTGATTCAGGTTCTAGGGTAACAGATGCAGACTCAGAAGCGGGAGTTGTCATGCGGAACCTCTCACCTGAGTCATCTGACTTACATGCATATCCCTCACGGTGCGATGAAAGTAGTCGTACAATGGAATGGGAATGTCAGTATGCAACCCTTGCAGATCGTCGATATGATTCTGATGGGGACTTACTAACATCAGAGCATGAAATCGCTTTTGCCAATACTAAACGCTGGTATATGCAATTATATTTCGAAGACACACCGGATCCTTATGTTGAATCTTGCGACCAAGATGAAGGTGTTCCATATCAGACGAATGTTGAGTTCTGGGCCGGTCATTCTGATGATAATGACTCCGAACTTAATGAGTTAGAATTTCGCCATCCCAGACCAAAGGATTCTAGTGAGGATCCGGATCCAAATTTCCTAGGTACTGTGTTAGATATTGCTGGAACAGTTGGGGGTAAATGGGGTTCAATCGGGAGCACAGTAATTGATTATGCGATTGCAGACGGGTCTGGAAGTAGCTCTGGACCAGATGTTTCAGAAGAAGGGTCTGGTGACGAGCAAGAATGGTATTGGGATATCCCGCTCGATAGTTACGCCAGTGATAATACAGGAAGTAATTATTTCCCAGCCCACCCAGATGATGTAGCTTCTGCTAGGATCACCGTTGATAACCATGCTGGACATGGATATTATAGAGAAGTTAGGACCCGCGCACGATTTGAGTGGGGGCACTTAGAGTATTATGATGAAGCATGCCCTTGTGAGCATTCGTCAACTATTGCAAAATGGTCCACAACTGACCTGATTGATCGGACTGGTGCTTATCAATCAGTTGATGTTTAGGACCCACACACAAATGGAACATAGGTAGCATACTTTACCTTATGGCCGAATCATAAGATATTTATTTGCCACGCCCATAAAATTATACAATGAAATATGATCGCAGGACCTACTTATCATCGGCCATTATAACTATCACTTTATCTGGGTGTACTGGGTTAATAAATAGCGGTCGCATACGATGGACAAGCCAATTAGGATCCGATATCAGGATTTTCCCAATAGTTTCGGATGAACGAATATATGTCGGAAGCCAAGGGGGTGGTGTCCACGTATTTGAGTTAAATACTGGCGAAAGAGTATGGAACACTGGACCACAAATGGACGACGTGGTCCGGGTGACACCGGCGGTAAGCGACGACGGTTTGTACATTGGAAGTACTGGTCAGACCGGCGTGTTGGACACAGTCTATGGGTTTCATCTGGACGGAACCAAGAACTGGTCATTCCGTCCAAATATTCCACAGTTACCCGTTCTCTCCTCACCAGCACTCGCAGCAGAGACCGTATACGTCGGTTGTAACGACTCGTTCGTGTACGCACTTGATTCCCGAGACGGAACGGAAGAGTGGGCGTTCGAAACGGGAGACAGCGTCCAGACCTCTCCCGCAGTCGACGACGGGACAGTCTACGCCGGCAGTCGTGATAACTCGCTATACGCCCTCAACGCTGCAGATGGGACTGAAGAGTGGGCGTTCGAAACCGAGAGCTCAATTGTCTCTGATCCGACCGTCGTCAATGGAACGATCTATATCGCGAATTCCGACGGCGTCCTCTCCGCGGTCGATACCCACGGTGAAGAATTGTGGTCGTTCGAGACGAACGGGGGTACCAATTCAAATCCCACTGTCGCTGACGGGACGGTGTACGTCGGCAGTGGCGATGGCAAACTATATGCCGTCGATGCCAGCGACGGAACCGAGGAGTGGACGTTCGACACAGATGGACTCGTCTTCTCGCCCTCGTCCGCCGACGGAATCGTCTACGTCGGATCCGCTGACAACTCGCTATACGCAGTCGACGCGGCTGACGGAAGCGAACGCTGGTCATACCAGACCGACGACGAGGTCGGGTCGACGCCAGCGATTAGTGACGAACTGGTTGTCGTCGGTAGTTTCGACGGCACGTTACACGCACTCGAGCGATAGCTCTTCCAGAAAGCTGTCTCAGTCGCCCGGTCTCAGAACCGTTTTAGCCTCCCCGGCGATAGACACCGCCGATGGAGTTCGCCACGTTCGCAGACCGCGCCGCCACGATCGAGGCCGAATCCGCGGATCTCGAGATCGTTGCCCACGTCCGCGACCTGCTCGCAGAGGCCGGCGACGATCTCCCAATCGTCGCCCGGTTCGTCCAGGGCCGGGTCTTCCCAGCCTGGGACTCGACCACGCTCGATATCGGGCCAAACACCTGCTACGAGGCTATCGCCCGTGCAGCGGGGACGAACGTCGACGCAGACGACGTGGAGGAGCGACTCGCCGACCGCGGCGAAATCGGTGCGGTGGCGGCGAGCTACGACTTCGGCGGCCAGCAGGGGTTGGGTGCGTTCATGAGCGGCGGTGGCAGTGGCGCTGGTGGTGCTGTCGACAACAATGACGACCAGGACGACCGCAACAACGGCGGCAACGGCAGCAACAGCGGCAACGACAGCAACAGCAGCAACGACAGCAACAGCAGCAACGGCACCGGCGACCTCACCGTCCGCGAAATAAACGACACCCTTACCGACCTCGCGGCCGCCGAAGGCTCGGGCAGCCAAGACCGGAAGGTCGACCTCCTCTTCGGGCTGTTCAACCGCTGCTCGAGCGACGAAGCGCGCTACCTCGCTCGCCTCGTCCTCTCCGAAATGCGCATCGGCGTCGGCGAGGGTACCGTCCGGGACGCCATCGCCGAGGCCTTCGAGGTTCCCCAAGAGCCGGTCGAACGCGCACTCCAGGTCTCGAACGACTACGGCCAGGTCGCGGAAACCGCCCGCGAGGACGGCGTCGACGGACTCGACGAGATCGACCTCGAGATCGGTCGCCCAGTCCAGGCCATGCTCGCGCAGGCGGGGACGGTTACGGATGCACTCGAGGAGTGGGACGAGGCTGCGGTCGAGTGGAAGTACGACGGGGCGCGAATCCAGTTACACTACGATCCAGCAGGCCCTGGCGGTCCAGACGGCGACAGCAACGGCGAGACGCACGTTTTCTCCCGGAACATGGAAGCGGTCACCGACGCACTCCCGGAGGTCGTCGAGTTTGCCGACGAACACCTCGACGGCCCCGCGATTCTGGACGGCGAGGTCGTCGCGATTGACGACGATGGCAACCCCTTGCCGTTTCAGGAGGTGCTCAAGCGCTTCCGGCGCAAGCACGACGTGGCGAAAGCCCGCGAAAACGTCTCTGTTCGCCCAGTCTTCTTCGACTGTCTCCACGCCGACGGCGACGACCTCCTCGAGGAGCCACTGGTCGAGCGACACAACCAACTCGAGTCGGTGCTCGCGATGG
The DNA here is from genome assembly GCF_000025625.1 of Natrialba magadii ATCC 43099. NCBI lineage: Archaea > Methanobacteriati > Methanobacteriota > Halobacteria > Halobacteriales > Natrialbaceae > Natrialba > Natrialba magadii. The sequence continues at coordinate 600,794 of NC_013922.1, read as the reverse complement.
GCCCCCAGCAAGAACCCGAAGAGATCGACGGCTTCTCGCTGCTGTGGGTCACCGACAACCCTGACGAAATCGAGGCCGTCGACGCGGACGCACTCGAGGCCGGCCACGAGGGGATAATGCTCAAGAACCCCGATTCAGCGTACTCGCCGGGCCGGCGCGGAAAGAACTGGCAGAAGCGCAAACCGGACGTCGAGACGCTCGACTGCGTCGTCACCGGTGCGGAGTGGGGCGAGGGACGGCGGGCGACGTTCCTCGGGACGTTCGAGCTCTCGGTTCGCGACGGCGACGACCTGGAAACGGTCGGCAAGGTCGCGACGGGCATCACGGACGAGAAACTCGAGGAATTGACGGAACTGCTGGAACCCCACATCGTCGCGGAGGACGGAACGGCGGTCGAACTCGAGCCGGCCGTCGTTTTCGAGGTTGGCTACGAGGAGATCCAGACGTCGCCGACGTACTCGTCGGGCTATGCACTGCGATTCCCGCGATTCCTGGGTGTACGATACGACAAGGATACTGCGGGAGCGGAGACGCTCGAGCGACTCGAGACGCTGTTCGAATCGTAGCACCCTACAGCTTCTGCAGTTAGCGCGGGTGACACAGACGCGGCGTGGCGACGGTAGGTGAGCACGCTTAAGAGCCACGGCGAACAGGCTTCGCGTATGCAACCGCGCGATCTGTCCGATCACGTCGCCTACGAGGCGGGTCGGGGCATCGAGGAAGTCGCCCGCGAACTCGGGCGCGATCCCTCGGAGTTCGTCAAACTCGCCTCGAACGAGAACCCGCACGGACCCTCGCCGGCCGCCGTCGAGACTATCCGCGAGGCAGCCTCGACCGTCAGTTCCTACCCGAAATCAACACACACTGACCTCACCGAAGCCGTCGCCGACCACTGGGACATCTCACCCGCACAGGTCTGGCTGGCAAACGGTGGCGACGGGGCACTCGATTACCTCTCACGGGCCGTCATCGAACCCGGCGACGAGGTGCTCGTTCCGACGCCCGGATTCGCCTACTACGGTATGAGCGCCCGCTTCCACCACGGCGAGGTCAGTGAGTACAGCCTCGACCGCGAGGATGGATTCGCCCAGACCGCACAGGCAGTTCTCGAGGACTACGACGGCGAACGGATCGTCTATCTCACCAGCCCGCACAACCCGTCGGGGTCGACGATCGACCTCGCCGAAATCGAGCGCCTGGCAGACGAAACCGACGAGGAGACGCTCGTCGTCGTCGACGAGGCCTACGGCGAGTTCGCCGACGTCGAGAGCGCCATCGCACTTATCGAGGGCCGAGACGGCTTCGATTCGCGGGACGATATCGCCGTCTTGCGGACGTTCTCGAAGGCCTACGGCCTCGCCGGCCTCCGACTCGGCTACGCCGTGGTTCCCGACGAGTGGGCAGACGCCTACACGCGCGTGAACACGCCCTTCGCCGCGAGCGAACTCGCCTGCCGGGCCGGGCTGGCCGCCTTCGGCGACGACAAACACGTCGAGCGGACCGTCGAGACGGCACGCAAGTCCCGCACGGCCATGCGTGAGGATATCGATGCGCACGTCTGGGAGAGCGAGGGGAACTTCGCCCTCGCAGCTGTGGGCGACGCCAGTACGGTCGCCGAGACGATGCAGGAACGTGGCGTCATCGTCCGGGACTGTACGAGCTTCGGGCTACCCGGCTGTATCCGCATCACCTGCGGCACCGAGGCCGAAACCGAGCGCGCGATCGAGACGCTCAACGAGGTGCTCGCGGATCTCGGTCTGGATCTCGATTCCGATTCCGATTCCGATTCCGATTCCGAACCCAATCCCAATTCTGATTCCGGTCCCGCAGCCGACCACGAACGTGAGGTGTCCGACACGTGAGAATCGCGGTCACCGGGACCCCTGGAACGGGGAAGACGACCGCGACCGAACTGCTGGCTGATCGGCTCGCCAGAGAGCATGAGGGTGAGAGTGAAGCGGACAGCGAAGACGCGAACGCTGACGGTGAAGACATCGACCACGGCGAGGTCGAAGTCGTCCACCTCAACGACGTGCTCGCCGAAGAAGGCCTCTACACCGAGGTCGACCCCGACCGCGAGAGCAAGGTCGCCGACCTGGACGGGCTCGCAGCGTGGCTCGACGGCCACGACGCCGATACCCTCGTCGTCGACTCCCACCTCGCACACCACTTCGACGCTGACCGCGTCGCCGTCCTCCGGTGTGCCCCCGAAGAGCTTGCGGATCGACTCCGCGAACGCGGCGAAACCGAAGGAAAGGCGGCCGAAAATGCTGAGAGCGAGGCCCTCGACGTAATCCTCTCCGAAGCCGTCGACCAGCACGGACTCGAGTCCGTCTACGAAATCGACACGACCGATCGCGAGCCAGAAGCTGTCGCGGACGAACTCGCAGCCGTCGTTGCGGGTGAGCGCGAGCCGAGTGCTGGCGAGGTCGACTTTACGGAGTACCTGCTATGACACTCGATAAGTTCAGACCATACATCTCGCGCTTTCTGGATCCGTTCGTAAAGGGATTCGACCGCATCGGGATGAGCCCCGACGGCGTGAGTATCGTCGCGTTCGGGATGGCGGTGCTGGCCGCAGGGGCGTTCTTCCTCGGGGGGAGAGCAGCACCCGTCTGGTACGCCGTCGCCGCCGCGTTAGTCTTCCTGAACGGCTGGCTCGATATCGTCGACGGCGCACTCGCGCGAGAGCAGGAGGTTGCGTCGGCGGGCGGCGACCTGCTCGACCACGTGCTCGACCGGTACGCCGACATCGTCATCATCGCGGGTCTGGCGGCCGGCATCGGTGATTACCTGCTCGGCTTCCTCGCCGTTACGGGCGTCGTGATGACCTCCTACCTCGGAACCCAGGCCCAGGCTGTCGGCCTCGACCGGGTCTACGGCGGTCTCGTCGGTCGTGCGGACCGGCTGGCCATCATCGGTGTCGTCGGCTTTCTGGCCTATCCTGTTTCGGGCGAGGTCGCCGGTCTAACGCTGATCGGATGGCTACTGGTCTTCCTCGCCGTCGTCGGTCACCTGACGGCGCTTCAGCGCTTTTTCTACTCCTGGTCGGCACTCGAGTAGCGGTCTCAGGCTGGTGTGGGACTGTCTTCGGAACAGCAACGCGCCGCATGGTTTATGACTCGCCGCGATATAGATTCGTGCATGGTTCAGTGCGAGATGTGTGGCGCCGAGACGTCGTCTCCGAAGACCATCAAGGTCGAGGGCGCGAAGTTAGACGTGTGTTCGAACTGTACCGACTTCGGCACCGAAGTCAGACAGCCGTCGAGTTCGAGCACGTCCACCAAGTACTCGACCGGTTCCTCGTCCTCATCGTCGAGTTCGAGCGGCCAATCGGCCGGCTCGAGTGGGGCAAGTAGCTCGTCTTCGTCGAGTTCGAGTACCCAACGTCGGAACGATATGTTCGACGATATGGACGAACTCGCACCCGATTACGACGACCTCGTCCGGTCCGCACGCGAAAACAAGGGCCTCAGCCAGTCCGATCTGGCCAACGAGCTCAACGAGAAGTCGAGTCTCATCCGAAAGATCGAACGCGGCGATACCCTGCCGAGCGATCGCGTCCAGTCGAAACTCGAGCGCTTCCTCGAGATCGACCTGAGCGCAGAGGGAAGTTCGGGCGACGACTCCGAGTGGTCCGGCGGCTCCTCGTCGGGCAGTTACACGCTCGGTGACGTCGTCAAGCGCAAGGACTGAGCGCCGCTCGCGTCGAAGTAAGCTGGGAGCAACGGGAGACACACCCGATTGCGATGCGAGCGCGTCGTCTGTGCCACTCGAGTACGAGCCGCTGTCTGCCCCCGCATCCCACGTGGCGGTCGTGGCACGACATGGCGCGCTGACTCGCAAGCTATTTCTTTCGCGGGACGGGCCTCTCTCCTATAGCGATGTTCGTCCTCGTCAACCTGAAGACGTATCCGTGTGATCCAGTCGCCGTCGCGGAGGCCGTCCGCGATGTTAACGAGACTACCGACGCTCGCCTCGCCGTCGCGCCGCAGGCAGCACACCTCGAACGCGTCGCCGACACCGGCGCAGAGACCTGGGCACAGCACGTCGATCCGATCGAACACGGGAGCAACACCGGACACACGCTTGCGGAGTCCGTCGCCAACGCAGGTGCAGTCGGCACCCTGATCAACCACTCCGAGCAGCGCCTGAAACTCGCCGATATCGACGGCTCGGTGCAGGCAGCGGAGCGCGCCGGACTCGAGACGGTCGTCTGTGCGAACAACCCAGCACAGATCGGCGCGGCCGCGGCGCTCGGACCGGATGCCGTCGCCGTCGAACCGCCAGCACTGATCGGGACGGGAACGCCGGTCAGCCAGGCTGATCCGGATATCGTCGAGGACGCCGTGGATGCAGCCGAGAGCGTCGATAACGATGTGTCCGTGCTCTGCGGTGCGGGTATCAGCACGGGCGACGACGTGGTCGCTGCCAGCGACCTCGGCTCCGAGGGCGTCCTGCTCGCAAGCGGCGTCGCGAAGGCTGACGATCCGACGGCTGCACTTGAGGATCTGGTCGACCCGCTCTGAGCGGGCTTTTGCTCGGCCGTTCCCGCGATTTCTCACCACGGGTGTTCACAATGCCGGCACAGTAGACACCCGACCAAACACCTTTTCTCACAACACGACAACACATCTCGTATGAGCGACGAGCGGCCCGTGGCTGTCGCACTCGAGAATCGGCTCATGAGCCACGGCATCTACGTGACGGCGTTCGAACTCGAACAGGGGGACAGAGATGGGGATGAGGCTGAGGATGAGGATGGGGACGGAGACGCGAACGTGGACGGAAACCGACACGAGAGCGAGACCACCGGCGACGAGCAACTGGCTCCGATCGTACTCGAGTACGAAACCGTCTCGGAGGCACCGGGTGTGACGAGCAACGAGGTCGGTGCAGTACTCCGGACACTGCTGGCGGTCGCCGAGGAGCGCGAGTGGCAGCCGGGACGACTCGAGGTGACGTCGCTGACGACTGATGGAGTTCGTCGTGGAAGCTGGCACGTCGAAGCTGCGTGGTTCGAGCGGCTCTCGGACGACCTCTCGCAGGTCGAATTCTCACAGCGGGTACTCGAGACGATTTCGCAGGCATAGCGTCTGCAGCGGCCGCCGTGTGCTCCTGTCGAGAGTAGGTACCTTCATAATAGCTCACGAACCATCATCTCGACGAGAACGTATGTCCGGAGAACAGGTCTTCGTCTCGCACGCGCCAGGTGATCTCGAGCTCGTCCAGGATCTGTTCTCGACGGTGAAGAACTTCCCCTTTGGTGTCCACATCGCGCTCGAGGAGGTCGAATCCGGCGGCTCACGAGCGCGTCTCGAGGGCCGATTGGCGAACAGCGACGTGGTCGTCGCGGTGCTCACCAAGCGAGCGACGACCAGCCAGTGGATCAACCAGGAGATCGGTTACGCCCTCGCGAAGGGAATCCCCGTGTTGCCGCTGTACGATGACGAGTGTCGCCGTGGTGGCTTCATCAGCGATGTCGAAGGCGTCGTGATCGACCGCGAGAACCCCTCGGTGACGATTTTCAATCTGCTGTGTCGACTCCGGAGCGAACTCGCCCCGCTCGGCGCGCTCTCGGTGCCGAACTGGTACGTCCGGTTCCCGTGTACCGTGCCGAACTGTGACCAGTCGGTGACACTCGATATCGAACGCAATCAAACGAAACTCTGGAAACTCCACCAGCACGGCCAGGCCCTGTCTGCGGACTGTGGAAACTGCGGCTCGCGCTATTACTTCGATCCAGGGACGATCGGGTACTTGCGTCGTGAGGACGGCAGTAGTGGATCAAGAGCACGGTAATGTATATGGCTGTGCGGTAGCAGCTGGGACGGTACCTGAACAAGAGGCCAGTTGATCACGCAGTGTCCCGGTTTGGGACTCCATACGGCAGGCACTCGAGTCGGTATGGACAGCATATACCGGACAGGTAGGTTTCCGAACCGATGGGCGGTCAGTGAATGGACCCGATAACAAAGCTCCATTCGTGTGTTCGAGGAGACGTGCGAGGACGCCCTCGCACGGAGACGCTTCGTCCGTTGGGACGACATGCGGCAACTCGGCGATGCCAGTCGCCGGGTTCCTCCTCCCCTGTCAATTCCTGCGTCGAGCCGGCTTCGTGACGAGCCGATGCTGCGGCTGAAATCGGGACACCAATAGGGATACGGTCCCGACCAGCGCGTATGGACACTGCAGTGCAGGCGGATGAGCGCACATCGGTCTTCGATCGCGAAACGCTGCTGGTCGGTACCGTCGACATTGCTCTGTTGACGGCGTTGATCCTGTACGGTCAGTACTCACACGGGCTGGTCGACGGCATTCCCGCCCTGCTCGAGGCGTTGGCCCCGTTCCTGCTCGGCTGGGTCGCGATGACGGCGTTGTCGGGGTTGTACACTCGTAACAGTACGGCGTCGGTGATCGGAACGGCGCGACTGACGGCACTGACCTGGATCGCAGCGGCGAATATCGGACTGTCACTCCGTGTATCGCCGTTTCTCGATGGCTCGGCTGCCTGGCCGTTCGGCCTTGTCATCACCGGTTTCGGACTGGTCGCCCTCGTCGGCTGGCGTGTCGGGTATGCTGTGATCACCCGACGATAGCGTTTCGATCCTCTGTCATCTCCGGCATCAAACATATCATAGATGGTAAACACTATTCTGGCGCTGGTAGCAGTCTCATATTCTGAACTATCCCTTCAATCGTTTCTATGACTAGTGCCAACACTAAACACAGTCCTCTCCTCGTGCGTTTTTTCGTCGTGATATCTCGTTTCAGTGCCTCACCGAAGAATCTCTCTGCTATCGCATGATTATTCTTATCCATATCTGCTCTCTGATAAGCAACTCATAAGTTATGAGTATCCAGCACCCCAAATATGGATTAGAAACCGGTCCAATATCAAGCGATTATGGGAAACACTTATATACGCATTTCACGTACTATTGGATAGATTATGACTGGATATTACGACATTGTTCTTGGCCTCATCCCAGTCGCACTGCTTGGAATCACCGCAGCCCTGACGTTCGTCGGCGTTTCGTTGACCGCAGCCGTCCCGATCGGCGCATTCACCGCGATGGGGATCATCGGCCACGCGATGTTCGTCAACACGCCGGCCGACGCCTCCGATGAAGCCCGTTCCGCCAAGCCACCGCTCAACGCGGACTAGTCGTTCACTCCAGTCACTTTCCTTCTCCTTCTCTTTCTCTCCCTTTCTCTCCTCAAATCTCGAGTTGGAATTCACTCCCACCCCCTCCCTTCTACCACACTGCGGGCAGTCAGTGTCAGCGGTCACTACCCACAGACGACAAAAGCGGACGCACAGCAGCTGATAGCGTCCTCCTGAGCGTTGCGTCCTGACGGAAACAACGTTACTCGCAGGGACGAGAGCTGTCAGGGATAGCTGTATGGAAATGGGTAAGCTATGGTAACCACTGACAGTCAGTGCACACCAAGCCGCACGGAGGCAGCGCGGTTCGGAGCGAGTGGAACGAGTGAGAACCGCGGAAGTGCGATTGGTGTGCAAACAGTTTCAGTTGTTACTATGGTTTGAGGGGGACGCTGGCCAGGGGACCATCTTTGATTCACTGTGCGTACGAACCGTTTTCCGTTTCTGCTGCAATACCGCGATCGTTCTGCATTGCACCGATACAGAGTTACAGCAATCTGGACAGTCGGTAGGCGTCAGCTACGACTCGCCGAGCTGTACAACCTCGAATTCAATCAGTCGTACTGACTACACCCTATTTATCCGTCTTTCTCGAGCCTGCAGGTGCAATGTCTCCGACCAGACGAACGGCGATCAAAAGTGTTGGTGTCGCAAGTGGTCTCGCAGCGATCCCTGGGACGGTGTATGCACGCGGCGAGCACGAAGACGACGAACGCGAGAAGAAACGGAACGAGAAACCAGACGAGAAGAAGAAAAACGACGAGCCACCGATGGAACCGCCAACAGGCGGTGTCCGCGTCGCTCACCTCTCTCCGGACGCGCCGAACGTAGACGTATTCGTCGACGACCAACGGGTACTCGCAGACGTCCCTTACGGCGATATTTCGCCGTATCTCGAGCTCGAGCCGGGCACCTATCGCGTCCAGATTACGGCAGCTGACGATCCGGACGCGATCGTCTACGACGAGCAGGTGAGCGTCGAGGACGCCTTCTATACGCTCGCCGCCATCGGTGAACTCGAGGCCAACACGTTCGAGGTCCTCGTATTGACCGACGCCGGCTCCGCTGTGGTACGGCTCGTCCACGCGTCACCGGACGCCCCGGCTGTCGACGTCAGCGCTGCCGGCCAGCCGCTTTTCGAGAACGTCGCCTTCGGCGAGGCGTCTGATTACATTGCCGTACCTGCTGGCGATTACACACTCGAAATCTCCCCGGCGGGCGATCAGGAGACGGTCGTCGCCGCCGTAGACGTCACCCTCGAACTCGCGACACCGTACACGGCGTTTGCGACCGGCTACCTCGAACCGCCGGCAGATCTGGAAGATCGGGCGTTCGAGGTGTTGCTCACGCCGGACGGTCCGGCAGCCATCGAAGCGGAGACACCTGCGCAAGCAAACTGAGCTGTCGACCCCGAATCACGACGTATACGGATCGGTGTAACGGGCCCCGGTGATCGATCGTCGAATCATGGTTTAGCCCGTTCAAACTCCGGCTCAGTCGGTTTTTCGACCGCTTTCCGCACGGAGTTCGTAATAGCCGTTTGACCCCTGGACAAAAGCGTTCGCGTTCATTCACAACGCGAGGTGCTAACGCTGACAGCCTTCGTTACGTGGCTGGTCGAACTTTGAATCCGTACCGCGTCACGCCCTCCTGCGTGTAGATTCGCCGAATTGTCGTCTCGATTTCATCGTCGACTGCAAAGGCGTCAGGTGCAGCGTCGGTCCCCATCGCAGGGAGGCTCACGGTCCCCTCACCTGTCTCCGTTCTCGAACTCTCTGCAACCGGAAGTTCGACGATCGCCGCCGCGTAATCTCCCGCTTGCGACTGCTGTGGCGCGAACTCCGGCGGCGCACCACCCTGTGAAATCGTCGTCACAGCCTCAATTCGACCCGTATCTGCGAGTTCGACTGCCTCGTACTCGGCAAGCGACCCACACTCATCACAGGCACCCTCCGGCGGGAACGCGAGCGCGCCACACTCCGGACAGCGGCCCGCCTCGAGTCGGTACCGCTGTGGGATCGACCGCCGCCACGACGGAACGCTGACGTACGCACCGCCGCCCGACGGTGGTCCTGCCGTGACGACGCTGCGCTGGCGGAGGTACTCGGCGTACGAGAGTGTCTGCTCGTCGTCTTCGCTATCTCCATCCAAGTCAACCTGTGCCGGAACGCTCCCACTGCACTCGAGTACCAGCGCGTCAGCACCGGCTCCACTACCGAATGAGACGCCCAGAATCGACTCGTGACCCTCTGCGAGCGCGCTGGCGAGCGAGACGGGGACGCTCGCGGCACCGAGGTCGCCAAGGTCGTGAACCGTTGCAGCGGCCTGGATCTCGTCGGTGCCCACGCCGGCCGCGCCGGCGGCGCGGTAGGGGAGTTTCCCGTTCGGTGCCTGGATAGCAGCGGCCGCTGGCTCGAGGTCGTCGTTGGAATTGGACTCGAGTGCAGCCACAGCGCCAGCGATGGTTTCGGTGAACGCCTGGCGGTCGTACTGGGTGACGCCGAGGCCCTGAGTCTCCTCCTCGCCGGTGTTCCGGAAGCGGGTGCCGGGGTAGGGGCGGGAGTACTCGGCGCGGTCGACGATGTTGGCGGGACCGCTCGATTCGAGGACGAACGCAGCGCTGCCTGCGCCGGCGGCGTGGTCGAGTTCGCTGTCGGGTTCACCGACCGGTGCGTCGGCGGCGACGACGAGCCCCGTCGTGGTCTCGTCAGCAGCGACGGCGTCTATGCCGGCCCAGAGCGCGCGGGTGCCGGCTCGCGTGCTGCCGGTGAAGACGTGACGGGTAGCCGCCTCGCTGACGGCGAGCATCGCGCCCAGACGGGCCGTCAAGTCCTCCTCTGCGAGCGGTGGGCGAGAGGATGCGAAGCCGAGCCAGTCGATAGCCTCGCCAGTAAGGTCGGCTGACTCGAGTGCACGCGTCGCGGCCTCGTAGCCCATCGTCAGAGCATCCTCGTCGGCTGCGGGAACGGCCTTCTCGGAGATACCGGAGGCCTGGAAGTGACCCCAGGCGTCTGCGAATTCTTCGGCCATAATACGGAATCGCGGTGCGTACGCGCCGACAGCAGTAATAGCGACCATCAGGCGCTCACCTCCGTTTCCTTCTCGAAAATATGAATGACAGATGCACCGCCGCTGCCCCCAACGTTGTGGGTGAGCCCACGGGTGGGGTTCTCGACCTGTCGATCGCCGGCCTTGCCCGAGAGCTGTTTGAACGCCTCGACGACCTGACCGGAACCGGTTGCGCCGATCGGGTGGCCCTTCGACTTGAGCCCGCCCGATGTATTGACGGGGAGATCACCGCCGAGTTCGGTCGCGCCGGATTCAATGAACTCGCCAGCCTCGCCCTTCTCACAGAAGCCGAGATCCTCGTAGGCCAGCAGTTCGGCGATTGCAAAGCAGTCGTGGACCTCCGCGAAATCGAGTTCCTCGGGGCCGATGTCGGCCATCTCGTAGGCCGTCTCGGCGGCACGCTGGCTCGCCGGGACGCCCGTGTAGGAATCGCGCTGGAAGAGGCCAACACTGTCGCTGCCAGCACCGACGCCGGCGACGCGGATCGGATCGTCCGTATAGTCGTCGACGACATCCTCGCTGACGATCAGTGCACAGGCCGCGCCGTCGGAGGTCGGACAGCAGTGATAGAGATTGAGCGGATCCGCGACGACCGGTGCCGACTGGGCGTCCTCGAGTGAACACTCGAATCCCAGTTGCGCGTGCGGGTTCTTCGCGCCGTTGGCGTGGTTCTTGACGGCGACGCGCGAGAGCTGTTCGCGCGTGGTGCCGTACTCCTCCATGTGGGCGCTTGCCATCTGGGCGTACACCCCGGAAAAGGTGGTGCCAGAGAGGCGCTCCCACTCGGTTTCACCGGAGACGCCGAGCCAGTATTTCGTCGCGTCCGAACTCATGTCAGTCATGATCTCGAAGCCGCCCGCGAGGACGACGTCCGCCATGCCGGACTTGACTGCCTGGACGGCCTGGCGAGTCGCAAAGCCACTCGCTGCGCAGGCGTTTTCGACGCGCGTGCACGGAACGCCATCGAGACCGACGTGTTCGGTTACTGCCGGCCCCGAGAGTCCGAGCTGGCGGCCACCGACGCCGAGCGTGCCGATGAAGGCTTCGTCGACGTCGTCCGTCTCGACTCCGTTCGGAACGCTCGCTACTGCGTCTTCGAACGCCGTTCGGAACAATGAGCGGTAGCTCTCGGATGGAAAAGCCCCGTAGGCCGACTGCCCCGCACCGACGAGGTAGGCATCTCGCATACTCGTGAACGGAGTGCCCGGTATGAAATAGATTTCGTCAATGGTTCGCATGGCATCAGTACTGACAGCTCTCCCGGCGATTCCTCGGCTGTTATCAGACTACTCGAGACGGGGCTACGCGTGGCGACGACGATTTTCGGTTGCAGAAACGACCATCGATTCGATCATCCGTACGACGACTGTCCCGAGCGGTACTGGAACCATACGGGAACGGACGACATGATCTCATCACATATCGACACCATACGACAGTATACGGCATCATACAGCACCATACCAGCACCATACCATATCGCACCGATGCCAACCGACTCGAGTACCCCCGGTCAACGAGTCATTGGGTCGCGAGACGGTCGGCGATGGCACTCCGTACCGTCACTGGGTTCAAACGGCTGTTTCTCGTACTGGATGACGACATGTCACGCGCGGCCGACCTCGTCTCGGTTCTCGAGTCCGCCTCCTCGCTCGTCGTCGTCTGTCACGACAATCCGGACCCCGACTGTCTGGCCAGCGCACTCGCACTCGAGACGATCGCAGGTGAACACGATGTCGAGGAGGTGGTGATCACGTACGGCGGTGATATTTCACACCAGCAGAATCGAGCGTTCGTCAACATGCTCGCACTCACTGTCGTCCCACTCGACGGCGTGACGTTCGAGGAGTTCGACTGTCTCGCATTCGTCGATCACACGAGTGGACAGAACACGTCACTCGATACGGAGATCGAACCGGATATCGTCGTTGATCATCACCCCGGCGGTGATGACGGGGCGGAATTCACAGATATCCGGACCGAGTACGGCGCGACAGCGACCATCTTCGTCGAGTACCTCGGGGAACTCGACATCGAGTTGACGAGCCGACTCGCCTCGGCACTGTTGTTTGCACTCCATCGTGAGCGCCTCGATTTCGTCCGCGAGCCGACGCGACGAGAGTATGAGGCTGCACTTTCGGTCTACGCTGACGCCGAACTCGAGGTTCTCGAACAGTTGTATGGAAGTGCGTTTTCGCCGGGCACGCTCGACGCAATTGGCCGGGCAATCGACACCCGCGAGCGCCGGGCGTCCTCGATGGTCGCGAATGTCGGTAAAACGGCTGAGACGGACGCACTACCTCAGGCGGCAGATTACCTGCTCAATCTCGAGGGCGTCGATACGGTACTCGTCTACGGCATCGTCGGCGACGCGATTCGAATCAGTGGTCGCTCGATCGATCCGCGGATCAACATGGGCGAAACGCTCGACGATGGATTCGGTGATCTGGGATCGGCGGGCGGCCACCACGATATGGCCGGTGGTCACATCGAACTCGGCATTTTCGCGGACGAGGCAGGCGACGCGGAACAGCTTCTGGACTTCGTCAGTGGCCGAATTTCGAGTCGTTTTTTCGAGGCGCTGAATCTCGACGACTAACGGCGAGGGTGTGAGGAGTAGGGTGCAGAGTGCAAGGTGTTGGGCGCAGGGTGCAGAGTGCAAGGTGTTGGGCGTAGGGTGCAGAGTGCAAGGTGTTGGGCGCAGGGTGCAGAGTGCAAGGTGTTGGGCGCAGGGTCCAGAGTGGGAAGCACAGAAGACGGTAAACTGGCGTGACTGTGATCGACTGGAACTCAGTCGATATCGATCCGGTGGGATTCACTGTCCGGTTCACGCTTTGGAAGCCGAATCGTCAGAATCCCGTTGTTAATCGTCGCATCGACGCCGTCAGAATCGACAGCAGCCGGCAGCGTCACCTTGCGACTAAACGACTGTACCTCTCGCTCCCGTCGGATGTAGACGCCGCGTTCCTCGTCGTCGTGGCCCTCCGCGTGCTCGCGCTCGCCCTCGATCGTGAGCAACTCGCCAGCCAGTCGAATATCGAGGTCGTCAGCCTCGTAGCCTGGAACGTCGACAGTGACGATGAACTCCTCGTCCTCGTCTGCGATATCGAGGCTGGTCGAACCGCTCCCCACATCCATCGAGAAATTGAATTGGCGTCGGTCTCGGCCCTGACCTCCCCCGTCCACGCTCTGCTCCCAGGATCGAGCAGCCGTCTCGAGTTGCCGGTTGAGCTTGTCGAGCAGTTCCTCAATGCCGTCGAACGGACTCGATCTGTCTGACATAGTCAGTACGACGTACGCTATCGATACCGAAAAAGGCCACTTCAGGTCCGTCTGACCGTCAGTGACGATAACGTGTTGTGGCATGGTAGCGCCGGCCGTAGGGAATGGAACAACGCACAGCAGTGACTCGAGTTCACGTAGCCGACACAGCACTACCAACACCGACAGCAGTCGCAATAGCAATAGCAATAGCAATAGCAATAGCACCGAGCAGCCAGAACAGTACCGGCGACAACATCGCCAACCGAAACCGGAAAAGGTCACACGGTCGCGGCAGCACCCTCGGGTGGTGAGGGAGTTTTGAGGCTGCTCAGCGTAGGTCTGTCTCCATGACGCGCGCACTATTCGTCGTCAGCGAGGAAGGCTACTGGGGAGAAGAATGCATCGAGCCACTCGAGACGCTCTCGGATGCGGGCGTCGAAATCACAGTCACAACGCCCTCGGGCGGGCCGCCGGAACTCGATGAGACGTCGGCGGATCCGGACGAGGTCGGCGAGGAGACCGCCGAGCACGTCCGTGAGGTCCACGAAAACGATGAGCGGCTCAACGATCCGATTCCGACAGCCGAAGCAGACGCCGCGGAGTACGACGCTGTCGTCTTCCCCGGTGGGCACGGCACTGAATGGGACGTAAATCAGGACAGCGATGCTCGCCGACTCCTGCGAGACGCAGTCGAGGGTGACGGCAAGGCGCTGGTCGTCTGTCACGCGGTCGGCCTGCTCGCGTTCGCCCGTGACAGCGACGGTGGCTTCATCGTCGAGGGTCGCGACGTGACCGGCTTCCCGAACGAGTGGGAAGAAGAAATCGTCGACGAGAACGACGTCATGCCGACCGGCCGCAAGCTTCCCTACTGGGTCGAAGACGAGGTCGAGGCCGCCGGCGGCAACTGGGACGCCGAACTCGATCAGGACACGAGCGTCACTGTCGATGGCGATCTCCTCACCGCTCGCGGACCTGGGTCCTCGAGTGCGGCGGCGGAGACGCTGCTCGATGAACTCGGTGTCTCGGACATGTAAGATCAGGGGAAAGGGAGGAAATGTCTGAGAGGTGGGAGGTATGTGTTCAGCCAGCCGGCTGCTTACCGACGAACCATGTCGATCACTCGTTCGATCGTTCGGACGAACGAGAGCGTGGGCGTTCCGGGCAGGTACACAGGGACATCACCGTCGTCGATCGGGACGTTCGTAATCGGATCTCGGCGTTCCATACAATCGGTAGGTGGCCCACGCATTTACGTACTCGGAACTATTCTTCCATCATCCAAAACTATTGATCATCATTGGTGAAGTGGACCACGGGTTAGACTCGCAACAGGTGCTGGCTGGCATGCCAGAAGCGAACACGTCTGTCCGTGACTTGGCGGAAATCGAGAAATGACGGAACAGCCACTTTCGATGACATTCGCGGCTTCAATGGGAAGGTGTTTGAAGGCGGATCTAGTCACATCAACCGATGAGGCGTCGGAGTGCGCTCGCCGCGATGGCAACACTCGCAGGGACAGCTATCGCAGGCGTCGCGAGTCGACCGGACGGAAACGACCAACTGCTCACGGTAGCGCGAGCGGGTACCGACGCGGTCACCCGCGAGACAGTACAACTGCTCCCCGAGACAGTCCACGAAACGACGCTGTACGAGATTTCGGCTCCCGACTCGGGCCCGACGGTGATGGTCTTCGGCGGCGTCCACGGCGACGAATACAGCGGTATCGAAGCCGCCCGCGACGCCACCGAGTGGGCACCCGATGCTGGCCGACTTGTCGTCGTCCCAGAGACCGACCGCGTCGCCGTGGAGAACGACGAACGCGGTGGGATCGACGGCGACCTGAACCGCCACTTCCCGGCCAACCAGGAGCCAACCAGCGAACTCGCACGCGGCATCTGGGATGCCGTCGAACGGTACGAGCCGGCTGTCGTTCTCGACCTCCATCGCTCGCTTGGGATCTACGGCTTCCACCGGGAGTACGTCGGACAGGCTCTCTTTCACTCCATGGACTCCCATGGCCCTGCAATCGCCGACGCGCTCACCGCGGACACCGTTCCCTGGTACCTGCCGTTCCACCGGTTCACACCCCAGGAGAGCACCGCTGGCGGCCCGTTGCTCTTCCAGAAGGCCGCCGCCGAACTCGACGCGACCGCCTACCTCTTCGAGACCACCGAGTTCCTCCTGGACCACGCGACCATGACTGCACAGTCTCGGCTCGTGATCGCACACGTCCTCGCGGCTCATGGGGTACTCGAGTACGACACGGGCATTGGTGTGGCAGGTGCGGGAGCGGTGGGGCGGGAGACTGAAGCGGAGATTGAGACCGAAACCGAGACAGAGACCGAATCAAGAGGTGACAAGAGCGAATGACCGGAACTCGACCTGACACAGGTTCGAAGACCGAATCGGCGTTGACGGGCCAGTCTGTGAGATGGTCCGAGATTGGTCGGCGAGCGCTTACGAGTCCAGTGACGGTGGCGACTGCAATCGTCTTGGTCGTGCCGTTCGCGCTGGGGTGGCTCCGGACGGAACTGTTCTCGCCGCTGGCGTTGCCGGGATACGTCATCTACAGCATCGGGACGGCTATTGGAAACGCTATTGCGCCGCGGTTCGAGTTCTGGGTCTACTGGCTCCCGTTCCTCGGGGGGTGTTACGGAATCGCGGTCAGCGTCGGTGCTGGGTACGAATGGCTTCGTGCTCGACGAGCGACTGTTGGTGCTATCGACGGTCACACAGGAACAGACCGGTCGACCACAGGGAGCGGCGATTCAGACAACTGACGTGGCGAGTCAGTCTGACCGACCCTCGATCAGGTGTCTTGTTGGGGATCCTCGTACAGGCGCCTCGTTCAGGCACCTCGTTCAGGCGAAGAGAACCATGACCGAAGATGCCACTCGAGCACCGAGGAACCATTCAGGAGACCGGTGAATCAGTCCCTTTTTACGCGATGGCGGGGAACTGCGACTATGAGCTTCGAGGAAGACGACAAGGTTGTCCTGACGGACAAGCACAGCGAGTTCAACGGCGAAGTCGGGACAGTCACCCAGACCATGGAATCGATGTTCGGCGACGTGACCTACACCGTGAGCTTCGAGGACGGCCAAGAGACGGGCATTCCGGAGGAAGACCTCGAGGCGGCTGACGTCGACGAGGATGGGGACGACGAAGACGAAAACGAAGCCGAAACCGAAACCGAAAACTAACGACACCCACAACGAGCGGCACCTTCCGACACCGACTGACAGGCGCTCCCCGAAACCGGGGCCACCTATGTGAGAGTTCGGCGGCCGTATACGACACCACAGATGCCACAGATTCCGCTTCACTACGTCGACATCCGAACGTTCTGCTACGCCACAGAGGACGAAAAGCGCGTCGAGGAGGCCCTTCGAACCTTCCTCCCCGAGGAGTTCGAACTCGACCGCGTCGAATCCGAAGGCCACTACGGCGACCGCATCCTCGTCCTCTCGGCCCGCGCCGAGAACGCAGACGACGTTCGACACGTGCTCTCGCGGCTTACCGATCTCGAGTCGTTCGACACGCTACTCGACGAACTCGACGACCGCGTGACCGAGAACACCGAACTGTTCCTCAGCCTGGACAAACAGGCCGCCTTCGAAGGCACGATCCGTGTCGGTGACGGCATCATGCTCCGCGCGAAGGTCGAGGCCTATCCGGCGAAAAAAGAGCAGGCACTCGAGAACGCTCGCGAGGTACTCGAGCAGCTTCGGGAACGTGATGCGTCCTGATTGTGCACTGAGTCGTTGCGTTCGTGAACCGCTGAGTTTCTGAACGAGAGCGTTATCGAACAGCGCGAGACGTGCCTGTTCTCGGGTACATGCGGAAAGCGGAGTCAAGTGTGAACACGACCGGGGAGGACCAATTGTCTCTCGCGACACTATCGTAGCAACTGCAAGTCACTGTGCATCCGTCGCACGACGAACGCGCGGTTCGGAACGAGCACGGTTCGGAGCAAGCGCGGTTCGGAGCAAGCGCGGTCCGGAACGAGCACGGTTCGGAACGAACACGGTTCGGAACGAGCAAAGTGAGTGAGAACCGCGGAAAGCACAGTAACCTGTGTGGGCTGTACGATCAGTGTGAAACTGGTTGCAGCTGGTACTCTTCCACGGGGCACCCGAACGCTTTAGGCGAGTCAGTGCTTCACGACGGCTATGCGTCGGATCTACGAGTCGGATGCCATCGAACGCGACGACGAGCCGTTTACTCCTCACGAGAGAGAGTCGTCTACGACGGTCCAGTCCTTTCGCTCCGTAAATTCGTCGACGCTAAGCAAACTCTTCGTTCCGACGGGGCTTCGCCAACGGGCAATTTCGGTCGACATTGTAACTCCTCAAACGACGTTCTCAGCGGGCGAACCGATACCGTTCACCGTCACGATGCGCAACTCGCTTCCACTTCCAGTCACGCTGTCGACGGAGTCACCCCTGCTGTGGACCTGGGATATCGACGGCGTCACGGAAGCGACACACGTTGCACGCTACGACCCACCAGACAAGAGCGGCGAGTTCAACTTCCAGCGCGGCGAACGCAAGCGGTTCCGAAAGGTATGGCATCAGCTGTTCAAAGTTTCTGACAGCGAGTGGGAAGAGGCTGCAACCGGCGAACACACGATCTCCGTCCAGATTAACGTTCCCAACGCCGAGGAGAAGGGACTGACCGCCGAAACGACCGTTCACATCAGTCCAGACGAATAAGTCGAGACGGTTCATCTACACGGGTCAACAACCCAATCTCAAGGGTCAGGGTCTCTGCCTGGACCGCTGGTGAAATGAACTTACCCGCTCGGATTGGCCTGTTCAGGGGACGAAATCGACTGCCCCTGCTTCCGATTTACCTCGGATAAATCAACGATTGCACCGACGATCGAGAGCGGTTCAGTGCCATCAAAGAGCGGCATCCCGATCTCGAGAACCCATCGTTCCGTACTGTCTGCTCGCTGTAGCCGGTACATGACCGAAAACGGAGATTCGGTCTCGATGGCTTCATCAACCGCCTCACCCACACGGTCACAGTCGTCCGGATGGATCAGATCGAAGCCAAAGTTGACGCCGCCGATGACGAACGCGTTCGGTTCGTAGCCAGTCAGATCACGGCAGTTGCCGCTGATAAACTCGATCGGCCACCCTTCCTCGTTACGCGACTGGTAGACCGTACAGGGAAGGTTGGCGAAAAACCGCTGGAGTTGTAGCGGGTTTTCCGGTGCTGGTGGCGATGCGATCGTTTGTTCGCCAGACGCACCCCGTGACTGGGTGCCGGCCCGGTACTTGACGCCGTCGACGAAGACGTTGCTGTCAGCGGTCACCGTTACGTTGTGACCGGGAACTTCAAATGAGAGCTCTGAGGTCGTCTCACTCATGACGAGACGTTCGATCATCGTTGGATCGACGTAATCTGCCAGCGTATATTCTAACGAGCCTGGATCAGTCCCATCCGCAGCGGCGAGCGCTGCGACCACCTTGTATATGATTTCGTTACTCCGACTCATACGATTCAACGAGCCCTTCACGTGCTAGCGTGTCTGGCAGTCTGTCAGCCGATCCCTGCAAGAGCCCCATTACTGCGGCCGGTTCGGAAAATCGCGGGCCGCGCTGGACGGAGAGCGGCTCTTGTTCCCAGCGAATGTAGCCCGCTCTAGCCAGCACAGGGAGATGAGAGTGCTGGAGTTCGATCACAAGTCGTTCGGAGTCTTCTGCGGAGTGTGACGTGAGTGCTGCCGCTGGCAGCGGCAGACGCTGATCGGCGGGTGCATCCAGCAGCGAAACGATGATCTGCCGGCGTGGCTGGGCCGACAACACGCGGAGCAACTGGTCCCACTGATCTCTGACGTCACCTCCATCCGATGTCTCCATTACTGTTCTATAAGTGGCTACTGGATAGTAAGTGTACCCCCGCATTCGTCGTGTCTGTACCCTCCAGTATCCTACACACTCGAGTTGCCGTACCGGTCAGCAGTGCAGTGAGTTGTGGGCGGTGACCGTCGCTGTTCTCCTTCAGCGTCCAGTCAACCGCCAAAAAAGCGTTACAGCCGCTCAACCCAACAGCAGACGTGAATCGACGTCTCAGTTATCGGCCGCTATACGGACGAGACAGTCACAGAGACGTTCGCTCTCGAACCTGACGAGACCGAGCAGGGTGATACCCTCCTGACGGATGGCGACCTTGACAAAATCCGTGCCGAAGCGGCCGATCGGGAGGAACCCGCGAGTTCACCACCTGCTGGGGCGTTTCTGTCTGGGTCGACCAGAAGGGGGAACTCGAGTCCGTCGAGACTGCGACCGACTGAGTCAGGTGCGTGGTCGCGTTGATGGGTGGCTATTTGGCAACCAGTCTGTGTGTGATCGGGTTCAGGTGCAAGAACCGGTTCCAGTTTCGGAGGTGTGTCTGAAAACAGCTCTCGTGTGCCTACTGACGGGCGGTCGGAATACTCACTCCGCTCGCGATCCAGCAGGGGTCACGGTGTTCGCCGTCTGCTCGCGGGCCGACGGCCCGCTCGCATGGGCCGCGGGATCTACGATCCCGCGCTCCGTGCTTTCCCGCGGTTCTCACTCACTTTGCTCGTTGCAAACCGCGCTTGCTCCGAACCGTGCTCGTTGCAGACCGCGCTTGCTCCGAACCACACGTTCGTCGTGGGACGGGTGCGCAGTGTCTTACAGTGACTACTATAGTAACAACTGCAACTAGTTACACACTGCTCGCCGAGCAGGCTGGCGATCAGGTGTGCACTGACTTGCAGTGGCTACTATAGATCTCGGTCCTATCCGACCGGTTAGTGGTGTTCGAAACGAGGTGGTTTTCAAAGACGAGTTGTTCGCGTCTATGTCGGCTATCTAATGTGTGGGAACGTACATTGTTGAACACATCTTTGGCCAGTTGTAGGGCAATATGTCCTAGTGAGAGACTAAACCTACAATTATTACTTCTGCAACCGTGTCATTATAATTCGTGATCAAAACCTATTTATGGCCTCACTTAGATGGACAGGTTGTAGTGTTGGCAAATGGGATGTGGTTGCCCTACCCAAAGGTCGTTGGACTCGTCGATGAGTCTCGCCGACGCTGGTGGCGGAGAGTGACCGCATCCAACGCAATGGTGGTTTAAATACAATGTCGAAATCAACGAAATCACGAAGTTCGAGTCTTGATCGCCGTCGACTGCTGCAGGGTATCGCAGCTACCGGTGCAATCGGTATCGCCGGTTGCATGGGCAATGGTGACGATGAGGAAGATGAAGTTCTCGACGTTAGCGACGCGTTAGAGCGAAACGAAGTCGACCTCGATGAGATTCAGGAGGGCGGCAGACTCGAGTTCGCAATCCCACGTAACAGCATCTCCGACTACGACCAGGCACAGAGTACCGCTGCAGAGGACTCGGTGGTGTTCGACGCGGTCTACGACGGTCTGACTACGGTCGACAGCAGCGGAGAATATCTGCCGTGGATGGCCGCAGAACACGAGGCCGAGGAAGCAAACGATGTTGACGTCACGGACTACGAGGACTACATGGTCGAGATGGAAGCCGACGACGCGGACGACGGCTTCCCGTTCTTTGATCTGGAAGACGACAACAACCTCGTCCTGATGCATCACCCTGACGACCTGCCGGCTGAAGAGGGCGACACGGTCCGAGTGTTGACCCGAGAAGAAGCCGGCGACGCCGTCGATGACGGCGTCTACGGAACCAGAGTCGAAGGGCGTCTGCACGAAGGTATCGAGTTCCACAACGGCGATGAACTGACGGCCGAAGACCTCGTCCGGTCCTACGACAGATACGTCGGCTCTGACAACGAGGGTCAGATGTTCGACACGTTCCTGTACGCTGAGGCCCTCGACGGCGACGACGGCTACACGTACGCGCTGTACTCGCAGGAACCTGACGCCGCAGCGTTCGTAGAGATGAACCCGTATGTCTACCCGGCCGAGCACGCCGACGTTCCGGCGGGAGAGCTCGATCCACGGGACGACGAAGACATGGTCCCGATCGGTACGGGCCCATACCAGGTCGAAGAGTTCGAGGAAGGCTCGCAGTTGCTTCTCTCCCGAAACGAAAACTACTGGGTCGAGGAAGTCGGTCTCGACAACATTCCGTGGTGGGATGGTCCCGACGAGTTCCCCGAGGGTCCGGTTATCGACGAAATCAACATCCGATTCGTCGACGAGTCCGTCCAGCGGAGTTCTGCACTCGAGGACGGCGACGTCGACATCGCGTACGAACTGCCGTCTGACGCACGGAACAGTTTCTACGAGTCGGACAACTTCGTCGTCTCCGCGACGGAGGCGTTCGGCTTCAAGTTTATGCAGTTCCCTGTCGAGGAGACCGACACTGGCGGTGCCTTCTCCGAACCAGAGATCCGCCGGGCAGTCAGCGCGCTGATCCCGCGCCAGCAGATCGTCGACCTCATCGAACAGGGCTGGGGTGACCCGGCACGAGTTCCGTTCCCGGAACCAGCCGCCGACCTGGCAACGACCGCCGACGACTACGAAGATCTGTTCGAAGAGGATTGGTCCTACCCGGCCGAGCCCGATGAGGAACTGGCCGAACAGCTTATCGAGGAGTCAAGCCAGGAGGCACCGGTCGAGATTATTATCCGGACGAACTCCGACGACGACGAGCGTATCGACAAGATGCAGCTCACTGTCGACCAGTTGAACCAGAGCGGTCTCTTCGAGGCTGAACTCGAGACGCCGGCCGCACTCGGTGACTGGACGCCTGATCTCTACTCCGACGGTGCCCGTGAGGAATTTGCAGAAGACAACGCTGCGGCTGTCATCGGTCTCGCCGGCACGCCGGAACCACACGGCTTCCCGGAGACGATTCACGATCCGGACAACTGGAACGGCTGCTGTAACTTCTTCTTCCCGGAAGGAGCACTGCCGGATGACTTCGTCGACCTGCTCCGGAGCTGTCGCTTCGCGACGGACGTCGCTGAGGACGAAGACACTCGCAGAGAGCGCTACGATGAGCTGTGGCCCGAACTGACCGAACTGTCGGCAAACACCATCGTCGACTACTCGCTGAACACCGGGACGACCAACGACGACGTGGTCGGTTTCAACGTCCACCCACAGACGCAGGCGATCCTGAGCTATGCAGTGTACGCACCTGCTGACGAGCAGATCATCTATCTGGATCGCGACTAACTAACCGACCACCCGACCACCTTCAACCCATTTCCACACGTACAAGGTATGAGTTTACAAAAGTTCATTCTTAAACGGATACTCGCCTCGGTCCCGGTACTGTTCGGTGTTTCAGTAGTTACGTTCGCGCTTATGCACATCACACCGGGAGACATCGTCGACCAGCTGGTTGCGGCGAATCCCAACGTGCCATCACATGAGGCGGCTCGTCTTCGACGCGAGTTCGGTCTCGACCAACCGGTCTGGGTGCAGTATCTCGATTGGATGCAGGGGGTATTGACTGGCGACTTTGGCGAGGTGTACTCGACCAGTCGCGACGTTAGTGCCGTCGTGCTGGCTCGGCTTCCCGAGACGATTGCACTCGGTCTGTTCGGCTGGGTGTTTGCACTCCTGATCGCTATCCCAGGCGGGATCTACGCCGCGGTCAACAAGGACCAGCTCGGTGACGACGTCAGCCGATTCGTCGCCCTCTCGGGCATTTCGATCCCGAACTTCTGGCTGGGACTGATGCTGATGGCAGTGTTCGCCGTTCAGCTCGATTGGTTCCCAACGCTTGATCCGCAGACATCGTTGCTCTCTCCATCGATGCTCTGGTGGCTGATCCTACCCGGTGTCACGATCGGGACGGCAGCTGCAGCGAACATGATGCGAATTATGCGTACGTCGATGGCCGAGGAGTTGAACAAAGAGTACGTCACCGCCGCTCGTGCAAAGGGACTCCCGGAGCGCACCGTTATTCTCAAGCACGTGCTGCGGAACTCGCTCATCTCGGTCACGACGGTCGCCGCGTTCCTAACTGCGAGTATTGTCGCCGGTTCGGTCGTCGTCGAGACGGTGTTCGGATGGCCCGGTCTCGGACGAGAACTCATCGATGCAGTCCACCTCAGGGAGATCAACCTCATTCTGGCGATCACCCTGTTTACTGGCTTCTTCATCGTGCTCGCAAACCTGCTCGCGGACATCGTCTACGCACTGCTCGACCCACGAATTAGAGACGAATACTGATCACAACAATGTCAACAGAAAGAGGACGAATACAGATTTCGGGCTTCGATACCGATGGTATCGAGGAGCAGGACTCACTGGATACCTGGAGCGAGGAGGAGGCTGACGAGTTAGAGAGCCGGTGGCGAAAGATCGTATCGAACATTGTTCATGACCGGCTCGCGCTGGGTGGCTTTGCAGTCATTTGCGTGATGACAGTCGCTGCGTTGCTTTCCCAGCCGATTTCGGTGGGTGGAGTCACCGTTCAGCCGTTCTCGATCGTCCCGTACGATCCAACCGCGACGGGTGTCGGCGCACGATACGCCTCGCCATCGATATCGCATCCGATGGGTACTGACCGGCTCGGACGAGACATGTTCTCTCGAGTGGTCGCTGGCGGCCGTTACAGTATTTCGATCGGTCTCGTCGTCACCGCACTTGCGGCAACGTTCGGCGTCATCTACGGTAGTGTCTCCGGCTACTTCGGCGGTCGGGTCGACGAAGTGCTCATGCGGATTCTCGACGTTGTCTTCGCGTTCCCTGGACTCGTGCTGGCACTTATCCTCGTCGCCCTCTTCGGCGGCGGTTTCTGGCCACTGGTCGGCGCGTTCGCGCTCGTCGGCTGGGCAACCTACGCGCGTATCATTCGCGGTGAGATTCTGAAGGTGAAGCAAAACGAGTACGTAATGGCAGCGAAAGCCCTTGGCGCTCGAGACCGGTCGGTTATCTTCCGCCACGTGATTCCGAACGCCATTGCGCCGGTTATCGTGCAGGCAACGCTCAGTATCGGGACCGTCGTTATCGGTGTTGCAGCACTCGGTTTCCTCGGGCTCGGATTCGATCCCGGGACGCCCGAGTGGGGGACGATCCTCGACGCCGAATCTGACACGCTTGCGACGGGTGACGGTGGCACGTGGTTCTGGTGGGCGACCGTCTTCCCGGGGCTGATGATCTTCCTGTTCGTTATGTCGATGAACATCATCGGTGACGCAGTCAACGACGCACTCGATGCGCAGGTCGACGACATCGGAGGTGGTGGATAATGGCACTCCTCGAAGTCAACGACCTGACGGTGTCGTTCTACACGGCGGAAGGAGTCGTCACCGCCGTCGACGACCTCTCCTACACGATCGAACGCGGCGAGAAGTTCGGCGTCGTCGGAGAGAGCGGTGCTGGAAAGAGCGTCACTGCCCTCTCGCTACTGCGACTCATCGAGAGCCCAGGCGAGATCGAGAGCGGTGAGATCCTGCTCGACGGTGAAGACCTCTTGCAGATGAACGATGAGGAGATCCGTCAGGTCCGCGGGAACCGGATCGGAATGATCTTCCAGGATGCCCAAACCGCGCTCAACCCCGTGTACACGGTCGGTGAGCAGATCGCCGAAGCGATCAGGCACCACCTCGATTACGACGAGGAAGACGCACGAGAGCGCAGCATCGAACTGCTCGACCAGGTCGGCATTCCGGACGCCGAGAACCGCTACTCTGACTACCCTCACGAGTTCTCCGGTGGGATGCAACAGCGAGCGGTGATCGCAATGGCGCTGTCGTGCGATCCCGACGTACTGATCGCAGACGAACCAACGACCGCACTCGACGTAACGACCGAAGCGAAAATTCTCGACCTGCTCGAGGATCTCACCGACGAGTTCGATACGGCGATTCAGCTCATCACACACGACCTCGGCGTCGTCGCCGAACTCTGTGACCGCGTGATGGTCATGTACGCCGGTCAGGCCGTCGAAAAAGCACCCGTCGAGGATCTGTACTACGATCCAAAACACCCCTACACCGTCGGACTCATGAGTTCGATCCCGCGCGTCGGGGATGACAGCGACCGGTTGCGGACAATTCCGGGAGCAATGCCCGACCTGATCGATACACCGACCGGGTGTAGTTTCCATCCCCGCTGTCCGTACGCGGAGGAAGCCTGTACCCGAACGGAGCCGGGCATGATCACCACTGGCGACGGATCCAACGGCGCCCAACAGTCGGCGCGGTGTCTGGAGTACACCAACGATCTGCAGCACGGACTCGGATTCGACGTCACGATTGACGACGATCTGAGCGAGCGAGTGCGAGGTGAGAAGCATGAGTAACAACGAAGAGCCAATCCTCTGGACCGACGGCCTGACGAAACACTACACGACGGAAGGAGGGTTCATCGATAACCTCCTCGGTCGAAAGCAAACCGTGAAAGCGGTCAACGACATCAACCTCGAACTGTATCCGGGCGAAACGCTCGGCGTCGTCGGTGAAAGTGGGTGCGGAAAGACGACGCTCGGACGGGCGCTCTTGCGACTCATCGAACCGACCGAGGGTAGTGCTTACTATAGACAGCAGCTAGACGACAGCCCGAACGCCGAGCGCGAAGCAATCGAACTGACAGGCCTCTCGAGTAGTCGGCTTCGAGACCTCCGGACGGACCTGCAGTATATCTTCCAGGATCCGTTCTCGAGTCTGAATCCGCGGCTTACCGTCGGTGATATCATCGGCGAACCGCTCGATATCCATGGCATCGCTGACGGTGAGGAACGCATTGATCGAGTGAACGAGCTTCTCGACACCGTTGGCCTGAACCCGAGCCACGCGCACCGATATCCACACGAGTTCTCCGGCGGGCAGCGACAGCGGATCGGTATTGCCAGGGCGCTGGCGGTCGATCCGGAAGTGATCGTCTGTGACGAGCCGGTGTCAGCACTCGACGTGAGTGTCCAGGCCCAGATTCTCAACCTGCTCGAGGATCTCCAGGAGGAGTTCAATCTGGCCTACATCTTTATCGCACACGACCTGAGCGTCGTCGAACACATCTCGGATCGGATCGCCGTAATGTATCTCGGCGAGTTCGCCGAGGTCGGGACAACTGAGGAGATTTTCTCCGAGCCACACCACCCCTACACTGAGGCGTTGCTCTCGGCAATTCCGGAGCCGGATCCACTCTGGGAGGGGGACCAGATATTCCTCGAGGGTCAGGTCCCGTCGCCGATCAATCCGCCATCGGGTTGTCAGTTCCACACACGGTGCCCCCGTGTGATTCCGCCGGCAGAGTTCGATCTCGAGCAGGCAGAGTGGCGATCGCTCCTGACGTTCAAGTTACAGGTGCGCGAAGCGGAGGAGGTTACACAGCTTGTGACGCTGACCAAGTCGGATAAGGACGTTCGCGACGACCAGTCGAAGCTCTCGCACGAGCGGCTGGACGAGCTCATCCGCGATGAGTTCGGTCTCCCGCCCACGCTGTCGGATACTGCAGCCGAATCAGTGGTCACGAACGCGATTACTGAACTCCGGGAGCAGGGACCGGATGCGTGTGCAGCGACACTCGAGGACGCGTTCGTCTCACCGTGTGAGTCGACAGTGCCGGACTACATCGAGCACTCACCGACACACGAAATCGCGTGTCTGTTGCACGACGAACGCTACGTTGATGAGGCACTCGAGCCGACTCGGGCCAGCGAAGAGTACGACGGGACCGTCGTTCAGGAGTAGTAGGCTCCGATTCCAGGTTCCGTACTCCGGGTTTCGTACTTCTGGCTCCGGACTGTAGTCGCCAGTCCTGGCAGTGCTTGCGCTCGAACGTGACTAGTTCGTATTGGTCTCGTCCGCTGTCTCGGACTCGTCGCCGTCGCTTCGTTCGTCGGATTGCGTTTGTATGGTTCCGATTCCTTTCATCGCCAGGTCGAGATCCGCACCGTCGTCGAGTCCCGGCTCGCGGTCGTGGAATCGTTGGCGAAGCCGATCAGGGAGGTACTGTTTCGTGAGTTCGGGCGTTCCCGGAACGAGGTAGCCGCGGATGGCAATCGCACCGACTGAGCACGAGAGGATACCGATTCCAACACCCAGTGCGACCACCGGACCGGCACCGAACCACGCTAGTGCGGCCGCTGTGGCACTGAGAAGAACTGCGAGAACGATGTTACCGGCAGTGCATGGGAGACAGCGGTTTTCACCGGTGTACTCGGGCTGGTGAAGCCGGTCGATCGGCCCAGGAAACGCCATCGCTCCCGATTTGTGTTCGAATCGATAAGAGTGTTGCTCACCTGGTCACTCGGTCACTCGGCCACCCGGTCACCCGGTCACCCGGTCACCTAGTCGCTTGGCCATCGATAACTGTTGTGCTGGAGAGTCACATTCCCGGGACCGAACCCGGTGTGAACTCCAGAAATCGTCGCTCGCAGCCGGTACACGAGACCGTTACGACCTCAACGTTGCTACAGCATGATTCGACCGTCTGGTCGCTGATCGAGATTGCTCCCGAACAGAACAGACACTCCTCCTGGAAGGATCGAAGCGACTGGAGGATGCGGTAACGCTGCCTGGAGGGGACGTCATTCCACTCGTCGGTCACCTCGCGGATGCTCTTGTCGACGGCAACGTCGAGCTGGACTGCCCCCTCGGAGGGCCAGCTTCGGACGGTGCTACCAGTCTTGTAGGCCGGGAACGACCGGTCAGCTTTGGAAACGTTGTCGTCTGAAACGGCGAAGATAGCGCCAATATCGGTTGGTTCAACACCGTCGGTCTGGAGCTTCTCGAGATGCTCCTCGACGCGGTCGGTGAACGCAGGTGTGAACTGGAGTCCTTCGTCCTCGTCGGTCGGCTCAATCGCGTCGATGTCGAGGAGAAACGCTTCGGGGTCGATCGCGTTCCGTCGACGCTCCCTGATACGTTCTGCCGCGGACCCATCTGACATGCCCTAGCCGTGTGTTCGAGTTGTCAAAAACAATTCGGTGTGTGCGACGCTCTATCGTCGCCCCCCACGTAGTCGCTTGCGATAGGCGGATTTGACCGTGGAGCGGCTGTCGTCTCGTTAGAGAAGTGGATTGTTAGGGGCAATCGATAACTCGTGAGCAGGAGACGTCACACTATGAGCCATCGACACACAGCCCGGTCTGTGGGTATACGATCGAACCCCGGTGGGACGATTATCGAGAGGACTACGATCCCGAACGGCAGCCTTACCGCGTTATGAGCGTTCACGTTCATTGGCACCGCCGAGATCTTCGAGCCACGGACAACCACTCACTTTCCGCCGCGGCGGAAACGGGCTCGGTGATACCCGCATTCATTTTCGACCCGGCGGTCCTCGAGTTCGCCTCGCCGCCCAGGGTGGCGTTCATGCTCGAGTCGCTCTCGGAACTCCGGGCCTGGTATCGCGAGCGCGGCGGCGATCTCGTGGTTGCCACGGGTGACCCTCGAGAGGAACTGCCGCGGATCGCCCGTGAGCACGGCGCAGAGCGCGTCTCGTGGAATCGAGACTACTCCGGGCTTGCGAGCAAGCGAGACGAGGAGGTCCGTGAGGCGCTGACTGATGCCGGAATCGAGGCCACGTCCGTCGACGATGCGCTTCTGTTCGAACCAGGCTCGATTACCACCCAGCAAGGCGAGACGTACGCCGTTTACTCGTACTTCTGGAAGAAGTGGCGTGATCGCGAGAAGGAGTCTCCCGTCTCGGCACCGGACGGCGAGCAACTGGCGTCAGTCTCCGGGGACTCGCTTCCGTCTCAGGAAGCCCTCGGATTCGACGACCCAGAGGCGACGATTCCCGACGCCGGGATGGAGGCAGCACGCCGTCGGCTCGAGACGTTCTGTGCTGACCCTATCTATCGGTACGCAGACCAGCGAGACGACCCTGCGGCCGACGCCACTTCCGGTCTCTCACCGCACCTCAAGTGGGGAACCATCGGCATCCGCACGGTGTACGAGGCGCTCGACCGTGCGAAATCGGAGGCTCCGGACGAGGCAGCGGCCGACTCCTGCGAGGAGTTCGAATCCCAACTCGCCTGGCGAGCGTTCTACGCCCACGTACTCGACACGAATCCACACACCGTCACGGCGAACTACCGATCCTACGAGAACCCGATTCAGTGGCAGACCGATGCTGCTGCACTCCAGGCCTGGAAGGACGGGAAAACGGGCTATCCGATCGTCGACGCTGGCATGCGTCAGCTTCGAGCCGAGGCGTTCATGCACAATCGCCTGCGCATGATCGTCGCGTCGTTCCTGACGAAGGACCTCATGCTCGACTGGCGCGAGGGGTACGCCTGGTTCCGCGAGAAGCTCGCGGATCACGACACCGCAAGCGACGTCGGCGGCTGGCAGTGGGCGTCCGGAACCGGTACCGACGCACAACCGTACTTCCGGATCTTCAACCCGATGACCCAGGGAGAGCGCCACGACCCCGACGCCGAGTACATTCGAACCTACGTCCCGGAACTCGCGGACGTTCCCGCCGAGACGATCCACGAGTGGGTTGCTCTCGAACCCGATGAGCGGGCGAGCGTTGCACCCGAGTATCCGGACCCGATCGTCGATCACGCGGCGCGCCGCGAGGCGGCGCTCGACATGTTCGAAGCGGCTCGTGGAGACGAATAGGCTCGATTGTCGCTTCGGGTGGTTGGTCTCGTCCTGTCGTCCCGTCCCGCCCGAATTCAGCGGACGAACAGCGGGCTGACGGTTTCGACGATGCGGATCCCCTCACGAATGCCCTCGAGTAGCGTCTCGCCGACCCCCTCGAGGCCGCCGATATCGGCGGCGAGATACGGGAGGACGGCGACGACGAACAGCACGCTCGCGATGAAGCTTGCGAGGTTTGCGACCGTCATGATCGCCAGC
This sequence comes from Natrialba magadii ATCC 43099, assembly GCF_000025625.1. Taxonomy (NCBI): domain Archaea; kingdom Methanobacteriati; phylum Methanobacteriota; class Halobacteria; order Halobacteriales; family Natrialbaceae; genus Natrialba; species Natrialba magadii. Next base: position 570,543 of record NC_013922.1, on the reverse strand, counting down.
AGCCGAAAGAGTCCCACCTCGGCGTGAAGTCCGCGCAGTCGTTCGAGCAGCCCTCGTTCTCGTTTCGCGAGCGTGTCTTTGATTCGGAAGATATCGGCAAGCTTGACACTCGTGTACTGCAGTTCGACGTAGGCGATGAACAACCCTGGCGTAATAATGGGGTTGACGCTGGTGAGCCAGGCAACCGCACCGCCAGCGCCAGCGCTGGTCCAGTGAGCCCCCGCGAGCCAGGCGACGCCCGCCGCAGCGACGAAGTTCACGAGGAACCACGCCGCAAACAGCTGCACCACGAACCAGTCCTGTGCGCCGCCAAGGGCCATCAGACCGAACAGTGAGAGGAACCCGATCGTAAAGGCGTAGCCGACGACCCGGTAGAGGACCGATCGAAGCCGACTGGATCCGGACGGCTCCTCGACGGCGGTCGGCGGGACCGACGCCGGCTCCTCGAGGAACCGTTCGATTCGTGGTCGACGACCGGCGCTGACGACTGCGAGGACGTCGTACCCCGCCTCGCGCAATGCGAGTAGCCGTCGCGCAGTCACTCCATCGCGACGTTCGGCAAGTGCGTCGGCGTCAGTCACCGACGGACTGTGGTCCGCGATCAGTGTTCCAACGGCGTCTTGGGCGGCTACCCGGTCAGCGTCACCGTTCTCGAACCACCGAGTCGCTCGCGCCAGCAACAGCCAGAGCGGCACGCCGAACGCGAGGCCCAGCAGGACGATCAGGAGAACCGCGTCGAGAACCGATAGCAGCGGTCCCAGAAATGCGCCGACGGTCCCGGAGCCGTCGCTCGAGAGCGCATCGACAGGGACGAGCAGAGGGTCCTGTACGAGACGGAGGGTTGCCCCGATCAACAGCCCCCAGAACACCCCCAGCCCGAGGCCGGCTTTCAGCGGCCCGCCGAACTCGGCGGCGAGAGCACCTCCGGTTGCCAGCTTCGCTCGTCGCGAAAGTCGCCCCCAGAGATCCGCGACGGTGTCCTCGACCGGCCGATCCACGAGTGCGACGGGTCGGTCTCGAGCCTCCGCAGCCGATACCGCCTCCGCACTGTGGGTATCCGAATTAGTGTCGGACCGGTTCTCGAGTCGTGTTCGCGCCCCAGAGAGCAGCCAGTGTCCGAGTAACTGCGCCGACGTCGTCCCGCTCACGACATCCTCGCGATCGACGTCAGTGTCCGTCTCTCCGACGAGTTCCTCGTAGCGAAGGTCGTCGAGTTCCACCGCGACGACGTCGGGATCTGTCCGGGTAATCGACTCGCCAATGTCGGTACTGGCAGTCGCTGACTCGGGTGCTGAGTCTACGACTGTCACCTCGCCCTCGCCCTCGCCCTCGCCCTCACCCTCTCCCGACGGCGGTACTCGGTCGTCGGTTGTCGACCGCAGGCACGCTTCGGGATTCTCGGGGAGGTCGTTCCCCTGGTGGCCGATATCGTTCATTATGGGTGACACTCTCACCCGTGGTAGAAAATCATACCGGAGGCTCAGTTGTCGGTCGGTAAGGCGATTCGAACGGCTGTGTTGTGACTCACAATTTTCATCCACACGTTCGAGTGTCCTCGAGTACGATCTGGCAGTGGTTCGAGTTGGTTGGTAGGGTGGGTTGGTCGAGTTGGTCGAGTTTGCCGGATTTGTCGAGTTGAGAGTGTGGATGTTTGACCACGGTGTCGGGATAGACTCGACCTCGGAGTCGGAGTCCGACTCGGATTTGAATCCAGCCAACCCCACATTCGAACACGACCTCGAGTACGGGTGCCGACGTATCGGCGCTGCTGTGAGTAGTGCGAGAGACGTGTCCCAGTCCCCCGTCGGCTGGCCCGGTACTCGAGTGCGCTGGTTGTTGTGGTGTCGGGGGTGAGAGTGGGAGTAGGAATGGGAATGGGAATGGGGCTGTGGGTTTCCCGCAGCCCTCCCTTCCCGCCACCTCCCAGACCACGACAGTCCGACGTGGCGCGTCGAGATGGGTGATGGGATTGTAGGGTACTCGAGTACGCCGTTCCGTTTGAGGGGTTAGGTGTTGGTGTCCCTGTTGTCCCGATTGTCCCGGTTGTCCCGGTTGTCCCCGTTGTCCCGATTGTCCCCGTTGTCGCTGGTGTCGTGCTCGTGCTCACGCTCACGGTCACGGTCGTGGTCGTTGCCGTGGTTCCCATCGCGGCCCCGCTTGGTAATCCCAGGTGCAACGCGACAGCCACAGGGGCCGGCGATAGCGTCGGTGGGGCCGATGACGGTGGTGCGGGTGACCGGGGTGCCACAGCGCGGGCACGGGGGTAACTCGAGTGCGGAGTCGCCAGTGGAGCCAGTCGCAGACGCTGGCTCTGGATCACTGTCGTGGCTCATGCGGGGTGGCACCGCCGTGAGTTCGTGGCTCGGCAGGAGAGCGCTGCTGCTGGTTGTATTGGGCAATGCGTCAGTCGTGCGGGATGTTTATATCCCGTGAGAATGTACGCAATCATGGCTTCGAGCGCCGCAAGTTGGAAGCCACGTTTCGGGTGTCTCTAGCACCCGGGACACTTTCGCGTCCAGTGATGTCTTCCGCTCTAATTGTTGACTGGTAGTGACTTATATCTATCGACGGGACTACGGAAATAGCGGTAGTCAACAATTCGAACACCACTATATTCGTTCAATATAGTGGTAAAACATATTCATAGTCAGGAAGAATACAGGGCTATGAAACGGCGATTGGTCCTCGCAACAGCCGGCGCGACACTAGTTAGCGGCTGTAGCTCTTACCTACGTGCCCCCAGCAACAGTGACGGCGAAACCGAACTGGAAGGCGTTGCACTCGAGTCCGACGAACTCACAGACTGGACACAACCCAGACGGGATGCACAGAATCGGGCGTACGTCGAGGAGGGCGATAGTACCGACCGCCCACAGGTCCGCCGAGAAATCGATCATCACGGGGATGGTCCGGATTTTCTCGGCCCGATTCTCACGGTCGACGGCGTCGCCATTTTCCTCGACAACGAAGCAGGGGACATCGTCGGCTTCGACCTCAAAACGTTCGAGGAGGTGTGGACGCACGCCATTGACTCCCCGCAGCACGTACTGAAATACATCACAGCCACGGATGAGGCGGTCTTCGTGACCGCAGGCAACGAACTGTACCGGCGGCCGCTGGACGACGATGGAACACAGTGGGAAACGGACGGGCTGCCAGCCTCGACACCGCCAGTGTACGCTGATGGGCTTGTACTCACTGGCCAGGAGTCCGGCACCGGACAGATGGTCGCGACGAACGCGGCAACTGGCGAGACAGAGTGGGACGTCCACGATGTAGACGTTTCGCCCGTCCAACCAGCCTGTACGGACGAGCTATGTGTTCACGTCGATCTGCATGGACAGTGTTCGGGATTCGAACTCGAAACCGGCGATGAGCGCTGGTCGACGGACACCAATATGTCACCGTCCGGCCCACCGGTAATCGGCGACAGCATTCTCGTGAGCGGGGCGGCTGACGAACAGGGAGTCATCGAACGGCTCGATCCAGCAGATGGAGACACCATCGACAGCCACCGCTTCGACGAACCGATTGAACACGCACTCGCGTACGCCGAAAACAGAATATACGCCGTCGACGCGAGTGGCGTCCTCCACTGTCTCGACACCGAACTGGATACCCAGTGGACGTACGGCTCGGACATCGATTTCAACGCGGACGGCTGGGCCGAACGGAGTCCGATCGTCGTCGGCGAGACGGTCTGGTACGCTGGGCCCGACCTCGACCTCCACGGAATCGACATCACCACCGGTGAGCAGCGGTGGACGATCGACTTCTACCCAACCTCGCCTGCACCGTTCGCCAGTGCCGGGTCCGCGTTGCTTCTGGCTCGCGGAGAGGGGCTCCAGATTCTGGCACCGTAGCGCCTGTGCAGTCGTTCCCAACGGCTTGAGTGGGCCAATCGACCGAATTATCGTGCAAAATCGCCCGACTCCACAGTGACAACCGCGTATCCAGAATTTTATTCGACTCGTGACGCTGGCTAGTAACGCTTAAAACAAAGTGCGCACAATACCCTCCACAATGGCGAGCAACAAGATTCTCGGAATCGACCTCGGTACGACGAACAGCGCGTTCGCCGTCATGGAAGGCGGCGATCCGGAGATTATCGTCAACGCCGAAGGCGAACGGACGACCCCCTCCGTCGTCGCGTTCACCGACGACGACGAGCGGCTCGTCGGCAAACCCGCGAAGAACCAGGCGATCCAGAACCCCGAAAAGACGATCGCTTCCATCAAGCGCCACATCGGCGACGACGACTACACCGTCGACATTGAGGGCGAAGAGTACACACCCGAGGAAATCTCCGCGATGATCCTCCAGAAGATCAAGCGCGACGCGGAGGAGTACCTCGGCGACGAAGTCGAGAAGGCAGTCATCACCGTCCCCGCGTACTTCTCGGACCGACAGCGCCAGGCGACCAAGGACGCCGGCGAAATCGCCGGCTTCGAAGTCGAGCGCATCATCAACGAGCCGACGGCCGCCTCGATGGCTTACGGGCTCGACGACGACTCCGACCAGACCGTCCTCGTCTACGACCTTGGTGGGGGTACGTTCGACGTTTCCATCCTCGACCTCGGCGGCGGTGTCTACGAGGTCGTCGCGACCAACGGAGACAACGACCTCGGTGGTGACGACTGGGACGAGGCCATCATCGACTTCCTCGCCGAGGAGTTCGAGGCCGACCACGGCATCGACCTCCGCGAGGACCGCCAGGCCCTCCAGCGGCTCAAGGACGCCGCCGAAGAGGCCAAGATCGAACTCAGCAGCCGGAAAGAGACGGAGATCAACCTGCCGTTCATCACGGCCACCGACGACGGCCCGATCCACCTCGAAGAGTCTCTCACGCGTGCGAAGTTCGAATCACTCACGCAGGACCTGATCGACCGCACCGTCGACCCGACCGAGCAAGCCCTCGAAGACGCCGGCTACAGCAAGGACGACATCGACGAAGTCCTCCTCGTCGGCGGTTCGACCCGCATGCCACAGGTCGGCGAGAAGGTCGAGGAACTCACCGGCAAGGAACCCCAGAAGAACGTCAACCCCGACGAAGCCGTCGCACTCGGCGCGGCGATTCAGGGCGGCGTCCTCGGCGGCGAGGTCGACGACATCGTCCTGCTCGACGTGACCCCGCTCAGCCTCGGAATCGAGGTCAAGGGCGGTCTCTTCGAGCGCCTCATCGAGAAGAACACGACAATCCCGACCGAGGAGTCGAAGATCTTCACCACCGCCGCGGACAACCAGACAACCGTGCAGGTCCGCGTCTTCCAGGGTGAACGCGAACTCGCCGAGAAAAACGAGATGCTCGGCGAATTCCACCTGACCGGCATCCCACCGGCACCCGCGGGCACTCCACAGATCGAAGTCACCTTCTCGATCGACGAGAACGGCATCGTCAACGTCTCCGCCGAGGACAAGGGTAGCGGCGAGTCCGAGGAGATCACCATCGAGGGCGGCGCGGGTCTCTCCGATGCCGAAATCGACGAGATGCAGCAGGAAGCCGAGAAGCACGCCGAAGAGGACGAGAAAAAGCGCCAGCGAATCGAAGCCCGTAACACGGCCGAGGCCACGATCCAGCGCGCCGAGACCCTCCTCGAGGAGAACGAGGAGGCAGTCGACGATGCCCTTCGCGGTGACATCGAGGCGGCCATCGAGGACCTCGAGGCCACGATCGACGACAGCGAGGCGACGGCCGAGGACATCGAAGCTGCGACCGAGCACCTGAGCACCGAACTGCAGGAGATCGGCAAGCAGATGTACCAGGATGCCGGTGCAGCGGGCGCTGGCGGTGCTGGTGCAGCAGGCGGCGCAGGTGCAGGAGCGGGCGCAGCCGGCGCCGGCATGGGCGACATGGGCGGTATGGGCGGCGGCCCGAACCCAGGCCCAAGCGGCGCAGCAGGCGGCGACGACGAGGAGTTCGTCGACGCCGACTTCGAGGATGTCGACTTCGACGTCGACGAGGAAGACGACGAGCAGTAATCCCCGCGCCCGCTGTTCGCATCGCTACCTCGTTCGCACAACGAGTACTCGAGTCCGCGCGGCAATTGGAGACGTACTCGAGTGACGGCCGGTTTTGTTTGTAGCCGGCGGAGAATCACTGCTGTTTCCCGACGACCAGCAACTGGTGGTGCCACGGCGCTACGGAGGGTTACCCACACCTGTGCTGTAACTGCTGTAATCACGAGGAGACACCCACATCTGCACCGTCCCGCGGGAACGGTCGTTTCAAGTGCCTCAACCGAGTATCGGTGGAACAACGAATGAGCGAGGACTTCTACGACGCACTCGGTGTGAGCCGCGACGCTTCCGCCGAGGAGATCAAACAGGCGTACCGGAAGAAGGCCACGGAGTACCATCCGGACGTCAGCGACGACCCGGACGCCGAGGAGAAGTTCAAGCGGATCCAGAAGGCAAAGCAGGTACTCACCGACGAGGACAAACGTGAGGCCTACGACCGCATGGGCCACGACCGCTACGAGCAGGCCGAAAAGCACGGTTTCGACGCCAGCGAGGGCGGTATGGGCGGCGGAATGGGTGGCATGGGTGGCGACCCCTTCGGCGGTATGGGTGGCGGCATGGGCGGTGGCGGCCTCGGCGATATCTTCGAGCAAGTCTTCGGCGGTGGCGGCCGCGGGCGCGGTCGTCGCCGTCCCCAGAAGGGCCGGGATCTGCGTACCGAACTCGAGATCGATCTCGACGAAGCCTTCGAGGGCGTCGAGAAACAGTTCACCGTCGAGCGTCCCGAAGAGTGTGACGACTGCGGCGGCGAGGGCCACCCGCCCGACGCCGACTCCCGGACCTGTTCGGAGTGTCAGGGTCGCGGGCAGGTGACGCAGGTCCAGCAGACGCCGCTCGGTCGTGTCCAGCAGACGACGACGTGTCCACAGTGTGAGGGGGAGGGAACGCTCTACTCCGAAACCTGTGACTCCTGTCGCGGCGAGGGTTACGTCCGCAACGAGGCGACGCTCACCGTCGAGGTTCCAGCGGGCATTCAGGAGGGACAGACCCTCCGCATGGAAGGGGAGGGTGCACCCAGCCCGGATGGTGGGCCACACGGTGATCTGCTGATCGACGTTGCAATCCGCGAGCACGAGGAATTCGAGCGCGATGGCGATGACCTGCGCTACCGGCTTCCGATTTCGTTCCCGCAGGCGACCTTCGGCGACACCGTCGAAGTGCCGACGCTCGACGGGGCCGTCGAGTTCGACGTTCCGCGAGCGACCCAGAGCGGCGAAACCTTCCGCATCCGGGGCAAGGGCATGCCGCGGTTGCGTGGTCGAGGGCAGGGAGATCTCTTCGTGAAGGTCCAGGTCGTCACGCCGGAGTCGCTCAACGAGGAGCAGCGCGAAGCGCTCGAGGCCTTCGCAGAGGCGGGCGGCGACGAGATCGACGTCAACGAAGGCTTCTTCGAGAAAATCAAGCGGGCGTTCTGATCGCAGCCACGCCAGCCGTCCGTTTCGGCGCGCTTTTTTCACCGCGGCACACAGTAGCCAGTATGACCGCGCACGTTGGCACAGTCGACGAGCTGTTCGCCCGGGACCGCCGCGAGGATCGGACGGTCCTCGTCGACGCGACGGGCCGCGACTACGACGCCCACTGGCTCTGTACCTCGGCCTGGAAGGCCGGCAACTTCCTGCGCCACGCCGGCGTCCGCGAGGGCGTCACCGTCGGCGTTGCCGGCAACGGCCCGGTGGCCCTGCTCGCCTGCTTCGGTGCAACACTTCTCGGGGCGACGACCCATCCGAACCCGCCAGCGGATCTCACCGACGCAACCGACCTGCAGGCACTCGTCGCACCCGTCGACGAACTCGAGTCCGGCCGCTACGACCTTCCCCGTGGGACCAGCATGCTCGGCTACGGCGAGAAGCCGGAGACACCGGCGATCAAGCACTTCGACGCCGGCCTCTGGAGTGAGAACCCATCGTTCCCACCACAGTCGCTGGCTCCCGAGACCGGGCTGCTCACCGACGGCGGCGCTGCCGTCTCGCACGCACAGGTACTCGAGTCCGCTCGGACTCTGATCGACGAGTACGAGATTGAGGCGGGTGACCGCGTTGTGGTTCGAGAGCCGCTCTCGGCTGTCGAAGTCGCGGTAGCGGGTGTGTTCGCGCCGCTGCTCGTGGGAGCAGTGACAGTGCTGGAGGCGGAGTCTGTCGATGGGACCGCAGGCGAAGACGATACACAAGAGCGTGTCAAGCGTTCCGAGGGAGACGAATACGGCACGCGGTACACAATTTCGAATGCGACAGCAAGCGAGTCGACACACCAGATCGACCCAGCGGAACTGTCCCTGGCAGATCGGACCGCCTGAGACCGGTCCACGCGATCTCCGTCACTATCCTGCAGGTGAGATTGGCACTGTTCTCGAGACGATGGAATCGGTGGCGGGCGAACGCGAGTACCGGCTGGAATGGGCATCGTGATGGGAGTACTCGAGTCGCGAACCGCTGGCCCCAGGTTCTGCGGCCAGAGCTCCAGCGTCGCGGACAGTCACGCGCCGAACACCGTCTCTGCTGACGACAAAATCGTTTATCGGCTGGTTCGTGGTCGAAGTAGCGTATGACCGATGTGATCATCGTCGGCGGCGGCCCCGCCGGTCTGAGTGCGGCACTGTTTACGGCGAAGAACGGCCTTGAGACGGACGTCTTCGACACCGACGAGACGTGGATGCACAAGGCACACCTGTTCAACTACCTCGGGATTCGAAGCCTCGGCGGTGACGAGTACATGACGATTGCCCGCGGGCAGGTCGAGGACCGCGGTGCAAACGTACACCTCGGCGAGCCGGTCACGGCGGTCGAGTCGGCGGACGACGGCTTTCGTGTCGAGACGGAGGACGAATCCTACGAGGCAACGTACGTCGTCCTCGCGACGGGTGCGGATCGCTCGCTGGCCGAGGACGCGGAACTGGATATCGCGTTCGATGACGAGGGAGCCATCGACGTCGACATCGATATGGAAACCAGCGTCGAGAACCTCTACGCGACCGGTGCGATGGTCCGCGCGGAGGAGTGGCAAGCCGTCATCGCGGCCGGCGACGGCGCATCGGCCGCGCTCAACATTCTGAGCAAGGAGAAGGGCGAACACTTCCACGACTTCGATACGCCCGCGGACGTGCCCGACCTCCGTTCCGAGTGAGAACCGGTCGTGTAGCGGCCGTCTATCGCCGCGACCGTCGCCTACAAGACATCCCACGAGAAACACTCGCACATCGTGCAACTCGAGTGCGTGCTCTTCGGGCCGTTTCGTGACACCGTCGGCGAGAAGACAATCCATCATGAGACCACCGCCGAAACGGTCGGCGACCTGCTCCGGGAGTTCGAGGACGAGTACCCCGGTCTGTCGGGCGAACTGGTCGACGAGGACGCGAAAGCGCTGGCCGGGGATACGGTCGTCACGATGGACAAGAAAAACGTGACCCACATCGACGGATTGGCAACCGAACTCCGGGAGGGCGCCGTGATCCGCCTCGTTCCGTCAGTCTACGGGGGCTGAGCCACACGATGGAGGGCACCGACCGCGACATCGCCGAGTTCACGATGCTCGGCCACACGACGTTCCACATTTACGAGCTAACGATTCCGCTGTTCGTCGTGCTCTGGCTCGACACCTTCGATGTATCACCTGCGGTTCTCGGAACGGTCGTCGCGGTCGGCTACGCCCTCATCGGTGTCGGCGCACTCCCCAGTGGCATCCTCGCGGACCGCTACGGCTCGACGCGTCTCGTCGTCGTCTCGATGCTCGGCATGGGCGGCGGCTTCGCACTCATCAGCCTCGCTGCGAACATCTGGTTGCTCGCCGCGGCGCTCGTCCTCTGGGGAGCCGCAGCCAGCCTGTACCACCCGGCCGGGCTCTCACTGATCACCCGCGGTGCAGACAAGCAAGGAACCGTGCTGGCCTACCACGGTGTCGCCGGCAACGTCGGCACCGCACTCGGCCCACTCGTCGCGGCCATCATGTTGACCGTTCTCGACTGGCGCGTCGTCGCCGCGCTGTTCGTCGTGCCCGCGCTCGTTGGCGTCGTTGCAGCGACCCGACTCGAGTTCGATGAACTGGCAGCGACGGACAGTACTGACGCAGCCGACGACTCACCGCGTCCCGAAACGGACGGCTCGGGTAGTGATACCGATCCAGGTGCCGCACAGACCGATGACAGCGCGCCGTCACCGCGGGAGCGCCTCACCGCGTTCGCCTCACAGTCGAAACTATTGTTCACGGGTAGTTTCGTCCTCGTGTTCGCCATCGCGATGCTGGCCGGGACGTACTACCGGGGTGTTTTCACCTTCCTGCCAGACGTACTCGCCGGGCTGGCGGTGTTCGAACCGGTCGAGATCGCCGGCGAGACGGTCGATCCCAGCCAGTACGCCTACGCCGGCTTGCTATTGATCGGTGCGGTCGGGCAGTATACGGGCGGAAAGCTGAGCGATACGCGCTCGCCCGAACGGGCGATCATCGTCGCGCTCGCTGCGCTGGTCGTCGTCTCGATACTCTTCCCGATCGGAGCCTCGGCCGGCCTGACGGCGACGCTTGCGGTCTGTGCTGCGCTCGGCTTTTTCGTCTACATGGAAGCGCCGATTCACCAGGCGCTGATCGGCAAGTACGTCGCGGCCGACGTGCACGGCCTCTCGTTCGGCTACACCTACCTCGGCGTCTTCGGCATCGGCGCGGCGGGGGCTTCGATCGCCGGCATTGCGCTCACCTACGGCGGGATGGGCGTCCTGTTCGCGATCCTTGCGATTTTCCCGGCAGTTGCACTCGTGATTGCAGTCTCACTGCTCGTGTTGGCCTAATCGAAGGCACCGAAAAGCGCGTATTCAGCCAACTCAGTCGTCCGACGGAACCGCCGTCTCGCCCGCCGCGACCGCATCCGTCGTCTCCGGCACCGTTCCGTCGTCGTTCCAGCCGCGAGCCTCGTAGTACTCCGCGACCGCTTCCTCGAGATCCGGAATCTCGTAGGGGAGCACGTCGTCCGCGCTGTCGAGGCCGCGCTGATTGTTGAAGTGTCGCTCGCGCTCGATCGTTCGCTTGCCAACCTCGAGGAGGTCCTCGTAGTCGGCGTCGAACAGCGTCCCCAGACGCTCCTCGGTGACGTAATCGCCGCCGAAGGCACAGACGATACCCGTGTCGCGGAAGGCGTTGTGATTCTCCTGGTCGACCAGCACGTCGGCCTTGCCGAGGGTACCTTCCGGATCGAGTTCGCCGGCGTACTCGAGACTCAGCATGCCGGCGTACATGTGGTCCGCACCGCGATTCGCGACGGCGTAGGACAGGCCCTGTCCGTGGAGAACACGGCCGTCGTGGGCGGCGAACTCCATGCCCTTCACGGTGAGGTTCTCGACGCCGAGGTCGTCGTGACAGCGAGCGACCCCCTCCGCGAGCGTGTCGCCGACGCCCTCGCGGCGGGCGATTTTCTCGGTAATCTCCTGGGCAAGTTCTGCGTTCCCGAACTCGTCTTCGCTCGCGAGATAGGCCGCGACGGTGACGCCCGCGGAGATGGTGTCCATCCCGTAGTTGTCACAGAGTTCGTTCGCCTGCATGACGTCGACGATGTCGCCGACACCGTGCATCGAGCCGAAGGCGTAGACGGTCTCGAACTCCGGGCCCTCCGTCTCGACGCCGCGCTCTTCGTCCCGCGTCGGGAGTTTGCAGGCGTAGGCGCAGGCCGAACAGGATCCTTTCTTGTACTTCTTCTCCTCAACGGCGTTGCCGCCGATCTGATCTGCGTCCTCGAACTCGTATCCCTCGAAATAGCGCGTCGGCAGCGAGAAGTTGTCGTTGATGAACTCCGTCCCGCCGGTGGTCCCCTGGCGACGCATCCGGTCGTCCGAGGTGGCCGCCTCGCGGTGGATGTCCATCTCCGGTGGGTTCGGAATCTCGACGTCGACCTCGGGTGCTGCATCGCTGTCACCCTCGAAGGTGACGCACTTGACGTTCTTCGAGCCGAGAACTGCACCGAGGCCACCACGGCCGAACGCCCGCGAGTCGAACGTCATCACCGACGCGAAGCGAACGAGGTTCTCGCCCGCCGGGCCGATGGCGATGCAGTGTTCGGGGCCGAGGTCGTGGTGGTCGGCCATGTAGTCGGAGGTCTCGGGAACCGTCGCGCCCTCGAGTTCCGGTACTTCTTCGAACTCGACGCCGCTGTCGGTGACGTGGATGGCGAGCAGTTCGTCGCTCTCGCCGACGACCTCGAAAACGCTGATGCCAGCCTCCACGAAGTTGCGCGAGAGATAGCCGCCAGCGTTCGTCGAGACGAGTCCCTCTGTCAACGGTGAGAGGCCGGTCATGTTCATCCGACCCGTAAAGGACATCTGGGACTGCTGGAGCGGCCCCGTCGAGAGGTAGGCGCGGTTCTCGGGTCCGAACGGCTCCGCATCGAACGGAATTCGCTCGTGTGCCAGTGCGGTCGCGGTCGCCCGCCCGCCGACGGTTTCGGCGAGCAGGTCGTCGATTTCGGTCTCAGTGGCCGTTCGCTCACCGACGTCAACGGTCAGCAGCGGCCCCTTTGCGTGAAGCATAGCCCACAGTTGTTCGTCCGGGGCCTTAGCTGTAAGCCACCGAGCCAGTTCGTCTGGGTACTCGAGTACAGTTCGAGTACAAACCGAGTCCACTCTCTCGTTCGGCCCCATCGAGAGGACATACCTGCCCATACAGGCCCTCGTTTCAGGCCGATTCGTGGCACAGAAGAAGACACGATGGCCACAGGGAAGACCACCTGGACGATTCCTGAGGGATACATCCCCGAAGGGAGCAACGGTCCCGAACCTGAGATGCTGAGTCACGAATCAATCTGCATTTTGAATACGAGTGACGAGGACGCCAGCGTCGAGATCACGGTCTACTTCACTGACCGCGGACCAGTGGGGCCGTTCGAGAAGACGGTGCCGGCCGAACGGACCAAACACCTGCGGTTCAACGAGTTCGAAGAGCCGGAAGAAATCCCGACGGGAACGCCATTCGCCAGCGTGATCGAATCCGACGTGCCGGTCGTCTGCCAGCACACCCGGCTGGACTCGCGACAGGCCGAGAACGCGCTGCTCTCGACGATTGCGTATCCGAGCGACTCGTAGCGTCGATGGCCCCGTGTCCCAAACGACGGTTGTACCTCGCTGGCAACTCACTACACAGTCACAGTCAACTCGAGTGCCGAACGATCAACACCACGAAGCCGAACGATCAACACCCCGAGGAAACGAACGCCTCGACTGTCTCTTCCCGAACATTGAGATTGACTTTCCCGCAATCGGACTCGACATAATCCGACAGCTCCAGCGTCTCGAGTGGCGATCCAGCCAGGCCGTACTCGAGTACGGACGCGCCGTGATCTTCGGGAAGTTCGTCTTCAATCACCGTCGATGGGACGACCCTGTCTTCGGTGTTGGCGTCGAGACTGACGGCGTCTTCGTACGCGGTTTCGCTGCCGTCTGTGAGGCGCACTTCGAGGCGGACCGGTTCGGCAGTGAAGTTGGCGACGGCCACACGGGACAGACGCGGAGACTGCTCTCGTGCCAGACAGCCGGAGACAGAAACGAACAGTGGGAAACAGAGCGACGTGAGGAGGGCTCGCCGTTCCATACGCGGTAGTCTGTCACCGTGTGTATGAATTTGTTGATTTGGAATATAATTTTGGAGTAGAACGGAGGCAAGGAACGGCAGGTAACAGTGGGAAACAGTAAGACGATCCGCGCACCTGCTTGCCACCGCTTTTTGCCCGCCGCTCGTGGAGTGACCGGCATGAACGACGACCGCTGGAGCGACCTTCGGACAGCGTGTACCGAACTCGAGTCCGGGGCCGTCCTCGAGACGCCAGTCTCCGAGCGGCGATTCGATATCGTGCGGTCCGCGGACGACCGGATTGTTGTCCGATACGCCGACAGCGGGGAGACGCACAGCCTCTGGCGCGAGCAGTTCGACGTACTCACAGCGCAACTCGCGGATGACGACCAGGACGGACTCGGCGTCGAAACCCTCCAGCCGAGTGTCGAGCCCTACGCAGTGCTATTGACGCTCTCTGGAACGTACACAGTCACGGACAACACCATCCGTCACGATGACGAGGCCGTAGCCGGCGAGAGCCCGTACCTCGTCTCCGCAGCCGAGGCGCGCACCCAGCCCGAGCGCGTCCACGACGATGGGCTATTGCTCGCCGCGTTGCTCGACGGACTCGAGAACGCGACCGAACCAGGGGTACTCGAGACGGATTCCCTCACGGATCTCTACGTCCTCGCCTCGGACGTCCAGCACGGTGCGGACCGGCTTCGTCAGTCGGCGCGGAACGCGCTGCTCGATCGGCTCGGCCCGGATCAGGAGCTGCACGGTCGGTACGGCACCGTTCGGCGGACGGTTCGCGAACGGCGGCGACCGATGGACGAGGAGACGATTTTCGAGGCGTTAGACGAGCACGACGTGCCCCGCGAGTGGGTCCTTGGCGTCGACCGGGAGAAACTGGACGTCGTCCTCTCAGTGACGGATCTCACCGAGGACGAGGTCTACGAGACCGACGAGAGCGTCTACGTCCAGAAGACCGGCGTCGATGAGGAGGAGAAATACTCACGGCTGCAGGGGCTCGTCGATCAACTCGATGCACTCGAGGGCGAGGAGGGAGCGGCGCTGCGCGAGGAGCTAGCCGAGATCGAGTCGCGGTTGGAGGCGGCGCTGGCGGGCGGGTAGCGCTTAGTCGTCTGCCGCGTGCTCGGCAGCATCCGCAGGCTCGTTGTCAACCCGTCGGTCGAGGAAGTCCGCGAGCAACTCGAACGTCCGCAGTTGCTGGCGCTGGTCGGTCGACGCGTGGCCCTCCTCTCCAAGTTCTTCGTACTCGACATCGCCATCGGGGCCGAACTCGTAGCCGAGGGACTCGAGTGCCTCGCGATAGCGCCGGGCCTGTGAGACGGGGACGCGGGTGTCGTTGACGCCGTGAACCATGAGCAGCGGCGCGGTGAGGTTCTTGGCGTGCGTGATCGGCGAGCGCTCCTCGTAGAGGTCCGGGTTCTCCTCGGGCGTGCCGAGGTACTTCTCCATGAGTTCAATCCGGTAGTGGGGCATCGTCGTCTCGTACTGCTCTTCGAGGTCCGTGAGGCCGATCCAGGCGATACCGGCGTCGTACAGGTCGGGGTACTGTACCGTCTGCCAGTAGGCCGAGTAGCCGCCGTAGGAGCCGCCGAAGACGACGACGCGGTCCTCGTCGAGCCAGTCGCGCGTTTCGAGGACGTGTTCGGCGGCCGTCGCCACGTCGCCCTGCTCTGCGCCGCCCCAGTCCTCGAGGAGTTCCTCGACGAACTCGCGGCCGCGGCCGGTCGAGCCGCGGTAGTTAACCTCGAGAACCGAAAAGCCCTGCATAACCAGCATCTGCGTGTAGAGGTTGAATCCCTTGGTATCCCGAGCGCGCGGCCCCCCGTGGACTTTGACGAGCAGCGGTGACGGGCGCTCACCGGAGTCGTACAGTAGCGCACCGATCTCGAGTTCGTCGGCTGGCTCGTGGTCGACTGCTTCGGCGGGCGTCTCCGGAACGCCGTCGGATTGTACTGTGAGGTACTCCGCGTCGGCGAAGTCCTCGGGCGAGAACGGGCCGTACTCAGCCTCGAGGAGCGTCTCGTACTCGTCGGTTGCGAGATCGTAGACGAGCAGTTCCGGTCGGGTCGTCGGACTCGTGTGCTGAAGCAGGAGGCGATTCTCGTCGATGGCGACGTCGCTCGGTCCCATTCGGCCGACGGTGGTCATCCCCTCGGGAACGTCGAGTTCGCGGCTCTCACCGGTTTCGATGTCGTAAACGACGGGGATGGACTGGGCCGCACGATCGCGCAGTGTGAAGAAGCGCTCGCCACCGGGCAGGAATCCAGTGGGGGACTCCTCGAAATCGCTGTCGCTGAACCAGGTGACGGCGTCGTCGGCTGCTGCCCGGGCGTCGGTGTCGCCAGCGTCGCTTTCGGTGTCGTCATCGGCCTCGACGGCAATCTCGTCCAGCGCAGCGAGATCGACGACACCTGCGCGGCTGAGATCCGTCGTATTGTCCGTGACCAGTAACCGCTCTCCGTCGGGCCCCCAGTCCATCGGTGCCGACTCCGCACCCACCTCGCCGAGCGACAGATTTCGCGGCTCCGAGCCGTCGGCGTTCGCGACGTAGACGTCGATGTTGTCGAAGTCGTCCGTCTCGTTCGTCGCATAGGCGATCCGTTCCCCGTCCGGCGAGAACGACAGCGCGCCAACGGCGCGCTCGTAGTCGGTAAGTTTGGTCACCTCCTCGCTCGTGCAGTCGTACCGATACGCGTTCATCTGGCCGTCGCGGTTCGAGGTAAACAGCAGCGACTCCCCGTCGTCGCTCACGTCGTTCAGAACCGCCTGGCCATCGATTTCGACGACGGATTCGACCGCTCCCGCTCGCGAGAGCGCGTAGATGTCGTTCTGCTCGTCGCCACCCTCGTCCTGGTGGAAGAACACGCGGTCTCCGTCCGCGTCCCAGCGGAGGAACCAGCGCGCATTTCGCGGTACGTCGCCGTCGGACCACTGCTCGAGTGTCCCCGTCTCTACGTCGAGTACGTGGAGTTCGTTGCGCCCCGTCTCGTCGTAGTAGAACGCAATCTCCGAGCCGTCGGGTGAGATAGTCGGATGCGCGATCGTCGGAAGCGATGCGAGGGACTCGAGTACGTCCGCTGTCTCGGTATCGAGATCGTCTGTCGCGGCCATTGGAGACATGTCACATGCCTATGTTATAGGTATTCGGGAATTCGAACCTCGGGTGGTCCTCGGGACGCAGTCGCTACCGCCCCACAAACCCTTTTGGCCGTTCGGGTCGAATATCGAATCATGTACGTACGGGACGCGAAAAACCGGGAGGAGGTCTGGTTACTCGACCACATCGAGTCGATGGAGCTCGACGACACGGCGTTCCGGTCCCGTGACTACGTCATCGCAGTCGACGAGGAATCCGGCGAGAAGGCTGGATTCGGTCGGATTCGAATCCACAAGGATGGTGGGAGCGGTGGTGAGGCAAGCGACAGTGGCGATGCTGGTGAGGGCAGCGAGAACGGCGACGACTCGGCCGACCAGCAAACCGACGTCTGCGAACTCACCAGTATCGGCGTCCTCGATAACTGGCGCGGCCAGGGCGTCGGTGCACACATCATCGAACGGCTCATCGAATACGCGAGCGACGAAGGCTTCGACACCGTCTACTCGCTGACGAGCGAGGGCGAGTACCTCGCACAGTTTGGCTTCCGCCGAATCGAGGAATCGAAGCTGCCCCCAGCGCTCCAGCACCGACTCGAGGCGAAACGCGACCAAACCGACCCCGACGCCGTCGCCCACGCACTCGAGATCGATCGGTTCCGGATGCCGGATCGGCTCCGAGAGGCGTTCAAACAGGCGTCCGACCGCGACGCAGGTGTGGCCGACGAGGATAGTCCGGAGGATTTCGGCATCGACACCGAATCGGCGACGTACAAGTACGATACCGGTCGCTGAGTGCAGGATACCCTCGTTAGTTACTTGGTACTCTCTGTCCGCGGCCTGATCCACACTAATGTGTGACGACAATGTGTGATGACAATGTGTGACGACAATGTGTGACGACAATGTGTGATGACAATGTGTGACGACAATGTGTGATGACAATGTGTGATGACAATGTGTGACGACAATGTGTGATGACAATGTGTGATGACAATGTGTAACGACAATGTGTAACGACAATCCCGACGCCCGCGATGCCCAGGACTCGAGTACGCTCGACGCGTCAGTCGAACAAATGGCTGGTGACGGTGTCAGTGATGGTAATGGGGATACCACTGATACCGATACCGATACCGATACCGATGAAGCCGAAACCCGCGTCTGGCTCGTCGAACGAACATACGGCGACGACGAACTGAACCTGATCATCCTCGTGTACGCCACGACGGACGGCCGCTACTACCACCGTCGCGAACGCGCGCTCACGAGCTTTACGGGCCCGGAACGCGAGACGAAAGCGAGTCTGATCGTCTCGCACGACGACCTCGGCACGGTCGACGACCAGGTCACACAAGACCGGTACGCGAGCGAAGCAACTCGAGTAGCGGCACGTCACGATCCAGACGACACGATTTGATCGCCTGATGGTTGGATACGTGGATGGTGGGATGCGGGGTCGCCTCCGATGGAGGGGTGGTTGATCATCTCCAATGGCGTGGAGGGGCGGTTGATCATCTCCAATGGCGGGGAGTCACCGTACGACCGCAGGACGTACCAGTGACAGCCGGTGGCAACACGGGCACGTTCATCAACCTTCAAGCCCCGGCCGGTCATCGGTATTCATAATGTTCGACCCCGACGAACTCGAGGAGATCCGTGCCGGCCGGGAGGACTGGCACGACGACGACGTCGAACCGGTGCTCGATCGCTTTGGTGAGCGCCAGGAGACGTTCACGACCGACACGGGTGGCCAGGAGGTCGACCGACTCTACACGCCGGATGACGTAGCGAATCTCGACTATCAGGAGGACCTGGGCTATCCCGGTGAGCCGCCGTACACGCGCGGGGTCTACTCCACCGGCTACCGGGGTCGGCTGTGGACCATGCGACAGTACGCCGGTTTCTCGACGCCTGCGGACACGAACGAACGCTATCACTACCTGCTCGATCAGGGCCAGACCGGGCTCTCGATGGCGTTCGACCTGCCGACGCAGATGGGGTACGACTCCGACGCCGACATGGCCGCCGGCGAGGTCGGGAAGGCCGGCGTCGCCATCGACTCGCTCGCGGACATGGAGATCGTTTTCGACGGCATCCCGCTGGACGAGGTGTCGACGTCGATGACGATCAACGCACCAGCCTCTGTCTTGCTCGCGATGTACATCGCCGTGGGCGACCAGCAGGGCGTCGACCGCGCGGAGCTTCGGGGAACGATCCAGAACGACCTTCTGAAGGAGTACATCGCTCGAAACACCTACATCTACCCGCCCGAGCCGTCGATGCGGATCATCACGGACATCTTCGAGTTCTGTGCCGAGGAGACGCCGAAGTTCAACACCATCTCGATTTCGGGCTATCACATCCGCGAGGCCGGCTCCACGGCAGCGCAGGAACTCGCCTTTACGCTGGGAAACGGCATCGAGTACGTCGAAGCCGCCATCGAGGCCGGGCTCGATGTCGACGACTTCGCCCCGCAGCTTTCGTTCTTCTTCAACGGCCACAACAACATCTTCGAGGAGGTCGCCAAGTTCCGCGCGGCCCGCCGGATGTGGCACGACATCATGGACGAGCGCTTCGACCCGGACGATCCCAAGTCGAAACAGCTCAAGTTCCACACCCAGACCGCGGGCTCGATGCTCACCGCCCAGCAGATCGAGAACAACGTGGTCCGCGTGGCCTACCAGGCGCTCGCCGCCGTCCTCGGCGGCACCCAGAGCCTCCACACCAACGGGAAGGACGAGGCGCTTGCCCTCCCCACGGAGGAGTCCGTCCGTACTGCCCTGCGAACCCAGCAGATCCTCGCCCACGAGTCCGGCGCGGCCGACACCATCGACCCGCTCGCCGGCAGCTACTACGTCGAGTCACTCACCGACGACGTCGAGGAAGAGGCCTACGAGATCATAGAGGCGGTCGACAGCCGCGGCGGCATGCTCGAAGCGGTGGAGCAACAATGGGTCCAGCGCCAGATCCAGGACACCGCCTTCGACCGCCAGAAGGAAATCGAGGACAAAGAACGCATCATCGTCGGCGTCAACGAGTTCGAGGTCGACGAAGACCCAGAGATGGACGTCGAGGAGATCACCGAGGAGGACGAACGCCGCCAGATCAAGAACGTCCAGTCCGTCCGCGACGACCGCGACGAGGACGCTGTGGCAGATGCACTCGAGTCCCTCCGCGAGGCGGCCCGGGGTGAGGAGAATCTCATGCCACACATCATCGCGGCGGTGAAGACGTACGCGACGGTCGGCGAGATCTGTAACGTGTTGCGCGATGAGTTCGGGGAGTATCAGCCGGGGAGTGCGGTCTGAGCTGTCTGAGCGGCTTGAGCGGGCTGAGCGGTTTGGGAAGGTGTGAACGAGGTTTGCGTTAGCTACAGCGGTTCGGCCGAAGCCGAATCTCCTTCCACTCGGTAACGAGAATCCGCAGGTGGTCCTCGATGCGGCCGTTTCCAACGCACGTCAGTTCCCAGTAGGTGTGGAACACGTCGTCGAGCAACTCAGGCGCTGGTTCCGACTCGACGGAGACGAAGAACTCGTCGCCGTACCAGCCGGTGACGACCTCGTCCCGTTCGATTCGGCTCTCTTCGCCGTCGATCACGATTCGGTCCGTGAAGACGGGGTCCTCTCCGTAGTCGGGCGCGATTTCGATCTCGAGTGCTATTTCGTCCGGATAACTACTGGCGATAGAGAGACCCGGACTGACGCGCCTGACGTACGAGAGACAGCCTGCAGTCGCACCGGTGAGCCCGGTCGCGCCGAGGAGGAAGCGTCGTCGTGACGGGGACATACCACGACCATCCCGCGGTCGGTACATAGGCGTTGGTACTCGAGTACCATCCCGCGACACGAACCACGTCACAGCCCTGTTTGTCGGATGCGAGCGAAGCGAGTAGCGCGGGAACGCACAGTGAGAAAGTGAGAACGGACGGTGGACACCAAGCCAGGAGGAGATTGAAGACAGTTGCTGATGACGCCAGACGCATGGACCCTGAACGTCCAACCGAGACGATTCGCGCTGGCGGCGCTGAAATCCCCGTCCTCGGCTTCGGCACCGCACGGATGACCGGCGAGGAGTGCCAGCGAGCCGTCGACGCCGCACTCGACGCTGGCTATCGGCACATCGACACCGCACAGATGTACGACAACGAGGCAGCCGTTGGTGCTGCGATTTCGGAAAGTTCCGTCGATCGTGACGACATCTTCGTCGTCACCAAAGTCCACCCCGACAACGCCGCACCCGCAGCCGTCCACGAGACGACACGGGCGAGTCTCGACCGGCTCGGCCTCGACGCCGTCGACCTGCTCTTGCTTCACGCACCGAGCGACGAGGCACCGCTGTCGGCAACGCTTGGCGCGATGAACGAACTGCAGGAGGAGGGCGTCGTCGATCACATCGGCGTCAGCAACTTTTCGGTGGGGCAACTCGAGTCCGCCCGCGAGCACTCCGAGACGCCGATCGTGACGAACCAGGTGAAGTACCACCCGTATCATCACCAGGACGAGTTGCTGGAGCACTGCGTCGACCACGACATCTGCCTGACTGCGTACAGCCCGCTCGCGGAGGGTGCGGTGCCGGGTGACGACCGGCTCGGGGCGGTCGGCGAGCCTTACGGCAAGTCGGCCGCGCAGGTCGCCCTGCGGTGGCTGGTCCAGCAGCCGACCGTCGCGGCGATTCCGAAAGCGGCGAGTCACGAGCACATCGCGGCCAACGCAGCTATTTTCGACTTCGAGCTTTCCGAGGACGACATGGAAGCGGTGACTGCCGTTGGCGACGGCGTCTGGTCGCAGTTGGCAACGGCGCTCGGACTTCGCTGAGCGGTCGGTTTCGACGAGCGCGACCGACACGTCACGGCGAGAGATTCGCCCGAACCCCCGCTATATTTGCCGTTGCCGGCCGACAACTCCGCGTATGCACTTCGAACACGCCGGCATCGCGACCGAGAACGCGCGCGAACTCGCCGACTTGTACACCGACCTCTTCGGCATCGAGAACGTCCACGAGGAGGAGTTCGACGGCATGCGAATCATCTTCCTCGACTGTGGGAACGGCTACTTCGAACTCCTCGAGCCACTCGAGGACGGCACTATCGCACAGTACCTCGAGCAAAACGGACCGGGTATCCATCACCTCGCGCTCCGGACCAACGATATCGAGGGGGCACTCGAGACGGCCCGCGAACACGACGTGCGCCTGATCGACGAAGAGCCGCGCCCGGGTGCGTGGGGCCATACGGTGGCGTTCCTGCACCCGTCGGATACTGGTGGCATTTTGCTGGAGCTCGTCGAGCATTAGGCTGGCTGGTGACTGTTTGGCTTGCTCGCTGTCAGTGTGTAGCTGTGCGTGGCTGTTATAGTAACAAC
Source organism: Natrialba magadii ATCC 43099 (assembly GCF_000025625.1). Lineage (NCBI taxonomy): Archaea > Methanobacteriati > Methanobacteriota > Halobacteria > Halobacteriales > Natrialbaceae > Natrialba > Natrialba magadii. The sequence goes on along the minus strand of NC_013922.1, from coordinate 548,518 downwards.
TGCAACTATTCACACACTGATCGCCGAACTGTCTGGTGATCAGGTGTGCATTGACTTGCAGTGGCTACTATAGGTGCTGTCGCTCCACTCACTCAGCAGTGAGACTACAGCAGAACGTCGTCACTCACCAGCTATCGTCCGAAAAAATCGAAATACGCCGCGGTCAGCCGTATTACAGTCGGGTGACGTTGGTTGCTCGTGGGCCCTTGTCGGCCTGCTCGATGTCAAACTCGAGCTCCTGTCCTTCTTCGAGGTCCGGGCCGCCAACGTCTTCCATGTGGAAGAACACGTCGTCGTCCGCATCCTCAGTTTCGATGAATCCGTAGCCGCCTGTGTCGTTAAAGAAATCGACAGTTCCTTTCGCCATTGCTTTTCAAGAGAAGCGCGTCACACTGATAAGCGTTCCGTAAGGCAGTCGAGCGAACACACCTGGCTGTGTACGCCGACAAATTCGAAGCCACCAGCATATCGGGACTCAGCGGCCTGAAGAAACCACTCTCTTGGATCAGTAGGCACTCGAGTTCGGCTCGCGCCTGTAAATTGAGACCAAGAGGTGGTATCGAACGACGGGCCGGCAACACCATTTAACGATCGGCTACATTCTCGAAACCTACATATGGCGGAGATTTCAATATACGTGAACGATGGGAAGGAAACCTCCGCGCGAACTGTCCCTCCAGCGGTTCGCGGCACTTGTTATGGCAGTGGTATTGATCACCTCAGGTATTGCTGGCACTGCTGTTGCCGGCTCTGAGACGGGTATCGACCAGGCAGACCCAGCGGACGAAGTGTTCGTTACCGACGACGGTGACGCCGTCCTCCTCTACGAGGACGAGGACGAGGACGACGATCTCGACGGGAGTGCCGAGTTCGGCCTCGACGCGAGTGAATCGGTCGTCTACGCGCTGATTTCCGACGACATCGAAGAGGACATCGACGCGGCGTTCTCGTTCGCCCTCGGTGAGGACGGCATGGAATCTGACGGCTCGTTCGTCGCCGACCGGCCGGACGCGATCAACGACTTCTCGATGAACGCCGACGGCGAGCAGAACGAGGAGACGAACGAACTCGACGCGGATCTCGAACTCGTCCTCGACACCCAGGAGTTCCCCGAAGCGGACTTCGTCCAGTCGGCAACCTCCTCCGGTGAGATGGTCTCGAGTGCAGACGAGTTCGCCATGGAAGGCGACCTCAGCGTCTCACACATCATGCCCGCCGAGGGCTCCGAGACTGGTCTCGACCTGACGATCACCGAGACTGACGGCAGCTACGCAGTCGATGTCAGTCAGCAGGACACCCTCCAGCCGTTCGAGGTCGACCAGTGGGAAACTGAGGCCGACGCGAAGGCAGCACTCGAAGCCGAGTACGGCGCAATCGCACAGGAACTCGGCGGCGACGCAACGGTCACCATCCACGACCACGAGTTCGACGCCGACACGGCCGGTGGCGGCTACATCGACGTCGAATATACGATCGAACTCGAGAACGTCAAAGACGGTCTCGAACAGCTAATCGCGGACGAACTCACGAACGACCCTGAACTCGACATCAGCCAGTCCGACGCCGAGGAGGTCGCAGCTGACATCCTCGCCGCCGAACTCGACGCGTTCGAGTTCTCCTACGCGATCGGTGAGAACACGGTCGACGCGGAGTGGGACATCGCGTTCAGTAACTTCGAGACGACCGCAATGGCAGTCCTCGACCTCGTCGACGCCGTCGACGAGATGGACGAGGGGTTCGATGACGAGTTCGACGACTACGCAGAGATGTACGAGGCACAGGTCGAAGCGGACCTCACGCAGACCTCGACCTGGGACCTCCGATACGAGGCCTCCGGCGCGAACGAGGCGACGCTCACCTTCGACTACGCCTCCAACGCAGAGAACTGGGAGGAGTACACGGACGAACTCGCAGAGCGCGACATCGACTCGCCTGCGTTCGCCATCGACGCCACGGCGACGACTGACGACGACGAAGTCAGTGTCGAGATGGCACTCGAGTTCACCCAGGAGGAGTTCCTCGAGACCGCGATCAACGCGATGGTGCAGGACCTCCAGAACGATCCGATGATGGATGACGAGGCGGTTGCGCTCGCAACGGCGTTCGAAGAGGCGGAACTCGAACTCGCGAAGTTCGATCTCGATATGGACGACGGCACGATTACGATGGAAGCCGGAGCGACGTTCGACGACATTAGCGCGTTCGAATCGCACCTCTCCGATGCGTACCACGGGCTCACCGTCGAGCACGTCTACGCCGACACTGACGACGAAGCGGCGTACGTCTACGCAACCGGGATGGTTGACGCTGATGCGACCGAAGACGACGTGCGCGAGCACGCGATTGTCGACGACGCAACGACTGTCCACATGCCCGGTGAGTGGGACGAAGAGCACCCACGACTCGACATGGGACAGGTGACTGAGTTCCTCGGTACCGACGCAACGGACTCCGAGACGGAGTCTGAGGACGACGGCCTGCCAGGCTTCGGTGCCGTTGCGGCGCTGGTCGCGATGCTGTCGGCGCTTGGACTGGCACGCTGGCACAACTGACCGGTCTTCGCTTTTCGCGTTTTTTGCTGGCCGCGAGCGACGCGGCGGTGAGTCGCGACTCACGTGCTCGCAACTGTAACAAATGCTTATCAGAATCGTTCGAGTAGGTGGCGTATGAGCCTGTTCGAGCGTCTCGGAGAGAAGGTCGAAGAGTTCAAACAGGAGGCCGAAGACGCACGAGACGACAGTGCGCCGTATCTGTGTCGTGACTGTGGCGAACGGTTCCACCAGGCACAGAAGACGTGTCCCGCATGCGGGAGCGAGCAGCTCGCGGTTCGAAAGGACGTGGCAGCATCCGAGGGGGACAGTGCGTCTGCATCCGATTCAGAGTCCGGAGCCGGACCCAGCCCCGAGACAGACCACAGCACTGACTCTACCGCTGACTTTGAGGAGGACTCCGAATCAGACCCAGCGGACACACCACTCGAGAAGTCCGACGATCCAGGAGCACTCATTACTGAAGCCGAATCCGAGGACACAGAGCAGACCGACGACGGCGCGTAACAGCAGGTTCCGATTACAGACCGCTTACCCGAAGTTCTCGATCAGCGCTTCGTCCGAATCGCCGCCTGCCTCTTCGATCGTCTCAGAGACGAGTGTCACGAACTCCTCGAAGCCGAAGGCATAGACCTGTCCCTCGTCCAACTGCGCCTCGATTGCAGCCGCCAACTCGTCGTCCGCATCGTCCTCGACGACCGTGACTGGCGCGCCGTCGTTCTCGAGTACATCCAGTCGCTCGCGGTGGGCGGGCGCGTCGTCCTGGTAGATGACGACGGCGTCCTGCCCGGCAGCGTGGGCCGCTTCGGCAATCGAAATAGCAGGGCCAACACCTGGCCCGCCGGCGATGGCGACGATGTCCTGGTCGCCCTCGTAGGTAATGTTCCCGAACGGACCGTCGATGTGGATCGTCGCGCCGGACTCGAGATCAGCGAGCCACGGCGAGAGGTCGCCGTCGGGGTCGATACCGACGGTGATCTCGAAGGTGTCCTCGACCGACGGCGAGGAGAGCGTGTAGTGGCGGGCGAGTTCCTCGTCGACGCCGTCTGGTTCGGCTCGCACGAGCACGAACTGGCCGGGGAGCGCGTCGAATTCCTCGGGTGTTTCGAGCTCGAGTGCGACGGTGTCTGATCCAACCTCACGTACCGATTCGACAGCGACTGGCGTACCTTCCATACCGGGACGTTCGGCCGGTGGTCGAAAAGGCGTTCCGTTCCGACTCTCCAGTCGGGAAACACCGACCAAACGTACAGATTTGCCCACCCCTCGAACGGCCGGATTATGCTTTCAGAAGCCTTTTTATTGGCTGGCAGCAAGGTTCGCCTTAACATGGCTGAGGACCTCAACTGGGCAGTCGGGGGCGAGGCTGGCGATGGCATCGACTCCACTGGGAAGATCTTCGCCCAGGCGTTATCCCGAGCCGGACGGCATGTATTCACGTCGAAAGACTTCGCGTCGCGAATCCGCGGTGGCTACACAGCCTACAAGATTCGCACGTCGGTCGACAACATTCAGAGCGTCGTCGACCGCCTCGACATTCTCGTCGCGCTCACCCAGCGCACCATCGACGAGAACCTCGACGAACTCCACGAGGGGAGTGCAATCATCTACGACGGCGAACGCTCCTGGGAAGCTGATATCCCCGAGGAGATGTCCGGCGTCGACGTCCCCCTGAAATCGCTCGCCGAGGACGCAGGTGGCGCAATCATGCGCAACATCGTCGCACTCGGTGCCGCGTGTGAGATCACCGGCTTCGACGTCGAGTATCTCGACGAAGCACTCGAGAAGCGCTTCGGTGGAAAGGGCTCGAAGATCGTCGAGAACAACAAGGAAGCCGCCCGTCTGGGTCAGGAATACGTCGAAGAGAACTACGATCTCGATCTCGACTCCGATCTCGAAACGACTGACAACGACTACGTCCTGCTCAACGGCAACGAAGCGATCGGGATGGGGGCAATCGCTGCTGGCTGCCGATTCTACGCTGGCTATCCGATCACACCAGCGACCTCTATCATGGAGTACCTGACGGGTCGTATCGAGGAGTACGGTGGTCACGTCGTGCAGGCCGAGGACGAACTCTCGGCGATCAACATGGCTCTCGGTGGGGCGCGCGCTGGTGCGCGAGCGATGACGGCAACCTCTGGTGCCGGGATCGACCTGATGACCGAGACGTTCGGCCTGGTCGCGACGAGCGAGACGCCGCTCGTCATCACCGACGTTCAGCGCTCTGGTCCTTCGACCGGGATGCCGACCAAGCAGGAGCAGGGCGACCTCAACATGACTCTGTACGGCGGCCACGGCGAAATTCCACGCTTCGTCGTCACCCCGACCTCGATCGACGAGTGTTTCTGGAAGACGATCGAGGCGTTCAACCTCGCCGAAAAGTACCAGACGCCGGTCTTCCTGGTGTCTGACCTCGCAATGTCGGTCACCGAACAGACCTTCGAACCGGACACGTTCGACATGGACGCTGTCGAGATCGACCGTGGGAAACTCGTCGACGAAGACGAGGTCGAAGAGTGGCTCGACTCGCAGGGCCGCTTCCGTGCCCACGCCAACACCGAGGACGGTGTCAGCCCCCGTGCGATCCCCGGCATGACCGACGGCGCACACATGTCGACCGGACTCGAGCACAACGAACTCGGTCGCCGAACCGAAGAGCAGGACGTCCGCGTCCAGCAAGTCGACAAGCGAAACCGAAAGGTCGAGACCGCAAAGGAACAAGAAGAGTGGGACTACCGCGAATTCGGCGACGAAGACGCCGACAACCTCATCATTTCGTGGGGTTCGAACGAAGGTGCACTCGTCGAAGCACTCGACTATCTCGAGGACGATGGTGTCGACGTGCGCGTCATTTCGGTGCCGTACATCTTCCCACGACCCGACCTGAGCGACGAGATTGCGGCCGCCGAGGAGACGATCGTTGTCGAGTGTAACGCCACCGGACAGTTCGCCGACGTGATCGAACACGACGTGCTCGAACGCGTCAAGCGCATCAACAAGTACACCGGCGTTCGCTTCAAGGCGGACGAACTTGCCGAGGAAATTACCGAGAAGCTCTCCCAGGAGGTACCAGCATAATGAGTTCCCAATCCGACGTTCGATTCACTGACTTCAAGTCCGACAAGCAGCCAACCTGGTGTCCCGGATGCGGTGACTTCGGGACGATGAACGGCATGATGAAAGCCCTCGCCGAGACCGGCAACGACCCCGACAACACGTTCGTGGTCGCCGGGATCGGCTGTTCCGGTAAGATCGGGACCTACATGCACAGCTACGCGCTGCACGGGGTCCACGGCCGCGCACTGCCGGTCGCAACCGGTGTCAAGATGGCGCGCCCGGACATCGAAGTGATGGCCGCCGGCGGTGACGGTGACGGCTACTCGATCGGTGCCGGTCACTTCGTTCACGCCGTTCGCCGGAACGTCGACATGTCCTACGTCGTCATGGACAACCGCATCTACGGCCTGACGAAGGGCCAGGCGTCGCCGACCTCGCGCTCTGACTTCGAGACCTCGACGACGCCGGAGGGGCCACAGCAGCCGCCGGTCAACCCGCTCGCGCTCGCACTCGCCTCGGGTGCGACCTTCATCGCGCAGTCCTTCGCCTCGGATGCACTGCGCCACCAGGAGATTATCCAGGAGGCCATCGAGCACGACGGCTTCGGCTTCGTCAACGTCTTCAGCCCGTGTGTCACGTTCAACGACGTCGACACCTACGACTACTTCCGCGACTCGCTGGTTGACCTGAAAGAAGACGAGGACCACGACCGCCACGACTACGAGGACGCCAAGGAGGTCATCCTCGACGGCGATAAGGAGTTCCAGGGTGTCATGTATCAGGACGAAAACTCGGTGCCGTACCACGAACAGCACGGCGTCACCGAGGACATGTCCGACATTCCGGACGGCGCTCCTGAGGACGCGATGGATCTCGTCCGCGAGTTCTACTAACTGCGACTGCGGTCAGCCGCCCTCCGTCCCACGGCGGTCAGCGGTTACTCGAAGTGAATTAACGGTTTGATTATATCGTCCTCTTTTTCGTCCATCATTTCGAACGCCTCCTCAATCTCGTCGAACTCGAACTCGTGTGTCGTCATCTTCGTTGGGTCAACGCGGTCGTTTGCCAGAAGTCGCAGAAGCCGCTTGATACGCAATCGCCCTCCTGGACAGAGATCGGTCACGATATCGATTTCGGCCATCCCAACTCCCCACTCCTCACGTGGAATATGTCGATATTCACCGTCACCATGGTAGCCGACGTTTGAGACAGTGCCACCTGGTTTGACGACCTTGATCGCATCCTGTAACGTTGTATCGCTGCCGAGTGCTTCAATAGCGGCATCGACGCCCACTCCATCAGTCATCTCCATGATCTCTTCTACCGCATCTGTTTCTCCGAAATCAACGACGTGGTCGGCACCGTACTCTCGAGCGAGTTCTTGTCGTTTTGGAACGGTTTCGACGGCGATGATCGTTCCTGCTCCCTGTAGTGACGCCCCTTTCGTTGCCATTAACCCAACCGGCCCCTGCGCAAATACCGCGACTGTCCCACCGATTGGGATGGCTGCGTTTTCCGCCGCTGCGAATCCGGTGGTCATCATGTCCGTCGTGTACAACGCCTCGTGATCGCTTACCTCATCAGGGATGTGTGCAAGGTTCCCATCGGCGTCGTTCACGTGGACGTACTCCGCGAACGTCCCGTCTTTTACATTTGCGAACTTCCACCCGCCCAACGCGCCTTCTGACTGGGATGGATGGCCGTCTTGTGCCGCTTCGGAGCTCCAATCCGGCGTAATCGCACCGACAGCCACGCGGTCTCCCGGTTCGAAATCAGAGACAGCTTCGCCGACTGTATCAACGACACCGACTACTTCGTGCCCAAGAGTGAGGTTTTCCCGATCCCCGATTGCACCGTGAACCGTGTGGCAGTCTGACGTACAGATGAGGCCCTTCGTGGGCTTGAGGATCGCGTCACTGGGCCCGAACTCGGGGCGATCTTTTTCCGTTAGCCCAGTCTCACCGATCCCGTCCATTACGAACGCTTTCATTGACATGCACCACTACGCACGCCGATCAACATGATAACTGTTTCACAGGAAAATCTGTAATTCGCCCTCTCTGTTCATGAAGACTATCCTACAGTTGTGACCCCATCATTAACAGTAGTAGGGTGCAAATGAATGACATGGGGTGACAGAATCATGAAAAAGAACGTAGGCGGTATCGATCGTCAAGGGCGGCTTCTCATCGGTGCTATTCTAGCTATCGCTGGCATAGCCGCTCTCGGTGGATTCTGGGCCGTTGGTCCCATTGCCGGCGCTGTGGCACTCGTCCTTGGAATTATTCTCCTGGTGACGGGGGCGACGCAAAAGTGCCCTATCAATGGGGTGGTCGGAATGGATACCACCGAGCGAGTAGAAGAAAGGGAGTAGTCTACCCCTTTGATCGGTTTTCTTAGCGATATGTGATATACCGCGCGCTGTATTCAGCACACCGCTACAGACAGCGACAACGCGAACAACTCAGACCGGATGGTCGACCGACTCGAGTAACTCCTCGATATTCGCCGACTCCTCGGCCAGCATTTCGGGGTGTGTTCCGAGCAAGACGAGCAGGTCGTCCTCGTTGACGAACGAGGTCAGCGTTAGTTCGATCTCGATCTCCTCGCCGTCGAACGTCGACTCCCCGACGAACGTGTCCACGTCGCGGCCGTCGCCGAGAATCTCCAGGCCGAACGACTCCCGGTGCTCGATGTCCTCGATCTGGCCCGCCTCGCTGTCGACCTCCTCGAGGAGGCGCTCGACCAGTTCGTTGTTCCCCAGATCCTCGAGCGGGTTGAACGACCGACCCAGAATCTCGACTGCCGGCATCGAGAGTGCCGTAAACAGCGCGGCTTCCTCCTCACCGACGGGAGCGAGGTCGACATCTTTCACGTACGTCGACTGCCAGAAGCCGGCCCGGATCTCACGCTCGATACCCGCGCCGACATCGACGGACTCCTCGAGTGCCTGCTCCTCGACGGACTCCTCAGCGTAGCCGGTCTCCTCGAGTGCGTCGTCGTGGGGGGCGACTCTGTCGGCGCTGAACTCGAGTGGACCGTTGCCGAGCGCGAAGTCGAGACAGCCGGCGGTCAGTGCGAGCGAGGCGGTGGCGCCTGCGGCGAGTAGCGACCGCCGTGAAGGGGTACTCGTCGACGATTCTGCTCGTACTGTCGCTGCTCTGTCGTCGTAGGCGCGCGTAGAATCGCGAGTCACGTCCGTACTGGACGAGTGACTGTCACGATTCGGTGACGAATCAGCCATCATCACAGTGTTCGAAACCAACACCATAGTCGTTGTGGTCCGGTGTGAGGCCCTGAATCACCGTTCAGTCCGCGTTTCGAATAATTCAGGATAGTGGCTAGTGGAACCCAGTGCTAGCCCCGGTCGAAAGATCGCTATCGTGTGACCGAGAAACACATCAAGAGTTATCGGGGTCGCCCGCACCCATGTAGGTATGACCGAGTTTGCAACCCGGGTCGAGGACGTGTCGATCAGTGGCATCCGCGAAGTGTTCGAGGCCGCGGGCGAGGACGCGATCAATCTCGGCATCGGCCAACCCGATTTCCCGACGCCGGATCACGTCCGCCAGGCGGCGATCGAGGCTATCGAATCGGGGCAGGTGGACGCCTACACGTCGAACAAGGGGATCAGCCAACTTCGAGAAGCCATCGCAACGAAGTACGACCGCGACTACGGCATCGAGGTCGACCCTGAGCATACGATGGCTACCTCGGGCGGCAGCGAGGCACTCCACCTTGCACTCGAAGCCCACGTCGATCCAGGCCAGGAGGTTATCTTCCCAGATCCCGGCTTCGTCTCCTACGACGCGCTGACGCGGTTCGCCGGTGGCACACCGAAACCGCTCTCACTGCGCGAGGACCTCACTCTCGATCCGGCGGCCGTCGAGGAGGCCATCACCGACGAGACAGCGGCGTTCATCGTCAACAGTCCGTCGAACCCGACGGGGGCCGTCCAGAGCGAAGCCGACATGCGGGAGTTCGCGCGGATCGCCGACGAACACGACGTGCTCTGCATCTCCGACGAGGTCTACGAACACATCGTCTTCGAGGGCGAGCACCACTCACCGCTGAAATTCGCCGAGACGGACAACGTGATTGTCGTCAGCGCCTGCTCGAAGACGTACTCGATGACCGGCTGGCGACTCGGCTGGCTCGTCGGCTCCGGCGACCGAATCGATCGCATGGTTCGGATCCACCAGTACGCCCAGGCCTGTGCCTCCGCCCCGGCGCAGTTCGCCGCTGAGGCGGCGCTGACAGGGCCACAGGATCCGGTCGACGAGATGGTCGCTGCGTTCGAAGAACGCCGTGACGTGGTCGTTGACGGCCTCGTGGACGCCGGTCTCGAGGTCCCGACGCCGTCGGGTGCGTTCTACGCCATGCCGAAGGTCCCCGACGGCTGGTGTGAGGAAGTGCTCGACCGCGGCGTCGTCGTCGTCCCCGGCGACGCCTTCGGCGCGAACGGCGCGGGCTACGCCCGTCTCTCGTATGCAACCAGCATGGAAGACCTGAAGGACGCACTCGAGATCATGGACGACGCGACGAGCGCAGTTCGGTAGCGACACGCTGGCTTCCGTTCGGTCCGGTCCACTTTTCGCGAGTATATAAGTGATCCAACTGTGCAGTACGAACGGCCATCGACGGCTGAGGCGTACGTGCTACTGATGGCGACTGACACTGGCAGCCACTCGAGTAGCGCAGAAACCAGATGGGACGTCCGCGTGCCGACGGCCGGACTCGACGAGCGACTGTGGCTCGTTCTCGGTGCGAGCGCGCTCGTCGTGGTGGTCACGTCGATGCTGATCGCGACTACCATCGCACTAGGTGTAACGGGCGGTCCGTCCGCCGAACCGGCCCCGGGTCTGATCTACGGCGCGAGCGCGGTCGGCTTACTTGCCGGAGTGGGGCTCTGCTGGTGGCAGTTCGATGCGGCAGAGCGGCGGGCTGCGTTCCCGCTCTCGCGACCCAGTCGGGCCGAACTCGGCTGGACGCTCGTCTTCCTGCCGCTCGGTATCGGCGGCTTTCTCGCCGGCGAGCAGGTCGCGGCGCTGCTCGGCTTCGACCTCCCCACGTTCTACGCGTACGACCTGACCGACCCCACGACCGCGCTGGGTGTCGTCCTCGGTGCTGTTCTCGTCGCACCGCTCGCCGAAGAACTGCTCTTTCGGGGCGCACTCGTCGGCGCGGTACTCGAGTCCCGTGGCTCCGTCGTGCTCGCTGGAGCAGTGTCGGTCGGCCTCTTCGCGGGTTACCACGTGTTTGCGCTCGGTGTCGCGGGCGTCTTCGCCATCGCGGGCTGGGCTATCTTTCCGACAATTCTGCGCTTCCGGTTTGACAACCTCGCGGGGGCGTGGCTGTTGCACCTGCTCAATAATCTGTACGCTTACGTCGTGATCGCTGTCCTCGCGAGCTGAGGGACTGTGAAGATGGTGTCGGCTGTCACCCTGCTGTCGTCGACCGCTTGCCGGCGCTACGATAGCACTGACTGCATCACCGCTCGCTCCGCCCGTCGAAGCAGGTCCGAGGCCGTACTCTCGGTACACTCGAGTGCCGCCGCGATATCGGCGAGACTCCCCTCGCGCGGAATCTCGTAGTAGCCACAGTCGACGGCCTGGCGAAGCGCCCGGTACTGTCTGGCGGTCAGTTGATCCGTAACCCGTGGCCCGCGACCGCGGTAGTCACCGATCTCCTCGATTTCGACGGAGACTGTTGCCGAGAGGTCGTCGACGACCTCGCGCAGCGCCTCGAACTCGCCGAGCAGCGTCAGCCGAACGACGCCGTCCTCAATGACGACGGGCGGCACGTGGATGAAGTCGTGGCCGAAGAAGGCGGCCCACCACGACTGGTCGGCGTCGGGCGAGTCCTCCTGTACGTACGCGTAGAACCGCTCGTCGTCGACCGCTTTGAGTTCGTAGCCGACGATTTCGGGAGCCGACTCGAGTGCCGCCTCGTACACTGTCCGGTCGCCGACGACGAACAGGAGCTGGTTGAGCACGTCGTTCCGACTCATTCGCCAGTTGAGCAGTTCCTCCCGGACGATGGCGTCTTCGGCGGCGATCCGCGCGTCGAACGAGCGGGTGTCTGCGGGAGTCGTTTCGTCCTCCTCACTGTCCCCGCTTTCGTTGTCGCCTTCAGCAGCACTCTCCTCGCCCCAGTCATCTCCCTCGACGGTCACCTCGACGAATCGCATCTGCTCTGACTGGGCGTGCGTGGCGAATAAAACTCCGGGTCCGGACCACCGTAGCTCGCTTCAGCCCTCGCGCTCCAGAAACGCCTCGAGTTCCGGTCGGATTGTGTCGGGAGAATCGTACTCGAGTACCCGGATGCTGTCGTTGCCGCGGATCATGGCCGAAAGCTCGTGGGGCGAGTCCGGGCGGTAGAGACAGCAGACGGGTTTCTCGAGGGCGACGGCGCGACCGAGTTCGTAGCCGACGCCGAGACTGGGAGTGGTGACTTCGGCGACGACGACATCGGCCTGACGCAACCATGCCAGGTCCTGTTGGTAGATGTCGGTGTCGGTGAGGTTCGCAGCAGCTTCGTTTGCTTCGACGCCGTCGGTTCCAACGTGTTCAGTGAGAACGGTGCCGTGAGACTCCAGTAGTGCGATGAGCTCACGATAGAGGGCCGCGTCGTCGCGGCCGCCGCGGATGGAGCCGGCGAAGTAGATGTCAATGTCCATGTCCATGTCCATGTCCATGGCGGCGTGGTTCCGACCAGTGGGCAATCAACGTTCGGATTGGGGTCGGGACGTTGGCGCGACGTGGTACGATCAGATATCGGCGCTCAGCTACAGTGCGCCGGTGACTGACTCCATCGTCGTCACCTTCTCCTCCTCGGAGACACCCCTGACGAAGCCGACGCGGACCGCGTCGACGCCGTCGATGGCGGCGTACGCTTCGACCCACTCGCGGACCTCCGCGGGGGTGCCGGCCGGCGCGAGGTCGTCGAGTACGTCGTCTGGGAGCGCCGCGGCCATCGCGTCCGTGTCGCGGTCCTCCCAGGCGGCTCGGATTTCGCTTACGACGTCCTCGTAGCCCTGTTCGGCGACGGAATCGCCGTAGTAGGGGCCGTAGGCCCCGAGCATGAACGCCGTCGTGCTGCGGGCAAGGTCGCGCGCCCGCTCGCGGTCCTCGGAGGCGACGCCGCGGACGATCGGCGCAACACGGAGGTCGTCGAGACTCTTACTCGTGTCCGCGAGTTCCGCGCCGCGCTGTAAGTCCTCGAGACGGTCTCGCAGGCCGTCCGCGGTGAACAGTTGCGGTGCCCAGCCGTCACCGAAGCGGCCGGCCATCTCGGTTGCCTTCGGGCCGAGAGTGGCGACATCGATCGCCGGCGGCGTGTCGGGAACGTCGCGCTCGTAGTCGAGGCCGGGAATGTCGAAGATGTCGCCCTCGTAGGCGGGCGAGCCGGTCTCGAAGACGTTGCGGATGATTTCGATGGTCTCACGGGTACGACGCAGCGGGCGGTCGAACTCGGCTCCGTGCCAGCGCTCGGTAATCGCGGGCGAACTCGGCCCGATTCCGAGGCGGAAGCGCCCGTCCGAGGCGTCGTGAAGCGTGAGCGCCGTCTGGGCGAGCATCGCAGGCGAGCGCCCGTACGGCGAGACTACGTCGTTCGAGAGGCCAAGTACGTCAGTCCGGTCGGCTGCGAGCGTCAGCGGCGGGACGATGTTCCAGCCCGTCGTCTCGCCCGTCGTGATCCGGTCGAAGCCGAGTTCTTCGGCCTGGACGGCGCGGTCGGCCACGTCCTGTGGCCGCTCGTAGTCGTTGAGCCCGATCAGGAGGTCGAGTTCGGCGTCTACGTGTTCTGTCACGCTGGTCCCCTCCGCGCTCGTCGTTCGATCGATTCAGTCGGTTCGTGTGGCACGAGTACTCCCATCACCACCTACCGCGTGACCGATTGGCATAAAATTCAGCGTTCCCGACAGGGTCGCCGCGGTACCCCGTAAGCGCCACCGCGGAAGAAACGTTGATACGGCTCGTCGCTAATGCGAGCGTATGACACACGACTGCTCGTTTCTCGCGGACCTCTCCCTGGCCGACGACCAGGTTTCGTTCGCGACGGGACGACGAGAGACGCACGCAGCCGACTGGGGCGCACAGCAGACCGACGAGGGCGTCGTTCCGGACGCGGTCGTCTGGGCGGAAGAGACTGCTGACGTAGCCGCCGTACTCGAGTCGGCCACCGAACACGGCGTCCCGGTCACACCCTACGCGGCGGGGACGGGACTCGAGGGCAACGCCGTTCCGGCCGAGGGCGGCATCAGCCTCGATCTGACGCGAATGGACGACGTGATCGACTACCGACCGGACGACTTCCAGATCGACGTCGGGCCGGGCATCATCGGCGACGCCGTCGACGAGTACGTCGCGGGCGACGGCCTCTGGTTCCCGCCGCTGCCCTCCTCGGGCGACATCTCGACGATTGGCGGCATGATCGCGACCGACGCGAGCGGCATGCAGACCGTCAAGTACGGCGAGGTAGCCGACTGGGTGCTCGCACTCGAGGCCGTCCTCGCCGACGGCACCGTGATTCAGACCGGCTCGCGGGCGAGCAAGACCTCAAGCGGCTACAACCTCACCGACCTGCTCGTCGGGAGCGAGGGCACCCTCGCCGTCATCACCGAGGCCACACTCGAGTTGGCCGGCCGGCCACAGCAGATTCGCGGCGGGCGAGCCATCTTCGAGACGCTTGACGATGCGGCTGAAGCTATCTTCGACGCGATTCGGACGGACGTCGACGTGGCGCGGATCGAACTCGTCGACGAGTTGAGTGCCCACATGGCAAACGAGTATCTCGGCTCGGACTTGCCCGACGCGCCGATGGTCTTTCTCGAGTTCCACGCGAATCACGGCATCGAGGAGGAGATCGATCTCTGTCAAATGATCTTCGAGGACCACGACGTGGTGCAGTTCGAGCTGAGTTCGGACGACGCCGAGATGGCCGAGCTCTGGGAAGTACGCCGGGAACTGGCCTACGCCGAGGTGAACTACGATCCGGAGCTGACGCCGATCCATCCAGGTGACGTGACGGTACCGATCAGCTCCTACCCCGAAATCGTCCGCGAAGCCAAGCGGATCGCGGGAGAGACGGACCTCTTGATCCCCTGCTTCGGCCACGCGGGTGACGGGAACCTCCACTATACCGTCCTCGTCGACCCCGAGGACCCCGGGTTCGTCGAACGTGGGGAGGAGGCGTACCGAGAGCTCGTGGAACTCGCGCTGGACATGGGCGGTACGGCGACCGGTGAGCACGGTATCGGCCAGGGCAAGCAGGCGTATCTCGAGCCCGAGCACGGAGCTGGTGGGGTAGACGCAATGCGTCGGGTCAAGCGGGCACTCGATCCGACGGGGACGCTGAACCCTGGGAAGGTTTTCCCAGCGGAGAGCGACGAGGAAGCGGGTCGGTAGGCGTTCTGGAGACTACACTGCTCGCGGTGAAGCCAAGAGACGGAGCACTCAAGACACTCTCCCCCATAAGCCAGCGCAGTGAGTCAGGACGCCATCACGGTACTGTTCGGCGATCCGTTCGCCGTCATGAACACGATCGGACTCGTCGCGTTCGCCCTCGTCGGCTCGTCGAAGGCGATCCGTGAGGAGTTCGACGTGTTTGGAATCGCCATCGTCGGCCTGGCGATGGCGTTCGCCGGTGGCGTCACCCGGGACCTGCTCGTCACACGCGTCCCGCTGGCGCTCCAGTCACCGATAGAAATCGGTCTGGGCCTGCTCGGTGTTGGGCTGGCAATCGCGCTGAGCGTCGTTCTGTCGTCGCCCGAACAACATCCAATCACCATCGTCTCCGACGCGATCGGGCTGGCTGCCTTCGCGACGACCGGTGCAATCGTCGCGACGGAGGCCGGTGTCTCTGCGTTCGGCGTCGTCGCAATCGCAACGATCAACGCCGTCGGCGGCGGCGCGTTCGCGGATATTCTCCTCGATCGCGCCCCGTTCATCCTCTTCGAGGACTTCTACGCGAGCTGTGCGGTTCTGGGCGGCAGCGCCTACTGGCTCGTCGGAACGGTCGGTGGTGCCGAAGGGCTAGCCGCCGTGGCCTGTGCGGCAGTGACCGTCGTGACTCGGTTGGCTGCGGTGACGTACAGCTGGAGTCTCCCGACGGTCCACCACCTGGGTCGACAGGGCAACCGGTAACGTCTGGTCACGATATCACAACATCACAACACTATCACCCTACAACACGTCACTATCACCCTCCCCCACGACACTACCACACCGCCATATCACAACACCACCTCCGCAGCAACACAACACCACCACCGCCACATCACAACACCACCACCGCCACATCACAACACCACCACCGCCACATCACAACACCACCACCGCCACATCACAACACCACCACCGCCACATCACAACACCACCACCGCCACATCACAACACCACCACCGCCACATCACAACACCACAACCGCAGTACTGACACAGACCGAAAGTGCCAGAAAGGGCGCCCACGTTGTCTCCACATCTCTCGCCGTTGTCCCGCCAGCGGCACGCTCACCACCTATGGCCACACAGATCAAAGACCCAGTCCACGGCTACATCGAACTCGACCAGCCGCTGGTCGACCGCATCGTCGACACCCGCGCGTTCCAGCGCCTGCGCTACGTCCGCCAGCTCTCGGCAACTCACCTCGTCTACCCCGGCGCGAATCACACCCGCTTCGAGCACAGCCTCGGCGTCTACCACCTCGGGCGCACCGTCTTCGAAAAGCTCCGCGGCCAGTCGTACTTCACCCGCAACACCGACACCGACAGTCTGGACGAAATCCAGCGGACACTCGAGTGCGCCTGCCTGCTCCACGACGTCGGCCACCCGCCGTTTTCGCATCTGGCGGAGCAGTTCCTCGACCGGGAGGAGCTGTACGACCGACTCGAGGATGCGGGACTCGTCGGTGCGTTTGCGGAAGCGGGGCTCGACGAGGGAGCGATTCGAACGGCGAGTTCGCACGAACTGCTCGGCTGTCTCATCATCATCGAGGAGTTCGGCGAGGCGCTACAGGCACTCGGCGTGGATCCGTACGAGGTCTGTGGCTACGTGCTCGGCTACAGTCTCGTCTTCGAACGTGGCGGCCCCTGGCAGTACGGTCTCGGGGCGCAACTGTTGCACTCGCCGATCGACGTCGACCGGCTCGACTACATCACGCGGGACAATCGGATGACCGGCGCAGACGTGCTGAGCTTCGATACGAGTCGGATGGTCGACGCCTACACCGCCCACCCGGAGGAAGGGCTCGCGCTCTCGGAAAAGGCCCTGAGCACCATCGGGAACTATCTCGAGGGACGGATCGCGCTGTACATGTGGGTCACTCAGCACCACAAGTCGGTGTACGCGAACGTGTTGCTTCGGGAGATGTTGGCCGAACTGGATTCGATCACGGCGGTACGCCCGGTGACGATCGACCAGGTGATCGACGAGGAAATCGACGACAACACGCTGATGGAGCGCCTCCGAAAGACGGCTCGCGAACAGCCGGAGTCGACGCTTGCGGCGCTGTACGATCGCTTCCGGGCGCGGCGATTTCACAAAACCTGCTGGAAGCACCGGATCGCCTACGCCGACCGCGTGGATGCAGACCGGGAGGCGTTCGGCCAGTGGCTCGTCGGGAACGCGACGCGACTCGAGGCGTTGCTCGCGTCGGAACTGGACGTGCCGACCCACGAGGTCTGGATCGAGCGTTCGTACGTTCCGGAGTACGAGCCGGGAGAGTTGCGGGATATTCCGATCGCCTACGGCGGGACGACCCGTTCGGTGGGCGACTGGGGACTGTACGGGGAGCGGGCGTTCGACACGCCGATTCCGTTCGTGTTCGTCCCCGACGGTGAGAAGAAGCGAGCGACGAAGACGCTCGTTGAGACGTTTCACGCGGAGTACGGCGGCCGCTGAGGAGGGGATTGCTCTCGCTCAGCCACAGCTCCGTTGTCAATCGTACGACGGTGGGGCTGGAGTCCGAGTGTCGTTCGGCGTGGCTCTGACCTGGTTCGGTTCGGGCCGTACTCGAGTTTCGTCTCGTCCCTGCCGTCACGTGGAGTCGCAACTGGTGGTAGCGGCGACCGACTCAAAGCGCAGCTTCGAAAATTTCCTCGAGAGCAGCCTGATCGACACGGCGCGGGTTTCCGACGAGTAATCGTTCGATATCGGTCGTCTTCTCGGCCAGGTGCGGGATGTCGTCTTCTGCCACCCCGAGTTCTGAGAGTCCGTCGGGAAGGCCGATATCGGAACTGAGCGCTTCGACGGCAGCCCCGGCCCGGTCGGCAGCGTCCCGGTCACTCATCCCGTCGGTGTTCTCGCCGAGCAGTTCGGCGATATGTGCGTAGCGTTCGAACGCACTCGAGGCGTTGTAGCGCATCACGTGCGGGAGCAAGACGGCGACGGTGACGCCGTGTGGTGTGTGATTCTCACCGGCGACAGGGTAGGCCATCGCGTGAGTCGCCCCGAGACCCGCGTTGGTGAACGCGATGCCGGCGAGGAGACTGCCGAGCGATAGCGCCCGCCGGGCCTCCACGTCGACACCGTTGTCGACTGCCCGACGCAAGTTCTGTCCGATCAGATCGATCGCTTTCTCGGCGTAGAGATCGGTCACTGGCGTCCGGCCGCCGTAATCGGGCCGCTGCCCGGCGCTGTCGGGGTCAGCCTTTGCGTCGTAGCGCCGGGTCGTGTACGCTTCGATCGCGTGAGTGAGTGCATCCATTCCCGAGGCTGCGGTGATCGCCGGCGGGAGCGAGACGGTCACTAGCGGATCGACAACTGCCAGCTCCGGGTAGAGATGCCGGCTCGAGATGCCCACCTTCAGTTCCCGGTCCGGGAGCGAGACGACGACCGCTGGCGAACTCTCGGAACCAGTCCCTGCGGTCGTCGGAACGGCAATGACGGTCGTCTCGGACGCAGGGACCGGTTCTCCCTCACCGATTGGTGGGGCGACGTACTCGAGTACGTCCTGATCGGAACCGGCGAGTGCACCGGCCGCTTTTGCGACGTCGAGTGAGCTTCCGCCACCGATTCCGACCACGGCGTCGGGGTCGTGGCTGGCAACCGTGGCTATCGCAGCTCTGTAGATCTCGACGTCGGGGTCGGGTTCGACGCCGTCGAAGACGGTGACCGTGATTGTGTCGGGCACCGACTCGAGTGCGTCGTCGACGATGCCGGCGTCTCGGAGTTCCGTATCCGTGACGACGACGAGGCTGTTGATCGCTCTCGCTTCCAGTTCGGAACCCAGTTCGTCGAGCGCTCCCGTGCCGAATTTGATTCGATCTGTAATCGCAAATTCCCAGACTGACTCGGCTGTGTGCATAGGGGGAGACTGTCACGCATCCAGTTAATCGTGTGGCAACGCGTAATCGTCCCGTGTGGCTGCAGAGGTGTCCAATCGGCGTGCTGGACGGTGGGTCGAGAGCACGGGGTATTACCACGAACAGCGCGACAGTGAGTGGTGCTCGTCGATCACGCTTCGTTTTCGAACCAGTGTGTTGCGGTCTCGATCGTTTCTTCCAACGAGTCCGCAACGGCGTACTGTTCTGTAATCTCGTATCCGCGTTCGGTTCCGTACCCGACCGTGATACCGTACTCGTCGAAATTGCTTCGTATCGTGACCGCTGCCGCAGGTTCGCCCGCTTCGAACCCGCCTCGTTTGGCAGTGCTATCGGGTAGGCCCTCGAGTTCCGTCCCAAACGTGACCATGATGTGCTCGATTTCCGCAGCTTCGAGCCAGTCTCGCATGATGTTTACATCATCGAAGCCGTGGTCGTTGAGCGCTTCGACGAGATCAGTTAGTTTGTCATCAAATGGGTTCTCGCCATCTTCTGCTTGATTTTTCGTTGGCATCCCTCCGTCTTAGGAGGTATTGTCAGTATTAATAGATCCACCATGTCGAGGTCACGAGGGCCGGTACTCGAGTTGCGGGTTCGGACTGGGTGGCATGCGGGCGATGTGGGGGTGTGAGTGTCCGGCGTGAGACGGTGGGCGTGCCAGTCGGAGTGGTTGCCGTCGGTTGGTGTCTGGCGCGTGGGTGGTGGTTTCGGTGGTCGGTCGCCACGGCGCACCGAGTAGCCAGTCAGATCGACGGCGACGGCGACGGCGACAGTGATGGCGATGGCAATGGCAATGGCAATGACAGTCGAATCGGGAACGCCACCCCCAGGTGTCGCCACCCCGAGACTGCCAGCACCGCGACTGCCACACTGACAGCACGTCGCCACCGACACACACCAGCACTCACGCCCATACCCACCCAGTGGCCCGCCGCAACTCGAGTCACGTCCACTCGAATCGACCCGCCTCGAGTTACCTGACGTCAAATCCCGCCGGGTTACGTCGGGTCGGGTTGCTCGATTTTAGCGTCGGTCGACTGTGAGGGTCGAGTGGGAGATGTGTGGGTACTCGAGTGGAGGAGATTATTGGGTTTGTGAGGTGTTTTGGGTGCTGGTGGTGCCGGTGGTGTTGGTGGTGCCGGTGCTGGTATTGCTGGTGTTGGTGTTGCCGGTGCTGGTGTTACTGGTGTTGTTAGGAGAACCGCCACCGGCTTCAGAGTTGGAATCGGACTGTGAGCCTTCTCGAGTGGTGTGTCGCCGGTCTTGGGCTCGGCGAGCGAAGCCAGGCGAGACGCGACAGCCGCAGGGGCCGGCGATGGCTTCCGTGGGGCTGGTCATACTGGTTCGCGTGACGGGGTGGTCACAGCGGGGACAGTTGGGCAGCGAGGTGGTGTCTGGGTCGGGGGTGTAGTCGGGGTCGAGGCCGAGGGCGACTCTGAGGTCGCGAGTGGTGTTGAGTTGGTTGCTGGAGTCAGCAGATTCGTTGGTGGCTACGTTGTGGCCGTTTCTGGCGTCGTCGGTAGCGGGATCACCGTTGGTGGTGGCTGTGTCAGCGTTAGAAACAGTGTCAGTGTCCTTCCCACCATCAGCCTCGGATCCGGCGTTCGAATCGTCGTCACTCACGCAGATCAGCTCCGAGGCGGTGAGAGAATCGCAGTCCAGCGGGTAGTTGGACGCTTCGTGGCGGGTGTCGTGCGGGACGTTTATATCCCAGTCGGATGTATGGAATCATGGCTTCAACGCGAGCTGCGTTTGGAAGCCACGTCTCGGGTGTGCCAGCACCCGGGGCACTTTCGTACCCCGTTGTGGCTTCCGCTCTAATTGTTGACTTGTAGTGACTTATCTCTACCGTTGAATAGTAAGAAGAGTGTTGCTACTGTGTGTTGGGGTTGTGCTTGTACGTTGGACTGAGAACAGCCCAGACCGAAGTCGTGGAAGAGTGCGCAGAATGAGGCCCCAGGACACGTACTAACATCCCCGCACATACCCTCAAGACGCCACATCTCCGTACTCACGACGAGACACCTTCTGGAATCAACGGCTGCGGCGCTCGTAAGAACATCGTCGAAAAGCTTGACACCTCATCCTCAGTCGTGCACCAGCACGTCTAGCACGTCCGTCCCCTCGCGCTCCATCGCCGCCGACACCGCGTCCTCGATTTCGTCGGGCGTCTCCACGAGTTCCGCCCGCGCCCCGTGGCTCTTGGCGTTCCGGACGATATCTACCGGCGGCTCGAAGTCCATCCCGACGAAGTCGTACTCCTCCTCTTCGCCGCCGAGCAGTCCCAGCGTGTTGTCCTTGAGAATCCGATAGTTTCGGTTGTCCGAGACCACCACCGTCAGATCGAGGTCGTGTCTCGCCGCGCTGTAAATCGAGTGCGGATAGTAGAGGTACGAGCCATCGCCGATGAAGCCCACGACCTCCCGTGGCTCATCGCGCTGGCCCTCCGCCACAGCAGCCCCGACGGCCGCAGGCAATCCGTAGCCCAGCCCGCCGCCCTTGTTCGAGATGTACTGCTCCGGCGCGAGCTCCCAGCGAGTCAGCATGGCGTACTTCGAGGTCACTCCCTCGTCGACGATGTAGGCGTCACCGGCCGCCCGCTCTAGCTCGTCGACCAGTTCGGCCTTCGACGCCCGCGGGTCGTCTTCCGCGTCGCCGTCGCCCATCTGGGCCATCTTGGCGTCGACCATCTCCTTGACTGCGGCGACCGACTCGAGTCGCTCCGAAACTGTCTCCTCGGAGACCTTCGACGAGACGCGCTCGTCGAGTTCCTGTAGTGCCAGCCCGGGGTCGCCGATAACCGCCGCGTCCGCTGTCTGGTTCTTCCCGAGTTGCCAGGCATCGTCGCCGACGTGGATACATGTCGTCTCCGGATCGACCAGCGTCTCCTCGTAGCGCGTCAGCGTCGTGTTCGTCGAACAGCCCACGAACGCGATCGTATCCGTGTCCATCAGCATCGACGCCAGGCTGTCGTTCGGCGGGATGTAGGACACCCACTGCTCGTGATCTGTCGGGAAGTCGACCTCGCAGGCCAGAATCTCCCCGTGGACGCGCGCCCCCGTCGTCTCCGCGAGGTCGACCGCCGCCGCGACCGCGTCCGCTCCCGAGCGCGCGATGTGATCGCCGACGACCAGCACCGGGTCGTCCGCCTCGGCCAGCAACTCGGCGGCGTGCTCGAGTTGCGCCGGATCGCCGCTCCCACCGTTCGGGATCGGCCCCAGCCGTTCGGGCTCGGCGTCCGTCTCGGCGAGCATCACGTCGAGCGGTAGCCCGAGGAAGACGGGGCCGGTCGGCGGCGTCATCGCAACGCGGAACGCCCGCCGAAGCATCGTCGGCAGTGCCTCGACGTCGAGCACCTCGTCGGACCACTTGCAGAACTGGTCGGCCATTTCGGTCAGGTCGCCCGAGAGAATCGGCTCCTCGTGTCGGAAGTCCGTGCTGTGGTTGCCCGCCGTCACGACCAGCGGCGCGCCGGTGATGCTCGCGGCATAGAGATTCCCCAGCCCGTGGGCCAGCCCGGGTGCGATGTGCAGATTCACTACACCGACCGGCAGAATCGACTCGTCATGATGAGAATGGTATCGCCGCGTCTGGGCGTAGCCGCCGGCCATCCCCACAGCGACGTCCTCGTGCAATCCGAGGATGTACTCGAGTTCGCTCTGACTGACGGCGTCCATGAGCGGCAGTTCGGTCGTGCCGGGGTTCCCAAAGAGGTAGTCGACGCCGTACTGTTCGAGGGCGTCGACGAAGAGGTCGGAACCGGTGTACTTGGTTGTGTCTGTCATGGTCGCTCGTGGTACGGGACGCCACATCAAACTGTGTGTTCCGGTCGTTCCGGCCTCGCGGTGCCGCACATTGGAGTTCGCGATTCTGACAGTGCAGACTAGCTGATCTATCGGTGCTTTCCAGTTTGCCCATCTTGTCTGCTTCCCCATCTTGCCTGCCCATCCTCCGTCGTTCTACGCAGCCAATCCCCGTTCTACGCAGCCAATGTATCTCATCCAACGCGTGCGCTCACAGCCGGTGTGACGCCGGGCCGGGTATTATAGGGCCGTTCGGTGTCCCTCATGCCATGGCCCTCGCGAGACGCGGTGCCGGTGCCGAGGCGACGACGCGAGCGTATCTGTCGCAGGTGCACCCAGTGTTCATGTTGCCGCCGCTGGCTGCGTCGCTGTTCGGTGCGCTGCTCGCGACGACCGTCGACCCGGTGCTCGCAGCGATCCACGTCGTTGCGATGTTCGCCGCGGTCTACACAGCCCACATCAAGGATGGCTACGTCGACTTCTACGTTCGCGACGAGGACGACGACCACCCGCTCACCGAGCGGGGCTGTCGGTTCGGTCTCGCCCTCTCGACGACGGTTTTCGCTCTCTGCTGTCTCCTGCTGGCGTTGCTGGTCAACTGGATCGCCGTCGCTCTGACGGTGCCGACGTGGCTCATCGCCTACCAACACGCGCCCCAGTTGGATATGAACCCGGTGACGGCGACGACGGGCTACCCGCTCGGTATCGCGCTGTCACTGCTCGGGGGCTTCTACGTTCAGGCGACGACAATCGCGGCCGTCCCCCTCGGCTTCGCGCTCGTCTTCCTCCTGCTGCTCTCAGGAATCAAGGTAATCGACGACGCACAGGACTACGACTACGATCGGTCGATCGAGAAGCGGACTGTCGCAGTAACCCTCGGCCCACAGCGGGCGTACACGGTCGCCTACGGGTTGATGGCGACAGCACTGCTCGTCGTCGTCGGATTCGTCGTCACACAACACTTTCCACCGACAGCAGTGGTTGCAGGACTCGCGTTCGCCGTGGTCGCCATGATCGCTGCACGAGCACCGCCAGATCTCGCAACGATGCTCCTCATTCGCGGCTCGTACGTCTTTCTGGCGGTGCTCGTGGCCGCCGTCTGGTTCGAACCGCTCACCGGCTTTCTTTGACGTTTAGATGTAGCCAGCCAGCATTGCGAGCCACAGAATCCACGAGATCACGTTCGCCAGTCCAAACGCTGCGAAGAGAAGTCCGAACCAGCGCCGGCTCATTACGTCAGTCAGTTTGTAGCCGCTGTAGGCCGTGATCAGCCCGAGAATCGGAATGAACATCGAGACGATTGCAGACCCGATCGCTCCCCAGAGGTGAACCGCGCTCTCTTCTCTCGCTCGTCCAAGGTCTTCTCGCAGCGTTGGTCGTTGTGTTTCCATCCTCCCGAATCAGGGTAACGGCTGGACGGCCTTAAGCTGACTGATTAGTCAGTCAGTGTTCTGAGAACGTTGTATTGTCTGCCAACAACCCGGGAACGGGGAGTGGCGAATTCGAGTACCGAGAAGATCGCGGAATATATGTGCCTCTCCTGAACACATTGAAAATATGTCACCCGTAACTATCGCCAACGCCGTGCTTGCCCTCCTGCTGGTGTTCGCGCCGGCGTTCTGGCTCGCATCTCGCCGTGCGTTGCACTCGTCGACCCCGACGCGCTGGATCCATCGACTGCTCGTCGCACTGTGGGGCGTCGCCGTGCTCACGTACGCGACCCTGTTTACGCTTGGCCACGGGCTGGTCGTACGAACGACACTCGCAGCGGCGACGCCGATCTCCGACAGCTCACTCGCCGCCGAGTTCGTCGTCCAGCTTACGGCCGCGCTCACTACTGCGGCCGTGACCCTCGCTGTCTACGCGACGCTCGTGCCGGCGATCCGAGACGTCCAGGAGATCGACCTCCCGATGAGAACCGCGCTTCGAAGCCTCGGTCGGTACGCCCTCGCGCTCAGTGTCCTGTTCGCGGCGGTGCTCGCCCTTCTCATCCGGGCACTCGCTGAGGGCGGCCCCACGGTGTACTGGCTGCTCCTGCTCGGGGCGATGGTCGCGCTCGCACTCGCCAACCCGGTACTGGCCCACGTCTTTCGAGACACCCGCGAGCCAACACCGGCCGAGCGCGAACGCCTCCGCGAACGGTGTGACCGCAGCGGCCTCTCGGCCTCGTCCATCGTGATCCTCGACGACATGCCCGAGACGGCAGAAATCCACGTCTACGGCGTTCCCAGCCGTCGACAGCTATTCGTCACCGAACGCGTGCTGGAGGCGTTCGACGACGAGACACTCGATGCGATCTTCGCGGTTCACGCCGGCAAGCGACGGGCTCACTACCGCGGCTACGCAGTGTATTCCCTACTCGGCTATCTCGCACTTGGCGTCGGTGTGTTACTCTTCGGCTCCGGGACGCTCGTCACTCTCTTTATCCTCCTCGTCGTGGTGCTTGCCCTGCCCACGCTCTGGGCCGCCCGGCGGGCGTTCTACCGCGCTGACGACTACGCAGCGGCTGTGGTCGGGCGGGACGAACTCGTCCGCGCACTCGAGTACGCCGCCGAAGAACAGAACCTCGAACTCGTCGATGGTGGCCGCTGGGTCGTGTTCAAGAGTCGGCCGCCGCTCGGGCGTCGGCTTGCTCGGTTGCGGAAGAAGAGTACGAGAAGTGAGGAGATCGCGTCTAGTCCGAGCTAACTCCGTCTATATGTAGCCGAACTCGTAGGCAGCACCCATGAGGCCGAAGATGGTGACAGCGATGAGGCTGACCACGTAGTAGATGACCCACGTCCGCGAGGGCTGGAACTCCTCGGGCAGATTTTCTTTGACGACGTACCAGTTCGCCGGGTAGAACAGGATCTCGGTGACTGCGAGGATCGCCGAGATCCAGATGAGGAACGTGACCGGAACGGCACCGAGCGTGAGTACGATCCCGCAGCTGACGGCCACGATACCGACCACGACGAGTTTCCGAATCCGCTCGCTGTCGAGGTCGTCGCGCTCGAGTGCCATCGGGAGCACGTCGCCCGTTGCACGGGCTGCGCCGTCGAGGAGCGTGATGACGGTCGAGTAGAGCGCGGCGAACGCACCGAGAATCATCGCGTAGTAGGACCACTCGCCGAAGGACTGGCTCAGGATGTTGCCGATCGTGACGGCGAGATCAGCGTCCTCGGGCGGGTTCGGATAGAGGACGTTCGAGGCGAGAATCACCATCGCGACGATCAGCGCGAAGCTGAACGCGTAGCCGATGTTGAAGTCACGGCGACCGGTCTGGATCCACGCACGGATGTAGTCGTGATAGCGCTCGTCGTTCGGGTCGAGGTCGCGCTCACGGAGTTCGCCAGCCCCCTCGCCCTTGGCCATGCTCCAGCTGCCGATGAGGACGCTGGTACTGAAGCCAGTCGGTGCGAAGCCGGCCGCCGCGGCGAACAGGCCGATGAACAGCGGTCCGGTGATGTCCGGTGCGGTGAACGTCGTGGCGGCGACGACCTCACCCGACGGCGGACCGACGAGCACGCCGAGGACGACGAGGAATCCCAGCGCGACCGTAAAGCCGATGAGGATCTTCTCGAGTAAGCTGTAGCGCGTCAACAAGACGAGTACGCCGGCGAAACCGACGAAGAGGACGAACGCCTGCTGGAACGACAGCGGCGTCATCGCCTGGACGAACGAGGCAGTGCTCATCCCGACTGCGGCGGTGATTCCGGTGTACATGATGGTGAAGACGCCCACCGTGAACCACTGCATCCAGTTTTTCGGACCCGGAAGCTGATCGTAGGCTTCGACCGGGTTGCCCCCGACGCCGTAGTTGTACCGGATACCAAGCTCCCAGCCACCATACTTCGCGAGGTAGATGATCGCGAACATCCAGATAGCGAAGAGGCCGAACGTCCCGCCGAGCGTCGGTGCGAGGACGATGTGGCTGCCACCAATGCTGATCAGCGCCCAGAGCATCGACGGACCGAAGTGATCAGTAAAGAAGTCCCGCCAGTTGCGCGAGGGATAGGTGAGATCGTCGCTCTCGACATCCATACCCGTCGCTGAACCCGATCCCTGTCCCGGCCCTGGTCCTGGATCCGGTCCCGTCTCAGTACTCACAGCGCTCACCACGTGTTACGGTCCGACACTGTTGTGTCGTGTTCGGTGTCACCGCCACTCACCCCAAAATGTACGATTGTCAATACCCATCACGGTTTCTCGTCAGAGGATTCGCGACTCGTCACTTATAGGTACGGATTTGTTCCTGAATGTTCAGAATTGGCTACTATTGAGGGTCGGTGACGACTGGGACGCCACGGGTTGCGACATCGACGACAAACGCCTCTTCGTCGGCCGCGATCGCGTCGAACGTGTCGTAATGGACCGGCAGAACCAGATCCGGGGTAAGTCGCTCTGCCAGCGTCGCGGCCTCGTGGCGATCCATCGTCGTTCCGCCGCCGATTGGTGGCAAGAAGAGGTCAACGACGAGATCCTCGTGCGCTGCCAGCGCGTCAGTATCGCCCGGCCAGAAGGCCGTCACGCCGTCGACGGTGACGAGAAAGCCACAGCCCTCTCCCTCGGGGTGATAGGGTCGGCCCTGCTCGTCGGTGTGTGGCCCGTCCGGTTCGTTGTACGCCGGCGTCGTCGAGAGATCAAGCGGCCCCAGAATAAACGACTCGTTCGCCCCCACACGTTCGACCTCATACGGCAGCGCTTCCGGCTGTTCGTCGGTCCACTCGAGTACCTCGGCGTCGACGGATTCGTGGACGATAACGATCGCATCCTCGTGGGCGACGCGGCGAATCGAGTCGGGGTCGTAGTGGTCGCCGTGGGAGACGAGCACGAGATCACCGTCTCGTGGCTCGTAAGTGTCGAGTACTCCGTAGTGTTCGGGCCCCGGATCGGTGTAGATCACGGTCCCCGTTTGCCCCTCGAGGCGGACGGTTGCGAGACCGAGCCAATCGACGGTGAGCGCACTGAATCGAACGGTCATAGCCGATCATTTACGCGCATCGTCGAAAAGTATTCGACCATGTAGTCCCCTCCTACAGGGGTGCGTAACTCGACATCGACACCGGGTAGAGAGAACTCGGATGTGTTGCCATCTTGGATACTTGTGTAGCTCAGCGGACCGACGCTAACGGACATGATTAATGAGTATATATCCGAAACGCATATAAACAGAAACCCGATTAGTTTATAAATCGGACGAAACATTTATATGCCTTACGACCTAACTATATGTTAGCCGAGGCGACCGGGTTTCTTCTGGTTACCCCACCCGGGAGCCCCGAGTAACCAACCCGATACACCATGACTGATACAAACCTTCGAACCTACTCGAGCGAGCGTACCGAGGAGCGAACGGAAACCGAACAGGAGGAGACAGCCCGCTCCGAGGAGCGCGAGCAGTGCCCGGAGTGTGGTGGTCGGCTCATCTCGGACGACGAACACGCAGAGACGGTCTGTCAGGACTGTGGTCTGGTCGTCGAAGAGGACGAGATCGACCGCGGCCCCGAGTGGCGCGCCTTCGACGCCGCCGAGAAAGACCAGAAGTCCCGCGTCGGCGCACCAACGACAAACATGATGCACGACCAGGGCCTGTCGACAAACATCGGCTGGCAGGACAAGGACGCCTACGGCAAGTCCCTTTCCAGCCGCCAGCGCCAGAAGATGCAGCGTCTTCGCACCTGGAACGAGCGCTTCCGCACCCGCGACTCGAAGGAGCGCAACCTGAAGCAGGCACTCGGTGAAATCGACCGGATGGCCTCCGCGCTCGGACTGCCGGAGAACGTCCGCGAAACCGCGTCGGTCATCTACCGCCGCGCACTCGAGGAGGACCTGCTTCCAGGGCGGTCCATCGAGGGCGTCGCGACGTCGTCGCTGTACGCTGCGGCCCGGCAGGCCGGCACGCCGCGCAGCCTCGACGAAATCTCGGCCGTCAGCCGTGTCGACAAGATGGAGCTCACCCGCACGTACCGCTACATCATCCGCGAACTCGGACTCGAGGTCAAGCCCGCTGATCCGGAACACTACGTCCCCCGGTTCGTCAGCGACCTCGACCTCTCGGACGAGACCGAGCGGATGGCCCGCGAACTACTCGAGTCGGCTCGCCAGGAAGGCGTCCACAGCGGCAAGTCGCCGGTCGGCCTCGCCGCAGCAGGCGTCTACGCGGCCGCACTGCTGACCAACGAGAAGGTGACCCAGAACGAGGTCAGCGAGGTTGCAAGCATCTCCGAGGTCACGATCCGAAACCGCTACAAGGAGCTGCTCGAAGCCTCGGACACCGCTGCACCGGCCTAAGCCTAAGCGATTCACCGACGGTAACGGTGGCGATGACGACGACGTCCATGACGCCGCCGGCGACGTCGCTTACAACTGCATGCACGACTGTGTGCGTGTTCTTCGCCTGCGTCATTCCTGCCGACTCGTCTATTACGTGTCTCAAATCCAGTAACAACTGCATACCAGCCGAGACAAGCTTTTTCACACATGGTGTGTACTAGCGTGACATGGACGAGACGACCGTGCAACTATTGTGTCCTGAGTGTGCAAAAGATTGGCAGACTTCACCTGGCTCACTTCCTTCCTCGACGGAAATGTTCCACTGTCCAAACTGTCACGCCTCCCGACGCACGGCCGAGTTTATGCGAACCGATCGTGACCTTCAGAATCTCAAACAGCTAGGGTGATCCGTTTCCACCGAAAACGCTTCAGATGCGACGAACAGATGATTCTGTCGGCCGAACAGTGCAGCCGTAACAGCAGCTTTCGGACGCCACAGCCGAACCAACGAAATGTTGTGAACTGTTTCAGCTCCCTAGGTGCTGTTTTCGAATAGTGTCTCTAACTGATTTTCACGTCTGTTGAGTCAGGACCCATGGTAACGCGACTCAAGATAATAATATAACCCTGCAGTGGATAGGATTGCATGGTTATGAAGAAACAGGAGCTCATTCACCTTCACGGCCTTCTTGCGGAGGTATCGAACCAGTGCGCAGAGTGGGATAACTGCGAAATTGACCTCGACGAATACGAATCGCTTGGTATTCGACCGACATCAATTCACAAATCGAAAACCGATCACAAGGCTGCTGTTTTTGCACTCGCCGGCGGAATCACGATGAACATGCGCGAGGGCGAACAGGAAGCCGTCGCCGCTACCGCAGACTAAGTCGCACGAAGTCTCCTCTCAGGTACACAAGCATGCTACTGGCGAGACTTGATCTCAGGCCAGCTGCCCTCCGCTGGTGTGGAACTCGAGTCCCCCCTTCGTTAGCATGGATCTGCCTCAGTTCATCTCGCTCTGTTCGGAGTCAGACGCTCGGTTTTGAACTCGGCTGAACGAACTGTCAACCGCTGATCGCTGGATGACTGCCTCGACAGCCGCCTCTTGACGCCCGAGATTCGGATTTGCGTCCTGTTTCCGGCAACCGGGAGAACGCCGAAAGTGCCCTGAACTGTGATCGACTGTTGTGATAGGAACTGCTTACCGACCCAGTGGAGCACACTGGCAGGCTTCGCTCCGGCGCACCTGCGCCACACTATTTGGCTGCACTGGCTATCAGCATGAACAGAGCATCTGGCCAGGTCCGTAAGGATCTGTTACTCGACTAGATCCTCAAACTCAGGGAGAATTTCTTCGTCGGTTTGCTCGTCTGTGTCGTCGTCGACTCGCGTGTTTTCGCCCCCGTCAGTTTCGTCTCCGTTGCTGGACGACTCCGATTCTGTGTCCGTTTCTGACGGCTCCGTGTCACGTCCGTCCGCGTCGTCATTGTCGACCGTGGTGTCGTCAGCGTCAGCATCCGCCGCATCGTCTGTCGCTTCATCGTCAGCTTCTTCCTCGCCCTCATCCTCATCCTCGATAACCTCCACCTGCTCGACCTCAAGTGGAATGTTCTCGAGTCGCTGTCCGATCTCCTTTCGGGCGATCCGGGAGGCGTGTTCCTCGCGCTCGACGTTGAATACGGTCATCTCGAGTTCGAGTGCGACGAGCGCCTCGTCGGCTGCGATGAACGCAGGTGGTAACTCTTCACCGGACGGGGACGTCCGTTCGCCCATGTTGATCTCGACGTAATTTAGGTCAGGGTTCAGCATCT
The DNA here is from genome assembly GCF_000025625.1 of Natrialba magadii ATCC 43099. NCBI lineage: Archaea > Methanobacteriati > Methanobacteriota > Halobacteria > Halobacteriales > Natrialbaceae > Natrialba > Natrialba magadii. Next base: position 517,714 of record NC_013922.1, on the reverse strand, counting down.
CGCCCGTCTTCGAGATGGCGATGCGAATCGCCTCATCTTCTGTCTCGACGTCGAATACCGGCACTGCAGCTTCGACGACAACCCTGCAGTTCATACACACACATTGTGTCGCATGCAGTATGAAGGTTCGCCCCGGTAACACACAGCGCGAGGTGGCCTGAGGAGGCAGAGACGCCAGTCCGAAAGGCCCAAGCCGACGCCCCCGTAGGGATCACCGAATGGAAACGGGGACGATCCGCCTCGAGGACCTCTCCGGCGGGCTCGATCTGTATCGGACGCTCGAAAGCGGCCAGACATACCTCTGGCGGCGCGCAGACGGCGAAATGTACAGCGGGACGCCCGCCCCCGGTGAGTGGTACGTCACCGTCGTCGACGGCGACGTGATCCGCGCGCGGACAGTCGACGGGGTACTCGAGTGGCAGTCCACGACGGACGCCGAGTCGACTATTCGACGCCTCCTTCGTCTGGACGACGATCTAGAGGCGATCGTCGACGCCGCACCCGACGACCCGCTGTTAGACGAGGCCTACGAGGCCCACCGTGGGATGCGTCTCGTCACGGACCCCTCGTTTGGGACGCTCATCTCGTTCATCTGCTCGGCCCAGATGCGCGTCAGCCGCATCCACTCGATGGTCTCGACACTCGCGCGGGAGTATGGCAACGAGGTCTCCCTGAACGGCGACACATATCACGCCTTCCCGACGCCCGACCAACTCGCGAGCGCAACCGAAGCCGAACTCCGTGACCTTGGCCTCGGCTACCGCGCCCCCTACGTCGTCCGAACCGCCGAGATGGTCGCCAGCGGCGAGGCCCACCCTGACGACGCACGGCCACTCGAGTACGAAGCCGCCCGCGAGCACCTCTGTCAGTTCGTCGGCGTCGGTGACAAGGTGGCCGACTGCGTGCTCTTGTTTGCACTCGAGTTCGACGAGGCGGTGCCCCTCGACACCTGGCTCAAGACGGCGATCGAGGAGCACTATCCCCACTGTGACTGTGGCTCGTACACCGAAACGTCGCGAGCGCTCCGCAAGGAGTTCGGCGACGAGTACGCGGGCTATGCACAGACGTACGTCTTTCATCACCTGCGGACTGGCGACTGAGGCGGGCCGTCGAAACGAGTCGTCGTTCAGTCCAGCACTGTCTCCCACGTTCCCGGCGACAGCAGCGACGCTCCTGTACTGGCCCCTATATCGGCCGTCAACACAGTTCAAAAGATTAAACTTTTGTGCATGCAACTATCACGTCATGGAAACCGCCCGTCGGTCCGCCGTCAGCGCGTTCGTCCTCGGCGGTGCTGTGAGCGCAGCGGTGCTTTCGTGGTACGCCGCCGGGTTGAACTACCCGCTGATCGCGTTCGAGCACCCAGTCCAGTTGCTGCCGAGTGCGGTCTTTTTCGCTCTCGGTGGGCTGCCGGCATTCCTTCTCGTTCGGAACCGAGTGCTCACGCCAGCAGTCGTCGCTGTGTTGACTATCGGCGTCTGGGTCTGGTCAGAGGCGGATCCAGGCCCTGGTGACCCACTTATCGGGTTCGTCTTTGTGACGGCACCGACCGGACTCGCACTGATGCTGGTGAGTGCCTGGATCGAACTGTGGATCCGTCGCCGTCTGACTGCCTGAACTCGAGTTCGGTCCAGACTCTCACTCTCTCACTCTCTCCGCTCGTGATGATCGATCCAGCCAACGGAACTCGCCGGGCACTTATTTGTAGTATTACTGCCACTAGATGCGTATGAACGGCCCCGCAGCTGCCATCCTGCTCTCCAGCGCCATCTTCGTCGGCGGACTCGGTATCGCGATCAAATACTTCGGACACACCGAACTCATCGCCGGCTACGACCCCGACACCGTCACCGACGAGGCGGGACTCGCCTCGTTCGTCGGCACGAACATCCTCGTCATCGCTGGGCTGTTGCTCGCGCTCGCGGTACTCGAGTTCACCCAGCCGGCAGACGGTGCAGCAACCGACGCTGCCTGGATCGGGTTTCTGATCGTGGTGTTCGCGCTCACGGGCTGGCTGATCGTTGGGTCGCGGCGATTCGAGCGTGGGGAGTAAGCCGGTAGTGTGACGGACGCTGGCGCGCCGAGGCCGGGATTTTTGCCGGTCGCACTCGAGTGCTCGCGTATGGCAGACGAGTCAGACCGAACGCGTGCACACGTGTTCGTTTCGGGAACCGTGCAGGGCGTCTATTATCGGGCGAATACCCGCGATACGGCTCAGGAGAAGGGAATCGACGGCTGGGTGCGAAATCTCGACGACGGCCGTGTCGAAGCGGTCTTCGAGGGCCCCGACGAGGCCGTCGAGTCAATGATCGAGTGGTGTCACACGGGGAGTCCGGCGGCGGCGGTCGAAAACGTCGAGGCCGAGTTCGAGGTGCCCGGGGGAGAGAGCGGGTTCGAGATTCGGTACTGACTGGCTGCGAGCTGTTTCGAGAATCCTCAGACGGTTTCGACCAGATACTCCGCGAGCCACGGTGGCTCCTCGGTATACTCCCACGTCGCAAACTCGGCCTTCTCGCCGGCGTAGTAGGCGCGGTAGGCCGCGACGGGATCGTCCGGACACCGGTACTCGTCGGGCATCGCCTGCGGCCGCGGCGTCGGCTCCGCAGATGGAAAGTCGATCAGGTCAGGGTCGATCTGGTCGATGACCTCCCAGCTCGCGTGGGTCTCGTCCTCGTCTTTCTCGTAGCGCTCGGTGAACTCGGCGTTGAGCGCCTCGGCGTGCTCGCGCAGGCGTAGCCAGTTCGCTCGCGATTCGGTGGCCCACTCGGTGACGGGGTGGCTGACGTGGGTCGGCTGGTAGAGAAACTCGGCCTCGTAGCCGTTCTCCCGGGCCGCCGTACAGAGGACCTGCGCGGCCTCTAACAGCAGCTTGTTGACGTGCTGGTCGCAGTGATAGCGCGCTGCGAGCCGCGGGTCCTCGTCGAGCCAGAAGACGTTCACGAGGGGCATAGGTGTTCGAGGCTGTTGAGGTTATCGTCCGCAATCTTCAACGGTTGGCCCGTCGAACGCTCGCGTATGATTACAGGCGAACGGATGGCCGCCGTCGACGCGAACGCCGCGGCACTTGGCGTCCCGCAAAAGCAACTCATGGAGTCGAGTGGGAACGCCATCGCCCGCACGGTCCGGGAGGTCACAGCGCCGGGTGCAACCGTCGCCGTTGTCGCCGGCCGCGGAAACAACGGCGGGGACGCGTTCGTCGCCGCACGCTTTCTGGACGACTACGACGTCCGGACGCTCTTGCTCGGCCGCGCGGAAACCATCGGCACCGAAATCGCTCGCGAGAACTGGGACGCGCTCCAGCACGCGGGCTACGAAACGCGCGAGGTGACCGACTCCGAAAACTTCGCTCTCCCCGACTGCGACGTGATCGTCGACGCGATGCTCGGCACGGGGATCAGCGGCGACCTCCGCGAACCTGCAGCCACCGCGGCGCGGGCGATCAACGACGCCGACGCGACCGTTGTCTCGGTGGACGTTCCATCCGGTTTCGACGCCAACGCTGGCGGTTCGTCCGCCGGTGACGACCCTGGCGACCCCGGTGACCTGCTCGCCTCGAACGCCATCGAGGCCGACCGCATCGTCACCTTCCACGACACCAAACCCGGCCTCGACGACCTCGACGCCGACGTAACCGTCGCCGACATCGGGATTCCGGCTGCCGCCGAGCGGTTCGTCGGCCCCGGTGACGTACAACTCGCACGGCCCGACGACCGAACCGGCCGGGCGTTCGTTATCGGCGGCGGCCCCTACACCGGCGCGCCGGCACTTGCCGCCCAATCCGCCCTCCGAGCCGGCATGGAGCTCTCGTTCGTCGCCGCGCCCGACACCGTTTCCGGCGAGATCCAGAGCTACGCCCAGGACCTGATCGTCCAGCCCTACGAGAGCGAGATCCTCACACCTGACCAGGTAGACGACCTCGTCGACACCGCCGAACGGTACGACGACGTAGTGATCCTCGGCCCCGGACTCGGCACTGCAGACGAGACACTCGAGGCTGCCCGCCAGTTTCTCACCTCGTATACTGGCCCGGCGGTCGTCGATGCGGACGCACTCGAGACGGTGCCGGATCTCGAGACGGAGGCGACCCTGGTCTGTACGCCGAACCGGCGCGAGCTCGCAGGAATGGGCGGCCCCGACGTGGACGACCTGCAGGAGGCTGCAGACGAGATCGAGGCGTTCACAGCGGAGCTGGAGCACGTCGATGTCCTCCTCGCAAAGGGGGCGACGGACGTGATCACTGACGGCGAGCGAACACGGCTCAGCCGCTCGGGGACGGCGGGTATGAAAGTCGGTGGAACGGGCGACGTGCTCACCGGTATCGTCGCCGCCTTACTGGAGCACGCCGAGCCGCTGGACGCGGCCGCGGCGGCTGCGCAAGTCAACGGACTCGCCGGCGAACGGCTCGCGGCGGACGACGGATTCGGCTATCTCGCCTCCGAGGTACTCGAGGAAATCCCCAAGGTACTGTGGGAGAGTGAGGGGAGTGAGAACGAATGAGCGAGACACCGATTTCGACGGACGGGGGGAACGGGGACGACAGTGGAGCGGAGACAGACGCCGATGCCACCGCCGAGGACCTCACCCACACCACAGACGACGGCGACGTACAGATGGTCGACGTCGGGGACAAGCCAGACAGCAAACGCCGGGCCGTCGCAGCGGGTGAGATCCGCTTACAAGCGTCGACCGTCGACGCCATCCGCGAGGACGAAATCGGCAAAGGCGACGTGCTCGCGACCGCCCGCATCGGCGCGGTGCAGGCCGTCAAACACACCTGGGAGACGATCCCGATGTGCCACCAGATTCCGATCACGAACGTCGAGACCGACTTCTCGCTGGCCGAGGATCGCGTCGAGTTCCAGGTCGCGGTCGAGACGACGGGGAAGACCGGCTGCGAGATGGAGGCGCTCGAGGGCGTCACGACCGGTCTGAACGTCGTCTGGGATATGGTCAAGGCAGTCGAGAAGGACGACGAGGGTCAGTACCCCGAGACAGGAATCGAGAACGTGCGCGTGGTGCAGAAGGAAAAGCGCCAGACATAGCGCCAACTCTAGCCAAACCTACTTTTTCGTCCGACACGAATTGACTGGCATGTCCACGGAGGACGGTGAGGACCCGCCCGTCGCCGCGCCCGAGCCGAGCGACCGCGTCTCCGACCCAAGCGACGCCTTCCAGGCGCTCGGCAACGAGGTCAGGATGGGGATACTCGAGACGATGCTCGAGTGGACGGACGGCGCTGTCGAATCCGATCGAGCAACGCCGTCGTTCTCGATGCTCTTCGAAGCCTCGGCGGTCGACACGTCAGCCGGGTTCGCCTACCATCTGGATGAGCTCGTGGGGCCGTATCTCCGGAAGGTGAACGATGCGTCGACAGCCGACGCTGACGCCGATCCCGGTGCCGACGGCTACGAACTCACCTACGCCGGCGAGCAAATTGCACGCGCCATCGCGACCGGCACGTACACCCAGCGCGTCGATCACCCGCCGGTCCCACTCGAGGACGACTGCCCGTTCTGCGAGCACGACTCGCTCACAGCTCGGGCCAGCGACAACCGGGTTACCGTCGCCTGCGGGCACTGTGAACGCCGCCTGCTCCGACTCGATCTCCCGCCGGCTGGACTCGAGTCCCACGGCGAATCGTTCCCCACGGCCTTCGACCGCTACCACAGACACCGACTCTCACTCGTTCGTGACGGCGTCTGCCCGGCCTGCAGCGGCGAGGTCGACGCCAGACTCGTGCGGCCGTCGCCGGCGACAGACGATTTACTCCCTGCAGAACACGCCACACACCTTCAGGCCGAGTTTACCTGCTCGTGCTGTGGAACAACGCTCCGGTCGCCCGTCGCGCTCTCACTGCTCTCGCATCCGGCCGTCGTCTCGTTCTACTACGAACACGGGCAGGCTGTTAGCGAGCGCCCCCTCTGGAACATCGGCCACGAGTGGGCCGAGACAGTGCTCTCCGAAGACCCGCTTGCCGTCCGCGTCGTCGTCGAACTCGAGGACGACGTACTCGCGCTGTACGTCGACGAGCGACTGACCGTGGTCGAAACGCAGCGAGCGTCGGTGTCCGAGACCACCGAGGGTAACGAATCCGCCGAGGGTGACGGGGCCGCCGAGACCACGGAGACGACCGAGGCCGACGAAAGAGGCGGGACACACGGGACGGGCGAGACAGCCGAGACGACTGCCCAATAGCGACCGCGGCGCTACTCGAGTTCCCCGAGTACGTCTGCAACCTCAGCCCCGTCGACGACGCCTGCCCGATCAGCCACGGTATCGGGTGTGAGCACGAGGCCGTCGACTGTCTCGGGTGAGAGTTCGGTGTCGGTCTCGGAGGTACCGGCGGCGAGGGACTCGAGTGCGAGCGAGAGGCCGTCCTTCCTCACCCCTGCCTCGCACTCGGCACCGCTGTCAGCCAGCTGCCCCTCCAGGAACGATCTAATGTCGGCCGTGCCGTTGCCGATCGCGGTCGCACGCCAGCCGTAGTGTGTGCCGCCGGGGTCGACCTCGTAGAGCGCTGGCTGGGGGTGTTGTCCTGCTGCGTTACTCCCGCTGCCACTACCGCTACCGCTTTCGCTTTCCTTTCTCCTTTTCCTTTTCCTCCCCCTTCCAGCGTCGACACCCGCAACGAGCAACGCAGCGCCGTACGGCCGCGTTCCACCAGCCTGTGTCTGTTCCTGAATGTGGTCCGCAATCGCCTCCGCGAGCGTCTCTGTGGGTATCGGTTCAGCATACCGGAGCCGGTGGCGCTGACAGCGCTTTCGAGCCATCTCGACCAACTGCCGTGCATCAGCAGCATGCCCCGCGGTGGCGACCGCGACGTGGTCGTCGACCCGGTGAATTTTCTCGATCGACTCGGACTCGAGTAGCGGTGAGCGAAGGCGCTTTCGCGCGGCGAGAACGACACCGGTGTCGGTGACGACGCCAACGCTCGGTGAGCCGCGTTCGACCGCCTCGCGGGCGTACTCGACCTGGTAGAGCCGGCCGTCGGGCGAGAAGATCGTGTGTCCGCGATCGTAGGCCTGCTGGCGAGTGGTACTCGAGTCCATCGTTACGAGGCCACCCCCGATTCTGCGTCGGTGCCGGATTCATTGCCGGCCCCGTTTGTCGTTGCGGTGACGGCGGCGGCGATGCTTTCGAACTGCTCGAACTGCACGAATTGCTCGAACTTGCGTTCGTATTTGTATTTGCGTTCGTGGTCGTGTTCGTCTTCGCTTCCGTCTTCATCGACAGTCAGCGTCGCGACCGTCATCCCGTCGCCGCTGGCGGTGTCGCGCTCGGTCGCGTTTCGGATGGCTGTGGTCGCGAGACCTCGCAGTGTGTCCACGGAGTGGTCCGGTTCGTAGGCGTCCTCGAGTCGGCCGTAGGCGAGTTGCATCCCACTTCCGCTCGCGGCGTAGGGTGTGTCCATCACGCCGCCGCCGGGACCGACCTGGTAGACGGCTGGCTCGGGGAACGTGCCACCGAGGACGAGTTCGAGGTGCTGGTACGGCCCGCCGCGCAGGAGGTCGCCGGCGACCGTGGCCGTCGTCTCGACGGACGGCGTGCGGTCGGTCGCGTGCTCGTAGCGCGAGCGTTCAGCGCGTAACTGGCGGACGAACGTCTGGGCCTCGCCGACGCTTCCGGCGAAGGTGAGCGCGGTGTGGTCGCCGACCGGGACGACCTTCCGTGCCGTGCGATTCGTGACGAAGCGGCCACCCAGGCTGGCGCGTGTGTCCGCGGCGAGGACGACGCCGTCCGCGCCGACGAGTCCAACCGTCGTCGTGCCGGTTTCGATGTATTCAGTGGAGTCCGTCTGGTCCATTGGTGCTCGTTCGAATCGACGGGGCACGGCGAGTTGTATGTTAGCTAAAATATATTTTAGCGCGGTGGGCGTACGAACTCGTTTCGCGCCGTCACCCTGGTGAGGAACGCTGCTGTGATCGTGTGAGCCAGATGGAAAGCGAAACGATACGCACGGAGGACGTGATCGGTATCGTATTGTTCCGTCAGGAGGAACGCGAAAAAGAGAGTACCAATGGCCCCCGTTCCCTTTGCGTTCGCTGCCTTCCTTGCACTCGTCGCAATCGTGCTGTCTGGATTCTGTCTCGCCTACGCAGTCGGTCTCGATGCCGATGCTCGCGGATCGAACGGGCTCATTTGGGGATTGTTCACCCTCGCATTACCGCCCGTGACACCGATCGTGTATCTCGGCTACCGAACACGACTTCCCACTCGAGACGAACCGACGAGTCGACTCGAGCGCTGGGCTGGAACGATGGGGATCGGTTTCACCTCCGCGTACGCCTTGACTGCGGTCCTCGTGCCACCGGACCCCTCCACCCACCTCGCTTTCGGAGGGGCACTGGCAGTCATCACTATCCCTGCAGCGTACGTTCTTTGCTACCAGCCAGATCGGCGTGCGATCGGGTCCTGAGCGCGGACGCTGTCACTGGTCAGCGTCACCGACATCGGATTCGATCGTGGTTTCAACGCTGACCAGCGCGACCGCCAGCAGAGACCGTATGTCACGTCATATAAGTAGTTGCTCGCGGAACGACCTCACATGACTCTGTTCGGGACCGCAGGAATCCGCGGGCCGGTCGAGGAGATCACGCCCGCGCTCGCGCTCTCGGTGGGCCAGGCCGCCGGCGAGCCCGGCGAGACGTTCGTCGTCGGCCGCGACGGCCGCGAAACCGGACCGGCGCTGGCCGCCGCGATGGAGGCCGGCCTCGAGAGCGCCGGCGCGGACGTCGCCCGCATCGGACAGGTACCGACACCAGCGCTCGCGTTCGCCTCGCAGGGCCGCAAGGGCGTCATGCTCACCGCGAGCCACAACCCGCCGACGGACAACGGCATCAAGCTCTTCGTCGACGGCGTCGAGTTCGACCGCGAGGCTGAGGAAGCCGTCGAGGACTACGTAAGCGGCGGGTCGTCGCTCCCCGCATGGGACCAGTGGGGCAGCGCCACCGACCTCGACGTACTCGGTCCCTATCGCGACGCCGTCGCGGACTACGTCCGCGCGCAGTTCCCCAAGCTAGGGCCAGATGGAACGCCACTCGCCGGCCTCTCCGTCGCCGTCGACTGTGGCAACGGTGTCGGCGCAGTCGCGACCCCGCAGGTACTCGAGTCCCTCGGCGCTGACGTGGTCGCGGTGAACGCAAACGTCGACGGCCACTTCTCGGCACGAGAGAGTAAGCCGACCCCGGAGACGCTGTCGGCTTTCACCAACTTCCTCGCCGACGGCGAGTTCGACCTCGGCCTGGCCCACGACGGCGACGCGGACCGACTGGTTGCGCTCGATCCTGACGGCGAGGTAATCCACGAGGATACGGTGCTCGCCGTCGTCGCGGCCCACTACACGGCTGCGAGCGACGCAGCGGACCCCGTGGTCGTCACGACGCCCAACGCCTCGGCACGGATCGACGAGCAGGTCCGCAACGCCGGTGGCCGGGTCGAACGCGTCCGCCTCGGTGCACTTCACGAGGGAATCGCCCGTGAACGCGCCGCTGGCGACGAGGACACTGCAGTCGTCTTCGCCGCAGAGCCCTGGAAGCACATCCACACCGCCTTCGGCGGCTGGATCGACGGCGTCGCGAGCGCCGCCATCGTCAGCGCGCTCGTCGCTGACGCCGGCGACACCGACGCCCTCCGAGAGCCGGTCACCGAACGTCCCTACCGGAAGGTCAGCGTCGACTGCCCTGACCAGCACAAGACGGCCGTGATGGGCGCACTCGAGTCCGACCTGCCGGCGGCCTTTCCCGATACGACGGTCGACACGGATTACGGCGTGCGACTCGAGTTCGAGGACGCCTCGTGGACGCTGGTCCGGCCAAGCGGCACGGAGCCCTACGTCCGAATTTATGCGGAGAGCGACGAGGTTGACGAGTTGATCGCGAGCGCTCGCGATGTCGTCGAGTCGGCGGTTGCGGCCATTGAGTCGCCCTGAGAGCGCTGTTTTGCTGTACTTGTTCGTATCGGTCGTCGCTTGTTACTCGTCACTCGTCACTCGTCACTCGCCACACGGTGCCCGCAGTCGGTACATGCCCTTCGTTCGCGGACGGTGCTTTCTTGCTCACACCCGAGAAATCTCCTCACATGAGCGACGACGCCGCCGACCTCATCGACGCCGCACGGGAAATTCAATCGCAGGCCCACGTCCCCTACTCCGAGTACCGCGTCGGGGCCGCACTCGAGACGGCCGACGGCGAGGTCTTCGTCGGCTGCAACCTGGAGAACGCGAACTTCAGCAACAGTCTCCACGCCGAGGAGGTCGCCATCGCCGAGGCGGTCAAGAACGGCCACCGCGAGTTTACGCGGCTCGCCGTGAGTTCAGACCGCCGCGACGGCGTCACCCCCTGCGGAATGTGCCGGCAGACGCTGGCCGAGTTTTGTGACGACGACCTCACAGTGTTCTGTGACGAGGGCGAGAGCGAGGACGAGGACGAGGATGGGGATGAGGACGCAGCCGATGGCGCAACCGTCTACACCCTCGGGGAACTCCTCCCGAACACGATTTCTGAGGAAACACTCGAGTAACACACTGTACGGGCGCTTCTCGCCGTTGTTGTCCCAGCATTGATTGAAAAGTGCGACGGGAGATGTGCCTCTTGTGAGTTAGTATCACACCATCCGAACGTATATGCCGATCGTTACATATCTGACAGCGTGTGGAGCACCCTGGAGACGAGTCAATCAGATGGGCGCTCGACGATACCGTTCCCGAGCGGGCCGTCAACGACGTACGGTCCGCTGGCCCCTCCTGGAACGACCAAAACCGAACGGTTCGCGTCGATTTTTCCGACGGCGAACCCGTCTTTCTGAAGGTGGCAACCGACGGTGACGGCTCGCGGATCGATCGGGAGTGTGCTGTCATCGACTACGTGGCCACACACTGCGATGTACCCGTCCCACAGGTGGTTGCGAGCGAGACCGGTGGAGCGGTTCCCTACCTAATCACCGCCCCAATTCGGGGCCAGAACCTCGCGTCCCGGTGGTCGGACTGGAGCAGTGCGGAGCGCACGAGTGCAGTCCGGCGAGTCGGAAGCGCGCTGGCGGCGATCCACACCTGCTCGTTCCGACGACACGGACACGTCGTGGGCAGCGACGGAGCCGAACTCGATCTCGAGACCGGTTCCTGGACAGAGATCCTCGTCGATAGGATCGAGCTGATGCGGGAACTGGCGTCGACCGACCGCTTCGACCACCATTTTGACGACGTCATCGCCGCCGTCGAAGCGAATCGAGACCTGTTGAACGACGCGCCGGCAACCCTGGTGCACGGCGACCCGGCACGGCCGAACTGCTTCCGGAGCGGGTCCTCGGCCGGCTTCGTCGACTGGGAACTCTCTCATGTTGGCGATCCGGCCCGTGAACTCCACCGAGCGCGAGACCAACTGCTGCCGGACAACGGCGAGGACACACAGCGATTGGCCGCCGTACTCGAGGACGGGTACGAACGGCGCGCCGGCTCGCTTCCGTCAGGGTTGGACGAACGAACGCCGATATACGACGCGGTCCGGCTTCTCGGCACGTCTGGATTCTTCGATAAGTGGGTCGAATTCGTCGATGTCTCCCCGGCGGACGCCGAAACGCGGCTCGAAGCGAAACTGGACCGGAAGCTCGACGAGATTCGGTAGTGGGTAGTAGGTAGTGGACAGTGGGTAGTTGGTAGTCAGCAGCCAGCAGCCGGGAGCCGGTAGTCAGCTTCCCGTACGCCAGCCTGGCGAAGGCCGTAGCGAGTAAGTCCCTCGCGTGAGCACGCTCGGCCGGTTACAGCGCCGTGAAGCCGCCGTCGACGGGATACGCGTTCCCGGTAACGAACGAGGCCTCGTCCGAGCAGAGCCAGACGACAGCGTTGGCGATCTCCTCGGGCGTCCCCATCCGGTTGAGCGGTTGCATACCGACGAACTGCTCGATCTCCTCGGGGTTCTCCGCCGCGGACTGCTCGACCATCGGCGTCTCGATCACGCCGGGACAGACCGCGTTGACCCGAACGTCGGCCTCCGCGTACTCCGTGGCGGCTACTCGAGTGAGACCGATGACGCCGTGTTTGCTCGCGGCGTAGGCGGACGATCCGGCCGCAGAGAGGCCGGCGATCGAGGACGTGTTGACGATTGCGCCGCCGACGCCGTCACTGTCACTGTCGCTGTCGCCGTCGCCGTCACCGTTCGCCGTCATCTCCTGGAGTTCGTACTTCAGACAGAGCCAGACGCCGGTCAGGTTGATATCCATGACCTGTTTCCAGTTGGCTTCGGTCTGCTCGGCGACCGGATCGGTCTCGCCTTCGATCCCCGCGTTGTTGTGCGCGATGTCGAGCCCGCCATAGGTGTCGACCGCCGTCTGAACCATCGCCTCGACGGCGTCCGGATCCGTGACGTCGGTTTCGACGAACGTCGCAGATCCGCCAGCCGACTCGATCGACTCGACCGTCTCCTCACCGCCGTCCGTAACTACGTCGGCGACGACGACGTTCGCGCCCTCGGCTGCGAACCGCTCTGCTGTTTTCCTGCCGATTCCCGATGCGCCGCCGGTGACGATGGCCGTCTTGCCGTCCAGATTGTACGTCATGTGTCTGTGGTAGCGACTCAACTCGAGTCGACGTAAGTGTCAGGAGGATTCCCACTGGCTCGGATAGTATCAGGCAGAATAAATTTCTGTGATAGAAGTAGATGTGGAGACAGCCGGCTACCACAAATGGCTAAAACGACGGCTGAGACGGCGGGCAATCCATCACCGACGGCTCTCGAGTACCTCGCGCAGAATCGTTCGGTGGCACCGCTTCTTCTCGGTGTTCTCGTAGCAGACGAGCGCCAGACTCTCGCCGGCGGTGAGTCGATTGGCGAGGGACTCGAGTGCGCGGTCTGCGTCGTCGGCTGTCTGAAGGTGTTTCCGGTAGGTGTCCCCAAAGCCAACCTGATCCCAGGCGGCGTTGTGGGCTTCCTCGTCACAGATGCCGCGCATCTTCAGGTCGTCCTCGGCAGTTTGGACAGCGTCGAGCAGCGCAGCAGGCGGGCCGAGTTCGGGAACGTTTTCGTCAACTGCGGCGTGGAACCACGAGGTTGGGGAGCGGACGACGCCGACGAGCGTCGTCTCGGGTGGAACGTCGGCGAGGCCGTGCTGGAGGGCGGCGACGTAGGTGTCGGTGAGGGTGCCCTCGCGCTGGTCGCCCTCGGTAGCGCACTCGTCGCGCCGATCACGAGCCATACCCACAGGTACGGCCGCCCTGCATTTATATACGGTGTCGGTACGAATCGCCGCTACTCGATGACCGGCGATAGTGAAGATCCGAACGCGGACGTACAGTATCATCTCGAGGTCAGCGAAGCGGACGTAGCAGACACCGTCCTCCTGCCCGGCAATCCGGAGCGACTCGAGAAGATCGTCGATCACTGGGACGACCACGAGATTCGCGCCCATCACCGCGAGTACCGGACTGCGACGGGGAGCTACGAGGGGACGCCGATCTCGGTCACCTCGACGGGAATCGGCAGTCCGTCGGCCGCGATCGCCGTCGAGGAACTCGCTCGCGTCGGCTCCGAGACGTTCATCCGGGTCGGCTCCTGCGGTGCGCTACAGGAAGACATGGACGTTGGCGACCTCGTGATCAGCACCGGCGGGGTTCGCCAGGAGGGGACGAGCGACGAGTACGTGCGGGAGGATTACCCTGCGACGGCGGACTACGAAGTTGTCGCTGCGCTCGTCGCCGCCGCAGAGCGACTGGGCTACGACTACCACACCGGGATTACGATGAGCGCCGACTCGTTCTACGCGGGCCAGGGCCGCCCTGGCTACGACGAGTTCGAGGCTGCCGGCGCGGACGAACTGGTCGATCAGCTCGTCGAGGCCAACGTGAAGAACATCGAGATGGAGGCGAGCGCCATCTTCACGCTCGCAAATATCTACGGGCTGCGCGCCGGCGCGGTCTGCTCGGTGTACGCAAACCGCCAGACCGGCGAGTTCAGGACGGAGGGCGAGTCCCGAGCGGCTGAGACGGCGACGCTCGCAACGCACCTGCTCGCGAAAATGGACGAGATCAAGCACGAGGCGGGTGCCGAGCGGTGGCATCCGGGACTCTCGCTTTCGGAGTAGACGCAAATTGAGAGAGCGAGGACCAACTGGAACTGCCAACTGCTAACTGCTGAGTACGGTCACCTGCTCAGTCTGCCGTCCGTTGTTCGTTCTCGTGCAGCCGACGCATTCTGGCTTTGAGATCCACACCACGCTTGCTGAACCACCAGAGACGCGTCCGGTAGAAGCCGTAGCCGAGCACCATCCAGCCGGCGAGCACGGCGACCATCGCCGGAAGCTGGGTCGAGACCAGAATCCAGAGGAAGCCGGCGGAGATCACTGCGCCCGCAGCGACGAACCGGAGCACCCACAGCGGGAGCTTGTACAGCGAGTACTCATAGCGCTGCGGGAACGCCGATGGCAGATTCCAGAGCGCGACGCCCGCGACGGCGAGGCCGAACAGAATCGTCAGCGAGAGCGCAACCGAGAGCGTGACCGTCCCGGGTGAAACCGGTGCGATGAGCAGCGGCGGAATCCCGAGGACGAGCACCGCCACGTGGGGCGACTCGAACCGGTCGTGAATCCGCGCGAGTTCGCCCGGGATGATGTTATCACGCCCGGCGCGCATCAGGAGCCGCGAGTAGGCCGTATACGTCATGTTGATCGACGTGAGCGCACCCATTGCCGCCGCGACGAAGACCAATCCCGTCAGGGGTGCCGGGAAGTTGTCGAGCGAGACCTGCGCCACCGCAGCATCCATCTCGCCGAGTGCCTGCCAGTTCGTCGTCCCGACGAGAACGACCACGAGGCCAACCAGCAGCGTGAGCGAAATCACAGCCGAGAGCCCGAGCACCCGTGGAATGTTCTTGGCGGGGTCTTCCATCTCCTCACCTAACTCGAGTACCAGTCGGAAGCCACGAAGCGGGAAGTACAGCGAGACGATGGCGACGATGACCGTGCCAGCGCCTTCGGGGAAGGCTGGCGTATAGTTCGCCGTGTCGACGACGAACGCGCCGGGGATGATGAACGCGAGCATGCCGACGACGATGAGCGAGACCATTGTGAACTGGATGATCGCGACCATTTTGATTCCGAGGACGTTGAGGATGATGAAGGGGATGAGCAGGCCATAGACGAGCGCGAGTTCCGGAATTTCAGGGACGGCACCCACCGTTCCAGAGACGAACTCGGCGTACTCGGCGAATCCAAAGCCGATGAATAGCATACCCGCCCAGACGCCAGGAATCGTGATCCAGGGGAGCAAGAAGCCCCAGAAGGGGCCGACGAGCCGGGATGCGTAGACGTAGCTGCCACCGGCAGCCGGAATGGCACTTCCCAACTGAAGCGACATGAGTATCCCGAACAGGAGCGGAATCATCGCAAGGAAGAGTGCAAAGATGACGCCGGGACCGACGTCACCCGCGAGCGGACCCGGGAGGACGAACGCGCTCACACCGATTACGTTACCGATGATGAGGACTGTTGCACCGAGAACGCCGACCTCGGTGTTGATGAGACGATGTTTTGTCATTGGTTCACAATCACAATGGGTGTACGGACCATGCAGGGTATCCGATAACAATGTTTCGGACCAGACCGAATCGGTTAACGAGGTTTTCTGAGCCCCTACCCTTGTTAACGGTGGTTTGTTATCGGTCGTGTGGGATTACAGCAGTCAACAAAACAGTCATCCAGCGGTCCACCGCCCGGCACCGGTGGCCGCCAGCAATGAAGCACTGAACAGCAGCCCTAGTCGCGAACACGAACCAGTTCGTCCTCGAAGACCTTCCGATTCGGGATGATGTACTCCTCGGAGTCGTCCTCGATCTTCGTCACGAAGAGGTCGACCTCCTGGACGATACCGGACTGCTCGCCGATTCGAATCTGGTCGCCAATCCCGTAGGGCTGGTTGAGCAGCAGGTAAATCCCCGCCGCACTCGAGATCAGGAAGTCTTTGAAGACGACCGCGCCGACGATGACGATGCCGACGGCGTACACCGCGAGCAGGATCAATAGCGGCGCGACGTAGACGCCGATCTGTCCCAGCGCGATGAGGAAGGCGACGTAGAGGACGGAGTACTTGACGACCTTCGGGATGATCGAGACTTCGGGGAGTTTGACACCGCGGAGGTACTCGCTGACGGCCAGTTCGGCCTTGTCGGCCACGATAAAGCCGAAGATGAGCACGAGGACCGCGATGAACACCTGCGGGATGAACTCGACGACCCGGATCCAGAACGCCTCCGTGTCGAGCAACTGGGCGATGTGAATCGCCGTCAGGACGGCAATGCCGTAGATGAACCACGAACTCAATCGCGCAACGATTTCGACGGACGAGGTGCCGATTGACTGAGCAGTCCGCTCGAACGGCGTCCCCTCGACGGCGTCCGGTACGCCCGAGGCTGAGAGCAACTCCTTGTTGAGTCGTCCAACCAGATAGCCGACAACGATCCCGAGTGCAAGCACTGCCGCGGCTATGACGGCCGGTTCGTCGATGAGGGCCTGCCAGTCCATGTCAGTACGCCTCCGGATCGACCTCCATGATGAGCTCGCCGCCCTTGAAGGCCCGCACGAGCCCATCACTCTCCGACAACACGATCGAGATCGCGTTCGTATCGCGTGTGATCGCACCGCCGGCCATATGTCGCGCCCCAAGTCCCTTCGGAATGTCCACCCCCTCTGCGGACGGCTCGAGGTAGCGGTAGGCCGACACGATCTTGCCCGCATCCGAGATGACGAACGCGCCGTCAAGCCGGGAGAACTCCTTCAGCATCACGTTCACGATCGGATCTCCCACGTGGACGTGGGACTTCTCGAACGGGTTGTACGACAGCGGACGGGATTTGTTCATCACCTTGCCTGCATCGCCGACGACGAACAGTGCGCCCACCGGCTTGCCCTTCTGCCCTTTCTTCCCGAGTTCGATCGCCAGTTCGAGCACCGACTTGATCACTGACGGCTCCGCGCGCGATTTCGTGAAGAGATCGTAGATCCCCGTCCGATCATCCGCGATAGCTCGCACGCGCGACACCGTGTCCATCTCGTCGCTGAACACGCTCGTCGCACAGACGAGTTCGTCGCCATCCTCGAGTACACCCTGTTCGAGCGCCCCCTCGATACCGAAGTCGATCCGCTCCGAGACGTTCTTGAACTCGAGTGGAAGCTCGACGAAGGTATCGGCGCCGACATCGTTGTCCGTTCCGACGACGACTGTATCGAGGTCCTCGAGCTCTCGACAGCGCTCGTAGACGGAGCTACTCGGTGAAAAGAGAACGACTGCATCGGCGTTCGAGAAGAGTTGCCCGAACACGTCGTCTAACCCGGCCATTGCTCATACAAGCCGTTTGCGCGCGAATAAGCGTTATGGAGCGTCAGACGTGTGGCTGCCACGACATGCTGTGGGTTGAAACGGAGCGGGTGCTGAACGAGTAGCGGTCTGGGAAGGGAAGGTGAAGGGAAGGTGAAGGGAGAGGAGTGGCTGGCCCGGGAGAGAGCACCAACAGTACGCACCAGGCGGGAGACAGCTGTGGGAACTCGAGTAGCGAGGGTAAACGCGCACACTGTACTCGAGTAGCGAAGAGTACTCGAGTACCCGTGGGAGCGATTCGAGCGCGAGACCGGATTCGAACAACGCGAAGACGGTCACTCTCGCGCTACTCGAGTGCTGCGACTTGCCGGGTTCGTATCGGCTCGATGTAGAACCTGCGGCTCGCGGCTTGCTCGCCGCAGAACCATGCGCGGGACCAGATTCGAACAACGCGAAGACGTGCTCGCGGGCTGCGCGCGTCTTCTCTCGTTCGAATCCACTGACTGCAGTCTCCGCTCACGGTATTGTTCGCGGAGAATGCGCGGGACCGGATTCGAACCGCGAGGACATCGCTTCGCTCGTCCTCTGGGCCGCGAATCCGGCCTGCTCCTTCACTTACTCTGTTCGTTCAGTGCGCGGGACCGGATTCGAACAACGCGAAGACGTGCTCGCGGGCTGCGCGCGTCTTCTCTCGTTCGAATCCACTGACTGCAGTCTCCGCTCACGGTATTGTTCGCGGAGAATGCGCGGGACCGGATTCGAACCGGCGGACCCCTACGGGACAGCGTCCTAAGCGCTGCGCCGTTGGCCTGGCTTGGCTACCCGCGCGCACCCATCGCTTTTCACGAGTCCAGTAAGTAGTTGTCGGTCCGCAGTACGGCACCCTGTCCCGGTCACTGATGTTTGACCGGTTCTTCGGGCGACCAGTCTGGCGGGACAATAAAGGTCACGTGCTCCGAATCGCGAAGTTGGTGTAGCTCTGCCGCCTGCTCGGCTAAGGATCGGTCTCGGTACGGCATCTCGAGTCCACAGCCGGTACAGACGAGCTTGCAGGTTGGTTCCTTCATGACGTGACGCAGGTCACCAGCCGTGCCGAGACCGGTACCCGACGTTGCCCAGTGCTTGGTGAGTCTTGGGCTTTAGTAGTTATCTCCTAGTGAAACCCAGGGAGAACGGCCGATTCGCCGAGATATTCGTAGCTGAACGTTGGCCCGAGTAGCGCACTATTGGGACCGGCAACGATCTGAAACGGACAGCGTTCAACAACTACTGGGACCGCTTACACAGCGTCCAGACGCCAGCTACTGATCACCCAGACACGACAGTCAAGCGGTTGTATCACTCGCCATCACACAGCAGAATCAGCGATCGGTAGCACACCCTCACAGCCTCACAGCCACACAGCACGTCCGCAGGTTTATCCCTGATCGCACGATACACCGTCGTATGCACAGCGCCCGCGATCGACTCGAGTACGAACCGTGGCTGGCCGAACTCGAGCAGATCGCAGATCGCCTCAAACTCTCACAGGAGGCCCGATCCTGCGCTTCTGAGCTGTTTCTCATGGATGTGCCGGACGAAGATCGGTCGAAGCAGGCCGTCCTCGCTGCCAGCATCTACGCCGGTGCACTCATCGCTGGAGAGGGGTGTACACAGGGTGCCGTCGCCGACGCCGCGGACGTCTCCAGGCTCGCGATTCAGACGCGCTGGAAGGATCGCCTCGAAGCGGCTGGGCTCGAGCCACCGCGCTGGTAGGGACGGCAGTGTCTCAGCATCGGCGACTGTTGTGCGTCGTAAGTGTATAATACGCGGAGGAAAGGCAGGATTAGTATCCGGGTGTAGTTGCCATTGGAAATGGTTCCAGTGGCGTTGAGCGATTTTCGACGACCGTGGAGTGGGAGTCGCTCGCAGGGACTATCAGACACTGGGTGTCACGAACGAGTAGCAAGTGACGTCAGGATGCGCCGCCGGTGGTGTCGGTCTCAGTGTTCGGTCTGCCCTCGTCGTCACCCTCGGCCTCGAGTACGTTCCCGTGCTCGTCGATCTCGCCGCGAACGATACGGGTACTCGAGATGATGTCACCGTCGTCGGCGCGGAGGTGTGGGACGACGATGACCTCAAGCGGGTCGTAGCCACGTTCGCGACGAATCTCGTTGATCCGTTCCCCGCCGGCTTTGGTCTCGGGTGAGACCACCAGGTAGTCGAACGGTTCTTCGGTCGCGATTCCAGTTGGTTCCTCGAGCGTTCGGATCTCGAAACTGCGGTCGTACTCGTTCGCGATGGACTCGAGTTCGTCCGCGAGGTCGTTCCGTCGCTCGTCGAACGGGCGGACCCGTCGCTCTACGTGTCGTGTTTGCGGGGCGAGTTCGTCGCTGGTCAAGCCGACCGTGACGTCTCCGAGTTCGAACGCCCGTTCGAATAGCCGGCGGTGGCCGTCGTGAACGGGGTCGAACGTCCCACCAAGCGCGACGTCCATACCCCACCTGACTGGCGCGGTCCGTATAAAACGGTCGAATCGGGGAACGCGGAAACGGGCCGGTCGACGACGGAAATATTCGACAGTTGTCGATATCCGCCTTCGCATTGTTTTTAGTGGTCGCCCGCACTGTGGCTGGTATGGGACTCGACGAGGATGCGTTAGATTACCACTTGACAGATCCACCGGGTAAGATCGAAATTTCCACGACGAAATCGACGAACACGCAGCGAGACCTCTCGCTTGCGTACTCGCCCGGCGTGGCTGCCCCCTGTATGGAGATTGCGGAGGACGAAACCGACGCCTACACTTATACCGCGAAGGGGAATCTCGTCGGCGTCGTATCGAACGGTTCTGCCGTTCTCGGACTCGGCAATATCGGCGCACAGGCCTCGAAGCCGGTCATGGAGGGCAAGGGCGTGCTGTTCAAGCGCTTTGCCGACATCGACGTTTTCGACATCGAACTCGACGAGGAGGACCCCCACAAGTTCGTCGAGGCCGTCAAGATGATGGAACCGACCTTCGGCGGCATCAACCTCGAGGACATCACAGCACCGGCCTGTTTCACCATCGAGGAGCGCCTGCGCGAGGAGATCGACATTCCGGTGTTTCACGACGACCAGCACGGCACTGCGATTATCTCCGGTGCGGCGCTGCTCAACGCGGCTGACATCGCGGACAAGGACCTCGAAGACCTGGAGATCGTCTTCTCTGGTGCGGGTGCGAGCGCGATCGCGACGGCGCGCTTCTACGTCTCGCTTGGCTGCCAGGCCGAGAACATCACGATGTGTGACTCCTCGGGCATCATCACCGAAGCCCGCGCCGAAGATGGCGGTGTCAACGAGTACAAACGCCAGTTCGCCCGCGACGTCCCCGAGGGAGATCTCGCGGATGCAATGGAGGGTGCGGACGTCTTCGTCGGCCTCTCGATCGGCGGCCTCGTCTCCCAGGAGATGGTCCAGTCGATGGCCAGCGATCCGATCATCTTCGCGATGGCCAACCCCGACCCCGAAATCGGCTACGAGGAGGCGAAGGCGGCCCGCGACGACGACGTAATCATGGCGACTGGGCGCTCTGACTACCCGAATCAGGTCAACAACGTTCTCGGCTTCCCGTTCATTTTCCGCGGCGCGCTCGACGTGCGTGCGACGGAGATCAACGAGGAGATGAAAGTGGCCTGTGCCGAAGCGCTCGCAGACCTCGCGCGTCAAGACGTCCCCGACGCGGTCGTCAAGGCCTACGGCGACGACCCGATCCAGTACGGACCGGATTACATTATCCCGAAGCCGGTCGACCCGCGGGTCCTCTTCCAGGTCGCACCAGCAGTTGCCAGAGCCGCCATCGAATCCGGCGCAGCCCGCACGGACCTCAACCTCGACGAGTACGAGGAGGAACTCGAGGCCCGCCTCGGCAAGTCCCGCGAGATGATGCGCGTCGTCCTCAACAAGGCCAAGAGCGATCCGAAGACGGTCGCGCTCGCAGAGGGCGAAAACGAGAAGATGATTCGGGCGGCCTACCAGATTCAGGAGCAAGGAATCGCGGTTCCGATCCTCATCGGTGACGAGTCCGAAATTCGTCAGACTGCCGCGAGTCTCGGCCTGGACTTCGAGCCCCAGGTTGCAGACCCTGCCGTCGGTGACTACGAGGACTACGCCGACCGACTGCACGAACTGCGCGCTCGAAAGGGAATCACGCGAACCGAGGCCGGCGAACTCATCGAGGGCGATTCGAACTACTTCGGGAGCGTCATGGTCGAACAGGGTGACGCCGACGCCCTCCTGACCGGACTCTCCTATCACTACCCATCCGCGCTGCGCCCGCCGCTGCAGGTAATCGGCACCGCGGATGACGTCGACTACGCTGCAGGGGTCTACATGCTCACGTTCAAGAACCGTGTCGTCTTCGTCGCCGACGCGACGGTGAACCAGGCCCCCGACGAGGAGGTGCTGGCCGAAGTGACGAAACAAACCGGTATGCTCGCCCGCCGGTTCAACGTCGAACCTCGCGCAGCCTTGCTCTCATACTCGAACTTCGGGAGCGTCGACAACGAAGGAACTCGCAAACCTCGAAACGCGGCGCGTATGCTGCAGGACGACCCCGAGGTCGACTTCCCCGTCGACGGTGAGATGCAGGCCGACACCGCCGTCGTCGACGACATTCTGGAGGGAACCTACGGCTTCTCGGAGCTCGACGAGCCCGCGAACGTGCTCGTCTTCCCGAACCTCGAGTCGGGCAACATCGGCTACAAGCTGCTCCAGCGCCTCGGCGGCGCGGACGCCATCGGTCCGATGCTCGTCGGGATGGACCGTCCGGTCCACGTCCTCCAGCGTGGTGACGAGGTCAAGGATATCGTGAACCTCGCGAGTGTGGCGGTCGTGGACGCCCAGCAGGAGTAAGACCAGGCGTAACGACCCCCGCTCTTTTCGTGCCGTCTCCGACTCGCCGCGTGCAGCGCGTGCAGCGAATCGTCGGTCTTTAGCGTCCGTCCGTCGTGCTCTCACAGAAGTACTACATGCGACCCACGAACCGATCTACGTCGGTGGCCGGCCGTGACCTCGATTCAGCACGGCGACGGTTTCTCGGCGCGGCTGGTGCGGCGGCAACGGCGGGGATCGCAGGCTGTGTGAGCCTCCCGACCGCGCTCGACGACCGACTCGACGGCACCGAGGACGTCTCTCACTTCCAGAACGGCCTCCGTCGACTCGGCTACTACCCCGAGGAAACCGTCCCCGAGTCGGTCAGCGTCAACTGGTCGTTCCCGATCAACTACGTCACCCACACCGCCGCCAAGTCGAGCCCCGTACCGACACCCGACGGCGAAACCATCATCATCGCCGGCGACAGCGGCTGGGTCCACGCCTACACCCCCGACGGCGAACTGCAGTGGTCCACGCTCACCGGCGCGACGGACCTCGGCTTTCACGGCTCACCGGCCATCGTCGGCGACACCGCCTACATCGGCGGCTACGACGGCGACCTCTACGCTTTCGACACCGACAGCGGCGACATCGTCTGGCGAACCCGCGCCGACGATTTACACGGCGCGCTCGCCATCGGTTCGAGTCCCGCCTTCCACGATGGCACCCTCTACGTCGTCTCCGAGTACGGCTCGCCCTCCACCGGCACCATCTGGGCCATCGATCCCGACACCGGCGACCCGCTCTGGTACGACGACCGCATGTGGGGCCAACCCCACCCTTCCCCGACGATCGACCTCGAAACCGGCCGGATGGTCGGCGGCTCGAACGACGGCGTCGTCTACGGCTGGGAGTTTCCGGCACTCGAGTACACCTGGGAGTTTCAGGCCGACGCCGATGGTCAGGAGCGTGAGGGTGGTGCGTTCCGCGAGGGGGCAGAGATCAAGGGAACGGTCGCGGCCCACGACGGCTACGGCTACGTCGGAACGTGGGACAACCACTTCTACTGTCTGGATCTCGAGGACGGCTCGGAGGTGTGGTCGTTCGAGACGGGTGCCTCGATTATGTCGAATCCGGCGGTCGACGTGGCAGAGGGGATTGTCTACATGGGCAGCGACGACAACTACGTCTACGCACTCGACGCCGCGTCGGGTGAGGAGATCTGGTCGACGGACGTCAATGGCCGCGTGATCGGTGCGCTAACGGTCACGGCGGAGACGGTGCTCGCCGGCTCCTACGATACGCATCTGTACGCACTGGATAAGGAGACGGGTGATCGGCGCTGGCGCGTCGAGAATCGCGGGCGCGTCACCAGTGCGCCGGTTCCCGTCGACGGACGGATCTATTACGCAGAGCGCGCTGCATTTTCGAACTATTACGACGATGCCGAGACGGTTATGGACGAACCCGGGCATGCGTACTGTCTCGTTTCGGACGACTGAGCGGTGCTCGAACCAATATTACTCGCAAGACTACAGCCACCTCTGGCCGAGGCGAAAGCGTGCATTCAAGTATTTGCCGGGACTGTCCTCGCGTATGCAAGATCAGGGACGCTCTACGCGAAAGCGCACCGGCGGTCGACTGAAGAACGTTCGCAATCGGCGAAAGGACGAACTTGGCCGACAGCCTACCGAGACGCAGGTCGGCGAACCGCGCTTCCGCACCGTCGACGTTCGCGGGAACGACACGAAGACGCGCGCACTCGCGACGAACGTCGCAAGCGTCAACGCCGACGACGAGACGCTCTCGGCCGATATCGAAGACGTCATCGCGAACGACGCTAACCCGAACTACGTCCGCCGAAACATCATCACGAAGGGTGCCGTCATCGCAACCTCCGAAGGAGAGGCCCGCGTTACGTCCCGTCCCGGCCAGACTGGACAAGTCAACGCCGTTCTGCTCGACAACTAACGTCGCTGCTCGAGTCCGGGTCCGTATTTCGGTTTCCGGTTTCCGGTTTCTCACAGCTTTCCCTTCCGTCGCAGAGCGACTGCGCTCGCCCCGCTCAGTGCCACCAGGTGATGAAACCGCACTCGCTTCGGGTATGACAGCCTACTTTTATGCCGGCCGAGAACGTCTGTCGAGTTATACTATGCTCACTTCGTTTGCCGGTGGCCTCTCGGTGGCCCTCGCGCTCGCAGGTGTGCTCTGTCTGTACGAGTACACACTTTACGATGCCACTGAGAAGGCTGCCGCCCCGGTACGCTCGCGTTTGTATCTGGCAAGCGTGCTGCTGATCACGCTGCTCGGTCTCGGTGGGCTGGTCGCACTCGCCACCGCTACTGTCCCCCCAATGACCGTCCTCGGTATCATCGGCATCACCGCCGCGCTGCCGGCGTTCGCACAGTACCTGTTCCACCGGGAACTCGAGTTGGACACCGGTCCACTGGCCGCGCGCGTTGCTGATCGGTGGCTCTGAGTGGTGCCCGCGGCGAGTGAGAGCGAGTTCCACACCGAATTTCAATTGATTTCTTCGGCGACGGCCGTCGATCAGTTACAGTGGTCACGGATAGCGTAGCGGTCGGTTCCGGCACACCAACGTTTATCGGATCCGTGTGAAAGAATCACTCATGGACGACCGCCTGATCGTTCTCAACAAGGACGCTGATGCAGTCTCGTACATCGACCCGGAAACGGGTGAAACGACCGCGACTGTCGAGACGGACTTCAATCCCCACGAAGTGGCCGTCTCCCCGGACGGGGCACGCTCGTACGTCACCTGCTCGCTCGGCGGCTCGCTCCTCGCGCTCGACAACGAAACCCACGAAGTGGTTGATCGGTTCGAGCACGAACTGTTCGACTTCCCACACGGCCTTGCAGTCCGAAAGTCGGCGGGCGAACTCTGGTTGGCATCGACCTACAGCAGCCACATGTTCGTCTTCGACGTCGAAACGATGGACCTGCTAGCCGATTTTCCGACGTATCAGGACAAGTCCCATATGGTCACCTTCTCGCCAGATGCGGAGCGAGCCTACGTTGCGAACATCGGCAGCGACAACGTCACCGTAATCGACGCCGACGAGCGGCGAATCGTCGGTGATCCACCAGTCGGCGAGAGTCCGGAAGGGATTGGTGTCGACCCCGAGACGGGGCAGGTGCTCGTCGCCAATCAGGACGACGGACGTCTTACCGTACTGAATCCCGATAGCCTGGCAGAAGAGAACGTCGCGCTGTTGAGTGAGACACCGATCCGGGTCGTTCTCTCGCCGGACGGACGCTACGCGTTCGTCCCGAATCGAGAATCCAACGACGTCTCCGTGATCGACACAGAGCACGTCCGTGATGGCGAGCGCCGACCGTGGGAGATTGCGCGGATCCCCGTTGGAATCTGGCCCGGCGGCACTACCTTCGCACCCGACGGTGACCGGGCGTTCGTTGCCAACAACAAGACGAACGATGTCTCCGTCATCGACGTCGATGCCTTCGAAGAAATCGATCGGTACGAAACCGGTCTCCATCCGGACGGGATCGCCTACCTCAGCCGGTAAGGCTTTCGTGGAGTTCGAACGCTATCGCCACGACTACAACGTACTACGGCCGCGGTGCTGCCTTCTGCAACGCCGTCTCCGCAATATTCCCACCGTAGTCCGCACTCCGCGATAACGAGTCCACGATCAACCCAAGCGACTGCGCTTGCACTGGTTCGAGATCCCGCAACATATCGTCGATCGTCCGCGTATGCTCGTCGATATCGAGCACCGCCTCGCGAGCCGCATGGCCCAACTCGTTCGCCTCCGCCGACTCCTCCGCAACCAGCGCATCCATCGACTTCTCGAGGACGTCCGAGGCATCCTCCTGTAGCGCTACCAGCCCCTCCGCAACCGACTCCGGAATCTCGTCAAGTTTGAGGGCAAGGTTGCTGATCTTCGCCGCGTGATCGGCAACCCGCTCGAGTTGGCGTGCACTCGAGTGGTAGTCGAAGCAGTCCTCACGGGGGACGCCGAGTTCTTCGGCGGCGCGGGGGGAGCGAAGCGTGGCGCGGAAGATGCGCGAGACGACGAGCCAGAGGCGGTCGACGTCGTCGTCGCGCTGGATGACGTCGCGAGCGATGTCGTCGTCGTTTTCGATGAGGGCCGTGACGGCGTCTGAGAGCATCGAACTCGCGATGAGTCGCATGCGCGAGACGGCGTTGACGATCGAGAGTTCAGAGGAGTCGAGCAGGTCTTGGATGACGACGCTGTCAGTTGTTTCCTCCAGTACTTCGACGCCGACGAGGCTCTGAGTTGCGTTGCGGATTGCACGGCGCTGGTGAGTTGTGATCCGGTTCGCTTCGAGGCGGATGATGTCGAAGCCGCTGACGTACATCGTCATGACGGCTCGAGTCAGGCGTTCACCTTCGAGATCCGAGACGTCGAGCGTTCCTTCCTGGCGATCCGTTTCGCTCTGGGGAGTGAGCAACAGTGCGTCGTCCTCTGGATAGAACTCGACCGTTGTCCCGGCGCTGACGTCGTTCTCGGTCGCCCACGTTTTGGGCAACGAAACGGTATACGTTGACCCGCCAGTTACCTGCACCTTGCGCGTCTCCATAGCCCCAGTTTTGCGTGCCTATGCATAAACCCACGTGGATCTATAGGAGGACGTATTGCGCTGTTCTCCCGCAGAGAGGTTATTATACGCTGGGAAGGGATATTGTGCAGAACCGTTCCACACTGTCATCGATTGGCCCATATAGAGATATATAGATAACATAGTAGGGTATTTAGACGTCATCTCCGCACTAGTCAAACGATGGGAAATGAGCCGATAACAGGTCGCTCTGATGGGGGGTCGCGGTCTGGTTCCGGATCGCTGTCGACAACCCGTCGGCGCGTTTTACTCGGCGTTTCCGGCTCGACGCTCGCTGGCCTTGCAGGCTGTCTCACACGTGGGGAAGACAGCGGGCTCGAGGGGGAAATTCGAATCGACGGCTCGAATACGCTCAGACCGAACAGTGCTCTCGTCGCCGAGCAGTTCATGTGGGAGAACAATCGGGTGCAGGCGTCGGTCAGCGCCTCGGGAACCGGTGCCGGTTTCCAGCAGTTCGCCCGACGCGAAATCTCGCTCCAGAACGCGAGTCGGCCGATCACGGACGAGGAAGCCGAACACTGTCGCGAGAACGGCGTCGAGTGGCTCGAACTCGAGGTCGTCCTCGACGGCATCGCACTCCTGAAACACCCCGACAACGACTGGTGTGAGTGTCTCACCGTCGACGAACTCGGCGACCTCTGGGAGCGCGGTTCGGACATCGAGACCTGGGCCGATCTCGAGCCCGAGCAGTCCGACGAGGAGTGGCCCGACGAGGAAATTTCGTTCTACGGCCGCGACGCCGCCTCTGGAACGTTCGATTACTTCACTGAGCACATCACTGGATCCGTCGGGAACATCCGCAACGACTACAGCGGCACACCCGACACCAACAACATCATTCGTGGCGTCAGGGGCAACGAGTACACGATCGGGTTCGGTGGGGCTGGCTACTACTACGAGAACGAGGCGGACGCAGAGCTCATCGCGGTCAATTACGAGGATGGTGAGGACCCTGGCGACGAGTGGGACGATTGTATCGTTCCCACCCGGGAGTCGATCGAAGCCGAGGCCTACCAGCCGCTCTCTCGGCCGATGTACATCTACGTCCGACGCGATGAACTCGCTCGACCGGAGTACCGCGAGTTCGTTCGCTTCTATCTCGAGAACACCCAGGAGACTGCGCGTGAGGTCCAGTTCTACGCGGTTCCCGACGAAACTATCGCGGACCAGCGGGAGACACTGGAGGCCGCAATCGAGGACTACACATGAGTACGGAACCCATAGATCTCAGCCGGAACGGAAACGACGTGGGGACGATCGGGGATCGGCTCGCTCGCTACATCTTCTTTGGATGTGCCGCTGTTACCGTTGCGACGACACTCGCGATTGTGCTCGTCCTGGTCAACGGCGCGACGGATTTCTTTTCGACCGTCTCGCTCACCGAGTTCTTTACAGGCACCGACTGGTCACCACGGGCAGCTGACAACCCAAGCTTCGGCGTGTTGCCGCTCGTCTGGGGGACGATGATGATCACGGTCGGGTCGGCGCTCATCGCGATTCCGATCGGCACGCTGACCGCGATCTACCTCTCCGAATACGCAAGCTCGCGTGTCCGCCGCGTGGTGAAGCCAACACTCGAGATCCTCGCAGGGATTCCGACCATCGTCTACGGCTTCTTCGCACTTTCGTTTATCACCCCGATTCTCCAGCAAATATACCCTGGTACGGGGACCTTCAACGCTGCTGCGGGGGCGATCGTCGTCGGCGTCATGATCATCCCGATGGTCTCGTCGATCTCGGAGGACGCGATGTCGTCCGTTCCCGACTCGCTTCGCAACGCCGCCTACGGACTGGGCGCAACGAAGTTCGAGGTTTCGACGCAGGTCGTGCTACCGGCGTCGCTATCGGGCATTCTCGCCGCGTACGTGCTCGCGATTTCGCGGGCCATCGGCGAGACGATGGCTGTCACACTCGCAGCGGGCGCACTCGCACAGGTGACGATGAATCCGTTCGCCGAGATTCAGACGATGACGGCGTACATGGTCGAGATCGGAACCGGTGACGCCTCGGTCGGTTCGATCGGCTACCAGAGCCTGTTCGCGATTGGTCTGACGCTGTTCGCGATGACGTTCCTGATGAACGTACTCAGTATGTGGATTCGGTCGCGCTACCGGGAGGAATACGAATGAGTACCAACACGGATACAAACACGAGCACCACGACGACCACGACCACGACCACGACCACGACCTCGAGTCCGGGCGGCGATCCCGACGGCGACGACCTCGACTTCGACTTCGACGGCTCGTCGATCAAACGCAAACACCAGCTCGGGACGATCTTCCTCGGGCTGTGTTTCGCCGCGACAATGGTCGGCATCGTCGCACTGGTCGCCCTCCTCGCGGACGTCCTCCTCGAGGCCCGTGGCTGGCTCACCTGGGAGTTCCTGACGTATCCGCCGTCCCAGATCGCCGAGAACTACGTTCCGAGCAACTACGGCGAGCTGGCGACCGGCCCCGGCGGCATGTACCCGATGATCATCGGCTCGATCTACCTGATCATCATGACGGCGATCTTCACCCTCTTCCTGGGGGTCGGCGCTGCGATCTATCTCGAGGAGTACGCGCCTGATTCGAACCTTACACGATTCATCGAGGCCAACATCTCGAATCTCGCGGGCGTCCCGTCGATCGTCTACGGACTGCTCGGACTCGCCGTGTTCGTCCGCGCGATGCAGACCGGCGCGAGTCTCATCGCCGGTGCGCTGACGCTGACGCTACTCATCTTACCGATCGTCATCGTCCAGTCCCAGGAGTCCCTGCGAGCGGTACCGGACTCGATGCGACAGGCCTCCTACGGCGCAGGCGCAACGAAGTGGCAGACCATCCGCAACGTCGTGCTTCCGGAAGCCGTGCCGGGAATCATGACCGGGATCATCCTCTCGCTTTCCCGGGCAATCGGCGAAACCGCACCGATTCTGATGGTCGGTGCTGCGACGACGATGTTCACCCCACCAGATCTGACGGATCCGACGGGCTCGTTCGGCGCAATGCCCATGCAGATCTACGAGTGGGCGAAGATGCCCGAAGCAGAGTTCCAGCACGTCGCCGCAGCCGGGATCGTCGTCCTGCTGACGATCCTCCTGCTCATGAACGCCGTTGCGATCCTCATCCGGAACAAGTACGACAAACGGTCGTAGTCACGCTGGCCAACCGCCGTCAGTAGTTTTTACTCGAGTACCCCACTCGTCCAGTCACCACTGTCACAGTCACTGTGTCCGACTATAGCACTATATAGATGACATAGTATGGTATTTAGGCATCCGACCGCACAACAGTGGTAATGAGCGACCAGACGGACGGTCGACTTGCTGGATTCCGATCGGCGCTATCGTCGATCCGCCCAAACGCAAACGATGGATCTCTCACAGGCACGCCTGGGAGTGCGAACACGGAGCCGCCCGAAATCACAGCGGCCAGTAGCGAATCAGAATCGGTGAACCGCCAGCGGTCGGCGTCCGATTCAAGTGCCAGCGCGGCTGCGTCGGCACAGACGGCCGCAGCCGGTGAGTCGGGAGCCGGCCTCTCCATGCCGGCTGGCGATAAGCCGCTTGGCTCGCCCCGCGTCGACAACGCCGTCATCGAAGCCCGCGATCTGGACGTCTTCTACGGCGACACGCAGGCCCTCCACGGGATCAACATGGACATCCCCGAGAAGGAAGTCACGGCCCTCATCGGCCCCTCCGGCTGTGGGAAGTCGACGTTCCTGCGCTCGATCAACCGGATGAACGACCTCATCGACGTGGCTCGCGTCGAGGGAGATCTCCACTTCCACGGGAAGAACGTCTATGAAGACGACGTCGACCCCGTCGCCCTCCGTCGCAAGATCGGCATGGTCTTCCAGAAGCCGAACCCGTTCCCGAAGAGCATCTTCGACAACGTCGCCTACGGCCTCCGGGTGCAGGGCAAGGACGAAAACGTCGAGGAAAAAGTACTGACCGCACTCGAGCGTGCGGCGTTGCTGGACGAGGTCGAAGACCAGTTAGACGAGAGCGGACTGGATCTCTCGGGCGGGCAACAACAGCGCCTCTGTATCGCCCGTGCGATTGCGACGGATCCGGAAGTAATCCTGATGGACGAGCCGGCCTCTGCGCTCGACCCGGTTGCGACCTCGAAGATCGAGGATCTGGTCGAGGAGTTAGCCCAGGAGTACACGGTTGCGATCGTCACGCACAACATGCAGCAGGCGGCCCGCATCTCGGATAAGACGGCGGTCTTCCTCACGGGGGGCCACCTCGTTGAGTTCAACGACACGAGCAAAATCTTCGAGAATCCCGAGAGCGACCGGGTCGAGGATTACATTACGGGCAAGTTCGGATAGGCCGTTCTCTGGAGTCTCGATGCGGTTTGTTCTGTCAGCCCATCCGCTGGCGTTTCGGTGCGGTTTGTTCTGTCTTGTTGCGTCTCGAGTTTGTCTTGTTACGTCTCGGTTGCAGTCTCGAGTTTGTCTTGTTACGTCTCGGTTGCAGGTTTCACCCACACGACAGGCTGGATCGTAGCTACAGCGCCAGCACGACGAACAATGCCACGTAGCCGATCACGACGAGCAGCGCCAGACGGACACCGCGGTGATTCAGCAGAAATCGCAACGGCGTGTCGTCGACGACGCGCTCGCGGAGCGTCCGTGGCTCGCGTCGAACTGCAACTTGTGAGAGCGCAAAGGCGCTCGGTCGAACGGACGCATCGGGTCGGCGAGCCGCGAGTTCGTGCACCGAAATCGTGTGGTTCGCAGTGAGGGCGGCTTCCTCGCACGCCAGGTCGCACTCGAGAAGCAGTCCGGCACAGGGTTTACAGAGAGTAACGTGCGGCGGGGCCGGGCGGGCGTCGTCGCTAGCTGGCACGTCCGTCCAGGCGACGAGTTCGGTCGGATCGCTGCGTTCGGCCCCACAGCGTGTACAGCACTGATCGGCCGGCGTCCGCAACCGGGCGACGGGGTCGGGTGCGGTTCGCTCGGGAAAGAGCGGTGCGTCGTCGCGAACGTCGTCGAAGGCGCTGTTGTGCTGGTGGATGACGCCGTGGCAGGGTCGACAGAGCGTAAGGAGGTTCTCGAGTTCGTCGGGGCCGCCGGCGGAGCGCGGGACGATGTGGTGGGCCTGGAGCGTGCGGTCGTCTGCGCCGCAGCGGGTGCAGGCGTAGTTGTCCCGGCGAAGTGTTTGCTGGCGGAGTTCCTCCCAGCCGTCGCCGTAGCCACGGTTGTCGTCGTGTCCGTGGTCGCTGTCGTCGTTCCCGTTGTCGCTGTCGTCACCGTTGCGACGGTTGTCATCGCTACGGCTGTCGTCACCGCGGTCGCTCGAACCTGTGTAAACGGACTCGTCTCGATTCGATCCCGAGATGGTCCCATCACCCATCGCTTTCAGACCCCTACGTGGCGGAGTTGCAAAGGCGCACCGACAGCGATTTCCCGGTCTGGCGCGCCGTCTGTCGGATTTCGACACGTATTACACCTGAACGCGCATGCGACAACAGGTGCCCGAAACCGTTGCACAACGTGCCGACCGCTACCAATATTTATCAGTGACCGGCGTGCTGTCTGCAGTATGGCCAGACAATCGTACCAGGAGAAGCTCACGGAACTCCGCGAGGACATCCTCTACATGAGCGAAGTCGTGATGGAACGACTTCGCATGGGGCTCGACGCCTTAGAACAGAAAGACGAGGACCTCGCGAACGAAGTGATCACCGGCGACAGCGAGGTCAACCAGATGTATCTCGACCTCGAGCAGCAGTGTATCGAACTGCTCGCGCTCCAACAGCCTGTCGCGAGTGACCTCCGATTCATCGCTGCCTCGTTCAAGATCATCACCGACCTAGAGCGGATCGGCGATCTCGCGGTCAACCTCGGCGAGTACACCCTCAACGCCAGACACAATCTCTTCCCCGACGTGGACGTCCAGGAAATGGGCGAGATGACCCTCGATATGATCGAGGACGCCATGGTCGCTTACGACACCGAGGACACCGACGGCTGTCGGCAGCTAGCAGATCGCGACGACGACCTCGACCACTTCGCCGAACGGGCAAGCGAAATCGTCGTCCGCGACCTCATCGAACGGGAACTCGAGTCCCCCGACGAAGTCGAGCGGTTGCTCCAGGATGTTTCTCGGCTGTTGCTCACGATTCGGGATCTAGAGCGGGTTGGTGACCACGCGGTCAACATTGCCGCACGGACGCTGTATATGGTGGAGAACGACGACGAACTGATTTATTGAGTGAGTTCACAGTGGTGTGGCGTGGTGTGGAGTGGTGTGTCGTGGTGTGTCGTGGTGTGGCACCACAATATGTGGAACGGGAACGGGCCCGTGACTGGTGGTGAGTTGTGGGGACTCTTACTGACAGTGGGACAGAGGACGAGAAGAAAGCGATTTGGGACTCGGCGCACCCAGCATCCAGCATCCAGCATCCAGCATCCAGCATTCGGCATTCGGCATCCGGCATTCGGCGTCCGGCATCCAGCATCCGGCATCCAGTTGACGACTGACGACTGGCGACTCTACACGCTCGTTGCGAACCTTAGGTGCGTTCGAGGATGACACGGCCAGTCGTATCGACCGTCACCGTTCGGCCTGCATAGGCGAACGTGACGCTGCCACCCGCACGGTCGAGTTCGGGAGCGTCACTCGAGACATCGAAGAGCGCGTCGAGCGCCGTCGGGTCGACGACGTTGTAGAGTGGTTCGAGTTCGTCCGCGACAGAAAGGACGTCGAGGTCTTCCTGTTCAGCAATTGCGGAAACGATGGCGACGCTTGGTGGCTGGTCCGGTTCAGCCTGGTAAGTAAACCGACCCTCAGCGGGTGTTGGTTCCGCTGCCGTAGTTTCGGTCGTATCCGTGGACGAGTGAGCAGTCTGTTTCATACCGAATGAACGAACGGCAACCGGGAAAGGGCGTTCATTGGGTGGCCAACCTTTTAACTAGTCTCGCCTGCGATTGTCTGCCAAAGTAGGTTCGCCTGCCCGCGCCGGAGCCGGGCTGAGAGTGCCTGATCTGAAATGCCAAGTTCGTCCGCAATTTCCGAGAGCGTCGCCTTCCGGGGTACGTCGAAGTATCCGCTGTCGAGCGCCGTCTGCAGCGCCTCGCGCTGATGCTCGGTGAGGCCGTACCGTTCCGTTTCGGTCTCGGCCTCGGCCTCGTTCTCACGGTAAATACGGCGTACCCGAAACCCGACTCCCTTCTCGAGACAGCGCTTTCGGTACTCGAGTAAGGCCTCTCGGGATGGAACGCGAGCACTCACGACGATCTCGTCGGTGAGCGTGATGTCGATGATCGCGACGTTGTACTCGGCAGCTAACGGGTAGGTTAGCTTTGCCGCTGCCTCATCGGTGAGCGTGACGCCGTACAGGCTGCGATCAGTGAAGGACTCGAGTCTCGTGTGACTTTCGACCGTCCCGTCGGATGCGAGCGCATCCTCGAACGCGTCGAAATCGTCGGCGAACGCCCAGAAAAGCAATTTCGACGTTCCGTCCTGTGTGCCGTAGAGTTCCTCTAACTCGAGCCTTCGGACGACTTGGCCTGCCGATTCGAGGATCGGCGTTCGCAGTTCGTACTCGATGATGAGGGACACGGGTATGGATACGTTTCCGTGCACGAGCGTCATGACTGTTCGGACGGGTCGATTGTGGTGACTGTCCGGCGCTCGTCCCTGTTTCGATGGCTGATACGCGGTTGGTTACGATTCGGAACGCGCAGACGATTTGCGTTCGCTGTCGCCCTCGTGTTCGGTCTCTCGGTTGGTCTGGTGCTCGTCCGCATCATCGTCTGCCCGACGCGCCGGCACACCTGTCAACAACTGCCCGACGTCGTCGATGTTCCGCGTCTCGAGCAACACCTCCGCGGCGGTCCTGATACTGACATCCGACTCGAGTACCGAACCGTGACAGCGCGCGTAGCACTCGAGCCAGCGATTCATCGCGCACTCGAGAGAGTCAAGTTCGGCTGGCGAGAGTGGAGCGGGGCGACCGCCGGTGCGGGCGTCGATGTAGACTGCGATGGCCTGGCCGACGCCCTCACGGAGGTATTGGGGTGCGAACGTCGGTCCGAGAGGTTCGTTTCCGCGGTGGAGTGCAGCGTGCTCGCGCTCGGCGCGGCGGGCGAGCGCAGCGATTTGAGGGCCGTACTCACTCATGGCGCGACCCTCTGCCTGACGGCGAACGACACCGGAATTGCTGCAGACTCACGCTTATCCCTCGCGGAACTCGACGCCCTTGCCGCCGCGGGGGTGTTCCCACTCGGTGTCGGCGACGACGGCGCAGGTACCACACTCGACGCAGGGCTGGGTGTCGAGGCTGACGACGGTTGCTGCGGTGCCGTTGCGTTTGACTTCTTCGGAGCGGTAGCAGCCGCCGCCGAAGTCCTCGGCGCTGACCGGGCAGGCGTACACTGCTGCGCCGCTGGCCTCGTAGGACGTGTCTCGTACCTCGATGTGCGGGTTGCCGACGTCCGTGTCGTAGGTGAGGTCACCGATCCGCTCGTCGAGCGTCGGCGGTTCAACCGAACTCTCCCAGTGCAGCGTTCGCCCGTGTTCGTCTCCGATGATCGACGGCAGGGTGACGTAGCCCGTTCGCGTGTCGGGCAGCATCGAGACGAGGAACGGCGAGTTGTACGCTCGCTGGAGCAGGCGGTCCGCGACCGGGTTGCCGATTGCGAGCGAGCCAACGCGGGAGTCGAGCACTCGTTCGACCGCATCGGTCACTCGGTCGCGCTCACCGACGGTTCGTGCGAGGTCGTACCGCCGCGGCCGAAGTTTGTCCATCGTGCCAGAGTCCTCGAGCATCTGGGTGTACCGCCGGCCCGCAGCGGCCGGGTCTGCGTTCCCACGCGTGACTGCGAAGGCGTCGGCAGCGAGCGCGCCCGCGGTGACGGCGTGGTTCATTCCCTTGATGATCGGCCCCTGAGCCTGCATCTGGCCCGCGGCGTCGCCGACCAGAACGAGTCGGTCCTGGTAGGGCTCGCGATGAGCGACCTTCTTCGAGTCGGGGACAAGTTTCGCCGAGTATTCGCGCTCGTCGTACTCGTCGCCGAGCCACCGCGCGAGCAGCGGGTGGGTGAGCAAGGCGTCGAGCAGTTCGTGCGGTTCTGCCTGCTGCTCGACGAGGCTGTCGAGGTGAAAGACGGTCCCGATAGACAGCGACTCCTCGTTCGTGTAGAGAAAGCCGCCGCCGCGAACATCCTCGAAGAGGTCGCCCGAGAACAGGTGCGCGACACCCTCGTCCTCGTCGATATCGAACCGGTCGTCGATCACGCCGGGCTCCATCTCGACGACGGCCTTGACGCCCTGGAACCACTCGTTCGGGTCTTCCCAGTCCATCAGGCCCGCCTCACGGGCGAGTTCGGAGTTGACGCCGTCGGCGGCGATGACGATGTCGGCCTCGATCGGATCGAGTTCGTCACAGGTGACGCCGACGATGCGGCCGCGCTCTCGCAGGAGGCCGTTCACCCGCACGTTCGTCAGGACCCCGCCGCCGGTCTCGCTGGTCTTCTCGTGGACGCGCTCTGCGAGCCAGGAGTCCATCGGCCGACGGAGGACGGCGTCACACCAGTCGGTGTCGTCCTCGTGAAGGTCGGTCAGATCGTAGCTCTTGACCTTGTTCCCGGCCACGTTGTGGATGTAGTAGTCCGTGACGGGCCGTTCGGAGGCTTCCTCACGGAAGCCGTCGAACAGGTCGTCGATCGTGTAAGGAGCGGAGTCCTCGGCGTAGATCAGGCCGCCGGAGACGTTCTTCGAGCCCGCATCCGTTCCTCGTTCGAGCACGAGCGTTTCGATACCGTGGTCTGCGAGTCGTGCAGCTGCCGCAGCGCCGCCGGGACCGCAGCCGACGACGACGGCCTCGTAGTGTTCTCGGTCTGCCTCGCTTGAATCAGTCATCAGTCTCACCTCCAGTTGCAGTGTCAGCACCGTCATCTGGCTCGCCGTCCTCTGCCGTCTCGCCGCTGTCGTCCGCAGCCGTCTCGCCGCTGTCGTCCGCAGCCGTCTCGCCGCTGTCGTCCGCAGCCGTCTCGCCACTCCCGTCCGCGACCGCTTCGGGTGCCAGCTCACCCGACCCGACTGCGTCGGCGAGTTCGGGGAGAACCTCGAAGAGGTCGCCCTCAACGAAGTAGTCGCTAAAGTCCCGAATACGCGCGTCTGGGTCCGTGTTGATCGAGACAATGGTGTCCGACTCGTCCATCCCGACCTTGTGCTGGACAGCACCCGACACACCAGCCGCGATGTAGAGGTCGGGCGCGACGACCTGGCCCGTCTCGCCGATCTGACGCTCCTCCTTCGCGTACTGCTCGACGTGACCGTCGAACTGATAGGAGGAGGTGACGATGCCCCGCGTGATGCCGAGTTCGGCGTCCTCGAACGCGTCGACCAGATCGAGGCCGAGTTCCATCCCTTCAGTGGGGTCGTCTGCAATGCCGCGACCGAGACAGACGACCACGTCGTGGCCCGTCAGATCGACGCCGGCCTCGAGTTGGTCGTACTCCGTAATCTCGACGCGGAACCAGTCGTCGTCCAGTTCCATGTCGTGTTCGACCACGAGCCCGTCGCGATCGTAATCGGGTTCGATGGGGTCGAAGCTTCCAGGGATGATCGACGCACCCTGTGGGTGGAACTCCCGACCGGGATTGTCCAGACAGAGGATCGTCGAGTACTCGAAGCCCGAGAAGTCGGGCCGCTTCATGTGCAGGACCTTCTCGAAGGTCTTCTTGACGCCAGGTTCGCCAGTCTTGACGGGATTCGAGACTTCGTTCTCCTCGATGAAGAGATCCGAACAGTCCGAGGCGAGCCCGGAGTCGAGTTCGGCCTGCACCTTCGCCGAGAGGTCCCGTCCGTTGTTCGTCGCCGGGAACAGGACGTACCGCGGCTTGTCGTAGTCGCGCCAGTCCGTGCTCTCGACGGTTCCCTCGCCGCGGGCCATGTGCGACGAAATCTCGGTGTAGGGCTTGTGCAGGAACCGTTCGAGTCGATCATCGTCGTGGTAGACCGCGACGTCAGCGCCGTAGGCAATGCACTCCTCGGCAAGTTCCTCGCAGTCGTCGCCCATCAGGAACGCGACGACACGCTCCTCCTCACCATACTCCTCGGCGAACTGGTCCATCAGTTCGCGCGCCTTGCCGAGCATTTCGCGGGAGACCTCGAGGAGGTCGCCCTGTTGTGTCTCACAGAAGACCCACATGTCCTCGTAGTGGCCGTCGGCGAGCGCCCGGACGTGTTTCTTGTCGCGGGTCTGTGGTTCGTCGACTTCGCCTGCCGCGCCCTCGTCGTCGACGGCCGGTTCGTCCTCGTCTTCGACCTCGTCGACTGGCTCACCTTCCGCCTCGTCGCCAACCGTTTCCTTCGTCTCCTCGTACTCGCCTTCGG
The DNA here is from genome assembly GCF_000025625.1 of Natrialba magadii ATCC 43099. Lineage (NCBI taxonomy): Archaea > Methanobacteriati > Methanobacteriota > Halobacteria > Halobacteriales > Natrialbaceae > Natrialba > Natrialba magadii. The sequence continues at coordinate 479,621 of NC_013922.1, read as the reverse complement.
TTTCTGTCCCCTCCTCGACGCCGCCGGCTGCGTCGTCGCTACCGTTGTCGCTTCCACCTGCATCGCCAGCGACGTCCGCACCGACAGCTTCGAGCCGCCGGTGTACCGCTTCCCGAGCCGTCTTTCGATCTCTCCCCGCCTGTTCGGCCTCGAGAATCGCCTGCAGTTCGTCGGTCTCGTCGACCGTGTCCAGTTCCTCGCGCAGTTCGTCGACCGAGTAGTCGTCCGGATCGAGTGCCACGATTAGTCACCTCCCTCCGCTGCGTTCGGTCCGTCTGCACCGTTCGTCGTCGCCGCGTAGGGCTGGAACTCGCCAAGAACCTCGTTCATCCCCTCCGAATCGCTGGGATCGACCATCGTCGCCTCCCGCTCAGAGGGTGCCTTCGGGATCGGGTCGACCGACGAAACGATCGTCGGCGAGCCATCGAGGCCGATGTAGTCCGGATCCAGGTTCAGGTCCTCGTGATCCCACGTCGTCAGGTGTCGGTCGTGGGCAGCCGCGCGGTTCTGGGTCTCCTTGCGAAGCCGTTTGTGGGTCAGTCGGTGAGAGGCCTTCCGGTAGGTCGGCTCGAACTCAGGGTCCGTGACGACCATACACGGCAGCGGTGCCTCGACCGTCTCGATCTCGTCAACGTCGCCCTCGACGAGTCGCTTCGCACGAAGCAGGCGCTCGTCCGGATCGATATCGAGCGCGATGACGTGCGTGACGATCGGCCAGTCGAGTGCCCACGCCGTCTGTGGCCCGGTCTGGCCCGTCTCGCCGTCCGCCGTTTTGAACCCCGCAAAGAGCAGGTCGACGTCGCCAACTTCCTCCTGATAGGTCTCGATGCCCGCACTCAGGGTGATCGCCGTCGCCCACGTGTCCGAGGCGGCGAGTTCCCGGTCCGAAAGGAGGTAGCTGTCGTCGGTATACACCGATTCCATTGCCCCCTCGAGTACTTCCGCGTAGCCCGGCGGCCCCATGCTCATCCCCGAGACGTGACCGCCGTGGCGGACCCGCGTCTGCAGGGCCGCCTCGAGTGCGAACGCGTCGTTCGGGTTCATCACCGTCGGTGTCTTCCCGCGCTCCAGATGGCCCTCCTCGTTGAACGAGACGGCGCCATCCGAGAAGTCCGGGACGCCCTTGGTCAGGACGATGGACCGCATACGCGCCTCCGTGTCTGTTGTGTGATTGTCATTCGCATACTCATCTCGCGTATCCACAGTGCTGCTATTAAGACTGGGGGTGAGAATCCGTCTGCGAGACAGTAAGCCGACCGTAGGCAGGAAACCCCGGTCGGTTCGGGGCCTACTCGAGTTCGCGTTCGCCAGTCTCCATCGTAATTTCGCCGTCGGCGCGAATCGTGCCGTCGATTTCGGCACCGGGGCCGAGTTCGAGATTGGCACAGGAGACGTCGCCGAGGACGCGCGCGTCGTTGGTGAGCACCACGTCGCCGTCGCGGGTGGTCAGGTCGCCGTGGATGCGCGTTTCCTCGCCGACGGTGACGTCGCCGCGGGCGCGGAGGCTACCGAAAACGTTGCACGCGCGACCCACGTCGATCGTTTCGGCGCGGACGTTGCCGTGGAGTCGACAGTCGTCGCCGAGCGTTGCGGGTGTCGAGACGCGCCAGGCGTCGTCGCCGACAGTCGCGTTGCGTGGGATGACGAGTGGGTCGGTCTCGGGGTCGTCCTCGTCGTCGTCTTCGTCGACGAGTTCGGAGATGAGCCGCTGAGCGGTGTCTTCCTCGCCGATCAAAAGCAGGTGTTTGAGGTAGACGAACATGAGGACGATCGTCGGCATCGGGTTCCGGATGACGATCCAGCCGTTGGCCTCGAAGCCTTCCTCGATGTCGACGTCGTCGCCGATGTCCAGGTCACCCGCGACCTTCAGTTCGCCGGCGATGTGGACCCGTTCGCCGATGTAGGCGTCCTGTCCGACGAGGACGTTCTCTGCAACGTCACACCACATGTCGAGTCGGCAGTCGCCTTCGGCTTCGATCTCGCCTTCCACGGTGACGTTTTCGCCGGCGAGCACGTTGCGTCCGCGCACGCCGAACTCGATCGTCGAGCGGCTTCCGATAAGGACGTCTCCGTCGGTCTCGAGGGCGACTTCCTTGGCTTCGGTCCCGTCGGGAACGACGAGTTCGTCGAGCGGATCCCTATGTCCGGCCACACTCACATCCAATATGGGTGGCCGGTAATAAACCTCGCGCGTCGTCTGCCGCCCGTCAGACTCCTGTCTGTGCGGTATCATGCTACTCGCCAGGCCTGTGGCGTCGACCGAGAGCGTCCGGTCCGGACCCTTTTACACCCCCCACGGCATAGAGCAGGACATGACAACGCTCGCGTTCGACGACGATGGCGTCGATGTCGTCTACGAAGGTACCGAGTTCCGCCTCGAACGAGACCTCATCGAGGAAGCCACGGAGAAATCCTATTACGACGTAACGGACCACGAAGTGCTCAAAATCGTCGCCGAACAGCCGAATCTGCAGGGCGAACCGCGCCGCGTCGGCGATATTCTCGATTAACCGTCCTTGTCTCGATCGTTTCGTTCGCCCCGTTCGTATCGCTCCGCTGCTGACTCGAAACTCAACTCCTCGAGTTCCCGACTGCGCCGACCTTCGAGTTCGGCCAGTGCCTCGGGGTCTGGCGCGGCGTCGTCGGTGATCCGCGCCCACGAGTTGTGGACCTTCGCGTGACACCACCGGCAGAGATAGATCGTAATCTCGTGTGAGAGCGTCTCACCGTCGCGGGCATAGGACAGGTGGTGCTCCTCGAGAAGCGGCCGCTCGTCGTCGTGGGCGAGTCGCTTTTCGGCGAGGTCACAGCGGACACACTCGCGGTCGCGGTTTCGCGACCGGAAATGCGGGCAGTCCACCCAGGTGTCGTCGGTTTCGGGGTCGACGACGGGACACTCGTACTCCTCACTGGCGCGCTCGCGAGCGAACTCGGGGTCGTGCTCGTAGTGATCGAAAGCGTACCGACACGTTCCCTCACCGGTAAGGTAGTCACAGACACCCACGAATTCGTAGGGGTCGTCGACGCCGACGGGAGTGCCGTTTGGCGTTCGCTCCATCCTCACCGCGTCAAATGGTCGCAAATGGCTTGAACCCAACGGAGCCGAGTGAGGATGTGTGTAACGGTGGGTGAGAACAAATATCATAATCACAGACAGTAGCTTCGTCAGACATAAGAATTGTTAGAAGAAGGTGAGCACAATGAGTAGTGGGATACGGCGGCTCGTTCCGTCGTTCATCAGACGGCGATATGCACTCAAGTTTGGAATTGTACTGCTCGTCATCGGGCTCTCAGTCGGTGCCATCGGCATCGTCGAAACGTCGATGATTACTGATACCGTCGAGCAGACGGTGCTCACTGACCAGCAGGATCAGGCCGTTCAGGAAGCAACCGAGATTGACAACTGGAACGACCGCAACGACCAGCTGTTGCTCTCGACGGCACAGGCACCGATTTTCGCTGCCTCACAGGACGACGAACAGGCTAGTGGCACCGAGACCGAGGACCTCGAAGCGATAGATAGCTACCTCGAAGACGTCTACAACGAACTCCCGGAGAACACCAGAGTGAACGCACTCTACGTCGACACCAGCACTGACTCCGGCGACGTCCTCGCAGGCACCGAGAACGCCTCTTCGCTCGACGACCTCGCGTTCCCGGAGACGGACGAACTCGAGTCGGCCTCGGCGTACACGGTCCAGCGGACCGATCCATATCTGATCGAGGACGATGTCTCGCTCGTCTTCGACGAGCGGCCCGTTCGTTCGTACTACGTTGGCATTCCCGGCACTGATCGGGCGGTCGTGCTCACGTTCGATCTGGCCGACCGCTCGTCGAACTCGCCGACCGTCTGGCAGTCTGAAACCGTCGTCACCATCGTCGACGACGAGGGACAGATCATTGCAGACGACGCGTACCTCGGCTACGGCAGCGATCCCGAGAACACCGCCTTCGGCGAGACGTACGGCAACGCGGAACTCCTCGACGCTGCCGAGGAAGACTCACTCGGTGCGCTCCGATTCGACGACGCGCCAACTGACGTGCTCCAGCAGGAGCCGTACAACTTCTCACCCGACGGCTACGTTGTCGGCTACTACACCACCGGCGAGGATTGGACCGTGCTCGTCCACACCACCGAAGATCAGGCACTCGGCGTCGTCGACTCGATTGGCCAGTTTGGCGCGCTGATCACGCTCGCAAGCGTACTCATCATCGCCGTCCTCGGTGCCGTTATCGGGCGCAATACCGCCGGGTCGATCGACCGACTCACGGAGAAGGCAAAACAGATGGAGTCGGGTAATCTCGACGTCGAACTCGAGTCCAACCGGATCGACAACATCGGCCGTCTCTACGACGGCTTCGATTCGATGCGAGACGAGCTGAAGAACTCGCTCCGGGAAGCAGAAGACGCTCGTGCTGAGGCCGAAGACGAACGTGAACGGGTTGGTCGGATGAACGCCCACCTCGAACAGAAGGCCGACGAATACAGTACGGTGATGCAGACCGCCGCAGACGGCGACCTCACGGCTCGAATGGATCCCGAAAGCGAGAACGAGGCGATGGGAGAGATCGCCACCGAGTTCAACGAGATGCTCGGGGAACTCGAGACGACCGTCGACCAACTCTCGCAGTTCGCGACCGACGTCGCCACGGCCTCCGAACAGGTGACCGCTTCGAGCGAGGAGGTCCAGACTGCAAGTGCGGAGGTCAGCGCCTCAGTGCAGGAAATCTCCGACGGTGCGGACCGGCAGCACCAGTCGCTGCAGTCGATCGACAGCGAACTCAACACGCTCTCGACGACGACCGAAGAAATCGCGGCCTCCTCGAGTCAGGTCGCGACGCTCGCCGAACGGACGGCCAACACGAGCCGCGACGGCAGCGATACCGCACAGGAAGCGATCGACGCCTGTGAGGACCTCGAAGACGAACACCAGGCAGTCGTCGAGGAGTTCGAGGAACTCGAGATGCAGGTCGACCAGATTGCAGAGCTCACGGAAACGATTACCGAGATTGCGGCACAGACGAACATGCTCGCACTGAACGCTTCTATCGAGGCCTCTCGCTCGGCCAGCGACGGCGATACGGGCGGCTTCAGCACGGTTGCCGAGGAGGTCAAGGAGCTCTCCCAGGACGTCAAGGTGGCTGCAGAGCAGATCGACGAGCGACTCGAGGCGGTCGAATCCCAGACGGCGCGCTCTGCGACGGAGGTCGACCAGACGACCGACGAAATCGAGCGCGTGAACGACCTCGTGACGGCTGTCGTCGACGACCTCGAAGAGATTGCCACGTACGCCCAGGAGACGAACGACGGCGTGCAGGAGATTTCGGCGGCGACGGAGCAGCAGGCGGCCTCGACCCAGGAGGTCGTCGCGATGGTCGACGAAGTCGCCTCGATTTCCGAGGAGACGACCGCGGAGGCCGAGACGGTCGCCGCGGCTGCCGAAGAGCAGACGAGCGCACTGACGGAAGTGACCGGCTCGGCCCAGCAGCTGAGCCAGCAGGCGACGACGCTTTCGGCGGCACTCGACCGATTCGAAACGGATGCGACTGCAGACGCCGAAGATGCGGCGTTGCTCGATGCGGCAGTGGCTGGTGAGGAAGCAAGCGCCATCACGTCTGCGTCCGCTGGCATGACAGACGGCAGCGACGATATCGACGACGGCGACGGCAACGTTGACGGAACTACTGACGCCGACGGAACTACTGCCAACGCCAACAGCGACGAAGACGCTGACACCGAAGCCAGCGTCTTCGAATTCACCGACGACCAGGCGGAGTAACGGTAACGGTAACGGTAACGGTTACGATCCCGCCTACGCCCCACGGCCACGGATACGACGACAACGGGTCACAGCCGACGACCCACAGTCAGTAGCCGTCGTTTTGGCAGTCTTTTTGCTCGTTGCACGCCGACGCCCAGTCGTGCGTCTCGTTCACGCCGCTGACGGCTCAGTTGCATCCCCAGACGACCGGACAACGCTCGCCACCCAGATCGACCTCGCAGACTCCCTGCTCGCACAGACCCGCGGTCTCATGTTCCGTCGCTCGCTCCCTGAGGACTTCGCACTCGCCTTCCGCTTCGGCAACGCAAGTACCCGCGACGTCCACATGCTGTTCGTCTTCGTCCCGCTCGACGTCATCTGGGTCGCCGACGGCGTCGTCCAGCGCGTCGAGCAACTTCGCCCGTGGCGTGGCTTTGCCCGTGAGCACGCAGACACGATACTCGAGTTACCCGCCGGCGCTGCGGCTGCTGTCGAGCCGGGTGACGAGATTGCGCTGCTCGACGAGTAGCGTCGTGAAAACGGGTTGAGAGGACGGCGCAGAAAGTACCGTCGCCGACGTGCTTAAGAACGTGTGCCACAGTAGACCGAGGTACAATGGCACGAGATTCTGCGTCTGTCTCATCGCCGGAGGATAGAGGAAGTCGGAGCGATCCGGCTGGACGCGAAATTATACGGCACACGTAGTTTCGCTTCGGTCCTTCGCGGTAGTACTGAGACTGCTGCTGACACGACCACTAACGCTGCTTCTGTTTCATCTGAACCAACGGTAACTGACACTGGTATCGACGCTGTTGACAGTGCCGTCGCTGCTGATGATGCTGACGCTGCCAGCGACACCAACGCTACCGACGACGGGAGCGCCAGCGCTGGCACAGACGACAGCGACGGACCCACAGAGACGAGCACGACTGCGGCCACGGACACAGTCACACCCACAACGACAACGACAACGACAACGACAACCACAGCCACAAACCCCACTTCAATGCACTCGCAGACACCAACCCCCGACCAGACGATCGACCCAGACCGCACCGTCCGACTCCTCGACACCACCCTCCGCGACGGCGAACAGGCACCCGGCGTCTCGCTCTCGCCCGACGAAAAGGTCGAACTCGCCCGTTCCCTCGAGCGTGCCGGCGTCAGCGTCATCGAAGCCGGCAGCGCCTGCACCGGTGCCGGCGAACGACGCGCCATCTCCCGCGTCACCGACCTCGACCTCGACGCACTCGTCACCAGCTTCTGTCGTGGCATTCGAGCCGACGTCGACCTGGCACTCGAGTGCGACGTCGACGGCGTTCACATCGTCGTGCCCTCGAGTGACCGCCACGTCGAAGGAAAGGTTGGCACCTCGCGTGAGGACAATCTCGCGACGACGGCTGAACTGGTCGAGTACGCGACCGACCACGACCTCTGGGTCGAGGTGATCGGCGAGGACGGCTCCCGCGCGGATCTCGACTACCTCGCAGAACTGGCCGAAACCTCGCTTGACGCGGGTGCAGACCGATTCTGCTTCGCCGACACGGTCGGTCACACCGGACCGGAACATACGACGGCAGCCGTCTCGCGGCTCGCCGAACTCGGGCCGGTCAGCGCGCACACGCACGACGACCTCGGCCTCGGCGTGGCGAACGCGCTCGCCGCCGTTTCCGCCGGCGCGGATCTCGTCCACTGCACGGTCAACGGTCTTGGCGAGCGCGCCGGCAACGTCGCACTCGAGGAGGTCGCCATCGCACTCTCGCACGTGTACGACGTCGAGACAGTCGACCTCGAGTCGCTGTACGGTCTCGCCCAGCGCGTCTCGCGGGCGACCGGCGTCGAACTCCCGCCAAACAAGGCCGTCATCGGCGAGAACGCGTTCACCCACGAGAGCGGCATCCACACGGACGGCACCCTGAAGGATGACAAGATGTACGAGCCCTACGCACCCGAAACCGTCGGCCGCGAGCGCCGACTCGCCCTCGGCAAGCACACCGGCCGGGCTGGTGTGGCGGCCACACTCGAGGAGCACGACGTCGAGGCGAGCGACGACGAGGTCGGCGAGATTGCAACGCGGGTTACCGAACTCGGCGACCGCGGCCGGCGCGTCACGGACGCCGACCTGCTCGCCATCGCCGAGGACGTCACCGGCGACGACCGCGAGCGCGTCGTCGACCTGCTCGACCTGACGGCGACGAGCGGCGGAGCCGTTCCCACAGCGAGCATCCGTCTCGATGTGGACGGCGAGGAACGGGTCGCAAGCGGCACTGGCTCCGGTCCCGTCGACGCGGCCGTCTCCGCGATCCGGGAAGCGCTTGGCTCCTCAGCCGACGCCGAACTCGAGTCCTACCACGTCGACGCGGTGACGGGCGGGACGGACGCAGTCGTCACTGTCGAGGTAACGATGGTGCGAAACGATCGCTCGGTGACGGTTGCCCGAAGCGAGGCGGACATCACGCGCGCGAGCGTCGAAGCGATGGTCGATGCGCTCGATCGGTTGCTCGCGGTCGATCAGCGGCCGCTCGCGCCGGCGGATGACTGAGTGAGAAACACGTTGTCAGCACCAGTATTGGTGACTGTGTCGGTGGCAGTATGAGGGTCGGTGTCAGTGTCAGTGTCGGTGCCGGTGTCAGTGTCAGTGTCAGTGAAACGGCTGACGACTCAGCACACCCCACGGATCGAACAGGTAGACGACGGCCAGAAAGAGTGCGAGCGCAACGACAAACAGTCGAACGAGTTCACTCACCGATGCGGAAAAACCGGGTTCGACGAGGATCGTCGTCGCCATCAAACCAGCGACACCGAGCCAGAGGAGGCCGACGAAAAGGCGGCCACGAGTGTTCATACGAATCCGTACGAGTGAATCATTATGAACGCAACGAGTCCGAACGACTGAGAGAGACGAAAACGGAAACGGAAACGGAAACGGAAACAGAGACAGAAACAGAGACGGAGACGGGTACTCAGCGTCTCAGAGGTCGAGACCACCGACCGTTCGCTCGTCGGTAACGTCCATCCGGTCATCGACCTGTCCGACGTCATCGTAGGCGACCGGGCCAGGAACTTGCTCGGCGTCGGGTCCGGGCTCGTTCCCGAGGTAGATAACGTTCGGGTTCGTGCCGAACTCCTCTAACAGCTTGAACGAGGAATCGTTGTCACCGTACTCGCCGCGGAGCAGTCGGATCGCTTCCTCCTCGGTCATGCCATCGTCGTCGTCATCGTCCTCGTCAGCGGCCTCTTCTTCGCCCTCGACGATCGCGATCGCCTCCTGAAGCTCTTCGTCGTCTGGATCGTGCTCCAGTGCCCTCGCGAGCGGCACGTTCTCGATGTACTGCTGGGGAGGGCTCTCGGGGTCGTTCATGTCCCCGAACTGGATCGCACCCGGCGGACACGCGTCCTCGCAGGCGGTCGTCCCGACCATCTCCTCGCCCATCTGGCCGTCCTGTCGGGCCGGATCGAAGATACACTTCTCCATGACGCCGCGCGGCCCGCGCCCGCTCACCCAGCGGCCGCGCTCGTCGTACATCATGTCCTCCTCGAGTTCCTCCGACGGTGCCTCTACATCGGGTTCCCCCCACTGGAAGTAGTTCACGCCATAGGGACAGGCGACCTGGCAGTATCGACAGCCGATACAGACGTCGTAATCCGTCAGGACGAGTCCGCCGTTTTCACGCGTGTGGCGAGCCGTGGTCGGACAGACCTTCTCACAGGGGGCGTCGGTACAGTGCTGACAGGGCCGAATCAGGTAGTTGAAATCCCGCGTGTCGTCGTACTCCTCTGCGTCTGGCGACTCGACGGTGCCGTCATCGTAGGCGAGAATGTACATCCAGTTCGCGCCTTCGTCCCAGTTGTGTTCGTCGTTGCAAGCGACGACACAGGCCAGACACCCGTCACAGGTTTCGAGGTCGAGTACCATCCCCCACTGGGTATCGTCACCAGTCGCACCGTTTTCCTCGTCGTCATCCTGTACCGCACCGACGGTTGGCTCCCGTTCATCACCGCTCGACGCACCCCAGGCCGTGAGCCCGAACGCACCTGCACCGGCGCCCATCTTTTTGATCACGTCACGGCGAGATTCGTCGTCCGTCCCGAACCGTGACAGCGCATCGTCGAGGGTGCCGTTCTCGCGGGCCTCTTCGATTCGTTCGGCCATCGGACGCTCGTCCTCACCGAACTCCTCGACGACATCGTCGTGATACCGGTCGTAGAACTCCTCTTCCGAGAGTTCGCCCTTCGTGAGCCGCATCGCGTCTCGAGCCATCTCCATCCCGAGATCCGCGTCGTACTCGGTGTCCTCGAGCATCTCCCGGAAATCGGTCTGGACGTCCTCTCCTAACGGATGGAATAACTCGCCGGTGTCGGTTAGTTCGTCCGGTGATTGTGTCTCCCCGTCGATCTCGGTCCGATCGACGGTGGCGGTGGACTCTTCGTGTGACTTCTCGTCGTCTCGCTCGCCAGCGTCAGTCATTGCCGCTGCTCACCTCCCGTCGTCGGTCGAATACAGCCGTTCCCATTGGTACTCACTGACACAACCATCGACCAGACCAACGTGAATAAGGCGTTACCCTGCAGATGACGGCGACAGTGTCGACCGACGGCCAAGTGATTCCGCTTTCACACCGCTCGGCGATCGCTTGGCCAGACAGGACACGCGGTACTCGAGTCCCGTGCATACTGAGCGCAAAATTGGAGTGTCAGTGGTGGCGCTGTGTGCGTTGCGAGGAGGAGAACACAACACACCCCAAACGCGCCGAGAGGGAGATTTGAACAACGCCCAGACGTGCTCACTTCGTTGCGCGCGTCTGGCCTCGTTCACATTCCCGTGAACGTTTCCACTCACGGATTCTGAGCACACGCTACGCGGTGCTCAGTGGTGTCAGTTCGCGGAAAACGCTGAGAGGGAGATTTGAACCACAGTCGGACGGTCTCGCTTACTTCGTTCGCGAGCGTGCGGCCTCCCTGATTCAAATCTCCGAGGTCGTTCACAGCGACCGGATGACTCGCGCCGCCACGCCTCTCGCGGTTTCACCGCTCGATCATCGTGGCGCTTCGCGCCACGCGTCGCTCGTCGGTGGTGGTCGCTGTAGAAGCGCCGAGAGGGAGATTTGAACTCCCGAGTCCGTGAGGACAGCAGATTTCGAATCTGCCGCCTTGGCCGGGCTAGGCTATCTCGGCTCACCTGTTTGTACAGGGGTATCGTTTTTACCGGTTTCGATCTCTTTCGCAGTTTGCGAGGAGTTCACGGACACTCTGTCGAACGGTGGTGAGCGAGATTTCGGAGCGAACGCGCCACGGACACCCACGCACGACGGAACTCTCCGGGAGCGAAACTCATTTGACACGAGCGGCCGACGGCGTTTCCATGGACGTCACCCAGGCCAGTAGCGAGTGTTCGGCCGTCCTCCAGACCATCGACGACGCCGTCATCTGCGATCGTGCGTTCCCCGAAGACATCCTCGTCGGCGTCGTCGGTCGCGGCCACGTCCTCGTCGAGGACGTCCCCGGCACCGGCAAGACGCTCACTGCCCGCAGTGTCGCCACCGCACTCGGCCTCTCGTTCTCGCGCATCCAGTTCACCCCCGATCTGCTCCCCGCCGACGTCACCGGCACCCACATCTTCAACGAACGCGAGCGCGCCTTCGAGTTCAACGCCGGCCCCATCTTCGCGAACGTCGTCCTCGCCGATGAGATCAACCGCGCGCCGCCGAAAACCCAGGCCGCCCTCCTCGAGGCCATGGAGGAAGGCCAGGTCACTGTCGACGGCGAAACCCGCCAGCTCCCGGACCCGTTCGTCGTCATCGCCACCCAGAACCCCATCGAACAGGAGGGAACCTTCCCGCTCCCCGAAGCACAGGTCGACCGCTTCCTCGTCAAAACGTCGATGGGCTACCCCGACGAAGCCGGCGAGGTCGAACTCCTCCGCCGCCGCGCCAACCGAGAAACGACCAGTCCGTCCGTCGAGGCCGTCCTCGAACCCGACCAGGTCGAACAGCTTCGGACCGTGCCCGAGACGGTGCGGGTCGACGAAGACCTACTCGAGTACGTTGCCGCACTCGCTCGCGCAACGCGTGCCGACGGGCGCGTCGAGACGGGCGTCTCGCCGCGTGGAACTCAGCGACTGTTCGAGGCGGCGCGGGCGTATGCGACGATCGTCGGCCGGTCGTACGTGACGCCGGACGACATCAAGCGCGTTGCCCAGCCGGTGCTGGCCCACAGACTGGTGCTAACGCCGGATGCGACGGTTAACGGCGTCGCGAAGACACAGGTCGTCAACGGTGTGCTGGAGTCGGTGCCGGTGCCGACGGTCGAGGAGTCGACAGCGTAGAGTCGGATAGAGAGCGACTGAAAACTCGAGTACGTACCGCCACCGAAGGTCTGCTTACCCCGTGTTCTTCATCCCTGCCGCGATTCCCTTCACCGTGAGCCGGAGTGTTCGTTCTTCGATGTCAGTCCGGTGGGTTTGGTCGAGCAGGTGCGTCTGGAGCAAGTTCAGCGGATCGACGTAGGGGTTTCGTCGCTCCAGGTTCTCACCCAGCCAGTCGCGGGTGTGAAGCTGGTCACGCTGGCCGATCTCGGTGATCAGGTCGGCTGCGCGCTCGTACTCGCCGGTCAGGCGCGGGAAGAACTGTTCGCGCAGGTCGTCGTCCGCGAGGGCCGCGTACTGCTCGGCGATCTCGAGTTCGGTCCGCGAGAGCGAGAGCGCGGCGTTGTCGAGCGTGGTTCGGAAGAACGGCCATTCCTCGTACATCGTCTGGAGGGTTTCCACGTCGCCACCGTCGTCGAGGTACGCATCGATACCCGTCGCAATGGCGTACCAGCCCGGCAGGATGCACCGGGACTGGGTCCAGGAGAACACCCACGGAATCGCCCGCAGGTCTTCGACGGTGCGCTCGCCCGACCGCGAGGCGGGCCGCGACCCCAGGTCGAGGTCCTCGATGACGGTGATCGGCGTCGCCTGTTCGAAGTACCGGACGAAGCCGTCGCTCTCCAGGAGGTCGCGGTACTCGCGGCGGGCCGCGTCGGCCATCGTCTCCATCGCCTCGATCCACTCCTCCCGAATCTCGTCTTCGGGCTGGTCTTTCGCGTAGAGGCGCGCCCGAAGCTGGGCGTTGAGCATCTGCTCGATATTACGCTCGGCGATGCGCGGGTTGGCGTACTTCTCGGCGATCGCCTCGCCCTGTTCGGTGAACTTGACCTGGCCCGTCACGGTGCTGTTTGGCAGCGCGAGCAGTGCTTCGTTCATCGGCCCGCCACCCCGCGAGATGGAGCCGCCACGGCCGTGGAACAGCCGCATCCTCACGTCGTGATCGTCGCAGATCTCACCCAGCCGGCGCTGGTTCTTGTACAGCGACCAGTTCGCCGCCAGGAAGCCGTTCTCCTTGTTCGAGTCGGAGTAGCCAAGCATGATCTCCTGGGTGCGCCCGCGCGCTTCGAGCGCCTGTGCGTAGGCCTCGTTCTCGAACAGTGAGCCCATGATCCGGCGCGCCCCCGAGAGCGCGTACTCGGTCTCGAGCAGCGGGACGACGTCGATGCCACAGTGTTCCGGCAAGGAGACGACGCCGGCCTGGTCGGCCAGGAACAGCACCTCGAGGACGTGGCTCGGCTCCTCAGTCATCGAGATGCAGTAGGTGTCGATCGCCTCGACGCCGTACTCGCGTTGCCAGTCGGCGAGGCTATCGAACAGTCGCAGAACGCGTGCAGAATCGTCCGAGAGGTCGTCGCTTACGGCATCAGCCAGGTCGATCACCGGCTCGTCCTGCAAGATTGCGTCGGTCAACAGCTCCGCCCGTTCCTCTTCGGACAGGGCGTGGTAGTCAATCCCCTCGGACTCGAGTGCCTCCGCGATCGCGTCGGTGTGTTTTTGCTGATGATCTCGCAGGTCGAGACTCGCGAGCGAGAAGTCGAACGTGGCGACCTGCCGCCGAATCGGGTCGACATGGGCCTCGACGACGCTCGCCGCGCCGTTGTCTCGCAGACTCGTGGCGATGGTCGTGAGGTCTGCTCGCAGTTCCTCGGCGTCGTCGTAGCCGCCCGGTCGAACATCGCCCACCCGATCCAGACGTTCACGCATCAGCTTGAGCTTCTGCCGGTAGGGTTCGTCCGGGTAGCGTTCCGCCGCAGTCTTGGCGGCTCCCGGCAACCGCTCGCGATCCGACTCGAGTGCGGCCTGAAATTCGGAGCCGGGGTCGATCCGGCTCCCGTCCTGGCTCAACACACCAGAGAGCCGTTTGAGCTGCTCGCGGTAGCGGTCGAGGACGACCGACCGCTGGCGTTCGAGCGTCCGCGCGGTCACGTCCGGCGTCACGTAGGGGTTCCCGTCCCGGTCGCTGCCGGCCCACGAGCGGAACTCGAACAGCTTCGGAATGTCGATGTCGCTCGCCACCTCCTCGTCGATCGCGTCGGCGAACTCGTCGTAGATCTCGCCGACCACATCGAACAGCGTGTTCTGCAGGTACCACTGCACGTTTCGGGCCTCGTCCTCCGGTTCAGGCTGACGGTTGCGAACTTGCGGCGTCTGCCAGAGGCTCGTTACCTCCGAGTCGATAGCCGCCCAGATCTGTCCCGATTCCTTGTCGGTCAACAGCCGTTCGTCGAGCGTCTCGAGTGCCATCGAAATAGCGCGTAGCTTCGACTTGACCGTCTTGCGTCGCGCCTCGGTCGGATGCGCCGTAAACGTCGGCTCGATCAGCACGTCGTCGAGTACCTGTTGAACGGTTTCGATGTCCTCCTCGCCGAGTTCTGCCGCCGCCGTTTCGAGGCTGTCCTCGAGTGTCCCCGCCTGGGACTCGGTGCGAATCGAGCGCACCCGCTCGCGCTCTTCGGCCAGGTTGATTAGCTCGAAATACGAGGTGAACCCTCGGGCGACGATACGCTGCTGGTGTGGCGACAATCCCTCGAGTTCGGTGATAAGTGACTCGCGGGACTCGAGTTCACCGGCTCGGTAATCGATCGCCGCCCGGCGACACGACTCAACCGTCTCGAAGGCCTGTCGGGAGGTCTGGTCCTCGAGAACGTCGCCGAGCAGCGCGCCGAGTTCCCGGACATCCTGTCGGACATCCCTGTTGTGAAGTTGCATAGCAGAGACGTGTGGTCGGACGGTAAAAAAGCCTTGCAGGCCCTCAAACACCCGTCATCCATCGTTTTCCGTGATAGTTACCGACGGTCAGAGTGAACTGTTGACACGACGTGCTTCGTTTATTTGTATCGACAGGTCCAGTAGGGACTGACAGTCAGTATGGAGTCAATATTTACTACGGTTAGAAAACAATTTTCAGAGATTAGTATTCTGGACAGCATATAAATCACTCACACCACCGTTCAACTTCGGGCCGGCATGGATTGAGTCTGGTGCGTCTCGAGTGCGTCCCGAACCAGACGCGAGAGAGTCAGATGCGGCTCCCGATTCTGAGACCCAACGACTGCGGTGGCTCGATGACGTAGTGGAAGTAAAGAAGTACTCCGACAGAGATTCGAACCCTGGTCATTGCCGTGAGAGGGCTAACTTAGCCTTTCTGACAATTCCCGTCTCACTTAATTGCCCGTTCGCTTAGACCATGGTTTTCAGCCGTGTGAGCGCTACTATGGGCTGCAGACTTAAAAGGCACCCAGTTGATTGCCTCAATGGGATGGGGGACCTATCCTAACGAGATCTGGCAGAATGGAGTAGACGCAAATGAATACCCTGGTGGGTCAAATTGGGCACCAAACCGGCATTATTTCAACACCGATCCATAGATATTATCGGTTCAACGTAACCCGTGTTCTGGACCGTTACTCGAATTCTCCCTATCAGTTCTGTGAGAGTAACCGGTTCGCAATAGTGCTCAATACTACGATCCAGCACCCAGACATCTGGCCCATAACCTTGGACCACGATTCTGTACCGAGTCTGTGTACCAGTGATCAGTCACACGGTAGTGTTCGGCTCTGTTGAAACCCTTAGAACATGATAGTTTTGGCACCCTGTGCGGTAAGTACAGGGCAAGTAGTTACCAGAACGACCATCGACCTCCGGTTTTGGTTATGATTAGTGCGAAATCGATACGCCCTGTGAGCTTTAACTACCTCGCTGCTGGCCTCTATTCATGGCTCAACCCACACCTCACACTATCAGTAGCGACCAGACGGTGAGTGTCAACACGGAGGTCACCGTCGATCAGGTGATCACCGAAGTACGGGAGTTTCCACCTGTTGATGACGGCGTTTCCGTCTATTATGTCTACGTGCGAAACAATGGCGAACTCGTGGGCGTCGTCTCAATGCGGGAACTACTGAACGCAAAGGGCAGCGACCCAGTCTCCGAAATTATGACGACCGATCTCGTGACCGTCACCACGCCGGATTCGCTACAGCACGCGGTTCATCAATTCATCGAGAACGGGTTTGCCATACTTCCCGTCGTCGATGAATCGGGCCAGTTCAGCGGCGTCGTTCGGGCGAATAACATCATCGACACTCTCGACGAACAGACGACCAAGCAGGGTACTGGCTGTGAACGAAGCCCAAAGACACCAGAACGAGGTTCCTAAAACCCAGTGAGGTGGTATTATTCAAGGAGACTGTCGTCCCCGGTCGCCATATAGACTGTCCGAGCAGCGATGTTCGTCGCGTGATCGGCGACTTGCTCAATGTCAGTGATGGTGAGCAAGAGCCGGAGAACGTCTTCATGGTACTCGTCGGGGTTGACGGCTTCGGTGTCGAGGGTGGTTGTTTCGCCGAAGACCTGTCGGCTCGCGTGTTTTGCGAGTTGATCAATCTGGTCGTCGCGGGCGATGATTTCTCGACATGCGTTCGTGTCGGCAGCTCCGAAGGCGTCGATTGCATCGGCGACCATCGTCGCACTCTCCTGGGCCATCGATGGAATATCGACATCGGGGTCCATCGCCGGTAGGCCGGCTTCCGTCCGTTCGGCGATCTTCACCGCGATGTCACCAATACGTTCGAGTTCGGTGCTAATCTTGAACGACGCGGCGACGAACCGAAGGTCGCTGGCAACCGGTTGTTGAAGTCCCAGCAGGTCGATGCATTTGCGTTCGATCTTGAGATAGCGCTCGTTGATTCGTTCTTCGCTTTCGATGACTTGGCGGGCTAACTCCGTATCGTGGTCAGCGAGGGCTGTCACAGAGCGGTCGAACTGCGTGTGGACGAGCTCGCCCATCTCGATTACCGCCTCACGGAGCGTCTTGAGTTCTTGTTGGTAGCTTTCTCGCGGCATAGTGTTGTGTTGTGAGCTTGAGTCAGTGGAGTGAACATCGCTGGTAGTGTCGTTCCAATATTGGGCTACATCGCTTGACCGTCAGCAGCGCCAACACAGGCGGATCTCACAGGATCGCACCTATCTGATAGCGGCCAGAAAGCCAGGTATCATCAGTGTTCGGCTGTCGATATACACGACCACTCCCGGTGGAGGAACGTTGCCTCTGGATAGGCCGGGGCGAGGTGTGTTACACCCAGAAGCCGGCTTTTTTCAGCGCGGTGAGCGTCTCTTCCTCTTCGGCTGCGTCAATCAGGTCACTCGCTCGGATGACGCCGACGAGTTTCGAACCATCAACTACCGGCAACGCAGGGAACCCCTGTTCGGAGATGATGTCCACTGCGTCAGCCACCGGTGAGTCGGTCGAAACCGTCCGGATATCGCTCGCCATGACTTCCCCGACTGAAACCGTTCGTTCGGCATTCAGCAACTCGTTGAGCGAGACAACCCCACTGAGTTCGTCGCCGTCAACGATGTACAGGTAATACAGCGTCGTTTCTTCCGACGGTGTTCGGTCGCGGAAGAGGTCGATAGCCTCGTCAACGGTGGTCGTGGGGTCTGCGGTCTGAAACTCGTCTGAGACGAGTTCGGAAACGGTTCCGGTCATCTTTATAGCGCCCCCGGGAGCAGCCAGATTGCCAAGCCGAAGTAGATGAGCACGGCGGTAAGGTCTTTGAACGTCGTCACAACGGGGTCGGAAACCGCAGCAGGGTCGAATCCCAGCTTGTGTGCGACCCACGGAATGAGATATCCAAACACACTGGCGACCGTACAGACCGTCAACAGAGCGGTGAACAGCACCATCGACAGCGCTGCATTATCCTGCCAGACCAGTGCGATGGTTGCGGCAATGGTCCCGATAATGAGGCCGATGACGACTCCAAAGACGCCCTCTCGGGCGAGATGTTTCATCGCGTTCTTGTCATCAATGTGTCCGGTTGCGAGTCCACGGACGAAGATTGTGGACGCCTGGGTACCGACGTTACCACCCATGTCCATGATCACTGGGACGAAAATGGCCAGCAGTGCGATCTCGGCTGCCTCCAGTGTACCTTCAGCAGTACCAATAACCCCGCCAGCCAGAAGGCCACCAGCCAGTGCAACAAGCAACCACGGAAGGCGGAGCCAAATTTTCTTTGGCAGTGACGAGGAGAGGATGAGCTCACTGCGCGTCAGCTCCGCGTCCTTGATATTCTCACCACGAATAGAGATCCCGCCACCAGTGGTCTTGGCTCCGGTGTCGGTGACTCCGCCGTCAGCGAGCAGTTCCACATCTTCGTTTGCTGTCGATTCTTCGGTCTCGTTCTCAAACTCGTCTGCGGGTGTGTTAGCAGTCATAGTGTTCCTCCTGAGCTGGCGAGAAGACGCCGGAGAACGCGCTGTCAAGCAGGCTGCGAACTTGTTCTTCGAGGGTCGGGATCGTGGAGCTCTCCGCACTGTTCAGCTGTGAGTGGTGATTGGATTCCCACATACGGTTTGGGATGAGAAGTTGTCTGTATTAAATACAACGATTTTAATCATGGAATGAATGCGCGAGGGGTGACCTACAGGGCGGACGCGAGGTCCGCTGGGGCGTATAGTGGGGTAGCTCTGCCGTTCAACGGAGGTGGGCAGATCGACACCGCAGCAGCCGCATGGCTCTTCGTGTCACCTGCCACCCGTTCCAACACGTCCGAGGTAGCAGTCGCTGGCAAAGCCGGACACGTCGCTCAAGAGACATTGGTTACTCTGGAACGACGTGTCCGTGGTCGTGACTTTCAGATCCGAAGGTGTGCTTGATCCGCAAGGAAGCGGCTTGCTCAGCGTGCCTTGCGTTCTCCATATCGGTTCCTCCGTTCAGACCCACAAAGGACGCCGGCAAAGGCGCTGTCGAGCAGGCTGAGCACTAGTTCGGAAAGTGGCTGGCCACGGATATCCCTGGTAGTACTGATATGCTGCTTTGTATCGAAAATTGCGTCTTGATTACGCATACAGTCGAATACGGATTTTCAGTGCGTATTAACGTTTTCATGACGATACCATATTGTGGTAAAATGTCATGCAATACATTCACAAACATAGTCGGCGATTCTCACGACACGCATCTTTGGTTCATGATGAGACAGCGCATTTCTCGGCGTCATGTAAGCACGGCTCCCTAAACACATCTATTAGCTGATAGAAGTAATCGCGTTAGGTTCGCAACCGTAGTGTGCAGTAGATTCACCCGAACAGTTCTCAAAAGAAGAGGATTTCAACAGAGCCGAACTACCCCATTCGATCTAACGCGTTCTTCCGATCTTCGATTGGAGCTTGATCGTACTTCATCGTCGTTTCTGGCGACTTGTGGCGGAGTTGAGTCTGAGCGGCCGCGAGTCCCTCCTCACGAGCCATGTAGGTTCCTGTCGAGTGCCTGATGGCGTACCAACTCATCTGGCGGTTCTCAGTGGAGATGTCTGCAATTTCACAGAGCTGGTGGAGCAAACTTCGAAGCGACGCGGACTGGTACGGATTGCTCCGCCTCGTCAACCAAAGCGCATCCGTGTCATCGTATTTTTCGATCGTCGCTCGTTGCGTCAACCACCGATCCAGCATCTCGACAGTCTGGGTCTGAAGACTGACGATCCAGTGCTCCGCATTCTTCGAGGATTCTTCTTTCGGGATTCGAAGCACACCATTATCGACGTCAACCCATGACGTTCGTGCGCGTTCAACCTCGATCGGGCGAAGCCCACCATCGAGGCTCGCGGCGACAAGACTTGGTGTCTTCCACTTGTTCGCGCGTTCCCAGTCCGCTTCCGTCACGTCTGCTTTCGGCTTCTCAAATCGTTGCGCCAGGTACGCAACCCACCGGTCTCGTTCGTCACCGTAGACGCTATCACGACGAGGAACACTTCCGTACTCTAATGACGCGTCGCGGATGGCAGTCCGCTCTCCGCGTGTTAAGTAATCCCGTGGCGTCGTTGACTGGTTTTTCCGCGAAAACGTAATCTCTGGCTCCCACTTGTCTGCACCGCGTTGATGATGGCGCCACTTGTAGAGCATCATCAGGGCCTTCCGGCACGAATTCTTGTGCGCGTTTGATTTTTGTTGCCCGGCTAAGTGACGCAAGTAATTGTCAGCGTGGTCGTGAGTGAGGTTCGTCGTGTATCCGCCTTCTTGCTCCCAAACCCAGCGGTAGAACTGCCCCATTCGGTACGCGCGATTGCTGACGGTTGTTTTTGCGTACCCGTCAGCTGTCTTCGGATCGATGCCGAATGCGAGCAGCCACTCAAGGCACTGTTCTCGCTCACTCCGGTAGTCAAGGTACTGTCGCTCATTTAGTAATTCTTCTGTCGGCCCATGGATGAGCGTGATGTCTTCGAGGGGGTCGGTTGCCTGGTCGGCGTCTTTCATTGCCTGACCTCCGTGACGGGAACCCAGACCATTGCCTCTCGATTTCGCCAATCGCAAGACGGCGGCCGATTTTTCCCCTTGAACTTCATTGCCCCACGACGCAGCGGAATCGCAAGACGGCGTCGGGGTCGATGCACCAACTGAACCGCATTACCCGTGAACATACATTTACCTCTGGTTAGTGCACGGTGAAAACCACAAGAAGGCGAAGGGGTAAGATGCTCCGACAGGGATTCGAACCCTGGTCATTGCCGTGAGAGGGCAATATGATTGGCCGGACTACACCATCGGAGCCCGTCGCGGTTCGTCGCGAACGTACTTTTACGTAGCGCACTACGATGTTTAAGCATTCCGTTTCGACGCCAGAGTGCGCTAGCATCACACGTCAGTGGACAACAGACGGGATGGAAGCGACTCGCGTCACACGCTACACGTCACACGTCACAGGTCGCAGGTCGCAGGTCGCAGGTCGCAACCTCGCTGTCACTGCGACTCGTCGAACGGCGACTTCGTCGCTTCCGGCTCGAAACCCTCGAGACTGATGATGTTCTCGCGACCGACACGGAGTTTGCTGATCATCCCGTCGTCTTCCATCTCCGAGAGCAACATACTCACCTTGGATTTCGACCAGCCGGTTTCGTCGACGATATTAACCTGTTTCATTCGGCCGCCGTTCTCGCGGATGAGTTTGACGACCCGGTCCTCGTCGGTCAACAGGTCACCCTCCGAAAGCGGCTCCGGCGTCGCTGCCGTCCCGGCTGACTCCGTCTGGTCGGAAGTAGTAGTAGTAGTAGTAGTGGTTCCCGAGTCCGGGCTACCGGACGAATTTCCGGCAGTACCTGCATCATCTAGCTGTGACGCCGTTCCGTCAGCGCCGTCTGTTCTGCCGCTTGTCTCACCACCGAATCCTGGAATGGGGGGTATACTGCCCTGCTCCTCGTCAGCGGCCCCGTCTCGAGTACGGTACCAGAATCCAGCGAGGACGAGCCCAGCTGCGAGCACGAGGGCGAACGCCAGCGCGAGCAGTCCGGTGGTCTGACCGTCGAGAAGTGGAACACTTGTGTCGGCGGTACCACCGGAGCTTCCCTCAGGATATGTGAAGACGACGCGTGGGTGGCCGGCGAGGAACTCGTGTTCACCTTGCCAGCGGACCGTGTTAGCATCCGAGAGTGTCGTGCCGACGTACTCGGGATTGGGCTCGGCGTGTTCGAAGACGAGATCGCCACCGGGCTGGACGTCGATCGACTGATCGCTCGCCAGGTACATGCTCTGGAAGACATCACCGATTACGAGCGTGTCGTTTTCCGTCACGGCAAACCCGTGCCACGTGAACGACATTTCGACGACACCCCGTGGATTGATCTGTCCCTCGACTGCTGCGCGGCGCTCGAAGTCGGTCGCTTCCATCTCGCGATCCGTACTCTCAGTCCCTCTCTCTGTGAGCAACGTCGCCTGATCGACGAACCGCTGGTAGAACTCTGTCTCCTCGGATTCGAACTCCTCGGCGAACGCCTCGAAGTTTGCCGGCGTGTTCGTGTCCGTCTCGTTTCCGCTCTCCTCGAGTTGTTGTTCGTAGCGGAACGTCCAGGTTGCACTCCCGTTCTCGTGGACCGTGATCTCGAACGTCGTCGAATCGAACTCGCGCGAATCGGGAACGTACTGTTGCTGGGTAGGCTGTACCGATTGCTGTGTCACAGCGTGTCCAGCGTAGTCATCGGCCGTGGTGATGTGGTCGCCGCCGGAATCGGTACCGGCACCGCCACTGGCACCGAAATCGGATCCAGCCGCCACTGGTGCACCCAGCACAGCGATCGCACCGATACCGAGCACAACCAGGAAAGCTGCGAGCGCGACGAATCCGATGGAAACCGACCGATGCATTCGTTGCTCACTACGTGCCGGAGCTAAAAATGCTTGTGAATACGAGAACCGCCGGTCGAGAGACCTGTTCGTGATCGGGGAGGTTCGACAACGAAGTCAACGAACCGCGAGGCCCGCCAGCCGCGAGGCCCACCAGCCAAGAGATCCAGAACCCGACTCACATCAGTCAATCGTGTCGATACGCACAAACCGCTCGCTTTCGTAGGCACCGCTATGATTCACAACCTCGCACAGGGTGTGCAAGCGTTTACGAGCAACGTCTTTCTCGTCGAGGGGAACCGAACCGTGCTGGTCGATACCGGTGCGAACTTCGATGTCGTCGACGCGATCCAGTCTCGAGTCGACGGTCTCGACGCCGTCGTCCTCACGCATACCCACCGTGACCACGTCGGCAACGTTGCTGCAGTCACGGACGCATTCGACGTCGATGTCTGGGGCTACGACGACACGATCGACGCCGTCGACCACGCGATCGAGGACGGTGCAACCCTCACGCTCGGCGACGACGAGTACACTGCGCTCCACACGCCCGGCCACAAGGACGACCACCTCTGTTTCTACGCCGCCGACGCAGGCATCCTCTTCGCCGGCGATCTGGTCTTCCAGAACGGGAGCTTCGGCCGCACGGATCTCCCGGAAGGCGACCGCCAGACACTGATCGAGAGCATCGACCGGGTACTCGAGTCCATCGATACATCCCTCGCCGAAATGCACACGGGGCACGGCCCAAGCGTGACGAGCGAGCCGTACGATCACGTCGAGCTGGCGGGACAGATGGCTCGGCGAGCGTAAGTCAGACGGTCCGCTGGAGTACGAGACCGGCGATTGCTACCCCATCGGAGTGACCACTAGAACCCGTACAACGAGCCGTCTCAGTCGACGGCGACGATATGCGCAGCCGCCGGGTCGAATCCAACGTGACACGAGTCTGTGGGGGTATCTGCGAGCCGTAACACGATCGGGAGACCGTTCCACTGGCCGTGGACACGGACGCGCTCGCCGAGGAACTCCGTCGTCTCGACTGTAACCCGGAACTGATTCTGCGAGGCGTCTCGAGAGAGTTGCCCCGGCCGCACGCAGGCGGTGACACGACTCGCGCTCGACGGAACGCCCGCGAGTTCAAATTCGATATCGGCGGCGTCGCCAGCCGGACCCGAAACCGTGACAGTCGCCAGGGTACCGTCGTGGTCGACGACGTCTCCATCGAAGACGTTGTTGTCACCGACGAACTCGGCGACGAACCGCGTCTCGGGTTCGTGGTAGATCTGCTGTGGTCGGCCGACCTGTTCGACGGCACCGTCGTGCATCACCGCCACCCGGTCGGAGATAGCAAGCGCCTCCGCCTGATCGTGGGTGACGTAAATCGTCGTAATCTCGAGTTCGGACTGAATCCGTGAGAGCTGGCGACGAAGCGACTCGCGCAATCTGGCGTCGAGCGCGCTCATCGGCTCGTCGAGCAGGAGAAGCGCCGGTGCCGGCGCGAGCGCACGAGCGAGTGCGACCCGCTGTTGCTGGCCGCCCGAGAGCTGGGTTGGGTTGCGTTCACCCATTCCCTCGAGGTCGACTAACTTGAGTAGCTCCTGAACGCGCTCGTCGACGGACATGCCCCCCGGAGGCTCGCGAAACTTGAGTCCGTAGCTGACGTTCTCGGCGACCGAAAGGTGGGGAAAGAGCGCGTAGCTCTGGAAGACGATGCCGATGTCCCGTTCCTCTGGTGGGACGTCAGTCACCGGCTCGCCGTCGAAGGCGACGGTGCCGGTTGTCGGCTCCTCAAAGCCGGCGATGGTCCGCAGCGTGGTCGTCTTGCCACAACCGGACGGGCCGACGAGCGTGAAGAACTCGCCGTCGCGAACGGTGAGGTCGACGTTCTGCAGGGCGATCGTTTCACTCTCGTCGCCGGCGGTGGCACTCGTTCCGGCAGCACCGTATCGCTTCGAGACGTCCGAGAGACGGAGTTCGGTCACAGTTCGTACCTCCCGCCGACGCGGTCGATGACGACGAAACTGGCTGCCGTGACGAGCAGCAGTAGCGTCCCCATTGCAATCGCGGGACCGGACCGACGGCCGAGATAGCGTTCGACGGCGACGGGCATCGTGTAGCTCTCGCTCCCGCTGGCCAAAATCACCGTCGAAGAGAACTCGCCGATCGAGATGGCGAAGGCGAAGGCTGCGCCGGCGACGATCCCGCTCGCGACGAGTGGCAGTTCGATGTCGAGCAGCGCTCGGAAGCGCGAGGCCCCGAGTGCACGTGCAGATTCGACCATCGCTGGGTCGAGACTTGAGAGCAGCGGCGAGACGTTCCGGGTGACGAACGGATACGCCGCAACCGCGTGGGCGACGACGATAGCGACCGCACCGGTCACCTGGAACTGCCAGCCGCCCGGCAGCGAGATGCCGAAGACGAGCCCCTGCAGGAGCCCGATGCCGAAGACGACACCGCTGACGGCAAGTGGCAACATCGCAAGCGTATCGATAATCGTTCCACTCCGACCCGCACGCACCGTCAGCACCGAAATCACGATTCCCATCGGCACCGCGATGAACAACGTCGCGACGCCGAACAGTAGGGAGTTCCGGATCGCGGGCCACGGCTGGGTCTGAAAGCTCTCGCCCTCGAGTTGGCGCTCCAGCAGAAACGCGTAGTTTCGTAGTGTAAACCCACTCCCATCCGTAACGCTCCCGATGACGAGACTGATGAGCGGGCCAACGAAGAGGACGAGCGCGACGAGCCCATAGCCGAGAATCGCGAGCCGTCGCGGCGACAGAGTCGTTTGCAGGTCGGGAAACAGCGCCTCCTTTGGCGGCGGCGACGCTGCCTGTGAGAGGCCCGTCTGTGCGGACTCGTAGCGAAGATAGGCGTAGGTCAGTCCAAGGGAGAGAATCGTCTCGAGAACGGCCAGCGTCGCGGCCTCGGTGTAGTCCAGACGCTGGATGCGGTCGTAGATCCAGACCTCGACGGTTGCAAGCTGGAGGCCGCCGAGTGCGAGCACGATGGGGAACGTCATGAACGTGAAGATGAACGTCAACAGCGCGCCGGTGAGCACGGCAGGTGCAAGCTGTGGGACGACCACGTCTCGAAAGGCGCGGCGCTCGCTCGCGCCGAGGCTGCGAGCGGTTTCGACGGCCCGTACGTCGACCGATTCCCAGGCGGCGACGGTGATCCGGGCGACCAGCGGCGCGTTGTAGAAGGCATGAGCCAGGATAACGATCGCGAGCGGGTTCGACTCGACGAACGCGAACGGACCGAGGCCGACCCCGCCCAGGATCGTGTTCAGCGTTCCGGAGCGGCCGAACATCGCGTAGAAGCCGACAGCGACCATGATGCCCGGCAGAACGAACGGGAGAATTGTCAGTGAACGAAGCGTCTGCCGACCGTAGAACTCGTAGTTCGCGAGGACGTACGCTGCCGGGAGCCCGATTGCGACGCTCGCAACCGTCGAGAGCGCGGCCTGATACGCCGTAAATCCGAACAGTCCCTGTCGAACGCCAGGTATGTCGATGGCAAGCCACGGAATCGGAATCTCCAGACTCACGGACGGGAGCGGAACGCTGAACACAACCGTCAACGAGACCGAGATGCCCGCGATCCAGCCCGCGAGCGACTGCAGGTGCTCACCGATCGCGAGCGGGTCCGCGAACACGTCCGCCAGCGCGCCGAAGTAGAACGGATCCGTGAGGACCTCAACGAACGGCGCGAGCGTCGGGACGCCGTCCTCGACGACCGCGTTCGTCAACACGATCCCCGTCGGGAGGTACAGCATCACTGCGAGTACCGCAGCGGTTCCGAGTGCCGTCAGGGTGAGCGCGTGGGATTCGATCCAGCGCTGTGCTCCTGTCTGTTTCACGTTGCCGTCATCGTCGTCTCCAGTGCCGTCGCTCTCCGGTTCGGCGTCTCGACCCGACGGAGCCGAGTGGTCCGACGGAGCCGAGTGGTCCGACCGATCCGACGGCACCGACCGGGACACGCGTTACTGGCTCGCGTACTCGCGTGCCCAGTCGTCGACCCAGCCGTCCAGGTTTCCACGGAGGTCGTCGTACCCGATCGTCACCGCTTCCGGCGGCACGTGGGCGTACTCGTCGAACTCGTCGTCGAGATCGACGTGCTCGTCCTCGACTGCCGGGAACTGGACGTTTCGCTCCGCAATTTCAGCCTGAGCCGAATTCGAGAGCACGAAGTCGAGGAACGCGTAGGCGAGGTCGACCTGTGTTGCGTCCTCGAAGATCGCCATCCCTTCGGGGTTCGCATAGCCCTGATCGTTCAGGAAGCCGACCTGGTGACGGCTGAGGTCGTGACCGCTGGCGGAAGCGAACACCTGATCGGTCGAGTAGGAGACGACCATCGGGCGCTCCTCGTTCATGTACGCGCCGTTGTAGGAGTCGTTCCAGCTATCGAGAACCCGCACACCGTTGTCCTCGAGGTCCGCCCAGTAGTCGAGGTAGCCGTCCTCACCGAACGCATCGATCGTCCAGAGCAAGAAGGCCTGACCGGGATCCGAGGTCTGTGCGTTCTGGGCGAGTAGCGACTCTTCGTACTCCGACTCGAGAAGGTCTTCGAACGTCTGGGGTTCGTCGACCTCGGTCTCGTCGTAAACGAGGCTGATGTAGCCCGTATCGTACGCCAGCACGCGGTCGTGTGGGTCGCCCATGTCGAGACCGTCGCGGATGCGACCCGAGCGCTCGATCCGGTCCGTGTTGAGTTCGCGGAACAGACCGCCCTCCGCAAGATTGTCGTCGACACTCACCAGATCGTCGATGTTCAGGCCGAGGTAAACGTCAGCGTCGATCGACTCGCCCTGCTCGGCACTGTTGATGTAGTAGTTGATCCCCTGATCCGGCAGCAGCGTCCACTCGAGTTCGGCGTCGGGAAACTCGCTCTCGAAGGCCTCTTTGAGCCACGGACCTGCCGCGGTCTCCTCGTCGATCATCGATTCGTAGGAGACGACCTCGAGGGTGCCCTCCAGATCGGGGTTCTCGGGCTCTGGGTCGGGTGTTTGTTCGTCGCCGTTCGACCCACCGTTCGCGTCGCCGTTCGCATCTCCGTTCTCGTCGTCAGTATCCTCGCGCGAGAGACAGCCTGCAAAGCCAGCGATGGCTCCCCCACCGAGTGTACCGACGAACGTTCGTCGTCTCATCACCCAGTGGTTACACTCTGTGGTTGTAAGTTGATCGTTCGGCGAGCAGCGTGCTGATCGCTCACACAGCTCGTAGTGTCACGGGTCGGGGGCGGAGGGGCGAAGCAGCGAACCGACGCCTACCGTGAAGCGCCTGCCGAGCGGTCTGGCGGCCGACTCCCCTGGCGGGCCGCAGCCAGCAACGCGTCGTACGCTTCGCTGTACGCATCGGCGATGGTCGACGGATCAGCCCGCGCGTCGCTCCCCAGCGGCGGCAACGACACCCGATCGAGCGGGTCGAGGTACTCGAGTACGTCCGGCACGCGCTTTTCGAGCGCGCCGTCTTTCGGGCTGGAACTCGCGATTTCGCAGGCCCGGCAGTAGCGGTCGCCGGGGTAGATGCGGACGCGACCGGGTTCGACGGCTGCAACCGCCGTCACGGCCGCGGGGTCGAGCGACTGGAGCGGCTGGGCGATGTCGCTGTAGGATTCGACGACGGCGACATCCGTCGTCTCGATTTCCGTAGCGAGGTCCGCGAACGCTGGAACGTAGCGCTCCTCGGCGAGGGTGTTGAACTCCTCGACGGTCTCGACGGGAGTCGCGTCCTCAAGTGGGAGCGCCTCGGAGACGGCTGCGGGCGTCTCGGCAGTCGCGTTTCGGACGTAGAGCGCGTCCTCGCCGCGGCCGATCCGGTCGACGACGAACTCGCGGTCGTGGCGACCGAGGAGGCCGGCCCCGTCGCTGGGTGTCGGCCGCCAGAGTCGGTGGACGGGATTGAGGGCTTCGGGATCTCGCCCTCTGTTTTCGGCGGCGGCGAGTCGAGCAGCGTCCTTGCCGTAGAGTCGTCCGTCTGCGAGCGCGCGCTGGCAGTCGTCGTGGTCGAACCAGAAGTCGTTGCCCGCGCGCGGTTTGTAGCCGCGAGCGCCGGTGCGTTCGAGCAGGCCGACCGAGAACGTGGTTTTGCCGGCGTCGACTCGGTCGGCACCAACGACGAGCAGAAGCATCTACTCGTCCGTCTTCAACCCGTAGTAGCCGGGTTCGTCGTCGCTTCGCGGTTCGGCAACCACGAGCTCTGGGGCGTTGGTCATGATCCACGGAATCGCCCAGTCGAGCAGGATTGCCTCGGTCTCCTGATCGATCTCGGCGTCGGACTCGAGCCCCTGGAGCATGCGAGCGATTTCGTAGACGGTGTACATCTGGTCGTCCTCGAGCAGTTCCGCGGGCGTGTAGAAGTCACACGGTGGCAGGCTGTCGAATTCGGATTTGGGTACGGGCATTCGTTCGCTCACACGTACACCGGTCAGACGCCTAAAGCGTTCGTTCTCGTGCCTGCTGTGTGTGGTCAAATCAGTCTGCAAGCGCACGAGTGAGCAGTTCGACCGGGTGCGCCGGCCGCCCTGCGCCCTCGAAGTCGCCGATCTGTGTCCGACAGGAGGTGCCCGGTGCGACGACAGTCGTCCCCGCACTCGCTGTGAGCTTCTCCTGCAGTAGCGAGCCGATTGCCCGCGAGAGGTCGTACTGCTCGGCCTCGTAACCAAAGCTGCCAGCCATACCACAGCAGCCAGAGTCGACTGGGTCGACCGCGTAGCCGGCCCGCCGAAGGACGCCGACAGCGTGGTGGTCTGCACCGCGAGCCTTCTGGTGGCAATGCCCGTGATACGTCAGCCCCTCGGCCGTCGCACTCGAGTCGAACGCGATCCTGTCGTCGAGGCGGTGCGTGTCGATGAACTCACAGACGCCGTAGGCGTTCGCCGCAAGACGGTCGACTCGCTCGCTGTACTCGTCGCCGAGCAGCGAGCGGTACTCGTCGACCACCATCGACGCGTCGGACGGCTCGAGAAAGAGCACCGACCAGCCCTGTTCGAGGAACGACTCGAGTTCCCCGAGCAGCGTCTCGGCCCGTCGGCTGGCGTCGTCGAGCAGCCCCTGCGAGTAGGCGGCCCTGCCCGTC
Organism: Natrialba magadii ATCC 43099; assembly: GCF_000025625.1. Classification (NCBI taxonomy): domain Archaea; kingdom Methanobacteriati; phylum Methanobacteriota; class Halobacteria; order Halobacteriales; family Natrialbaceae; genus Natrialba; species Natrialba magadii. Next base: position 450,288 of record NC_013922.1, on the reverse strand, counting down.
GGCCCGAGATCCGGAATCCGGACGTGGACGTTCGCAGCCTCCAGTAGCTCGACGGCAGCCTGTCCGGGCTCCGGATTCGAGTAGTTCGTGTACGTGTCCGGATAGAGGACGACGCCGGCTACTGCGTCCCCGGGATCGACCTGCGGACCGCGGGCTGTGAACCAGTCGACCAGCGACTCACGCCGAAACGAGGGCAGGGTTCGCTCGGTGGCGATGCCGAGGGTCTTCTCGAGTACCCGTCGCGCACCGGGAACTGCTGTGGCGCGGTTCGCAAGCGGCGCGGTGGCGCTCCCCAGTGCGGCAAGGCGGTCGATGTTCGCGAACAGGCGCTCGCGCAGGCCGACGCCCTCGCGGTCGTAATACTGGTGTTTCACCTCGGCTTTGAGCTTCGCCAGGTCGACGCCGGTCGGGCAGTCGCTCTGACAGCCCTTGCAACCGATACAGAGGTCCAGCACCTCAGACTGGAACCGGTCGTCGTAGAGCGCTTCGGGATCGAGTTCGCCGCTGATCGCCGCCCGGAGCAGGTTGGCCCGGCCGCGCGTCGTCGCGATTTCCTCGCCGGTCGCCCGGTAGGTCGGACACATCACGTCGCTGTCGGTCTGGCGGCAGGTCCCACAGCCGTTACAGAGTTCGACGAGGTGGGAAAAGCCGCCCTCCGAATCGAAGTCGAGCGCCGTTCGGGGTTCGAGCGTTGCGTAGTCTGGCCCGTACCGAAGATTGTCGCGGATATCCGTCGGCTCCGACTCACGGTAGACGACCTTCCCCGGATTCATGCACCAGTCAGGATCGAATGCGGACTTGATGTCTTTGAACGCAGCCCAGAGGTCGGGACCGTACAGTTTGGGGTTGAATTCGGTCCGGGCGAGCCCGTCCCCGTGCTCCCCGGAGAACGAGCCGCCGTGTTCGAGCGCGAGCGAGGTCACGTCCTCGGCGATTGAGCGCATGGTCTCGACGCCGTCTTCGTCTTTGAGGTTCAGCACGGGCCGGATGTGCAGCGTCCCCGCGCCCGCATGGGCGAAGTACGACGCTCTCGTGTCGTGGGCGTCGAGAATCTCCTGAAAGCCGGCGACGTACTCAGCGAGTTCTGCCGGTGGAACCGAGGCATCCTCGACGAACGGGTACGGCTTCGGATCTCCCGCCATGCTCATCAACAGCGGAATCGCAGCCTTCCGGAGCTTCCAGAGGCGATCCTGCTCGTCGGCGTCGAACGCCTCGAGCGACTCGACCCCAGCCCCCGATTCGACGAGTTCTACACGGGCACGCTCGACCGCGCCCGGCAAGTCGTCGACCACCTCCGAGTCGAACTCCAGCATGAGCGCGGCCACAGTCCCGTCCGGAATCGGCTCGGCGAACTCGGCGTACTCCGACGACTCTGCGGCCAGTCGGAACACGTCCTCGTCCATGAGTTCGACCGCGCTGGCGTTGGACTCGAGTGCCCGGGGCACAGCGGCGAGTGACTCGAGGAGGTCGTCGTAACAGCAGACGAGGAGTGCGGTCTCCTCGGGGCGGGTAACGAGCGAGAGGTCGGCTTCGACGACGACGCCAAGGGTCCCCTCTGCGCCGACGATGAGCTTCGAGAGGTTGATCACCCGCTCGCCCTGTTCGGTGGTCCTGAGCACCTTCTGGAGGTTGTAGCCGCTGACGCTGCGTTTGAGGTCGGGATAGCGCGTTTCGATTTCGTCGGCGTTGTCCTCGACGACAGCTCGAACGGTTTGATAAATTGCGGCCTCGCGATCATCTTTCGAGACGATCTGGTCCCACTCAGGGCTGTCCAACACGATGTCTCGCGTTCGGATCTGTGAGCCATCCGCGAGAACGACCTCACACGCCTCGACGTAGGCGTCCGTGATTCCGTACCGAACCGAGTGTGCGCCCGTCGAGTTGTTCCCGATCCCGCCGCCGATTGTCGCCCGGTTCGAGGAAGCCGGGTCGGGTGCGAACTTGAGCCCGTGCGGTTCGAGCGCGGTGTCGAGGTCGTCCTGTACGACGCCAGGCTGAACGGTGGCGCACCTTGCCGCCGGATCGATCTCCCGAATCTCGTCCATGTGTCGCGAGAGGTCGAGCACGATACAGCCAGGGCCGACCGCCTGCCCAGCGAGCGACGACCCCGCACCGCGCGGGAGGAGTGGCATGTCGTGCTCGGCTGCAATGCGGACGACCGCCTGCACATCGTCCGCATCTCGCGGAAAAGCGACGCCCGCCGGCTGTGCCTGATAGATGCTGCCATCGGTGGCGTAGAGGACGCGGGTGTAGTCGTCGAAACGCACCTCGCCACGGCAGGCGGACTCGAGTGCGCTCGCGAGTGGTCCTGTTTGTGGTGTGTCTGTATCCGTCCTCATCTCGGTCGATGTGGTGGAGAGCGGGTTGGCATCGGGGACGACCGTAGACGTGGAACTGGGTTCGGATTCGGACGGAGACTCGGGTCTCTCCTCGGCAGCCATATATGGACCGCGTCGTTGGCCGGGCTGATAAACAGTGGTGCTTGTTCACACTATGCTTGATTCGGCGAGAAGTGCAAGCGCAGCCGCTCATCGGTCAGTGACGCAAAAACACGAGATTGGACCGCACAGCCCGCTGGCTTCAGCTACTCGTCTCGGTGCGACTTACTCGAAGTGGTCGAGGCACTTCTGATACTCGTCCTCGACCGAGTCCCAGTTGATCACGTCGAAGAAGCCCTCGATGAAGCTGCCGCGGTCTGGACCGTAGTCGTAGTAGTAGGAGTGCTCCCAGACGTCGAGTGCGAGGATTGGGTGGGAGCCCCAGAGTGCGCCCTGGTCGTGCTTGTCGACTGCGACGTTGCGAAGCTGCTTCGCAACTGGGTCGTATACCAGCAGCGCCCAGCCACCGGCAGCGCCGGCAGCGGCCTCGAATTCGCCCTTCCAGCCCTCGTAGGAGCCGAAGTCCTCCTCGATACGGTCTGCGATGTCGCCCGCTGGCTCGCCGCCACCGTCTGGCGACATGTTCTCCCAGAACAGCGTGTGGAGGTAGTGGCCACAGCCGTTGTGGGTAACGTTCGAAAGCGCACCGGGCGTCGAGTCGAAGTCACCGCTCTCGCGGTTTTCGGCGAGGGTCTCCTCGGCCGAGTTCAGGCCGTTGACGTAGCCCTGATGGTGCGTGTCGTGGTGCCAGGTGACGACCTGCTCGGAGATCGACGGTTCCAGTGCGTCGTAATCGTATGGAAGTGGTGGAAGTTCGTGGTCAGTCATGGGTAAACACCTAGTGAGTGGTTAGGTTTCTCTCCTGTTAAGTGTTCAGGAGTGAAATGATACCATACCACACTATCACGTTCGGGAACCAGTTGTCCCCGACTCCACCTGAGTGGTCATCAGGTGACGTGTTAAACCTTTCAGCGACGACAGTGGCGGCAGTGACATCAGCGACACTAGCGGCACAGCGACGACACTACTCACACGTCGACACATCCGCGATTGACCGCCGCGATTGGCCAGAATAACGATGGCACTCTCTGGATGTATCTCGCGACCCCTGCTCTACCCCCACTACAATTCTTGCGTGCAGTCTCGGCAGCCCTGACTCACGGTGCGATTGGTGTCCGTGTCCGTACCCGTACCCACATTCCGCTCATGCTTGCTGTTCTTTGTGATGAGCGTGTTCCAACCACTCCTCGAGTGACGGCTGGGACCAGTACCGGACTGTCTGGCTGCGCCGGTCGTGCTCGAGAATGCCCGCATCCTCGAGTTTCGGGAGATGTACGTGTTGTAGTTCGGTCTTGACAACCTGGTGTTGGTCTTCGGCTGTGAGTTGCTCGTCAGCGTGGGCCGCGTGGTGACTGGACGGTGTGTCTCCGTACTGCCGGTCGAACGTGACGATTGCGTCGGTGAGCTCCTCGAGCGTTGCGACACCGTCCGATTGCTCATAGAGCAGGTACAGTGCGTACCGTCGCCGTCGGTTCGATAGCAGTTCGAAAATAAGATCGAGCGACGGCGTCGCCTCAACTGTCCGTTGTGTTGACTCCCGACCTGTCTTACACATCCACAGACCACCTACCATAGATTACCATTCGAAACCACCACGGCTCTCTACTGCAGCCGACACATTAGATGTTACGTCTACCTGTCTCAATGAACGGCCTAAATTTCTGTTCGATGGGAATGAAATAAGTCTGTTGCTAGAACAGTCTTCAGCTCGGAGATGCGAACGGACAATGACAGGGACAGTACATGCAGTACGACGTGCCACAGATCGAACACTCTCGAGGGCAGCAGCTCTCAACCAGTAGAAACAGGAGAACAGTGCGATAGCGATACTTCTTGGACGCGAGTCAGTGAGCGGGAGTGTGAGCGTTACTCGTAGAGCCACTCGGCGTCGTGCTGATCGTACTCGGTCAGCTCGTCTTCGTCGAAGTGGATCGCGATTTCGCGCTCGTTTGCGCCCTCGTCCTCGTGGTCTGCCGCGTGAACGACGTTCCGGCCGAGGTCGAGTGCGTAGTCGCCGCGGATCGTTCCTGGCTCGGCCTCGAGTGGGTCCGTCTCGCCGATCATCTGGCGGACCTGACGCGTCGCGTCCTGTCCTTCCCAGACCATCGGGACGACGGGGCCGGAGGTGATGAAGTCAACGAGGTCGTCGTAGAACGGCTTGTCCTCGTGTTCACCGTAGTGCTCTTCGGCACGTTCGCGAGGCATCGTTTCGACCTTGATGCCGACGAGCTTCAGTCCGCGTTCCTCGAGTCGGGAGATGACCTCGCCCACGAGTCCACGCGCGAAGGCGTCGGGCTTGACCATCACGAAGGTACGTTCGTGCTCGCTCATTAGGCCTCACTCTCCTCGTCGGTTGCGTCAGCGTCGGCGTCTGCCTCGGCCTCAGCATCCGATTCGGTCTCGTCGACCGCTTCGTCCCCGGCAGGAACGTCGTCCTCGTCGTCGGCGACGTCTTCCTCGGTTGCGAGGTCCTCGTCTTCGCCTGCGTCGACGACCTCGTCCTGATCGGTTTCCTCGTCGGCGGTCGTGTCGGCCTGGGCTGGACCCTTGCCGGCACGTCCTTCCTCGGTCCACTCGAGATCGCGCGGTTCGCGACCGAGCTTGTAGTTCTTCTCCGCTTTCGAGTCGACGAAGTGAAGCACGGTACCGTCGTTGCGGACGTACATGATGCCCGTGCCGGGTTCGATCTCTTCGCCCGTGTAGTCGCAGGTGCGTTTCTCGACCATTGGTTACTGTCCTCCGATGGAGTCCGCCTCGCGGGCGGTCTCGCGAAGCTGGAGTACGTCCCCTTCGCGGACCGGTCCGAGACAGTTACGGGTGATGATTCGTCCCTGATTCTCGCCCTCTTGAATCCGGCATTTGACCTGCATGGCCTCTCCGTGCATGCCGGTTTTGCCGACGATCTCGATGACCTCGGCGGGCGTGGAGCCGCTTTCTTCCTCTTCAGCACTCATCTCTGATCACCTCAGTCGAGGTCCTCGACCTTGCCGGCGATGTCTTCGACGTCGCCTTCGGCCTCTCCGGTGTCGACGATGGCTGCAGCGGCCGAGCCAACCTCGAGGCCTGCAGCGTGGCCGACGTCGTCCTGGGTCTCGATAAAGACGACAGGAATACCCTTCTCGTCGGCGAGTTCTGGGAGGTGCATGACGATCTCCTCGGGGGAGACGTCTTCAGCGACGAAAACGAGCTCGGCGTTGCCGCGCTCGATCGCCTTCGTGGTTTCGTTCGTTCCTTTCTTTACTCGTCCGGTGTCTCGTGCGACCTCGAGCGCCTCAAGGGCGTCATCTGCGAGGTCTGCTGGGATGTCGGTTGTGACGTAGACTGACATTGGTTGTTCACCTCTCCTACACGTGGGCTCGCGCTCCCCTGCCCTCGAGGGTTCGGCCTGTGTTCCGTTCCCAGAATCGAATTAGGTGTGAATTCGGCATCGACTCCGGCTCCGGAAACCGAACCCCAGGCCGGGCTGTGCCCGGCGGCGGTCCTGTAAGGCTAGGAGCATCATCAACCCCGCGTAGGGTGTACTACGTCAGTAACGTTGCCCCCCTTAAAAGCGTGTTCAAAACGCTGGACGAGTGTGACCTGGACGCACAGTCCTCGATGACTATAGTAACAACTGCAACTATTGACACACTGATCGCCGAGCAGGCTGGCGATCAGGTGTGCAGTGACTTGCAGTGGCTACTATAGCAGTTGATCGGTGGCAGCCGACCGGTGATCATACAGTATTACGGCCTCGCGTCCAAACAGCGACTATGAACGTCGCTTCCCTCGCGACCGAGCTCTACCGCGAGGCTCAGGACACCACCGAACGGCGCGCCCTCGTCCTCAGCGGCGACCGCGAACGCGGCTACGCCTGTCTCGAGTCCATCCTCTCGACGCTGCCCGTCGCCATCACGGACACGACGCTCGTCGGCCCCGACGACCGCCTTCGCTGCGAGCAGATTACACAACAGCATACGACGGAACTGCTCGGCACAACTCGCCAGCTGCTCATCCTCGACGCACACGCAGATCTCCAGCCGAACGCGCTCGGTCGCACTATCGGCACCATCGACGGCGGTGGCTTCCTGCTCGTGCTCGCACCCGAACTCGAGTACTGGCCCGACCAGACCACGACGTTCGACGAGTCGCTGGCGGTGCCGCCGTTCACGACGGGTGACGTGACGGGCCGCTTCAGAAGCCGACTCGTTGAGACGCTTCGCGAGCACCGCGGGATTGGGATCGTCGAGTTCGACGACACCGATTCGACCGGTGTTCCGGACGACCCGACCGAACTCGGCCCGTACGAGGTTACCGACACGGGAGTGACGAATCCGGCGCCGGTCTGGAAGCCGGCTGATGACGGCGGTACCAATACCCATACTGATACTGATACCGATACTGATACTGATACTGATACCGGAGACGGAAGCGCCATCCCGTCGCACACGGCATTTCCGGCAGCCGCTTACGACACCTGTCTCACCGGGGATCAGCGCGAGGCGCTCGTGACGTTCGAAGCGCTCTCGGACTCCGAGCGAGCTGTCGTCTTAGAGGCCGACCGCGGCCGCGGGAAGTCGAGCGCCGCGGGACTTGCTGCTGGGGGGTTCGCACTCGATGGCGACTCCGTTCTCGTCACTGCACCGGCGTTCCGAAACACGGCAGAACTGTTCGCCCGCGCCGGTGAACTCGTCGCCGACTGCGATCCAGATACGACTATTCGGACGGATCCGCAGGAGACGCCTCGCGACATAGCGACGAGCGCGGACGGTCGCGTCTGGTTTCGAGAGCCAAGAGAGGCAGTAGCGCAACTGGACGCCGCCGATATCGTGATCGTCGACGAAGCCGCCGCACTCCCAGTATCGCGACTCGAGTCGTTCCTCGCTGCCGACCGGGTCGCGTTCACGACGACGGTCCACGGCTACGAAGGTGCCGGCCGCGGATTCTCGGTCCGATTTCGGGATCGACTCACCGAGAGCGCCCACGAGGTCAGCGACTACACACTCACTGAGCCGATCCGGTACGCAGCAGGCGACCCGCTCGAGGTGTGGGCCTTTCGCGCGCTCTTGCTCGACGCACGGCCGCCAGTCACCTCGCTCGTCGCCGACGCCACACCCGAAGGCGTCGACTATCAGGTACTCGAGTCCGACGACCTGCTCGCGGACGACCACCTCCTTCGTGAGGCCTTCGGCCTGCTCGTGCTCGCCCACTACCGGACCGAGCCGAACGACCTCGCCCGGTTGCTCGACGCGCCGAACCTCGAGGCACGCGCGCTGGTGCAGGACGGCCACGTCGTCAGCGTCGCCCTGCTCGCTCGCGAGGGGAACCTGGACGCCGACACGCGGGCGATGATGTACGAGGGCGGCCGCGTCCGCGGGAACATGCTCCCGGACGTGCTCACGAGCCAGTTGCGCGACGAATCCGCGAGTAAGCCGGCCGGGATCCGCATCGTTCGCATCGCGACCCACCACGAGGCCCGCTCGCGAGGACTTGGCTCACGGCTACTCGAGTGTATCCGTGATGAATTCGCTCCAACAGTAGACTGGCTCGGCACCGGCTTCGGCGCGACGCCGGGGCTACTCGAGTTCTGGCGGGCGAACGGCTTCCGGACGGTGCACGTTTCGACGACGCGTAACGACGCGAGCGGGGAGTACTCGGCGCTCATGCTGGACCCCACGAACGAGGCGGGACGGGAGTTGCACAATCGCCACGCAGCGTGGTTCGCCCGCCGCTTCGCGGCGCTGTGTTCGGACTCGCTCGCGGATCTGGATCCCGACGTTGCACGGGCAATGTTGCGAGCGACCGCGAGCGAGGCCGCACCGCCGCTGGCGCTTGGCGACCACGACTGGCGTGTCGTCGCCGGCGCAGCCTACGGCCCCGGATTGTTCGACGTGGATCCCGGTCCGTTCCGTGAGCTGGTGATCCGGTACTTCATCGAAGAGCCGGCTAGCGTTGCGCTGACCACACGCCAGGAGCGGCTCTTCGTCCTGCGCGTGTTGCAAGGTCGGGAGTTGGCGACAGTGGCGGATCGACTCGAGTACCCCTCGGCCGGACAGTGTATGCGCGCGCTTGGGGAGGCGTTCCAGCCGCTGGTCGATGAGTACGGCAGTGAGGTGGCGATGGACGTCCGGGACCGGTTTACCGACGGGTGAAGAGAGGGGGAAGATGCGGTAGAAGCTGTAGAACGGGCGTCACGAAATAGTAACAATCATCTCTGGTCCGGACCGATCAACGGATATGCTTGGTGTGAGGCTCGGGCTGCTTGGCATTACCTTCGTGCTGCTCGCAATATTCCTCGGCGAAGGTGCCTGGTGAGTAGCGTATCTCGGCGTCTTTATCTCCATAGCCGGCGTGTTCGTCGGTTCTGGTACCGCGACCTCCCCAACAGACTAATCGACAGCGGTCAGGCAAACAGCCGTCGAATCGCCGACTCGGGAAGCGCCTTCAACACCCACGCGACCAGCCGCCAGCGGCGGGTGACGTAGGCGTGGTCGCGCTCCTCGCGGATCGCGTCGGCAATCTGGCTCGCAGCAGTTTCCGGGGAGCACTCCCAGAACGAGCCGTACGAGAGGTCGGTGTCGACGAATCCCGGTTCGATGGTCGTGATCGTCACGTTCGCGTCGTTGCCGGCCTGCCGACTCCGTAGCCCCTCGAGATAGCGCGAGACGTACGCTTTCGAGGCGTTGTAGGCCTGCGTGCCACCGTTTCCGAAGTGGGCTGCGACCGAGGACAGTCCGACGAGGTGTCCGTGTGGATCCGAACTGTCGTCCGTTCGAGACTCGAAATACTCCATCGCCGCCGTCGCAATCGCCGTAAAGCCGCGCACGTTGACGTCGACCGTCTGGCGCTCGGTCTCCCACTCGAGTGCGTAGTTCGCATCGCCGACACCGGCGCTGATGACGACGAGGTCGACGGACGGCATTGCGTCGGCGAGTTCGAAGAAGTGCTCGCGAGCGGTTTCGGTGTCGGTGACGTCCATCGTGGCGACGTAGGCCTTCGTCGGGAGTTCGCCGCCGACGGCTTTCAGTTGCTCCGTTCGACGGGCTGTGAGGCCGACCTCGTAGCCGTCGGCGGCGAGTTCGTGGGCAAGTGCCGCGCCGATACCCGACGAGGCACCGACGATGATGGCACCCCGTGGCTGTTCCGAGTGGTCCGTGGCTGCTGGCGCTGTTGTCATGTCACCTGCTGGTCACCCAGTGTATGTAACTGTACTGGAGGAAATCCGGCGTTGGCACCCAGAGGTGCTGTTGGCGTTGGGAGGCGGTACGGCTTTGGCGCGGGCGTGTGTCGAGTGGGACATGGTGGACGTGGTCTTGCTCGTCGCGGTTGCGCTGCTCGCTGCCGGCGTCGTCGGAACGCTCGTCCCGCTCGTTCCAGGTGGTTTGCTCTCGCTATCGGGAGTCTACTTCTACTGGTGGCAGTCAAACTTCGCGGAGCCGGGAACGATTACGATGATCGTGTTGACGATACTCGGACTCGTGACGCTGTTCGTCGAGTACTTCGCGGGATCGATCGCGGCACGAGCGGGCGGTGCCTCGTGGACCACGACGGGGCTCGCCGCCGTCGTCGGGATTCTACTGATGCTCGTCACCGGCCCGCTTGGCCTGCTCGTCGGTCTGTTTGGAACCGTCTTCGTCGTCGAATTCGTCCGGGCTGGCGATGTCAACCGAAGCACCCGGTCGGCAATCTACGCGACGCTTGGTATTCTGGCATCGACGGCAGTGCAGGCACTGTTGACGGTGTCGATCCTGTTTGGCTTCCTCATCGGTGTCTTCGTCTTTTGAGCCCGTTCTGACCGATCGAAAGCCGCGAACGCCACCAAAAGACTGAGTCACTTGCCACCGTTTCGCCGCTATGGAGTGTACCGAACCGGACTGTGAGCGGGCTGGCACCGTCGAATTGCATATCCCCTGGGACGACAACCGCCTCGTCTGTGCCCCCCACGCCCGCGTGCTCGGTCGCCAGGACGGCGTGGTCGCAGACCCCAGTCCTGATAGTGGTGACGAGCTACTCGAGTAGCGGGCGAGGATTGTCGTCAAGAATTGAATGTTTGTTTTAAAATGATGCGTAACTCGATTCGGAAGTTGGGAATGTCATCAGTTCGCCGGATTTGATTTAACATCCCTCGGCGGTGTAGGGACAAACATGGCAGAAAACAACCCCACGACTCGGCGAACAATTCTCAAGGTTTCGGGTGCTGTCGGTGCGGGAGCATTCCTCGCAGGGTGTGCAGACAACGGGAACGGGAACGATGAGCCGGCACCGGACGACGATGACGACGAGCCAGTAACGGACGACGAAAACGACGAGCCAGACGACGAAAACGGCGAGGCGATTGAACCCGGCACCGTCATCGAACTCGATGCACAAACACCGGGCTGGATCGGTATCGAACCGGAAGAGATCGAAGACGAAGAGAACCCGACGATCACCCTTGAGGAGGGTGAAGAGTACGAGATCGGTTGGGAAGTGGGCGACGGAAGTACCCACAACATCGAACTCGTCGACGAAGATGACGAGGTCGTCGATGACTACGAGACCGACGAAGTAGACGAAGGTGGCGACGATCAGTTCATCGAGTTCGAAGCGACCGACGAAATCGCCGAGTACGTCTGCCGACCGCACGACGGGACGATGCGTGGTGCGTTCGAAATCGTAGAGGCAGAGAACGGCGACGAGGATGACGAAGCGGAGGATAACGGCGACGACGAGAACGGTAACGACGACAACGGCGATGACGAGAACGGCAACGACGATACCGGTAACGACGAGAACGGCGACGACGAGAACGGCGACGACGAGAACGACGACGAATAATCTCGTCCAACCGTTCGCAGATCGCATCTCCGCCTGAACTCACACCGCGACGGATTCAGCACGACGACAGCCCGCGAAACCACCGCGGTCCAGTCAATTCTGCTTTCTTTATCCACCACCCATTAGCCGTGGGTGTAGTACGCGACTGTCTCCTCCTCCTCGTGGCGGTCAATCCGAGCGAAGCCGACGCGCTCGAACTGCACCAGTTCGTCCGACTCGAGTGCACCCACCTCAGGTTCGGCCTGCCCGGAAACGTCGCCCGTCATGGTCCGCAACCGGACGGGCACGCTCTCGGCTGCCGGCACCCAGTGGATAACGTCGACGTCACCCTCGCGGACGACGTCGATATCCTCGCCGGTGTACTGGAGCGTATCGCGGGTGTACTGGAAACAGCCAAGCCCCTTGAGCCAGATGCGCTCCTCGCGGGCCGGCAGGTCGTCGGACTCGAGTAGCACGGCATCGCCGACGGGAATGTCGCGGACGCCACGTTCCTCGTGGTTGGGGTGCAGCGGTGGATTGGCCTCTACTGGCGGACTACCGCCGAGTGGGAGTTCGACGCCGTCACGGACGAGGAATCGGCGGTCGGTCTCGTCGTCAACCAGGTCGCGGTTGTTCGCGTAGACGGAACTCATCGCGAGGTCGACGTCGCTGGTCGAGGTGCCGAGTTCGACCATCGCGTCGACGATGGCCTGGCCGCGGATGCCGCGGCGGCGCAGACTCTTGAGCGTCGGTGCGCGTGGGTCGTCCCAGCCGTCGAGTTCGCCGTCCTCGATCAGTTCCGAAATTGTCGAGGTGCTCACCTTCACGTCGAAGGCGTCGACCTGGACGTGGCCCCAGTGGACGACTTCGGGGTACTCCCAGCCGAAGTAGTCGTAGACGAACTGCTGGCGCTTGGCCGAGTCCTGCAGGTCGATGCCTCGGATGATGTGGGTGATGCCGATCAGGTGATCGTCGACACCGGACTGGAAGTCGAGCATCGGCCAGCAGCGGTACTCGCTTGCCTCCTCGCGTGGGTGGGGGGTGTCAATCATCCGGAAGGCGACCCAGTCACGCAGCGCGGGGTTCTTGTGCTCGATGTCGGTCTTTACACGAAGGACCATCTCGCCACTCTCGTACTCGCCGGCGACCATGTCCTCGAACTCCGAGCGGACCGTTTCAACGTCTTTGTCGCGGTGCGGACACGGTTCGCCCGAGTTCTTCAGTTCCGAGAACTCATCGCCCGAACAGGAGCAGGTGTAGGCTCCGCCCAGGTCGATCAGTTCGCGGGCATGCTCATAGTACGTCTCGAGTCGGTCGCTCGCGCGGTAGATCTCGTCCGGCTCGAAGCCGAGGTAGTCGTCGAGATCCGAGAGAATCGCATCGTAGGCGTCGAGGTCCGGTCGTTTCGTCTCGGGGTCTGTGTCGTCGAAGCGGACGCAGAACCAGCCGTCGTAGCGGTCGCGGTAGGTGCCGATAACGGCAGGCATCCGCGCGTGGCCGATGTGCCACGGGCCGTTCGGGTTCGGCGCACAGCGCATGCGGATCTCGTCGTACTCTTCAGCATTGGGAAGCGATGGCAGGTCGTGTTCGTCCCCCTCGTCCTCGGCCTCGATTTCCGCGAGTTCCTCGGGCGCGAGGTCCTCGAGTCGCTCGCGCTTTTCGTCGTAGGAGAGGTCGTTGACCTGGCCGATGACGCCGCCGATGACGCCCGGAATCTCGTCGCCGTGCTCGCGGAAGTCGGGGTTTTCGCCCATCAGCGGCCCCATGATGGCGCCGACGTTGGCGTCGCTTTCGTGTTTGACGGCGTTCAACAGCGCGTGTTTCTCGGCTTCGCGCTCGATCCGTTCGCGGAGATCGTCGTTCATTACTGGAGGGTATTCATGCACGGACCAAAACCTCCGCGGTGTCGGGTCGCTCGGTTGGGTTCGATTCGGTCCGGTTCGTTCGGTCGGGGTCGATTCGATCCTTCGGATAGGGTTCGATTCGGTCCGGTTCGCTCGGTTGGGGTCGGTTCGAGTCAGTTCGGATTATCTCGGGCCGGCCCGGCACACACTCCCACCAGCGGGAACCGTCGCACGCAAGTAACACCCTTAGAACGGCAGGGCAACGAACGCCACTCCCGAAATGACGTTCTCCCTCTACCGCGACTGGATACAGGACGTACTCTACGGCTCTCCGCCACTACAACTGTTGACTAGCATCGCCGTTATTTTCGCACTCGTCGCCCTGTTCGTACTGATTCGGAGTCTCAGAAACCTTCTCGGCGACCGCTATACGCGAAACGCCGCCGAAGCGATCGAGATGGCCGTCCTCGCCGGCAGCGTGGTCGTCGCAGCCTACGTGCTCGCCGACATCTGGGCGCTCTCGTTCGTCTTCGACGAGGTCCTCGACGCCATCTTCCTCGACCGCTTCACCGGCATCCGTGGAGCAGTGTCGATTGCGATTCTCGTCGCCAGTTACCTCCTCGTTCGAATGGTCAACCGCTCGTTCGACCGGCTCTACCGGGAAGACCTCATCACGAACCACCAGAAAGAGGTCGCCTACCACACAGCCGATGCCGGCATCGTCGCCGTTGCCGGCCTCGTTGTCATGTCGATCTGGGGGATCGAACTGACGAATCTTATCCTCAGCGCTGGCGTCGTCAGCGCCATCTTCGGGCTGGCCGCCCAGAAAACCGTCGCCGCGTTCGTCGCCGGCTTCCTCCTCCTCTTTACCCGCCCCTTCCGGGCCGGCGACTGGATCGAGGTCGCAAACCAGAACGACCGCAAGACCGCCGGTATCGTCCAGGACATCACCATCTCGCACACGAAAATCCGGACGTTCAACGACGAGCACGTCCTCGTCCCAAACGACGAACTCACCTCGAACGAACTCATCAACTACTCGCGAAGCAATCGCCTGCGTGTCGACATCGAACTCGGCGTCGACTACGACACCGACCTCCACCGCGCCCGAACCGTCATCCGAGACGCCATCGACGACATCGACATCATCAGCCCGCTCAAAGAACCCCAGGTCGTCTCCAAACGCTTCGGCGACTCCGCCGTCGTACTCGAGTTACAGTTCTGGATCGAGAACCCGAAGCGCCGACGGGTCTGGCAAGCCCAGACGACTGTCATCGACGCGATCAAGGATGCCTTCGAGCGCGAAGCGATTACGATTCCGTATCCTCAGCGAACGCATCAGGCGCGCGGGGATCGTGGCTTTCGGGTGACGTCGATGGGGTCGATGGAAGGGGAGAGGGGACTCGAGTCCGAGGCGGGAGAGTCCCAGACAGGGCGAACGGAGCGGACGGAGCGGACAGAGCCAGAGAAAGACCAGGAGGTCACGAACAGGTAGTACACAGCAGAAACGGAAGCAGTGCTGTGCTTGTGGTGACTTGTCTGCGAGTCAGTAGCTGCGTTCGATCAGGTAATCTGCGATCTCACACAGCAACTCGCGAGCCTCGTTGTCCGGCAGCACGCTGAGGCGATTCTTCCCCTGTTCGACCAGGTCGCGAGCAGTCTCGTTGGCGTAGTCGATCGAGCCTACCTTCTCGAGTTCGGCGACGGCGTCGTCGATTTCCGCCTCGGTGACGGCGTCGACATCCTCGGTGTCGACGAGTCCCTCGATGTCGACGCCTTGCTCGCGGGCGTGGACGGTGATGAGGGTCTGTTTCTCCTCGACAAGGTCGCTGCCGCGTTGTTTCCCGAGTTTGTCACTCGGAACGGTCAGGTCGAGCACGTCGTCCTGAATCTGGAACGCGCGGCCGATGTCGAGGCCGTAGCCGTAGAGTGCGTCGATCGTCTCCTGGTCGGCCCCCTGCAAGATTGCTGGGAGGCAGGCAGACGCAGCATAGAGGACTGCAGTCTTCTGTTCGACCATCTCGAGGTACTCCTCGGGCGCGACGTTGTCGCGCTTTTCGAAGGTAACGTCGAGGGCCTGGCCCTCACAGATCTTCGTACAGGTGGTCGCGAGTACGTCGAGTGCGTCGACCATACGGGACGGATCTGCACCTGTCTCGAGCATGATCTCGAACGCCTTCGAGTAGAGTGTATCGCCGGCCAGGATGGCCGTCTCGAGATCGTACTCGCGGTGGACGGCGGGAACGCCGCGACGCAGGTCGTCATCGTCCATGATGTCGTCGTGAATCAGCGTGAACGACTGGATAACCTCGACGCTGACTGCAGCGTCCATCATGTCGATCTCCTCACCGGAGAGCGTCGGGAACGATCGGTAGTCGGTCGACAGTGGCTCGACGTCTGCGAGTGCTTCCGCCGCCGCGAGTAGGACGGCCGGACGCAGCCGTTTACCGCCTGCATCGAGCAGGTACCGCGAGGCTTCGTAGAGCCGTTCGGGCTGTTGTACTGGGAGCTCTTCGGGGATCGCCTCGTTGACGAGTTCCCGTCGCGCTCGGACCGCCTCGAGTACCGTCTCTTCTCGTGCCTTGGAGGTCGTCATATCACTCGACAAGCTGGATGAGGTTGCCGTTGCGCGAGACGTGGATGTCTCGTCCCATCTGGTACCCCTCGCTCTCACAGAGCTTGACGTAGCCCGACAGTCCCTTCAGGTCCTGGTGGGCCGGGATGATGTTCTGGGGCTGCAGTGCGTCGAGCATCTTGTAGTGGCCCTCCTGATTCAGGTGGCCGGAGACGTGAATGTCGTCGTAGACGCGAGCGCCCTGCATGCCGAGCAGCTTTTCGGCCTGGTAGCGCTGGCCCTCGTTGGTCGGCTCCGGGATCACGCGAGCGGAGAAGACGACCTTGTCGCCGTCGTCCAGTTCGTACGGCGTCTCGCCGCGGGCCATGCGGGTGAGCATCGCGCGTGGCTCGCCCTGGTGGCCCGTCACGACGGGCAGGAAGTTCTCCTTGCCCTCGTTCATGATCCGCTTGAACGTGCGGTCGACGGACTTGCGGTGACCGAACATGCCGAGGTCGTCCGGGAAGTCGACGAAGTCGAGTCGCTCTGCGGTGCCGGAGTACTTCTCCATCGAGCGCCCGAGGAGGACTGGCTGTCGGCCGATATCCTTGGCGAACTCGACGAGGCTCGTGACACGCGAGATGTGACTCGAGAACGTCGTTGCGACGATACCACCGTCGTAGTCTTCCATGCTGTAGAGGACGTCCCGGAGGTGTTCGCGGGCGACGCTCTCGGAGGGCGTCCGGCCCTTCTTGTTCGCATTCGTACAGTCCTCAATGTAACAGAGGACACCCTCGCCTTCGCGACCGATCTCACGGAAGCGCTCCATGTCGATTGGGTCGCCGATGACTGGCGAGTGGTCCATGCGCTTGTCTAGCCCGTAGACAACTGCGCCTTCGGGCGTGTGCAGGACCGGGTTGATCGCGTCGATGATCGAGTGGGTGACGTTGACGAATTCGAGATCGACCTTGCCGGAGTCGCCGATCGACATTGTTTCGCCGGCGTCCATCTTGATCAGGTCGTTCTCGACGCCGAACTTCTGCTCGCCCTCGATCTGTTGTTTGACCAGTTCGATCGTAAAGGGCGTGGCGACGATGGGTGCGTCGTAGCGGTGGGCCAGTTTGGAGATGGCACCGATGTGGTCCAGGTGGCCGTGCGTTGGCACGATTGCCTGCACGTCGCCCTCGAGGTCGCTCATGATCCGGTCGTCCGGAATTGCGCCCATGTCGATCAGGTCGAGACTGTGCATCCGCTCGGTTTCGACGTTGTCGTGGATGAGAACCTGCGAAAGGTTCAGCCCCATGTCGAAGATAACGACGTCGTCACCGGCGCGAACGGCAGTCATTTGCCGTCCGACTTCTTCGTAGCCGCCGATTGTTGCAATTTCGATTTCCATAGTTCGTAGCACTGAAAGCCGCGTATTGACTCTCACCGAAACAGTCCGCGGACTCCTGCTTGTCGGCCCCGGCGTCTTACAGCGCGTCGGCCATCCCGCTATGCGTTCGGCACAGTGGCGGTGTGACGACGGCGTTCGTCGGCAGTACCGCCCCGAGACGCACTTGCCCGCGGGTTTCGTTACTGCCATCTACACGCCCGGGTGTTAAAAACGCAGTGGGTTGGGGTCCCTTTTCGTATTCGGCTCGCTGCCGGTGGTCGCTCTCCAGAAGGGGCCCCACTGAAACTGAACGCGTGTCACATGATCCGTGACTTTCGCGGCAATGCTTTCATTTCGTTTCGGAATATAGCCCACTCGGTTCCGAGATGCGAAGCTTTCTAACCTTCCGTTCAGAATGCGTGAGTAATGGCGAAGGATCTCGAACGTGACCTCGGTCTGTTCTCCGTTATCGCGATCAGTATGGGTGCGATGATCGGCAGCGGTATCTTCATCCTGCCCGGCATCGCGATGGCCGAAGCCGGTCCCGCGGTTATCCTCTCGTTCGTGATCGCTGCAATCCTCGTCGTACCGGCCGCACTGAGCATTGCCGAACTCGGAACGGCGATGCCTGAAGCCGGCGGCGACTACGTCTTCATCGAACGCGGAATGGGGCCTGCTGTGGGAACTATCGCCGGCCTCGGCACCTGGCTCATGTTGATGCTAAAGGGTGCACTCGCGCTCGTCGGCGGCATGTTCTACCTCGAAGCTGTGATGGCGCTTCCGAGTATCGAGGCAGTTGCGGTGACATTTGCGCTCATTCTGATCGCCGTTAACCTGATCGGTGTCAAGCAAACCGGTGGTCTGCAGTTGATTATGGTCATCGTCATGCTCCTCATTCTCTCTGTCTTCGTTGCCGGCTCGATCATCCGTGTCGACGGCGCGAATTACGACCCGTTCTTCACCGAGGGGCTCAGCGGTGTGTTCACTGCAACCGCAACGGTGCTCGTCTCCTATGCCGGCGTCACAAAGGTCGCCGCCGTCGCCGAGGAAATCGAGAACCCCGGCCGTAACCTTCCGCTCGGCCTGCTCGCCTCGCTCGTCGCGACCTCGATCCTCTACGCGCTGCTCGTCTTCGTCCTCGTCGGCGTCATCGAGGGCGAAATCCTCGCCGGTGAGGAAGCGCCGATGGCCGAAGCCGTCGACGTCCTCTTCGGGGAGTTGTTCCTGTTCGCGATTGTCCTCGCCGCACTGCTCGCACTCGTCAGTACCGCGAACGCCGGTATTCTAACTGCCTCTCGCTATCCGCTCGCGCTGAGCCGTGACAATCTCTTCCTCGATGTCTTCGAGTACATCCACCCGCGCTTTGCGACGCCGATCGTCGCCATCGTCACCACGGGCGCGTTCATGATCTTCGCGATCCTCACACTCGACGTCGAGCAGATTGCGAAGTCCGCCGGCGCGTTCCAGATTCTCGTCTACATCCTCGTCTGTGGTGCACTGATCGCGTTCCGCGAGCGCGATCTCGAGTGGTACGACCCCGACTTCTACACGCCGGGCTATCCGTGGGTCCAGCTCTTCGGTATCGTCTCCGGCGTGTTCATCATCGGCTGGATGGATCTGCTGCCGATCGCCGGCTCGATCGGGATCGTCATCTTCGGCTACGTCTGGTACAAATGGTACGCCGAGTCGCGCGTCGAACGCGAAGGTGTTGCCAAGGGCCTTGCCCGCCGCGAAGCCGGCCGTCAGTTCGTCCGGGACACCGAAGAACAGCTCGAAGACGACGACCGATACGAGGTTCTCATCCCGATTCGCCGTGACGTGACCAGAGAGCAAGAAGACGCGCTGATCCAGCTCGCCGCACCGATCGTCCGCCGAGAGGGGGGTCGAATCCGCGTGATCCGCTTCGACGAAGTCCCCGATCAGGTGCCACTCGACACCGCCGCCGAGGAGCTCACTCCCGAAGACGCCGAGTTCGAGGAGCGAACCGACGACCTCGTGCGCTATCTCGGTATCCCCGTCGAAGTCGGCGAAATCGTCAGCCACGACACCCGCCACGCGGTCGTCAACTTCGCCGAGCGCACCGGTTCCGACCTCGTACTCGCCCGGCAAAAGCCGACGAGTCGACTCGACACGCTCTTCGGCCGCGACACCGACTGGATCATGGAACACGCGCCGTGTGACGTGGTCTTCGTTCAGCACGAACAGCCGGTCGAGTTAGAAGAGATCGCGATCGTTACGGACCGAAGCCCGTTCAACGACCCCCTCAAGGTCGAACTCGCCGACGCGATGGCCGACATCCTCGATGCCCGCGTCCGGTTCGTCTTTACCGTCTCCGAGGACGCCCCCGAGGAACTCGAGGAGGCGATCGAGGAGTACCACGCCGAACTCGACGAGCTCTGTACCGTTCCCGTCGACTCGTCGATTCTCAGAACGAACAATGCGATCGACGATCTGACCGAGGAACTCGAGTCGGCTCAGCTCGTCATGCTGAGTACGGTGACCCACCGGCGGCTCCCCGACCTCCTCATCGAGCAACGTTCGGACCGGATCGCGGCCTCGGTTGAAGGGCCGGTGTTACTGGTTCACTCGAAGAAAACGCGCCGTGGGTCGTTCCTGCGGCCGGTTCTGGATCGGGTGCTGTTCGACTGAGCGCGAACGTCGCACTCCTCAGCGAACCGTCGTCCCGGGCTCGTCGCCCGCCAGGAACGGTTCGATGTCGGCGAGGCCGAAAATAGACGCCTCTGGTTCGAGTTCGAGCAGCGCCTGCACCTTCGCAGCCATCCCCCCCGTTACGTCTGTGGCCTCGCTCTCACCGAGAATATCTGCGACGGCATCGAACGACGAGATTTCGGACACAACCTCGTCCGCATCGTCGAGCACACCGGGTACCGTCGAGCAGAGGCCGATGCGGTCCGCATCGAGACTGCGTGCGAGGTCGACGACCAGTTCGTCGCCGCTGACGACGGTAACACCCTCTCCGGCGTGTGCGACGAGATCACCGTGGAGGACGGGAACGAAACCCTCCTCGACCAGCGTGGCAACCTGCTGACTCGGCAGTGTGAGGTCGCCGTCCGCGTCACGGTGGGCCGTAGAGAACGGGTGCACTGGGACCGCCGGCACGTCGTACTCGAGTAGGCGGCTCAGGACGAACTCGTTGAGCGTCGTCATCGCGCCGTGGATGTCGTGGACTGCTGCGGGGTCGTGGCTGCCAGCGGTCGTCGTCACGCCGTGCTCGCTTGCGTTGTGGTGGCCGAAGCTGCCGCCGCCGTGGACGATGACGAGGTCGTCGATCGCGTTGCCGCCACCGTTGTCGTTGGTGGCACCGAACGCGCTCGAAACGGCCGCCGCTGCCGTCGCAAGCGACTTTCCGTCGAGGGTTTCCGGGCGGTCTTTCTCCGTAATCGCGCTGCCGCCGAGTTTCAGAACGATCATTCGATCCGGCGCACCCCTTCTTCGGCGAGTTCGGCACGGAACGCGTCCTCACAGCCCGGCGTGAACGAGAGTGCGGTCTCGGTCTCATCCGTTGGATCGAGCGCGACGATACAGCCGCCGCCGCCGGCACCTGTGAGTTTCGCGCCGTACGCGCCGGCGTCGCGGGCCGCCCACACCATCGTATCCAGCGAGCGCGAGGACACCCCGAGCGCTGAAAGCAGGCCGTGGTTGAAGTTCATGAGTCGGCCGAGCTCCTCTACATCGCCGGCAGCAAGTGCTTGCTCGCCGTTTCTGACGACGTCGCCGACCGTTTCGACGGTATCCGCCGCGAACTCGTACTCCTCGCGCAGGCCGCGCACGCCCGCGACGAGTTCACCGGTTTCGCCAGCGCCGCCGTCGAAGCCGATCACGATCGGTAGATCCGGTGCATCGAGCGAGCGACAGTCGTCGCCCTCGACGCGGACCGCACCACCAGTCGCCGAGCAGAACGTATCCGCGCGAGAGGCCTGGCCGTCCTGTACGTCGTACTCCGTTCGGTACGCTCGTTCGGCGAGTTCGGCCGGTTCCAGTGTCGTTCCGAGGGCACGAGTGCCGGCGTCGATGGCGGCGACGACGACGGCCGCAGAGGAGCCGAGTCCGGCTCCCAGCGGAATATCGCTCTCGATTGTGACGTCGAAGCCGACGTCCTCCTCACCAGTCACGTCGCGGACTTGTTCGATCGCGCTGTCGACGTACTGCGTCGCGGCGACGAGCAGCGACTCGGAGACGTCGATGTCTGGCCGTCCGTCGGCGTCGCCACCGTACTCCACCGTGAACCCGTCCAGACTGAGGTCGTCCGCGTGGACGCGAAGTTTGCTGTCGTCGCGCCGTTCGACGCCGACGCGTGCCCGTACCTCGATCGCACACGGGACGGCCGGTTCGCCGTAGACCACCGCGTGCTCCCCGAAAAGATAGACCTTGCCGGGGGCGCTCGAGACTGTCATAGCCGGCCGTTCGTTCGACGATGATTAATACCTATTCACTCAGGCCTCGATCGAAATCGGTCGTTCTGTCTGTCCTCGTTCGATTCCGTTGACACGCACAGCGCTATTCGTGACTGTTATCCCTGGGTGGTCCCGAGCGGAGGTATGAATCGGAGAACCTATCTCGGCGCAGTCGCAGGCGGACTCACAGCGACCAGCGCGGGCTGTCTCGGCGACTTCGGGGACTCGGATATCGACGAAGCAGAACACCCCGTTGGCGCATGGGCAGACGGCTCGATCGAGTTCGGACTCCCGCCGTTCCAGGATGCGGAGGAACTGCGGACGCAGTACGGCGGAACCTTCGAGTGGCTTGCAGACGGGTTCGACGGCGTCGATTCCGTCGAGGGAACACCGACGACAGACTACAACGGCGTCGTCGAGAGCGTCGTCAACGGACACACGGAACTGGCAAACCTCTCGCCGATTATCTTCGTTCTGGCACAGGAGGACGACATCAATCCACTCGCCGTCAACTGGTCCCACGGCGCTGACTCCTATCATACGTACATTGCAACCAGAGCCGAGACCGACATCGACTCGATTGACGATCTGGAAGGGAAAACGATCGCGATGGTTGATCCAATGTCCGCGAGCGGTGGCATGTTCCCGCGATACACGCTCAGCGAAGCCGGTCTCCACGCAGGCGACCTCGAAACCGAGCCCGAAGACTTCGATATCGAGTGGTCGTTCGGCCACGACGCTGCACTCACTGCACTCGAAAACGGTCACGTCGACGCCGCAGCCTACGGTGATTTCCAGCATCCCGAAGACGACGAAATTGTCAAGATCGCAGAGAGCGATCCGATTCCGTTCGACGTTGTGGTCGCCAAACCAGAGACACCGGACGATGTTCGCGACGAACTCGCAGCGCGACTGGTCGCGACGCCCGAAGAGGCACTCGAGGACCACCGGGTCGACGAGTACGGTGAGTTCGATCCCGACCTCTACGAAGGAGTTCGTGACGTTGCCGAGGAGATGGGTGTGGATATTGAGACGCTGGATGAGGCGGAAACGGACGAGGACGAGGACGAGGACGAAGACGAAGACGGATCATAGACAGACGAAGCGAAAACGAACCGTAGGGCTACCGAACACGGGTATCGGACTCACCACTGGCACAGCACTCCACCGACCATAACAATCACCACTGGCACAGCATTCCACCGACACCACAACTACCACCATGCTCACCGTCACCGACCTCGAGAAACGCTACGACGGCGTTGGAGCACTCGAGAACATCGACTTCGAGCTATCACCCGGCGAGCTCGCCATCCTCGTCGGCCGGTCGGGAGCCGGCAAGACAACCCTCTTGCGGTGTCTGAACGGGCTCGAACAGCCCGATACGGGCTCGATTCGGCTCGCAGACGAGCCACCCGACCCAACCGATATCGCGCTCGTCTTTCAGGAAGGCGCGCTCCTCGACAGCAAGTCCGCCCTCGAGAACGTCCTCGATGGCGGTCTCGGACGGGAACCCGTCTGGCGAGAACTGCTCGGGTGGCACGCGCCGGCGGAGAAGCGAGCTGCAGTCGAGCGACTTCATGCGGTCGGGTTGGCCGGCGATGCGGACCGACGCGTGGGCGACCTCTCGGGTGGTGAGCGTCAGCGCGTCGGCATCGCACGCGCACTGCAGCAAGAGCCCGCGGTTATTCTGGCCGACGAACCGGTCGCATCGCTCGATCCGGCGACGGCTCGCGACGTACTCGACCAGCTAGCGGCGCTCGTTCGCCGGGAACAGGTCGTCGGACTCGTCAGCCTCCACCAGCCACGACTCGCCCAGGAGGTTGCGGATCGCTATCTTGCACTCGAGTCCGGTCGGCTCACGCTCGATGCGCCAGCGGCCGAGGTCGAACTGGATCGAATCGGAGAGGTGTACGATGGGGATGGATGAATCCAGTTCGGATGGGCGTGCGGACGCTGCTGCGGACTCGGTCGGTCAGGAGTCGGGTTCGATGCCACAGCCAGATTCGACACCGGAGTCAGGTCCGGGCACTGCTGAAGAGAGTGTCACTGTTGACGGCGAGTTCGACCAGATTCAGCGTCGCTGGCGGCGGCGGTTGCTCGGCCGGGTCACAGTGGTCGTCTCGCTTCTCGCCGTCGTCCTTGCGACCGCGCGCTGGATGGGGTTCGATCTCGCCTATCTCTACGCCCATCGAGACAATCTGCGTGATGTCCTGGTAGAGGAGATGCTTGCACCGAGACAGCTCTGGGCGCAGCTACAGGGCGATGCGCCGACGCTCGTCCCGGCGACACTCGAGACGCTTGCGATTGCGGGCGTCGGGACGGCGATCGGGTTGCCGTTTGCCGTCTGTTTTGGACTCCTCGCGGCGAGCAACGTCACGCCACGGGTGGTCCACGCACCGGTCCGTCTGTTTCTGGGTGGGATTCGTGCGGTTCCGAGCATGGTGTATGCACTCCTGTTCGTGATTCTGGCCGGGCTCGGCCCCGTCGCCGGGGCGCTAGCGATTGCGATGGGGACTATCGGCGACCTGGGGCGGCTGTTCGCTGACGAGATGGAAGAAATCGACGCCGCACCGGTCGAGGCGGTCGCCTCGAGCGGTGGCGGATTGTTGGCGACGACCTCGGCGGCCCGACTGCCGCAGGTGGCGACGGCGTACGTCGCCTGGGTGTTGTTTTACCTCGAGATTAATGCACGCAAGAGTTCCGTGCTCGGAATCGTCGGTGCCGGTGGGATCGGCTATCCACTGATCATGGCGTTCAACGCGCGAAATTACACGCGGGTGATGGCAGCGGTCGTCGCGATTCTCGTCCTCGTCGTCAGCGTCGAACTCGTCGCGAACCGTGTCAGAGACGTCCTTGACGCGGACCGGCGGTCGGCACAGTAGTTCGTACAGCCACGAGGCCACACTGACCGCGCGGCTCAAATAGAGCCATCGCTTACTCGAACCGAATGATCCGCCAGTCCCGGTACATCTACCTGTTGGGTGTTCTTTTCCTTCTTATCGCGGCTGGGCAGTCACTCCTCAAAGTCGTGCGCGGCGGTGCGGTCCTCGAAGCGGGGATTGATTTCGTCCTGATCGGATTTGCGGGTGTGCTCTTTCTCTCACTCGGTCGGTGGCTCTCGCGGTCGGAGTTCGACCCGGAAACCTATCCGCGAATCGTCGGCTGGTGTCTCGCCGGCATTGCCGTCATGTTCGTCTTCCTCGTTCTCCGGGCAGTTCATCCCGGTGTCGCCGGCTCGTTCACCTTCGGCGAGCGGGCGCTCGCGCTCGCACTCGGCTCGATCGCCGGCCTCGGAATCGGTATCCACGATGCGCAGGCACGCACCCGTCAGCGAGAGGTTCAACGACGTAACGGCGAACTCTTCGCGATACAGCAGGAACTCGAGAAGCGAAACGACGCCCTGGTCGAAACCCGCGAAGAACTTCGTCGAACCGTCCGCCAACTCGAGGCGTCGAACGAACAACTGGACCACTTCGCCTCGACTGTCTCACACGACCTTCAGGAGCCGCTTCGGATGATCTCGCGCTATCTCCAGCTACTCGAAGAACGGTACGGCGACGAACTCGACGAGGACGCTACCGACTTCATCGACTACGCGGTCGACGGCGCAGACCGAATGCAGGCGATGGTCACCGGGTTACTCGAGTACTCGAAGATCGACAC
This sequence comes from Natrialba magadii ATCC 43099, assembly GCF_000025625.1. Classification (NCBI taxonomy): domain Archaea; kingdom Methanobacteriati; phylum Methanobacteriota; class Halobacteria; order Halobacteriales; family Natrialbaceae; genus Natrialba; species Natrialba magadii. Next base: position 425,221 of record NC_013922.1, on the reverse strand, counting down.
GCAGGCGAACGGCGGGCAGTTCGAGCGAGTCGACGTCGAGCAGACGCTGCAGGACGTGCGGACTGATCTGCAGGTTCGGATCGACGAGAGCGATGCAGAGATTACGACCGAGTCGCTGCCACAGGTCTACGCCAACCCAAGCCAACTTCGGCAGCTGTTCCAGAACTTGCTCAGTAACGCGATTGAGTACAGCGGTGACGAGCCGCCACGCGTTCACGTGTCTGCGGCGCCGAGTGAGACAGGCACCGAGTGGGAGTTTACGGTTCGAGACGAGGGGATCGGTATCGAGCCGTCAGCACAGGACCGGATTTTCGAGCTGTTCCAGCGGCTCCACGCGCTCGACGATCACAGCGGCTCGGGGATTGGGCTCGCACTCTGTCAGCGCATCGTCGAACACCACGGTGGGGAGCTCTGGGTCGAGTCCGAACCCGGTGTCGGTTCTGTGTTTTCGTTTACGCTGCCGGCATCCCAGCCGGCAGTTGACCAGACACAGCGTGACCGTCTTCTGGAGTGAGGAGTGGGGAGTGGGGAGTGGGCAGCAAGCGGTGAGCAGTGGGAAGTGAGCAGCAAGCAGCAAGCAGTGGGCAGTAAAGCAGTACCCGCCCTCACGGCGCGGTCCGTGGAGGCGAATTTAAGCCGGTGACGTTCGAACCCGGTGGCATGACTCTCGTCTTGCCGAGCGAACTCGTCGTCGACCGGTTTCTGCCGACGGTTCGTGCGATGCTCGCGACCCAGCTCGCCGAGCGCGGGATGACCCAGCAGGAAATCGCCGCCAATCTCGGCGTCACCCAGGCGGCAGTGAGCAAGTATATAAGCGGTGCAAACGGCGGCGACGACCGCTTCCGTGACGATCCCGAAACGATTGCAACGGTCGATCGAATCGCCGACGGACTCGCGAGCGGGCAGATGGACGGTTACGACGCACTCGCAGAACTGCTCTCGCTCGTGCGCACACTCGAGGACCGCGGCCCGATCTGTGAACTCCACGAGGAGGAGATGCCCGAACTCCAGGGGCTTGGCTGTGACCTCTGTGTTCGCGGCTTCGACCCTGACGTGCGAGCCGAACGGGATGTCCTCGCCACCGTCCGTACGGCCGCCCGAACGCTCGCGTCGACACCGGGCATGGCAGCACTCGTCCCGAACGTCGGCACGAACATCGGCATGGCACTTCCCGAAGCGCGCGACGAAACTGATGTCGCTGCCATTCCCGGCCGTATCTACGCGATGAGTGGACGTATCGAAATCCCTGCAAATCCGGAGTTCGGCGCGTCGAAACACGTTGCAACAGCAGTTCTTGCTGCACAGGATACCGACCCCGACGTTCGCGGCGCGCTCAACATCGCGACGGACGACGACCTTCTCGGCGCTGCGGAGGCGCTTGGCTACGAGCCACTCGAGTTCGACGCAGAGTACGAAGACCGTGGGACACACCTCCGGGAACGGTTCGCGGAGCGAGGTGCGGTGCCACGGGTCGCCTACCACTGCGGCGCGTTCGGAATCGAGCCGACGACGTTCGTGTTTGGCGAAACGGCCGAGGACGCGGTCACGGTGCTCGGGGAGTTGGTCGACGAAGCGATGGACGGGCGGTAGTGGCGCGAGGCGTGGGAATCGCGTGAGCCGGGACTCAGTCATGCATTTCACCCTGCGGTAGCGAGGACCCCTCGTCCCTTATGCGGGGAGGAATCTCGGTTTGAAACTGTTTCACGTCCGGTTCACGCCACTGATGACCGTTTCAGCACACGCGACTGTTCTATCGGGTAGCTAGTAATAGACGCTGGACGGGATGTCCGAACTGAGTACACACGATGGACATCGTGATCACAATACAGCACGCGGCGAACGTGCACTTCTTCAAGCACGTCGTAGGTGAACTCGAGTCGGCGGGCCACGACGTGTTCGTGTTCGCCCGCGAGAAGGGCGTGGTGGGGGAGTTACTCGACGCCTACGAGATCGACCACGAACTGCTCTGCGGGGAGCCACGAGGCTGGCTCGGTCTCGGACTGACGCAGCTCTGTTACGAGGCCCGGCTCCTCCGTCGAGCGCGAGCGATCGATCCGGACTACATCCTGACCAGCCACGGTATCGCCGCCACCCACGTCGGGACACTGGTCGGTGCGGAGAGTCACGTCTACATCGACACCGAGACGACGATCAACGGCGGGAATCGGCTCACGATCCCGTTTACGGACGTGCTCTACACGCCCGAGAGCTTCCGCGAGACGTACGACGCCGAGCACGTCAGGTATCCCGGCTACCACGAACTGGCGTACCTCCACCCCGACCGGTTCGACCCCGATCCGGATCGGCTGCGCACCCACGGTGTCGATCCCGACGACCGGTACGCCGTCCTCCGATTTGGTGCGTGGAACGGCAATCACGACATCGGAAAGTCCGGGATCTCGGCCGCTGGGCGACACGAAATCGTCGACGAACTCGCCACCGACGGCCGCGTCTTCGTCGCCGACGAGGGAGATGGTCCGCTGCCAACCAGCGCGGAACCGTTGCCTGTCCCGCCGGCTGACTTTCATCACCTGCTCGCGTTCGCCGACCTCGTCGTCGGCGAGGTCGCGACAACGACACTCGAGGCCGGCCTCCTCGGAACGCCGACCGTTCGAATCAGCCCCTTCGCCGGCACGTCGGAGATGGGGAAGTTCCGCGAACTCGCAGAGTACGGCCTCGTCCGCTCGTTTCATACGGATCACGAGACGACGGCGATTCGCGAACTGACGCGACTCTATCGCGATCCGAGCGCCGCGTCGAACTGGGCAGACAGACGCGAGGCGCTGCTCGCGACGAAAATCGATGTCACGCAGTACATTCTCAGCCAGATTCTCGCGGACGTACCTGAGCCGACGCCCGAGGACCGGGATTCGGGACCGACGCTGGCAGCGTCCGGTTCTGGACCCAGCTCCGGTTCCGACGCCGGATCTGAGGCTCTGAATCACCCCGGACCATGTCCAGAAACAGAATCCCCGCCGAGGCCGGACCGGCCATCGGTGAACCGGAACTGAGACACTGACCAGCACAGAAACCATGATACGCGTCCTGAACCTCACCACAACCGCCTGGCGAAGTTTCTACCAGTCCCAGCGCACTGCACTCGAGTCCGTCGGCATCGAGGTCACGACTCTCCCGGTCCCGGGCGAGCACCGCGCGGTCGACGACGAGATTCGCCAGCGGACGATAGCCAACTACGCTCGGTACCTTCCGCAGGTACTCCGGGAAGCCCGCGGGGAGTACGACCTGATTCACGCGAATTACGGGCTGACAATTCCCTTTGCGCTGGCCGCGTCGAGATGTCCGAGCATCGGTCGCTCGGGACGAACGAACGGACGACTCCCCGTCGTCTGTACCCTCTGGGGCGGCGAGTACCGTGCCAATCCCTACGAACCGCTGATCAAACGCGCCGTCGCCCGAACTGACCGCGTGATCGTCCCCTCGAACGCCATGGCCGAACGCGTCGATTGCCCCTGCGACGTAATCCCGTTCCCAGTCGACACCGAGATGTTCCGCCCGATTCCGAAAACCGAGGCTCGCGAGCGCGTCGGCTGGGACCAGGACACGCAAATCGTCCTCTTCCCGTACGCCCCCTCGCGAGACGAGAAGAATTTCCCACTCGCCAGACGGGTGGTCGATGGTGTAGCGGGGGTACTCGAGTCCGACTCCGACTCCGACTCCGACGCTGACATCACCCTCAAAACCGTTGCCAACGAACCCTACGAGGAGATGCCATACTACCTGAACGCCGCGGACGCAGTCATCCTCACCTCACGCTTCGAAAGCGGTCCGATGACCGTCAAGGAAGCCGCCGCGTGCAACACGCCAGTCGTCGCGCGTGACGTCGGCTTTGCCCGGGAGGTGCTTGGGGACGTGTCGAACGCATCGGTCACACTCGGCGAGGACAATCTGGTGCGTGACCTGGCGAGGGTACTCGAGTCCGGCGAGCCCTCGGATGGCCGGGAGAAACTCGCCTCGTATACGGCGGAGACGATGGGCGAGCGGCTTCGGGCGGTGTACGAGGAGTGTCTTGCGGGTGAGGACAGACGGCAGAACAGTCAATCAGCACAGCAGACGGGAGTGTCTCCGTCTTTGGACGGCGACTGACCCGTCCTATACTGACCCCAGGCTGGCAGCGCTAGAACAGTGCGAACGCCACACCGCGGTAGAGCAGACCGAGCACGAAGACAGCGATCAGCGCACCGGTCGCGAAGATGACTGCGGGGGGAAGTCGTTCCTCCTCGAAGGTAAACAGCAGGTCGTACATCTGATATCGGTACTCGTCGTGGCACCTACCTAATTCCTTCGCTCGTCAGTTGCGACCGAACACCGGTAGTCGCTGGTGGCTTGCACTGTGTGGATAAGATATCACAGCGGCTACGCGGCGCACAACCGCCAGCGCACGGACTGGAACGACGAAGAAAACGGCCAGCAACACGCTGGAACGAACTGGAACGAGAAACTCTCGAAACTACGTTAGACGCCGCTCTCGAAGTCCTCGAGCGAGTAGGACGGCTCTGCGCCGCGACGGTCGAGGACCTCGTTTGCGAGCAGCCAGTAGACGACCGAGAGGGCCTTGCGACCCTTGTTGTTCGTCGGGACGACGAGGTCGACGTTACTGACCTGGTTGTTCGAGTCACACATCGCGATGACTGGGATCCCGACCGTGATCGCCTCTTTGACTGCCTGGGCGTCACCGATCGGGTCAGTGACGACGACGACATCGGGTTCGATGTAGCCGTCGTACTTGGGGTTGGTCAGCGTTCCGGGGATGAAGCGGCCGGTGCGGGCGCGAGCACCCACAGCCTCGGCGAACTTCTCTGCCGGGAAGCGACCGTACTGGCGCGAAGACGTGACCAGAATCTGTTCTGGGTCGTAGTTCGAGAGGAAGTCCGCGGCCGTGCGGATACGGCCGTCGGTCTTCGAAACGTCGAGGACGTAGAGACCGTCGGTGCGGACGCGGTGGATGAACCGCTCCATGTCGTTGGTCTTTTGCTGGGTACCGATGTGAACACCGGCACCGAGGTAGTCCTCAACGGGGATGAGCAGGTCGGCCTCCTCGTCGGACATTACGTCGTCGTCGAGGGTTGGACCCGTGTCTTCCTCCGCTGCTGGTTCTGCCTCGGCGTCAGCCTCAGCGGACTGTTCGTCAACTGGCTCGACGTCTTCCTCGGGATCGGCGGCGGGGCCAGCACCTTCTGCTGGCTCCTCGTCGATCTCCTCTTCGGCAGCGTCGAGCCCTTCCTGGGTTGCGTTGTCGTCTGTCATGTCGCGTCGTCTGCGATTCTGATGAGCTCGTTGAGCTTGGCGGTTCGCTCGCCGCCGACGGCACCCGTCTTGATGAACGGGACGTCGGTCGCGACGGCGAGGTGTGCGATCGTCGTATCCTCCGTTTCGCCCGAGCGGTGTGAGACAACCGAGTCATACCCGTTCTCGGTCGCGAGTTCGATCGCGTCGAAGGCGTCAGTCAGCGTGCCGATCTGATTCGGCTTGATCAGGATGCTGTTTGCCGCACCCTGGTCGATGCCGTCGGCGAGTCGGTCCGTGTTCGTCACGAACAGGTCGTCGCCACAGATCAGCGTCTGGTCACCAACGTTGTCGGTGAGTTCAGCAAACGCCTCGTAGTCGTTTTCGTCGAACGGATCCTCGACGTAGACCAGATCGTACTCGTCGACGAGGTCGGCGATGTACTCGATCTGCTCGTCCGTGTCGCGGCTGATGCCTGCTGACTCGTACTCGTAGGTTTCCGAGTCGGCATCGTACATCTCGGCCGCGGCAACGTCGAGCCCGAATCGGATCTCGAAGCCAACGTCGTCTTCGACCTGCGAAACCGCCTCGTCGACGATCTCGAAGGCGTCCTCGTCCTCGATCGACGGTGCCCACGCACCCTCGTCGCCCTTGCCCGACGGAACGTCACGCTCCTCGAGTAGGTCTGCGACAGCGCCGTGGACGGCAGCGTTCGCGAAGACGGCGTCAGCGACACTTGGTGCGCCGACGGGTGCTGTGAGGAACTCCTGAATGTCCGTTGCGTCTGCGGCGTGTTCGCCGCCGCCGACGACGTTACCGAGCGGAATCGGGAAGTTCTCACCACGGAAGGCACCGCCTAAGTGCTGGAACAGCGGCGCGCCAAGCACGTCGGCACCGGCCTTCGCGGCGGCCATCGAGATGGCGACGGCGCTGTTTGCGCCGATTTTCGAGAAGTCGTCCGTGCCGTCTGCGGCGTGGAGAATCGAGTCGACCTCGCGCTGGTTACCAGCGTAGGCCTCACCGACGAGTCGCGGAACGGCGTGTTCGCGGGCCGCTGCGATCGCCTCGGTGGGCGGTCGCTCGACGGCTTCGTACTCGCCGGTGCTGGCACCGCTCGGTGCCGCGGCACGGCCAAAGCCGCCGCTCTCGGTAAGAACGTCGGCTTCGACCGTCGGGTTCCCACGCGAATCGAGCACACGTCGGAGTCGTACGTCGGTGATGAGCGTCATCGCTTACTCGCCTCGCTTGACCGTAAACGGCAACACGCCGGCGTCGTACTCCTCGGCGGCGATCAGGATCGGCTCGGTCTGATCGGACTCGGTCAACACCGGTGCGCCGTAGGAAACCTGCAGTGCGCGTGCACCGAGGATACGGGCTTTCTCGTAGCGGTTGTGGCGTTGTTGTTGCATTGTTGCTGTTACTGGTAAGGGGAGACGACGTCGACCAGGTCAGTGTGACTGACGAGCATGCGCCGACAGCAGTAGCGGTCGACACCGAGTTCGTCGAGGACCTTTTCGGGGTCCTCATCGCCCTCGTTCGCTCGTTCGTCGAACTCTTCCCAGTGTTCGCCGACGACCGTGCCACAGGTGAAACACCGAACCGGTACCATCATGCTTGAATCACCTTAGCGGTAGGACTTCTGGTAGCGGGCCCGAGCGCCGGGGCCGCCCCACTTCTTTGGTTCGGACTGGCGAACGTCGTTGACCAGCAGCGAACGGTCGAACTCCATGAACGCGTCGCGGAGTTCGGCGTCGTTCGAATGCTGGACGATTCCGCGTGCGATAGCGGTGCGGACGGCGTCTGCCTGACCGCTGATACCGCCACCTTCGACGCGGACGTCGATGTCCATCCCGTCACGCAGGTCGTCGCCTGCGATGCGGAATGGCTCGAGCATCTTGAGCCGGGACATCTCGGGTTCGACCAGTTCGACTGGCTTCGAGTTGATACGGACACGACCCTCACCCTCGCTTACGGTTGCGCGGGCGACGGCCGTCTTCTTCTTGCCACTCGTGTTGGTTACCATGTAACGTTAGCACCGAGTTGGTCGGAGACTTCGCCCAGATGGACGAAGCGGATGTTCGAAAGTCGGTCCAGCGACGTGTCCTCGAGGATCTCGGCCTCGCGGTCGTCGTCATCCTCGTACGGGTTGCCGACGTAGACACGGACGTTGTCGAGCGCTTCGCGGCCGCGTGGCTTCTTGTACGGCAGCATGCCACGAACGGAGCGCTTGAAGATCGTGTCCGGTCGCTTGGGGTAGTACGGCCCGCGGTCGGACCCCAGCTGGAGTCGCTTGCGGTAGGTGCCGAAGATGTCTTCTTTGTCGCCGGTAATAACGGCGTCTTCAGCGTTGACGATTGCGACGCGCTCGCCGTCCAGGGCGCGCTGGGCGACCTGACTGGCGACACGACCAAGAATACAGTCGCCGGCGTCGACGACGATGTCTGCGTCGAACTCTGCGATGCTTGCACTCATCGAATCACCCGTACGTTTGCCCCATCAGGGTTCTCTTCGAGCACGTGCTCGAGCGGTACTGTCTCGCCGACCTGGTCGATCTTCGTCTCTGCGGACGAAGAGAAATCGACGGCGGCGACGGTAACGTTCTTCTGTAGTGCGCCGGAGCCCAGCACCTTGCCGGGAACGACGACAGTCTCTTCCTCGCGTGCGTATCGCTCGATACGGCCCAGGTTGACCTCAGCGTGGGTGCGCCGGGGCTTTTCGAGACGATCCGCAATGTCCTGCCAGACGTCGGCGTCCGTTTCGCGGGACGTCGACTTCAGCTCGGCGATAAGATCGTTGAGCCTCGGATTGGTCTTGCTACTCATTGGTTTCCTCCAAATCTGCGTGATCGACACGAGAGACGTGTCGAGTGGAATCGATGATCGCTGCTCGATGCTCTCGAACGCGATGACCGATACACTGCTGACGAGAAGTGATGCAGGGAGCAGGATTTGAACCTGCGGACTCCTACGAGACAGCGCCCTGAACGCTGCGCCGTTGGCCTGACTTGGCTATCCCTGCTCGCACTTCCGTCTACCCGTCGCCCCTTCAAACCCCTTTCGATTCCAGCTTCTCCGCGTCCGCGAGTGCCAGCAGCGGTCTCGTCGCTCACGGCGCCGCTGAAAGCAAACTCGCGGTCGTATCGGTTGGATCGGGGGCGTGGGTTCATCTGTCGTTATAGCTGTACTGCGTTTTCGAGTTCAGTCGCGCGCGATTCGATCGTGTCGGCGGCGCGTGTGACCAGCTCCTCGACCGAGAACGAGCCGTCCGTCTCCACGTGGAAAACGAACGAGTTTGGCACGTCCTCGAGTGTAACTTCCTTTCCAGGGTACCGATTCGAGAGGTCGTGGTCGAACTCGCTCGTTGGAACGAGTTCGCCGTCCTCTTCGATGACACCGCGAACGATGCGGCGGTCTGGGTCCTCGAATTCAGGAAGGTCCTCGACGGCGGCGACACGCTGTAGGTGACGGTAGCCGACTGCAACACCGCCCTGGTGTTTTGCGTGGTCCTTACCGCGGTCGAGCACGGCGTCCGCCTCGGCCTCGAGACGCTGTCCGTCTTTGAGGTCGATGATCGGGACGTTCTCGTCTGCGGGCTGGACGAGGTCGTCGCTCGAGACGAGATCGCCCGAGTAGGCGGTTGCTGGCCCTTCGACGTCGATCGAGAGCGTCACGGTGTCGTCCTCGACGAACTCGCCGACAGGCGGCGTCGTCAGCGGAACGAGCCCGAGTCGAAGCGCGAGCTGCTCGTCGAACATGACCGACGAGTTCTCGACGAATCGAACGGTGTCGATCGCCATCGTCGGCACGTCTGCAAGCATCGCGCGTCGAATCCCGTTGGCGAACGCGGGCGTGATGCCCTGGACGAGGAAGCGTGCGTCACGTTCCTCGCGTTCGACGAACTCGACGTCGTACTCTGCACTCATGGTCTAGTAGCCGCCCTTTCCTTTGGGTGCGCGCGATCCGTCGTGTGGGATCGGCGTAACGTCCTCGATACGGCCGATCTCGATGCCCGAGCGGGCGAGTGCGCGGATCGTTGCCTGCGCGCCTGGACCGGGGGACTTCTGGAGGTTGCCGCCAGGGCCACGCACGCGAACGTGCAGACCCGTGATGCCGGCAGCCTTGACCTCTTCGGCGACGGATTCTGCCATCTGCATCGCGGCGTACGGCGATGCCTCGTCGCGGTTCTGCTTGACGGCAGTTCCGCCGGAGGACTTCGTGATCGTCTCCGAGCCCGTGAGGTCCGTCACGGTCATGATGGTGTTGTTGAACGATGCGTGCACGTGGGCTACGCCCCACTTTTCGTCGTCCTGACTCATGTTACTGACCCTCCGCTCGCTCTGGGTGGAGGTCGTCCGCGAGTGGGCTGGTCTCGTCGAACGCGACGAGGTCCTCCTCGTCGACGTCGACGACGTACGATGGAACACGGTGGCGCTGGTCACCGACGACCACGTGGCCGTGGATGATGAACTGTCGCGCCTGCTGTGGCGTGTTCGCGAGACCCTTGCGGTAGGCAACCGTCTGGAGACGGCGCTCTAAGACGTCCTCGACCTCGAGCGACAGAATGTCGCCGAGTTCGTCTGCCTCGTCGAGGATGCCGACGCGCTTCAGGCGTCCGAGGAACTCCTCGGAGCGGCGCTGGACTGCCTCGTCACCCTGTGCCTGGCCGAGCAGGTCACGAGCCTCGCGCCGGTAGGAGCGAAGTTCGGACTGTGCTCGCCAGAGCTCTTCTTTGTTCTTCAGGCCGTAGCGGTCGAGCAGGGAGTGCTCGGTGGAGATCCGTTCACCCTGGTATGGGTGGTTCGGCGTCTCGTACTGCTTGGTGTCGGTTCCGAGTGGCATTATTCGTCACCCTCCTCGTCGCCGCCTTCAGCCTGCTCTTCGCGGATTTCTTCGACGTTGACTCCGATGGTCCCTTCCGTACGACCGGTGGACTTGGTGCGCTGTCCGCGGACCTTCTGTCCGCGCTTGTGGCGCACACCCTTGTAGGAGTCGATCATCTTCATCCGGTTGATGTCGTGCTGACGGCTTAGCTGGAGATCGTTGCCGATCTCGTGGGTTGTTTCGCCGCTGTAGAAGTCGTTCTGGCGGTTGTTGAGCCAGTCCGGAACTTCCTCGGCGTAGTTCTCTACGAGTGTAACGACCTCGTCGATGACGTCCTCGTCGAGTCGGCCGAACGTCGCCGTTCGGTCGACACCCGCTTTCTCGGCGATGAGTCGGGCGGTCCGGCGACCGATCCCGTTCATCTCCGACAGCGAGCGCTCGACGGACTTCGTCCCGTCAAGGTCGGTTTGACCGATGCGGACGAAGTACTGCAGGTCTTCGTCCTCTTGCTCTTGGGGTTCTTCCGCGCTCATATGTCGTGTATCAGTGTCTGGTCTGCAGCGGTGCAATCGACTGGCAAAGGTGCCAGTCTCGGGTATATCCGACGTCGTGGCGGGGATTCGAACCCCGGAGGCTTGACGCCACATGGTTAGCAACCATGCGCCTTGGGCCGCTTGGCTACCACGACACCGTGTCTCTATCATCGCCCTCTCGGACTCGGGGACTGCGTCCCCTACACGTATCGCACCCGAACCTACCCCCGTCGAGTACTTAAGCGCAACGAAAGGTGGCGACGAATCGTCGCCCTCGTGTGGAATTGCGACACACGACCTCCCACACAGACGCAGTACGACACCCAGCAACCACACCCGCTCACAGCTATCAAGCAACCACACCCACTCACAGCTACCAAGCAACCACACCCGCTCACAGCTACCAAACTACACACTGACTCACAACCACCCTATCCCATCCCATGAACTCACTTATTATCGATGCGACACAAGAACCGCACAATCGGTGTCCAGAAACAACCTCCTCATCCGAGTGCTCGCCGCCATCGGCGGTATCGTTGCAGTCGCACTCGTCGCCGCGACGATCGACTCACCGCTCGAAACCGGTGGCTCGGGCGGCTCCGCACCCGGCAGTGGTAACGGCGACGGCGGCGGTGACCCCATCGAGCAGCCGCCACCTCCCGAAGACCCCGCAACCGCCCCTGAAATTCCGACGTTTCTCGAGTACCTCATCTACGCGATCGTCATCATCGGGGTGATTGCAGCAGTCTGGTATCTGCTCGCAAATCGGCGCGAAGCGGTGAAGCTGATCGCTATCGGCCTCGTGATGGCGCTTATCGGAATGGCACTCGTCTACCTGTTCCTCGAGGCGGGTGACCCATCACTTGCGGACGAGATGATCCCCGGCGACGAGAACGGCGAACCCGCAGCGCCCGGGAGCGGCGACGGCGAAAGAACCGACCTCGTTCCAACGAACGCGCTGGTCGCCGTCCTCGCGATTATCACGGCCATCTTCGTCGCCGGCGTGTTTCTCACGCGCGGCTCCGGTGAGGAAACCGAGCCAGGAGCGGTGGCGCCACCCGAAGATGAGGGCCAGCAACAGAACGAAGACGCCCTCGCCGTTGGCTCCGCCGCCGGCCGGGCCGCAGACCGACTCGACGACACGGACGATGTCGATAACGAAATCTATCGCGCCTGGCGCGAGATGACCCAGCCCCTCGACGTCGACCGACCCGAGTCGAGCACGCCCGGTGAGTTCGCCACCGCAGCTATCGACGCCGGACTCGACCGACAGCACGTCGACGAACTCACGCACCTGTTCGAAGACGTCCGCTACGGTACTACCGAGACGACACCCGAACTCGAGAAGCGAGCCGTCTCGATCCTCCGTGAAATCGAAGTGACGTACGGTGACGACAGCGCCGACACCCACTCTGCGAGCCAGCAGGTCGGCCCATCCGATCACCCGGGAGGCGACAGCACATGAATATCCGGCGCACACCGCTCCTGCTTGGCCTCCTCGCGCTTGCGATCGGTATCGCAGTCATGGTCGGAGTACTCGAGTTCACCATCGGTGAAAGCGTGATTCTCGGGGTGGGGCTGCTCGCGGTACTGATCGGGCTTCGTGCGCTCGGCCTGCGGCGGGGACTCGAGCAGTCACCTGGCTCGGCGAGCGTCGAACCCGAGCGCCGAACGGCAGTCGCAGTTCCTGGCGAGTCATTTTCGCAGTCGCTTGCGGCCTTCCAGCGGGCGACAGACGGCTACACCGTACACGGTCGACGAACGATCGATGGGCTCCGGGCTGCGGCCGTCGCAGTGCTAACGAGATTCAACGGTGAGTCGGTGGCCGAAGCGACCGATCGGCTCGAACGCGGTTCCTGGACGGACGACCGGATCGCTGCCGCGTTCCTCTCGGAGTCGGTCGAATTGCCGTCACGGTCGGTGGTGAGTCGTCTTCGAACAGCCATCGATGGACAGACGACGTTCCAGCGGAGCGTCCGACACACCGTTGCTGCGATTGCTGCAGTCGGCTACAGGGGGGCTGGTCGTGGGACCGATGACACGACCGACGGTGACAGCGGGGGCACAACTGGGGATGACAGCCACACCACCCCCGAGCACGCTCTCCCGCAGTACGTCTACCAACACCGCACCAGCGCACAGACGACCGATGACACCCCACGCCGAACCACGAACCGGTCGGTAGCAGACACGACAACCCGTCGAAAGCGACAGACCGGCTACTGGACCGGCATCGGTGCCGTCGCCCTCCTCGCCATCGGCATCGGCACGCTCGCTGAGGCACCCGGCGTCGTCCTCGCCGGCGTCGTCGGCATCGGCTATGCCGGCTTCGCCCGCGCCTTCGAGCCGCCCGAGCCAGCACTCGAGATCGAACGCACCCTGAGCGACGAGGAACCCGATCCCGGCGACGAAATCACCGTCCAGGTCACGCTCACGAACACCGGTTCGCGCTTCGTTCCGGACCTCCGCTTCGTCGACGGCGTTCCACCCGGTCTCGCCGTCACCGAGGGCTCGAGTCGCCTCGGGACCGCGCTTCGCCCCGGCGAGTCGGTGGGGCTCGAGTACACCGTCACTGTCCAGCGTGGCAAGCACGAATTCGATCCCGCGCTCGCGCTCGTGCGTGACCTCTCGCGGTCGACCGAGCGCGAGTGTTTCGTCGGGGCGGAGACGACGGTTGTCTGCGAACCCGAACTTCGGCCGGTTGCCGCGCCGGTGCCGCTTCGGACGACGGCGGCCTCGTTCGCGGGTCGGCTGACGACGACCGAGGGGGGATCCGGGACGACGTTTCACTCCGTTCGGGAGTACCGGCCGAACGACCCGCTCTCGCGTATCGACTGGAATCGGCGAGCGAAGTCCGGCGAGCTTGCGACGCTCTCGTTCCACGAGGAGCGGGCGGCCCGCGTCGTCGTCCTCGTCGATGCGCGAAAACGGTCGTTCCTCGCACCCGAACCGGACGCAGCCCACGCGGTCGATCGCTCGGTCGCCGCAGCGGGTCGCATCGCCGCCTCGCTGCTCGCCGAGGGAGACACTGTCGGACTGGCAGGAATCGGCCCCGTCGGTCGCGACGAAACAGAGTCGGCTGCGTCGATGTCGGAGCCGTGCTGGCTCGCTCCGGCGTCGGGCCGGGATCACGAGATTCGGTTCCAGGAGCTACTCGCGACACACCCGCAGTTCGAGACAATGCCGCCAGCGACGGAGAGTCGGTGGCTCTCGCAGTTGCGGACGATTCGCCGACGGCTCTCGGCGGAGACCCAGATCGTGTTTCTCTCGCCGCTCTGTGACTCGATGGCGACGACAATCGCCCGGCGACTCGACGCGCGCGGCCACGCCGTAACAGTCGTGAGTCCGGACCCAACGGCCGATCGGACGATCGGCCACCAGATGGCAGCGACCGCCCGCCGCGTTCGACGGTTCGACCTGCAGCAGGTTGGCATTCCAGTCATCGACTGGCAACCGACGGACTCGATCGACGAGGTGTTCGCACGCCACGCGGCGGGACGAGGTGGTCGCCGATGACGCCGCAAGACGGAACGCACGCGGAATCCGCAGGACCGGCGACAGGCCCAGCCGGGGATCAGGTCGGGGAGACATCGAACGGCGAGCACGCAATGGGTGCCGACCAACACGCGGAAGCTGAAGCCAAGGCCGACGCAGATGACGACGCCGGACCCGTCTCACTTACCCGAAAACCGACGGTCTTCTCGAGTGGCTGTGCGTTCGGTGCCGCGTTCGTCGCAGCCGCGGCGACGCTCTTCGTGCCCGGCACTGATCTGGCCGTGTTCGGCGTCGCCGTACTCGGCGCGCTCGCACTCGCTATCGGACTCCTGCGAGGACGGCCACGAGTCATCGACGGTGGCGCGCTGGTCATCTTCGCGACGCTCATCCTCGCCGGTATCGAGACGCCCGTGGTCGAGCCGCTGATCGCCGGCACCGTCGCGACCGTCCTCGCGTGGGACCTCGGGCACAGCGGACTCGATCTCGGTTCCCAGCTCGGCCGGGAAGCGCGCACGATCCGACTCGAGATCGTCCAGCTTGGCTCGAGTCTGCTGGTTGGTCTCCTCGCGGGGACGATCGGCTACGGCGTCTACGTCTTCGGTGCAAGCGGGCAGCCGACCGCGGCGGTGGCGCTGCTGTTGCTCGCGGCTGCGCTCATCACGGTTGGACTGGGTACGAACCGGTCGGATGACTCGGATCAGCGACGACACAGCGGCGCACGGAATCGGCCGCCGCGCTAGGGGGATCGATCTGTGTAGAAACTAACGCAGTGACACCAAACACTCAGCTCTGTGCGTATCCTTCGATGTATTTGTCGTTGACTTCCCACTCGCCGTCGCCGTTTCGGATCATGTACTCGCCGTAGTACGGAACGCGATTCGCGACGACCTCTCGGAACGCCTCGCGGATCTTGGGTTTGGTCATCTCGCCCATCGGTTTGAGGTCGTCGTTCCGGTTGAGACAGCCCTTCAGGTAGCCCTCGTGGGTGACCCGAACCCGGTGGCAGTTCGCACAGAATGTCGGGTTCTCGACGGGGTCGACGATTTCGACCATGCCGCGGCCACTGCTGTTCTCGTCTCCATCATCACCCTCGCTGTCGACGCCGTCGTCGCTCTCGATCCAGTACCGTTTCCGGTCGTGCATCTCTCGGTGCTCGATTTCGGCGGCCTGCTCGGCCAGCCAGTCGTGAACGCGCTGGATATCGATGTTCCACTCCGGCCGACCCGTCAGCTCGGGCATGTACTCGATCAACTGGAGTTGCAGCCCCTCGTTCTCGGCGACGTGGTCGACCATCTCCGGCACGTAGCCCGCCGTGTGCTCGAAAACGACCATGTTGAGCTTGACCGGATCCAGTCCCGCCTCGAGTGCAGCGTCGACGCCCTCGAGTACCTTGTCGTACGCGCCGCTTTTCGTGACGGCGGCGAAGTCCTCGGGGTCGAGTGCGTCCTGGGAGACGTTGACCCGGTCGAGGCCGGCGTCGACCAGTTCCTCGGCACGGCCGGGGAGAAACGTGCCGTTCGTCGTCAGCGAGACTTCCATCTGTTCGGGGGTGCGTTCGATGATCTCCGTCAGGTCCTGGCGAAGCATTGGCTCGCCACCAGTGAACTTGACGGCGTCGACGTCGAACTCGGCAGCCACCTCGAGAAACCGGACGACGTCGTCGGTTTCCATCTCGTCGTCCTGTGGATCCATCGGTCCGCGAGTGTCGCCGAGGCCCTCGTTGTGACAGTAGACGCAGTCAAAGTTACACCGATCGGTGAGCGAGACGCGAACCCCGGTCACCTCGCGCCCGAACTCGTCGGTGAGCATACCATCCCGTTTCGGTCGAAACCGCTTAAGCGCGCCGGGTATTTCTGCTCGACGTAACCCATTTCAGTTACGTATTGTCCAGGCAGTAGACGGAATCGGTGACAAAATCGAGCGCGGGTCGATACTGCCGACAGAAGAACTACACCGACGAGCAGCGTACGCCGCCTATGGACGATGCGATGCTCTCCGACCAGCGCGAACTCGTCGAACAAATCGAAGCCGCCGGCTGGGACGTGACCGATCTCGAACTCTCAGCCTACGACAGCCCGTGGTCCGACGAGGACGCTCCCGAGGCCACGGTGACGATCACCGCCCGAAAACCCTACGAGAGCGATGGAGCGGACAGCAGCGATGAAAGCGAGGACGAAACGGACGACAATCCGTTCCGCCTCAAGTGAACGTGGCGCAGTTGCAATTGCAGTTGTAGTTACAGTCGCAGTCGCAGCCCTACCGAGACGAGAACGCCCGACAGCGACCGCTATCCCTTGATGTTACAGACCGGGAACGTCCGCGCAACCTTGTCGCCGATACCCAACTCGTCCGAGACACGGACGACCTCGTCGACGTCCTTGTAGACGCCCGGCGCTTCCTCGGCCACCGTCGCACCCGACTGTGCCTTCACGTAAATCTGCTCCTGCTCCTCGAGTTCGTCCTGTACGTCGCCGCCCCAGAACTCGTTTTTCGCCTGGGTACGACTCATCAGCCGCCCCGCGCCGTGGGCGGTGGAGCCGAACGTGAGGTCCATAGAGTTCTCGCCGCCGCGGAGAACGTAGTTGCCCGCGCCCATGCTGCCGGGGATGATGACCGGCTGGCCGACGTCGCGATATGCTTTCGGGACCTCGGGGTGGCCAGCGGGGAACGCGCGCGTTGCACCCTTGCGGTGGACGTAGAGTTCGCGCTCTTCTCCATCGACTTCGTGCATCTCCTTCTTCGCAATGTTGTGTGCCACGTCGTACAGCAGATCCATCTCCATCGACTCCCACGAGCGGTCGAAGACGCGCTCGAACACCTGCCGCGTGCGGTGCATAATCAGCTGACGGTTGACCCACGCGAAGTTGATCGCCGCGTTCATCGCACCGTAGTAGTCCTCGGCGAGCTGTGAGCCCGCGGGCGCTGCAGCCAGTTCCTTGTCCGGCAACTGGTCCAGCAGGCCCTGATGCTGTTGCTCGATCTTACGAAGGTAGTCGTTACACGTCTGGTGGCCCAGCCCGCGCGAGCCACAGTGGATCAGGACGACGATCTGGTCTTCCTCGAGTCCGAACGCCTCGCCGACTTCGGGGTCAAAGATGTCCGTCACGCGCTGGACTTCGAGGAAGTGATTTCCGGAGCCAAGCGAACCGATCTGGTTCTTCCCGCGATCCTTGGCCTTCTGGCTCACTTTCTCCGGCTTGGCACCCTCACGCATCCCCTCGTCCTCGCAGTGCAGGAGATCGTCCTCGACTGCGTGGCCGTTCTCGAGTGCCCAGTCGACGCCACGGGCGAGGATCTCGTCGACGGTGTCGACGCCGGCTTCGACGACGCCGCCACCACCCAGACCTGACGGAATGTTTGCAAATAGTGAGTCGACGAGTTCCGCTTCTTGACCCTTGAGTTCGTCGTACGTCAGATTTGTGCGCATCATCCGGACGCCGCAATTGATATCATAGCCGACAGCTCCCGGCGAGATGCAGCCGTTCTCGGCGTCCAGCGCGCCGACCCCGCCAACGGGGAAGCCGTAGCCCTGGTGGCCGTCGGGCATACAGATCGCGTTGGTGGTAATCCCCGGCAGGTGGGTCGTGTTTGTGATCTGTTCGAGTGTCTTGTCTTCCTTGATTTCCTCCAGCAGAGCCTCGCTGGCAAGCACTCGCGCGGGAACACGCATGTCCCCCTCCTGTGGTATCTCCCAGACGTACTCACGCACTTGCTCGAGCGTGATGCCGTCGGCGTCGAACGTGTCGTTGCTCATACCCGAAACTCCGACCCCGACGATGAAAGATGTTCGTCTCTCCAGTCGACTACCCACGGGCACTTTCGTTCGGACGACCTCGCAGCCGTCAGCCACGAGCCTGTGTTGCCTCGGTCGGCGTTGCATCCGCCGTCTCGGCGTCAGTGTCGGCTTCGAGCCGCTCGAGTCGACTGTCGAGCGCGTACGGCCCGCCACCAGTGATGAGCAGCACAGAGGCCATCCCGAACAGCGCGACGTGGGCGAGCACCGGATCGTCCGGCAGCGCAAACAGCGTCAGCGAGAACATTGCAAGCGCAGCAGCAGCGCTCGCACGCGTGAAAAAGCCCAGAATGATCGCGATTCCGAGCCCCGCTTCGGCCAGCCCAGCACCCATCACCCACAGCTCCGGACTGGCCGGAATAACGGCCGTGAGGTCGTACCGGTCCACGACCGCGAGCGCGAGTCCCGGCTGAAGGAGTTTCTGGGTCACACCCAGATAGATGAACGTCGCTCCAAGCCCGACCCGGACGACCGCCGGCAGGTACCGCTCGTAGGGATCGATCCGCGCCTGAAACCCCCGTGCGCGTTCGTGTACCGGATCGAGTCGTCTGTAGACCGTCCCCGGCGAGCCGGCAACCCGCTGAAGGACGTGATCCGCGCTCGGCTGCCCGCTCCCGAGCAACGCAATGGCCGCCAGTCCGCCAACGAACTCGAGTTGCAACAGGAGCGTTGGCCAGATCACCACGCCGACGACGCGAGTCGCGAGGCCGACGAGTGCGACGACGCGAGTCGCGAGGCCGAAGAGGAGGAGAAATCCGAGCGCGATCTGGAGGAGTCGGAGGTCGAACTCGAGTGCGGGTGAGATGAAGTAGCCGCTGAAGCCGGCGCCGATAAGTGGAATTCCGAGCGAGATGCGCAAGAGCCAGGGAACGTACTCGATGTACTCCCGCATGGCGAATCGAAATGCTGCGAGGTCTCGCTGGAAGGGGCGGACGAGGAGGTAACCGCCGACCAGAAGTGCGACGGCGAGCGCGCCGGCGACGAGCGGTCCGATGACGTGCGGATCGGAAAGTGCTTCTGAGAAGAACTCGCCGAGAGCGACGTCTTCCTCGTCGTCGACGACGTACTCCTCGTGTGCGCTGACGCGGCTGGGTGCCAGAATGAGGAGGGAGAGGACGAATACGCTTGCGAGGCGTATCCGGCGACGGCGACGGCGACGGCGACGGCGATGGCGATGCCGGTGGCAATGGCGATGCCCCATTGTCAGTATCCACGCCACCCACAGGGAAATATACGTATACGAGGCCGCAATGAGCCAGCGAACCGGGAGGTGTACCGTTAGACGTCGAAGACGACGTACGCTTCCCACTGCTCGTCGACCGTCTCGAGTCGCATCTCGGAGTAGGTGACCGCCTTTACTTCGCGAGCGTCGATTTCGGCGAGCGGGACGCCGCGGGTAGTTGCGGTGAGCGACCACTGTTGTGTGGCGGGGTTTGCCGATTCGTCGGCGTCGGCGTCGGTGTCGGTGTCTGCGTCTGCGTCTGCGTCGACTTCGTCAATCGTCTCGACGTGGTGGTCAACCGGCAGTTCAGCGCGCACGTCTCGAAGGTAGATCAGTTCGTCGAGATAGTCGAACAGCAATGCCTCTCGATTCTCGGCAGTGACCGATAGCGAGAATCGCTCACCGATATCGTCCGGAATATCATCGCAGGAGGCCGCTGCGAGGCCGTCTGCAAGCGACGCGAATACGTCCGCGAGCGACTCGCCCGTCGCCTCGACCCCGATATCGGCGGTGTGGTCCCGAAGTTCGAATCCCATAGTCGTCTCTTGGACACCATACCACGACCGCCGTCGTATGCCCGTCGCTTTCACTCGACGTCTGTCTGATCGGACACGATTGTCAGCAGACTGTGTATATCCCATCGGCAGCCCCGTTGCCGGTGGAATTATATTGGCGACGATGTAAGGCAGTGGTAGTGAGCGTCAACATCGACAGGCGCGTCGTTACGCCAGGGAACGACGAGTTCGTCGAGCAGGCCTGGCAGCTCAAAGAGGAGATCAATCGCGAAGAGGACGTCCTCAAGCAACGACGCGACTTCTTCACCGACGCCTATCGCCGATCGACGGTCCACTGTTACGTGCTAGACGGCGACCTCATCGGCTTCGCTGCGGTTCGACGCGACGGCTACATTCTCTTTCTCGCAGTCTCTCCAGAGTTCCGCGGTGAAGGGATTGGCAAACGGCTCGTCGCTCGCGTCGCCGACGACCACCAGACGATTACCTGTCACGCGCGCACGAGCAACGAGAACGCGCTGCAGTTTTACGAACATCTGGGCTTCGAGATCAAGCGCCGGATCGACAACTACTACGAGGACGGCGGCGACGCCTACTACCTGAAACTCGGCTCCGGCGACGGAATCACAGACCGGCTCTCGGATCTGATGCGCCGCTAGTCCGCCCAGTGTCGCCCAGCGTTGATCAGTGTCGCCAGTGTCACCCAGTGCCGCCAGTGCCGATCAGTGTCGATCAGCGCCGGTCGCCCAGCCGGACAGTCCAAGACAATACAATTATACCCGCGCCACGACGAGTAGCGCAAGCGCATGGAGGAGCGAACGAGGGCCTATCTTCGGGGGAGATTTCGGGATTACTACCGACGGACGGAGCTAACACCACCGCCCGCCGCGAACGAGCGCGAGTGGGGATTCATCCCCTGGACTGAGGGGCCTGGCACGACGATGGTCCGCCACCGGTCACTGCTCGAGCTTGGCGACCTCTCGGAGTTTCTCGTCCGCAAGCGCCCGCGACACGTCTACTTCTCCGCGGGCCGCTTTCGGGATCCGAGCGCGAGTTCGATGAAGGCAAAAGACTGGCAATCCGCCGACCTCGTCTTCGACCTCGACGCGGACCACCTGCCGGACGTCACGCTTGGCGAAGACTCCTACGCCGAGATGCTCGCCACGTGTAAGGAGGCCCTCTTCCGACTGCTCGACTTCCTCGAGAACGACTTCGGCTTCGAGGAGCTCGAAATCGTCTTCTCGGGCGGACGGGGCTACCACGTTCACGTCCGCGACGACAACGTTCGCCACCTCGACAGAGAACACCGCCGCGAAATCGTCGACTACGTCCGCGGCATCGGCCTCGACTTCGACAACCTGATCGAAACCGAAACCGTCGCCGGACTCGGCCGAAAGACGCCGACCGAGCGCCGCACCCTCCGCATCGAAGGCGGCTGGGGGAAACGAACCCACGACCACTTCATGACCTTCGTCGACGACCTGCTCGCACTCGAGGACGAGGCCGCACTCGAGCGCCTCCAGGAGTTCGACGGCATCGGCGAGGGGAAAGCGACGGCGACCCTGAACGCCGCACGGAACAACCGCGAACAGCTCGAGGCGGGGAACGTCACGGTCCACACCGCGGTCGCCCAGCTCGCAGAGCGATTCGCGTCGACGGCCGTCGAGAAGGACAACGCCCCCATCGACGAACCGGTGACGACGGACACGAACCGGCTGATCCGCCTGCCGGGAACCCTCCACGGCGGCAGCGGACTGAAGACGGTCCGCCTCGAGCGCGACGAACTCGAGGGCTTCGACCCGCTGGTCGATGCCGTCCCCGAGACGTTCGAGGGACAGGAAATCGCGGTCGACGTGACCGACGGTGGCGAGGTCGAACTCGGAGGAGATAGCTTTACGGTCTCGGAGGGTGACCAGTCATTACCAGAGTACGTTGCCGTCTTTCTGATGGCACGCGGGCGCGCTGAGAAGGAGAAAGAATGAATCTGAACGAACTCCGCTCGGTCCAGAGCAAGGAGCGAAAGAAGGACAGCCTCCAGAATCTTCGCCCCTCGTTCTACCAGGAGGTCGGCGAGTACATCGCCGAACTCGAGGACGAGCGAGAACGCGTGGCCGACCGCGTAGACGACCCCTTCTCCTCGCCCGAAGTGGGGCGGTTGACGGACGAAATCGAGACCGCCAAGGACGTCGTCGAGGCGATTTACGAGCGCCGGATGGGCAAACTCGTCAAGCAGGCGAGTCTCGCCGCTGCGGGGATGGCGGCCAACGATGACGGGTTGACCGCCGAGGAGGCGGATCTGTTCGACGACCTCGTCGAGCGCATCAGTTCGAACAAGAGCCGCGTGCTCGATGTGCTCGAGGGTGTCGATGACGGTGCGGACGAGCGATCGAGGATCGACACCTCGTCAGACGATCCCACCTCCGACTCGCTGGCAGCGTCCGCTGCCGACCAGAATCCACGTTCCGATTCCAGGGAACAGGCCGGCGACGAAATATCACCGCACGAAACGGATCCTGCGCCGGAGCCACCGTCACCCGAACCAGGGGCTGCGGCCGAACCCGAACCCGAACCCGAACCCGAACCGCCGACACCACCGGCAGAATCGCCGGCCGAGACGGCTGAGTCGGATGGAATGGCGGCTGGCACGACAGAGACAGACACCGTCTCTCCTGCAGACGTGATGGGCGGCGCAGACTCGTTGGGCAACGCAGATTCGCTCGGCGATGCCGACGCCCCGTCCGCAGGTGCGCCCGCAGACCCACCCGAACCGCCAGCCGACTCGAGTACCCCGCCGGCTCCCGGCCCGGAAGCGACTGACGAGGGAGGCGATGCCGAGACGGGCGCTCCCGACTCCGACCGGAACACTGAGACACTCGCCGTCGACCGCGTCACCGTCAAAATCACCGAAGACGTCGGCAATATCCTCGGCGTCGACGACCGCGAATACACCCTTGCCAGCGACGACGTCGTAACGCTGCCCGAGGCCAACGCAACACCGCTCGTCGAGCGCGAAGCGGCGGAGCAACTCGAGTAGCAGTCGGGCTGGTATTTGTGAGTCGACAGAGTGATTTTTGCGAGCGTCTGCTGTGAGCAGCGCACGTTGCGAACGCTCAACCCGCCGCGCTCTCGGAACCACAACACCTACCACCGCAGTCACGAACTCACTCCCATGCTCGACGTTGGCGACGATGCACCCGCGTTCGAACTGTCGAATCAACACGGTGAAGCCGTCCGATTAGCCGATTTCGACGGCCAACGGCTCGTGATCTACTTCTACCCACGGGCGAACACAGAGGGCTGTACCACCGAAGCCTGCCAGTTCGACGACGCGCTGGCGGCGTTCGAGGATGCCAACACGGCAGTCGTCGGGATCAGCGACGACCCGGTGTCGGACCTCGACTCCTTTGCGGACGAGTATGACCTCTCGTTCGACCTGCTCTCGGACGAAGACGGCACGGTCGCGACGCAGTACGACTCTTACGGCGAAAAACAGATGTTCGGTAACACCTTCGACGGCGTCTTCCGCAACACGTACGTCGTCGGCCCGGACGGAACCATCGAGACCGTCTACGAGAACGTCAGCCCGGACGGGCACGCCGAGCGTGTACTCGAGTCACTCGAGGGCGAGGAGTCGACCTGACACGTCGTCTCCTGGACCGATAGTCGGTGGTCAAAATCCAGCCAGAGCCTTATCGACGCTGAGAGCCGAACGCTCAGCATGAGCGTCATGGGTGAGTTCACGATTGACTCTGGGGACTTTGCGTTGCACGAGACGCTGTCGGCTGCGCCGGAGATGGTGGTCGAGGTCGAACGACTCGTCGCGACGAGTGAAGATCGGCTCATGCCGTACTTCTGGGTGACCGGCAAGGACCACGCGGCGTTCGAGGAAGCGTTCGAAAGGGATCCGTCGATAACAAACGCGACGCGGGTGAGTGAGTTCGACGACACCGTCCTCTACAGGGCCGAATGGACGGAAAACATCGAGGCGATTATTTACGCGTACGTCGGAATCGGTGCGACGATCCTCGAGGCGACGGGAACCGGCGAGCACTGGAATCTGAAGATGCGCTTCGACGACGAGGAGACGGTTTCGGACTTCCACGAGTTCTGTCGCGAGCGCGGCGTCGACTTCGAACTCGACCGACTCTACGAACAGTCCCAGCCGATGGCGAGTTCGCAGTACGGACTCACACCGACGCAGCGAGAGACCCTCGTGACAGCCTACGAGGAGGGATTCTTCGACGTGCCACAGCAGATCACGATGACCGAACTCGCTGCGTCACTCGGAATTACCCAGCAGGCACTCTCGAAACGCTTACACCACGCACACAAGAACCTCATCGGCCACGTACTGACGGTGGGACAGGTCGGCGAGGACCGAGGACGACGAGACTGACACACCCTGACAGATAAGTGGCTGATATATACAACCAAGTCGCTCTTTTTGACAGGTCGAGTATCAGCCATTGTCATGGGCGAGAAACGAGCCAATCACGTGGACGCCGATCAGGTCTTCGGAGCACTCGCAGACCAGCGGTTTCGAGACGTGCTCCGGTGTCTCGACGAGCGCGAGACGCCGATCGAACTCGCCGAACTCGCCGACGCCGTCGCCAGCCGAACGCACGACGAGCCTGTCGCGGCACTTCCAGACCGCACCGTCGAACGGACGTACATCGCGCTCTACCACGCCCATGTCCCGAGATTGGCGGCCTCTGGACTCGTTAGCTACAACCAGTGCCAGGAACTGGTCGACACAACTGAACCGTTCGAACCGATCGTCAAGTCGGTACTCGAGGAGACCTCATCGAAACTCGAGTAGGCAGAGTATGGGTTGTGAAGCAGTTGTGACTGTGGCCATGGCAGTCCTTACCGCTGTCACTTCACGTTCGACTGGATAACCCACTGCAAAAGCGACTCATCAACCGTCAAAACAGACGGTGTCGACGTCCAAAAAGCGGAACGAGAGAATCAAACCGCAGGCAACGCGCCTACTGGAACGTCCGACCGAGCTGGTCCTGTTCCTGGGCCGGCTCTGCCTGCTGGAACTGCTGTTCGATCTCCTCGTAGCGCTCGCGCGTCTCCGGGGTCACGCTTGGCTGGACCTCCTCGAGTGCGTGCTCGAAGTGCTCCTTGCCGATGCGGACGTTGCCGATCGTATCGTCGATATCGTCCGGGTCGACCGAGTTGATGAACTCGCGGCTGGCTGCCATCGACGCCTCGCGACAGACCGCTTCGATGTCGGCACCGACGTAGCCCTCCGTCTCTTCGGCGAGCCACTCGAGTTCGATTGCATCGGCCAGTGGCTTGTCGCGGGTGTGAACCTCGAAGATGCGCTCGCGGGCCGCTTCGTCCGGCACTGGGACGTGGACGTGACGGTCGAGGCGGCCGGGACGGAGCAGAGCCGAGTCGATCAGGTCCGGGCGGTTGGTCGTCGCGATGACGACGACGTCCTCGAGTTCCTCGAGGCCGTCGAGTTCGGTCAGCAGCTGGGAGACGACGCGTTCGCCGACGCCGGAGTCACCCTGGCGCTGGCCGCGTTCGCCCGCGATGGAGTCGATTTCGTCGAAGAAGATCACGGTCGGAGCGTTCGACCGGGCCTTCTCGAAGATTTCGCGGACGCCCTTCTCGGACTCGCCGACGTACTTGTTCAGCAGTTCGGGGCCCTTGATCGAGATGAAGTTCGACTGGGCCTCGTTGGCGACGGCCTTGGCGAGTAGCGTCTTGCCGGTACCGGGTGGGCCGTACATCAGCACACCCTTCGCGGCCTGCATGTCCATCTGCTCGAAGACCTCGGGGTAGTCGAGCGGCCACTGGATCGTCTCACGCAGGCGTTCTTTGGTGTCGCCGAGTCCGCCGACGTCGTTCCAGGTGACGTCCGGGACTTCGACGAAGACTTCGCGCATCGCCGAGGGCTGGATTCCCTTGAGTGCCTCCTTGAAGTCGCCCTCCGTGACCTGCAGGGTCTCTAAGACCTCGGCGTCGATCTCCTCAGACTCCAGGTCGAGGTCGGGGCGGATGCGACGCAGGGCGTTCATTGCGCCCTCGCGGGCGAGCGATTCGAGGTCGGCACCGACGAAGCCGTGGGTATTCTCGGCGTAGCGGTCAAGGTCGATGTCGTCCACCAGGGGCATGCCGCGGGTGTGGACCTGCAGGATCTCCTTGCGGCCATCTTTGTCGGGGACGCCAATCTCGATCTCGCGGTCGAAGCGACCGCCGCGGCGGAGTGCGGGGTCGATGTCGTCGATTCGATTGGTTGCGGCGATGACGGTGACGCGACCGCGCTCCTCCAGGCCGTCCATCAGCGAGAGCAGTTGAGCGACCACGCGTCGCTCGACGTCGCCGCCGGCTTCCTCGCGCTTGGCGGCGATGGAGTCGAGTTCGTCGATGAAGACGATGGCGGGTGCGTTCTCCTCTGCTTCTTCGAAGACCTCGCGGAGTTGCTCTTCGGACTCGCCGTAGTACTTCGACATGATCTCCGGCCCGGAGATCGTCTGGAAGTCGGCGTCGATTTCGTTGGCGACTGCTTTCGCCATCAGCGTCTTGCCGGTGCCGGGCGGGCCGTGCAGCAGGACGCCCTTCGGTGGCTCGATCCCAAGCTGCTGGAACAGCTCTGGGTGGCGCATCGGCAGTTCGATCATCTCACGAACCTGATCAAGCTCGTTGTCCAGGCCACCGATGTCCTCGTAGGTGACGTTCGGGACGCCTTCAGCGCTCGGTTCGCCGCCGGCACCGACCTGTTCGGCCGGCGTCTCGGAGATGTTGATGTCGGTCGAGTCAGTGATGACGACCGTTCCCGACGGCGAGGTGCTCGCAATCTTCAGGGGGACCGACTGGCCGGAACTGGCCATCGGTCCGAACGAAAGCGAGAATGGGACTGTCTGACCCTCAGTGACGGCCTGTCCGGACAGCTTGTCTCGGACGAGTGGGCCGATATCGCCCCGAATACGAAGGTTCTGCGGGAGTGCAACGGTAACCGAGGTGGCGGGGTTGACGTCTGCGGGTTCGACCGAGACCCGGTCGTCAATCCCGACGTCTGCCTCCTGTCGGAGGCGACCGTCGATGCGAATAATACCCCGACCTTCGTCCTCGGGATAGCCCGGCCAGACACGAGCGACGGCCTGGCTGTCGTCGCTTCCCTCGATCAGGATGTAATCCCCGTTTTCGAGATCCAGTTCGCGCATCGACACGCGGTCGATGGCGGCCAGTCCGCGGCCTGCGTCCTTCTGTTTGAGTGGTTTGACAGTAAGCTTCATCGGTCGCCCTCCACTTCGATAGTGAGCACCCCGTTTTTGATAAACGTATGCGCGTCGTCTGCATCCTCGGGTAGCTCGATTTCGTACTGCGTCCCG
The DNA here is from genome assembly GCF_000025625.1 of Natrialba magadii ATCC 43099. Classification (NCBI taxonomy): domain Archaea; kingdom Methanobacteriati; phylum Methanobacteriota; class Halobacteria; order Halobacteriales; family Natrialbaceae; genus Natrialba; species Natrialba magadii. Next base: position 398,250 of record NC_013922.1, on the reverse strand, counting down.
TCGAGAACGGCCAGAACCGTCCCGTCGACGACGTCGACTGCGCTATCAGCGATGGCAGCGCCGAAGTCGACGACGAAGACGAGCTGGTCGTCGTACTCGTACCGACGGGCAACCTGCTCTTCGTCGTTGGTGAATTGCTCGAGAGTCATTCGTTACTAACCCAACGTAATCGCCACTACTATAAATATCTTTTCCCAGTTAATCCGGGTACGGGGTGCCGATACGTTGAAAGACCGTTGTTCGTAGTTCACATTGGTTCCACTGTGATCGAAGTCGTATATAGGCTCGGTCAACACGGATTCGACCGGGAGTCGGTGACTTTTCCCGAGTCGCGCCCCCACCAGCGGATATGCTCGACGACGAGACGCCGGTTCTCGACAACCACCTGCACCTCGATCCGGACGCCCACCGCGGAATCGACGCCGTTCGTGACTTCGCTCGCGTCGGTGGCACGCACCTGCTCGTGGTGAACAAGCCCTCCTGGCATCTGGGCGTCGAGGCCGATACTGGTGAGGACTTTCGCCCAGTCTTCGAGCGGACCATCGAAATCGTCGCCGACGCGTCCGCTGAACTGCCAGGCCGCGCCTGGCCCGTTCTTGGTGTGCATCCGGGGCTCATCTCGCGACTCGTCGATGATCGCGGCTACAGCCCTGACGAGGCGCGCGAGATCATGCAGGGCGGGATCGACGTCGCCGCCGAGTTCGTCGAACGCGGCGAGGCGCTCGCGCTCAAATCCGGTCGGCCCCACTACGACGTCGCCGAGGCCGTCTGGGAGGCCTCGAACGCCGTCATGTGCCGCGCCTTCGAACACGGCGGCGACCTCGACTGTGCGGTTCAGCTCCACACCGAAGCGAGCGAAGATCTGACCGCGGTCGCCGAGTGGGCTGAAGACCGCGGCTTGCCCGCACACAAAGTCGTCAAACACTACGCCGCGGGCCGACTCGAAGGTCCAACACCCAGCGTCATGAGCGACAAGGACCGTCTCGAACGCGCGGCCGAACGCGCCGTCGAACAGAACGCGCCGTTCCTGATGGAAACCGACTACGTTGACGACCCCGGCCGGCCAGGAGCCGTCCTCGGACCGAAAACAGTCCCCCGTCGCGTTCGATGGCTACTCGAGAACGGTCGTGACGACGCGGTCCGGACGGCCCACGTTGAAACCCCCGAGCTCGTCTACGGAATCGACACCGAAGGCACGCTCGAGGGCGCTACCGGCCAGTAAGGCCGTTTCTGGTTCTGTCGTGGCGGCGTACAAGTAGAGAAAGGCATTTCAAGCGGCCGGTGTAGGTGTCTGTATGAGCAATCCCCCGACCGAGTACTACTCGGAGGAACGATGGCAGAACTGGATCGATCGCATCAAAGACGAAGAGATCGATCCCGAAGACGAATCGTCGGCCCGTCTCCTGCTGAACCTACAGGACGACACGGCGATCGCCATCGCAAAGATCGTTGCCGCCTACGACGACGGGGACCTGGACGACGAGGCCGCACTCGAGGAGATCGCAGACGTGCGCGAGATCGTCCTCGGTGAGGTCGACATCGAAGACGAGGAGAAGCTGATCCTGGTCGATGGTGTCCAGACGAGCCTCGTCTGCGTCTTCTTCGCTGCGGAGGAGTACATCGCACACGGACCTGCCGAGGACGGGACTGTTGGCGACTACCTCAGTGCTGCAGCCGACGCGGAAGCCGAGGAGGACCTAGACGCTGCACTCGGCTACGCCGCGCAGGCAGGGACACTCATCGTCGACGACGCGGAACTCGACATGACCGTGGCGGAAGATCTGGAGTACGGGCTGGTCACGGAGTGGATCAACGGCCTCGACAGCCTCCAGAGTGCGATGAGCGATCCGGAAGTCGTCGAAGAAGACGAATAGCGATCCGAGAGCCGACGATCGGACCGTGTTTTAAGCCACACAGCTTTCGAACGGATACTGGCGAGTGTGAGTGGTCTGAGTATAGTATGAGAAGTGTGTAAAGTATGTGTAATATGCGTAGTGTGGGTATGTGCAGTGTGAGAAATATGTAATGTGAGAAGGGTGTACTGTGAGAAGCACGAGAACAATGGGAGTAGTGTGATCGAGAAGCACGCTGAAACCCTCAGAACGGCGTCAGAACTTGCGCCGAAAGTACGTCAGTTGTCGAAACATCGAACGACAATACCATATAGGTCGCTGCATAGTATTCCAGTATGACAGCAGTCGGTATCGATGCCATCGAGATCTGGACCGGGAACCTCAAACTCGACCTTCCCGGGACGTTCGCGCCGCAGAAGGGCGAAGACCCCGAAAAGTACACGAAAGGGCTCGGCCTCAACGCGAGTTCGTTCCCCGACAGTTACGAGGACATCGTCACCATGGGCGCAAACGCGGCCCACCGCCTGATGGAGCGCAAGGGCCTCGAACCCGACGATATCGGCCGTATCGACGTCGCAACCGAGAGCTCGTTCGACAACTCGAAGCCAGTTTCGACGTACGTCGCTGGCTGCCTCGAATCAGTCTACGACGGCGACTTCCACCACGCGAACAAGGGCGAGCGCAAGTTCGCCTGCATCGCCGGCACGCAGAGTCTGGACGACGCGTTCAACTGGATCCGTGCGGGTCGCAACCGCGGCCGCGGCGCGCTCGTCATCGCCACTGACACCGCACTCTACGCCCGCGGCGACGCCGGCGAGGCAACCCAGGGCGCGGGTGCCGTCGCGATGTACATCGACGAAGACCCCGACCTGATCGAACTCTCCGCCGAACAGGGCTACGGCTCGGCCGACGAAACCGACTTCCTCAAACCGAATCAGCAGTTCCCCTCGGTCGACGGCAAGCGCTCCGTGCAGGTCTACCTCGCACGCATGCGTGAAGCTCTGGAGGACTACGAGAGCGTCGCGGGCGACGTCCATCCCGACGATTTCGTGTTCGCGCCGTTCCACACGCCGTTCCCAGGTATGGTGCGCAAGGCAGCGATGCTCGCGTATCGCCACGTTACGCGTGATACGGCGGTCGAAGAGGAACTCGCCGAAGAGATCGGTCGACAGCCCCGTAGAGAGGCGTTCGACGACGAAGAGGCGTTCCGCGATGCCGTTCGCGAGTACATGGACGCGCTCAAGGAGACCGACCGGTACCAGGAGTGGTACGCCGAGACGATCGATCCCACACTGGCGCTCTCGCGTGAGGTCGGCAACTGGTACACTGGTTCGGTTCACATCGCCCGCGCAAGCGCGCTGAAGCAGGCCCTCGAGTCCGGTCGCGATCTGACGGGCGAGACGCTACTGATCGGCTCCTACGGGAGCGGTGCGCAGGCCGAGATTCACTCAGAAATCGTCCAAGACGGCTGGGAGGAAGAAATCGAGGCGCTGAACGTCGACGAGCAACTCGAGGCGCGCTACGATATGGACTGGGCGGATTACGAGCAGATCCACGACGCGCACAACCACGAGATGGACATCGACGTCGAGGAGTTCACGACGCCCGAAGACGAGTTCGTCTTCGACGGCTGGGGTCGGATGGGCGAGCGGAAATACCGCTACGTCGAGTAAGGAACTGTTGTTTTTCGTTGTGGTATTTCGCGGTTTGTCGCTGATCAGCGCGGGACACACAAATTGTGCATTGCACTCGAGTTGTGCCGTCAGTTGCTAGGCACCAGCAGTGTCTCCGACACTCGGCTACTGACTTCAGCCCTCGAATTCCGAACGCGTTCGGCCTGTATCTCCCACGAGCGCCACACTGAGCGGATCGAAGGCGAAACGCACTACCCGGTGGGGTGACTAGGGCAGCTAACGACTGCGCACTGATTCGCATGGATCCACTCTCGCTCCTCGGCATCGACGTCGTGTTGTTCTTCGTGATCGGTCTGTTAGCCGGTGCCCACTGCATCGGCATGTGTGGGCCGCTCGTGACGATTTACGCGAGTCGGATGACCGACGACAGTGACGGGACCAGCGGAAACGACACGGGCACGGACAAGAGCAACGGCGACGGCTCCGTCCGAACCGACGGCAGCGGTGCCACAGCAACCACCCGCTCCCGCTCCGGTCACCTCACCACCTACGAAGTCCGCCAACACGCACTGTTCAACCTCGGGCGCACCGCGAGCTACACCCTCCTCGGCGCGGCCTTCGGCGCACTCGGCGGCCTCCTGTTCGTGACCACCGAGCAACTGACGCCGGCACTCGAGTTCACTCGCGGAACGCTCGGATTGCTCATCGGTGCGTTCGTCATGATAACGGGAGTCTACTACGTGCTCGGGAAGACGGCTAGCGGTGGGATTCACCTGCCGGGGCTCGAGCGCGTGACGGGCTGGTTGACGACGTACGTCGATCGGCTCGCGAACGGGCCAGGTATCGTCGGTCTCGGTGCGCTTCACGGTCTCTTGCCCTGCCCAATTCTCTACCCGGCGTTTCTGTACGCCTTCGCAACTGGGTCCCCGACCGGCGGGGCGATCGCGCTCGCAGCCCTTGGACTCGGGACGGTACCAGCGGTCTTCGCGTACGGGACGATCATCGATTCTATCGACGTGGCACACCGCCGCCGGGTACACCAGCTCCTCGGGGTCGCGTTCGTCGTCCTCGGCTACGTCCTGTTCGCTCACGGGCTGATGAGCCTTGGAATCCACGTTCCACACCCCGAGTTGCCGTTCTACGACGGTATCGACGCACCGGGTGTCGAGTCGGGCGGCCACGGCCACCATTGAGCACTGATTGGGAGCACCACGATTACCACGATTACCACGATCACTACCGCGCACTAACCAATGACAGAGACGAACGACACGAACCGAGACCCGGACGCCACGGCGGACAGTGACACCGGCTGTACGCTCTGTGAGCTGCCGGTCGAGGGCAGCGGCGTCGTCGACGACGGCAACGCGTTCTGCTGTGTCGGCTGTCGAGACGTCTACGACGCGCTCGGCGACGTCGAGGACGTTGACGCGACGGATATCCGGGACGCACGTTCGGCGCCCGACGCGGAGAGCGAGGGGAAGGACGAGGTCGAAGACAGAACGGTCCCACCGGGCCACGAGACCACCTTCCTCGAGGTCGACGGCATGTACTGTGCGACCTGCGAGGCGTTCATCGAGTCCGTCGCGTCGAACACCGAGGGCGTCAGCCACGCCAGCTCGAGTTACGTGACGGATACGGCGCGGATCGACCACGATCCGGAGACGGTGTCGGTCGAAACGCTCAAAGAAGAGATCAGCAAGCTCGGCTACAGCGCCTACGACCGCGAGGACGCCATCAGCCGCCGTCGAGCCGACAACTGGGAGATGGGACGCGTCGCCGTCGGCGTCCTGATGGGGATGATGGTGATGATGCAGTACATCGTTATCATCTACCCGACCTACTTCGGTGGGCTGTTCTACGACGACCGCACAACCGAGTTCCTCACCGAAGCGCTCGCGAGCGGCCGCGCGACGCCGTTCTACATCGGCATCGCTGCACTGACGACGATCATCCTGATGATCACCGGGAAGCCGATCCTGCAGGGCGCCTACGTGGCGATCAAAACTCGATCGCCGAACATGGACCTGCTCGTCTCGATCGCAGCCATCAGTGCCTACCTCTACAGTACGCTCTCGATCGTCGTCGGTGATCCAGAACTGTACTACGACGTGACCGTCGCCATCATCGTCATCGTCACCGTCGGCGGCTACTACGAGTCGACGCTCAAACGCAAGGCGATGGACCGCCTCTCCGATCTGACTGCGGTGCAGGTCGATGAAGCCCGCCGGGTCTACACCAGTGGTGACGGCGATACGAGCACTGCCATCGACAGTGGCACCGCCGTCGACAGCAGCACCGTCACCGACGACGAAAACACTGACACCACCAGCAACGGCGAGACAACCGTCGCCGTCGATGAACTCGAGTCCGGTGATCACGTCCTGGTCCGCACCGGCGAGCGAATCCCTATCGACGGCACCGTGGTCGGCGGTCAGGCCGCAGTCGACGAAGCCGTCGTCACCGGCGAATCCCTGCCCGTGACCAAGGAGTCGGGCGACGAGGTCGTCGGCGGCTCGATCGTTTCCGACGGCTCGCTCACCGTCGCAGTCGGCGAGGACGCCACGAGCACGCTCGACCGGATCAGCGAACTCGTCTGGGACCTCCAGAGTGGCACCCACGGCATCCAGAAGCTCGCGGACAAACTGGCGACGATCTTCGTCCCGCTCGTCCTCGTGCTCGCGTTCGTCGTGACAAGCATCTACCTCCTCCTCGGTGCCAGTATTGCCGACGCCCTGCTCGTCGGCCTCACTGTCCTGATCGTCTCCTGTCCGTGCGCGCTCGGCCTCGCGACCCCCCTCGCCGTCGCCGCCGGGATCCGGGACGCACTCGAGCGTTCCATCGTCGTTTTCGACGACAGCGTCTTCGAGCGCATCCGGAACGCAGACACTGTCGTCTTCGACAAGACCGGCACGCTGACGACCGGCGACATGACCGTCGTCGACACCGACCTCGCGGACGACCTGCTCGAACAGGCGGCGGTACTCGAGAGCCGCTCTGCCCACCCGGTCGGTGAGGCGATTGCGGCAGCGACGCCAGCGTCGCCGGTAGCGGACGGTGGAGCGGTTGCGTCATCGGAGGACGAACTGGCTGTAGCCGACGGAGAGGCGACCGAAGAGGGTCGCGAAACTGGAGGCGACGACCGAATCGACTCGTTCGAATCCCATCGCAACGGCGTCTCCGGCGTCGTCGACGGCGACGACCTCATCGTCGGGCATCCGGACCTGTTCCGTGATCGGGGGTGGACCGTGCCGGGCAACCTCGCTGAGCAGATCGCAGACGCGCGCGAAACCGGGCGCGTTCCGGTCGCCGTCGGCCGCAACGGCGCTGCGGACGGCCTGATCGTCGTCGGCGACGATCTCCGCGAGGGCTGGGACGAGACGCTCACCGCGATTTCGGAGTCGGGGACTGATATCGTCGTCCTGACCGGCGATGACCGCCGCGCAGCCGCGCAGTTCCGCGAGCACGACGCCGTCGATCAGGTGTTCGCCGGCGTCCCGCCGGAGGGGAAAGCTGAAACCGTCGACCGACTGAAGCGGACCGGCCAGACGGTGATGATCGGCGACGGGACGAACGACGCGCCGGCGCTCGCCAGCGCGGATCTCGGCGTCGCACTCGGCGGCGGAACGGCGATGGCAGCCGACGCCGCCGACGTGGCGCTCGTCGATGACGACCTCTCGTCGGTCGACACCGTCTTCGAACTCGCGCGGGCGACGGACCGCCGCGTCAAGGGCAACATCGGCTGGGCGTTCTGTTACAACGCGATCGCGATCCCGCTCGCGGTGACAGGACTCCTGAACCCGCTGTTCGCCGCCATCGCGATGGGTGCGAGCAGCCTGCTCGTCGTCACGAACTCCTCACGGCCACTGCTCGATTAAGCCCGGGAGACGTGGCACTCGAGTTCACCCTACGCCACCGTTGACTGGAGCAGCGTTGCCAGACAGCAGTTGGGGCAGCAACGAACCTGTCCAACGGTACCGTGGCCGTGAGGACGTGGGAGCTGGTCCGCTTACGACGATCATATCACCAAAATAATGCGTCATGAGTGCAAAACGGACAGATACCATGGCCGATCGTCCCCCGACCGGCGGCTGGTATGCAAAACGGCCCGGGCTGACCGTTGTCGCTGTCGTCGCCGCGTTACTCGGACTTCTTGTCATCCTGCCGTATCTACAGTACGTGCTGCTCGGCGTCGTCCTCGCGTACATTCTCCGCCCTGCACAGCGCTGGCTCGAGCGCTACACGGGTCCGCTTATCGCCGCGCTGACACTCGTCGCCGTCGCGATTCTCGCGATTCTCCTGCCGCTCACCTACGTCCTCATTGTCGCATTTCGGGAAGCACTCGGTCTCGTCGGTGCCATCCAGAACGGGCAACTCGACATCGAGGCGATCGAGTCTCAGATCGAGGCGACCGGCTACTCGATTGACGTCGTCGAATTCTACCAGACCTACCAGGAGCCCATCGCGACGGGACTGCAGGGACTCGCGATGAGCGCGCTCGATATCGCCGGCGGCGTGCCGGGGATACTCATCGGCCTTACCGTGACGCTGTTCGTCCTGTTTGCCCTTCTGCGAGACGGCAGCGAGTTCGCCGAGTGGGTCACGCGCGTCCTGCCGGTCGAAGACGAACTGCTCTCAGAACTGCTCTCGGAGCTCGATCAGCTCATGTGGGCGTCGGTCGTCGGCAACGTTGCAGTCGCCGCAATTCAGGCTATTCTCCTGGGTATCGGGCTTGCGTTACTCGAAGTTCCTGCCGTCGTGTTGCTTTCGGTCGTGACGTTCGTCTTCGCGCTGTTGCCGCTCATCGGTGCGTTCGGTGTCTGGGTCCCCGTTTCGTTGTATCTACTCGCAACGGGACAGTTCGTCGTGGCCGGCATACTCGTCGCCTACGGCTCGATCGTCAGCGCTTCGGATACCTACATCCGGCCTGCGCTCATCGGCCGGACGAGCGCGTTCAACTCCGCGATCATCGTCGTCGGTATCTTCGGCGGGCTGATCATCTTCGGCGCGGTCGGTCTGTTCATCGGACCGGTCGTCCTCGGCGGCGCGAAGATCACCCTCGACCTGTTCGCCCGAGAGCGCGCGGCGGGTACCCAGCCAGTTACCGGTGCCGGACAACCGGGCGAGGACGAGGGAGTGCAGACGGTCGGTACTGGTGTCGGAACCGACAGGAACGGCGACGACGATGAGAGCAACGGCGACCACGAGACCCGCGGTGCAGGCGAGAGTGACACCGACACGGACGAAGCAACCGACAAAACAGACGACACCGACACGGACGAAGCGACCGACAAAACAGACGACACCGCCGACGCCGACGGCTCGGATTCAAGTACCCAGTAACCCCACCGTGCATTTCGACACCAGATGACGGTTGCGCTCACCGGAACGGGTGCGTTCATTATCCCCTAGCTGCAACAGACAGCTATCGTGTCTCGAACGGCAGTTCGCGGTTCCGAGAGCGGGACGAGGAGGGCGCTGGGTCACACCGGCTGCACGGGCGAATCCGGATACCAGTACAGTACCATTCCAGTACCAGCGATCAGTACCAGCGACCAGTACCAGCAGTACAATCACCCAGTACAATCACGCAGTGAGGCGGTATGAACGAGTCTGATACATACACGACGGGGAGTCCCTACGCTCCCCACACGGACGATGGACGCACAGCAATGCTCGAGGCGATCGGGGTCGACTCCGTCGACGAGCTCTTTGACATTCCCGAAGCGGTTCGGTTCACCGACGGGTTCGGGATCGACGCACGGTCCGAGCGCGAGACGCGCCGGCTCGTGCGCTCGGTGCTCGATCGGAACGCAGACCTGACGGAACTACTCGGGCGAGGCCACTACGGCTACTACATCCCCTCGCTCGTCGACCACCTCGCGGATCGGTCCGAATTTCTTACGTCCTACACGCAGTACCAGCCCGAAGTCTCCCAGGGCTTCCTGCAGGCGCTGTTCGAGTACCAGTCGCTGCTGGTCGAACTCACAGGACTGGAAATCGCCAACTGCTCGATGTACGACGCCGCGACGGCACTCGGCGAGGCCGCAACACTCGCAGAGCGCGTCCGCTCGACGAGCGGCCACCGCGTGCTCGTCCCCGACCTCCTGCGAGACGGCCGACGAAGCACGCTCGAAAACTACGTCGCCGGCACCGACCTCACCGTCGAGTCCTACCCGACCGACGACGGCACCGTCGACGTGGACGCACTCGAGTCCACTGTCGACGAGGGCGACGACGTCGTCATGGTCTACGCGGAGAATCCGACCGTGCGCGGAACGATCGAGGAGCAACTCGAGTCGATCGGCGAGGTCGCAGACGGCGCTGACGCGCTGTTCGTTCTCGGTTCGGACCCCGTTGCACTCTCGCTCCTGCAGCGACCCGCGGACGTGGGCGCAGACGTCGTCATCGGCGACGCAAGTGTCCTCGGCCTGCCGACGAGCTACGGCATGGGGCTTGGCCTCTTCGCCTGCCGTGAGGAGTTCCTGCGCCAGGTGCCCGGCCGACTGGTCGGCGTGAGCGAGGACGCGACCGACCGGCGGGCGTTCACCCTCACGCTGCAGACCCGCGAGCAGCACATCCGACGCGAGCGTGCAACGAGTAACATCTGTACGAACCAGGCCTGGGTCGCGCTGCGAACCGCGATGCACGCGGCCTCTCTCGGCCCGAACGGAATGGTCGACCTCGCAAAGCGCGGCGTCACGCGCGCGGATGAACTCGCGGCGCGACTCGACGACCTCGACGGCGTCCAGGCACCGGTCCACGACCGCCACCACATCCGCGAGTTCGTCGCACGCGTCGACCAGCCCGCGCCGGCAATTGCCGAGGATCTCGAGAAACGCGGCTTCGCAGTCCACGTCGTCGGCGAGCACGAGATTCAGGTCTGTGTTGCCGGCGTCCCTGACGACGATCTCGACGACTTCGTCGCGGCGATGACGGAGGTGGTTCGATGAGTAACGATCAGACGACCAACGACCCAACGACGGACGCCAGCCAGGTCCGTTACGACCAGGCTCGCTACGTCAACGACGGCCAGTACGAACCGCTACTCTCCGAGAAGGATCAGACCAGCGTCGACATCGGAGCCGGCGACTCACCACTCCCCGACGACCTCACACGAGACGACCTCGAGTTGCCCGAACTCTCGGAGCCCGAGCTCGCCCGTCACTACACGCGCCTCTCGCAGATGATCTACGGGATCGACAGCGGCCCCTACCCGCTTGGCTCGTGTACGATGAAGTACAACCCCAAGTTCACCGAGGACGTGGCGGCGCTGCCCTCGGCTGCGGTCCACCCTGATCGCTCCGAGGAGTCGATTCAGGGGACACTCGAGTTGCTGTATCGACTGCAGGACTACCTCGGCCGAATCGGTGGCATGGATGCCGTTACGCTCCAGCCGCCCGCAGGTGCAGCCGGCGAGTTCGTCGGCATCCGCGTCGCCGCGGCCTACCACGAACACAACGGCGAGGGCCACCGCGACGAGGTCATCATCCCCGAGAGTGCCCACGGGACGAACTTCGCGACCGCCGCACTCGGCGGCTACGACGTCGTCTCGCTGCCGAGCGACGAAGACGGGCGTGTCGACCTCGATGCGCTCGAGGCCGCCCTCTCCGAGAACACAGCTGCGCTGATGCTTACGAACCCCAATACGCTCGGCCTGTTCGAGCGCGATATCGAGGAGATTGCCGACATGGTCCACGACGTCGGCGGTCTTCTCTACTACGACGGCGCGAACCTGAACGCGCTGCTCGGCCGCGCACGACCGGGCGATATGGGCTTCGACGTGATGCACTACAACGTCCACAAGACGTTCGCGACGCCCCACGGCGGCGGCGGTCCCGGTGCGGGACCCGTTGGTGTCGTGGCTGAACTCGAGCCGTTCCTGCCTGCGCCTCGCGTTCGTGAGGCCGACGCGGAGACGAATTCCGGGCAGGCGACCTACGAACTGTTCGATCCCGACCACACCATCGGCAACGTCCACGGCTTCCAGGGCAACTGGCTCGTCCTCGTGAAGGCGTTCGCCTACATCGCCCGCCTCGGCGACGAGGGACTGACGGACGCCAGCGCCAAGGCCGTACTCAACGCGAACTACCTCGCGAGCCAGATCGAGTACGACGTTCCCTACGGGCCGTTCCACCACGAATTCGTCGCCAGCGCGGGCGACCAGGACGCAGCCGACGTCGCAAAGCGGATGCTCGATTACGGCGTCCACCCGCCGACGACGAAGTGGCCCGAAATCGTCCCCGAGGCGCTGATGACCGAGCCGACGGAGATCGAGAGCAAGGACACACTCGATCGCCTCGCGGCGGCGTTCAACGCGGTTGCTCAGGAGAGTGACGAGGTACTCGAGGACGCCCCCGAGCGGACGACGGCGCGACGGATCGACCAGACCAGCGCGGCGCGGAGCCCGCGGCTGTCCTGGCACGAGTTAGCAGAGGAAGACACGTAGGAGAGCCGTTTTCCGGTTCAGGTTTTCTTTTCGGGGTCCACGATTCAGCGTCCAGCAGACTCACTCGCAGTTCCGCTCCCACTCCTCACGCGAAATGCTGTACTGAACGAGGGCTCGCGGCTCGTCGTCGATGACGACCTTGTTTCGGAGTCGACCCTCTTTGCGGCCGCCGAAGCGATCGACGTACTTCTCGATCGCGCGACGCGATTTGTCGTTTTCCGGGTCGTGTGCAACAGCGACCAGTTCGAGATCCAGTCGGTCGAAGGCGAGTTCGAGCATGCGAGCAGCGCGCTCACCGGAGTAGCCACGGCCCCAGAACGGTTTCCGGAACCACGTGCCGAAGACCGCCCGTTTGCAGTCCCAGTCCACGGAGAGTCCCGCTGTACCGGCCAGTTCGCCGGCTTGCTTGCCCTCGTTTTCGTTTTCGTCTTCGTTTTCGTCTTCGTCTTCGTCTTCGACTTTGACGCCGGCCTCATCCTCCGCCAGCCGAACCAGGTAGTTTGCGGCCTCGCCGTCGTCGAACTGCTTACCGGACTGTTCGACCCAGTCGAACGACTCCTTTGGGTGAGCGTGTGGGTCCCACGGCATATACTCCGTCAACTCGTCGACGTGAGGGGTGCCGGCCTGGACGTACTCGTAGAGTTCGTACGCGTCGAACTCTTCCGGGTGCACTCGCTCGTACCGGAGGCGTTCGCTCTCCATCTCGGTCGGGAAGAGTGACATGTTCCTACACCTACGACGAACAGCGGTGACGATAAGCGTATTCGAGGGATGAAACCGGTGGTCACACCACCGAAACAGCTTTGTGCCGTTTCGCTGCGTGCGATGCAAACCAGCAACCGGCCCTGGAAAACGGCCACAGTAGAGGAGTCAAAACCAGCAGTTTCGGGCTACCGGTCTCCGCTTCGGTCCGGCAACCCCGTCCCGAGGTGCTCGAGTAGCGCCGGATGCAGCGGCCCGTTCGAGCCGAGCAGCGCTGTCCGCTTGTCGGTCGCGAGATCGAAGACGAACGGCTCGCCGCGCTCGTCGGTGATCGTTGCACCCGCGGCGCGAGCGATGACGAGGCCGCCGGCGATGTCCCACGGATAGGTGTCGTGCTCCCAGGTCGCGTCGGCGCTGCCACTCGCGAGATAACAGAGGTTGAGCGCGGCCGAGCCAAGCCGGCGGACACCGCGTGACTCCTGGTAGAAGTGCGAGAGGAACGTGCCGTCCGGATCGTAGCCCGAGATGAGCATACTCTCGTCCAGTCGGTCGCGATCCGTCGTTTCGATCGGGTCGCCGTCTCGCCAGGCACCGATACCTGCAATTGCGCTGAACAACTCGTCCGTTTCGGGAACGTAGACGACACCCATCGCTGGCGTGCCGTTCTCGAGGAGAGCGATCGAAATCGAGTAGTTGGGATTTCCGTGGGCGAAGTTCCCGGTTCCGTCGAGGGGATCGACGACCCACGTGTAGCCGTTCTTACCGTTCCTGCGGGGTTGTTCCTCGGAGACGATGCCGTGATCTGGGAACTCGTTGTCGATAACGGTCGTGATGATCCGATTGGCCTGATGGTCCGCCTCGGTGACGATATCCGACTTGTTGCTCTTGACGTCGACGGTCTCGACCTGGCCGTGCAGTTCGCGCAGCGGTTCGCCGGCTGCCTCGGCAGCCTCCGTTGCAATCGTGTGGGCGTGCTCGAGTACCGTCGAGGAATCGCCGTCCGTCAGCGCCGGAGTCGTGGAGTCGGAACCGGGGGCACGCGAAGGAGACGGAGTAGGGGCAGGGCCAGGGGGAAGGCCGTGGTCGTCGCCGACCGACTCGGCAGCGAAATCTCCCGCTTGCTCGCGCGCCGCCGTGGTTGACTGGCGCTGGGGCTCGTCGACATCGCGGATTCCCCACCCGAGTTTCTTCGAAATCGCGGTGAAGAAGTGGTCGTCGTAACTCGTTCGGACCACGTGGGCAAGCCGTTCTGCGCCCGTAATCAGGACCTCCTCGCCAGTCTCGAGTGTGGCGTTCGCCCGACCGCCGTCGACCAGCAGGGTTGCCGGCCCGCGGGTCACGAGCCGAAGCTCCGTCGAGGACGAGACAATGATTGGTCGGACACCGATCTGGTGGGTGTGTAACGGGACAAGCTGGAGCGTGTGGTTGTCGACCGGATAATGAATTGGGCCGTTGGCGGACAACGAGATACCGGTTGAACCCGTCGGCGTCGAGACCGCGAGGCCGGTTCCCTCGAACTCACCGATGTACTCGTCGTCGGCGTAGACGTCGAGTTGCGTGATCTTGCGGTCGATCGGATTCTCGGGCGGCACGTGTTCGACCATCACATCGTTGATCCCCGTCGCGTCGATACCTTCTCCGTGGACGACGACCTGCTGGCGGCTATCGACTTTGGCGCGGCCGTGGATGATCTCGTCGAGTGCAGCCTCCAGATCTTCGGGCTCGACGCGTGCGAGGAAGGCGAGCGTGCCCGTGTTGACGCCGATCTGCGGGACGTTCCGAGGTGCGAAGGTCTTGATCCCCTCGAAGAACGTGCCGTCGCCGCCGATCGTTACGCCGAGTGTCGCCCGATTCTCGTCGTAGACGTGATCGATATCGTCGCCGACGGCCACCGTCGACAGCGAGATGTCGCGCTCGGCCGTCCAGGACTCGAGTCGAGCGACGACATCGTCGCTGTCGGGACTAACGATCGCGACGATCTCCTCCGTCGTCGCGAGTCTACGTCCTTGCATTACGTTATCCGTGGAACTGACTGACTATGGGTGTTGGTGTTCCTGGTGTGACGACCAACGAGTTTCCGAAGGCGGTGGGAGAATGAGAAACTACGCGTCTGCACTCGAGTCGACCGTGGTTCCATTATCGCTGATCCGGACGAATCCGTAGTCACAGTCGGGACAGTGCCACTTGACCTTCTCGCCGAGGTGGACAGTCGTACTCGCCGCACGGTAGAACGTCCGTTCCTCGCCGCAGTCGGGACAGTCGTGATCGAGTTCCATCGCCATACGAGGCGGTTGCGCGCGGAGCGAATTGAACGTACTGGTTCCGGATGCTGGTAAGTGGGACTGCAAAGCGACGAGACAGCCGAGCGGCTAGCAATTAAGTAAGCACCATCCGTCGGTTCGGCTATGTCGATCTACACCGGCCGCGGCGACGACGGTCAGACAGACCTGCGGGACATGACCCGCGTTTCGAAGACGAGCGCCCGCATCGAGGCGTACGGCACCGTCGACGAACTCAACGCGCTGCTCGGGACGATTCGCCCGACCGGCCACGACGACGTGGACGACTGCCTGCGAAGCGTGCAGAACCACCTCCACGTCGTCCAGGCCGACTTCGCGAATCCCGATCCCGACGAGGACGACCCCGCGATCACTGCCGCGCACGTCGACACCGTCGAAGACTGGATCGACGAGTTCGACGAGGAACTCGAGCCGCTGACTTCGTTCATCCTCCCCTCGGGAAGCGATACGGGCGCACGACTGCACCACGCACGAACGGTGTGTCGGCGCGCCGAACGCCGGGCCATCGACCTCGCACAGGACGAGGAGATCAACGAGCAGGCCGTCCAGTACCTGAACCGGCTGTCGGACGGCCTGTTCACTTTCGGCCGCGTCGTCAATGCACGAGAGGGTGAGCCTGAGGAAGCGCCGGAGTACTGAGAGACTGCGGCGGCGCGGGTACACGGGAACAGGGGGTTGGGAGACAGAGGGACTCGAGTCCCCGCTCGCATGATACCAAAGCGTTTGGCCGCGATTTGCTGTGAGGGAGCCAGCGGGTTCGGTGATGGGAAGACACCGGATGTGCCTGTGTCGGCAGGTCACACTGCCGACTGAAAGGAAGTCTTAAGTCGAATGCGCGGATAGCACCGGGTGCGGGTTGGTGATCTAGTCCGGTTATGATACCTCCTTCACACGGAGGAAGTCGGCAGTTCAAATCTGCCCCAACCCATTTTCTCGCACGCGATCTTGAAGGACCGGGATTCGCATCCTGAGCCTACTGAATCGGTATTTTTCGCTCTCATTGAGCGGAGGCCGATTTTGAATTCGTTAACGAACATAGCGATTCTGTCCCGCACCCCAGGCACGTCTGCGCATTAGGTTGAAGGAGCACTTAAATTCACATGCAATGAGAACGACTCACACACTGCTAATCAATCGATCCTTCGGTTGCCATATACGGAGATAGTTGGTCAGTTAGACTGTTTTATTTCCTTATAGCTTTAAGTGAGTAGAGTGGGTTACGTCGAAATATGACTACTATTCTGGGTCTGTGCATCGCAATCCTCCAGTCGCTCCGTTCGTCCGTAGTAGCGACCACCCTGGAACCGGCGTGCAGGTCAAGAGCATAACCAGCCAGGAGGCCAGGAGGGAGAGACGGTTAACGCAAATCGGAACTAACGGCCGATGGAACACTCGAAACTCGAACAAATCCGCAACACTGACGACAACCTAAGGCGACTCGCGGAGGTCTGTGCCGAGAACGGCCCTGTCGAAGCAATGGCTGACCCCAGTCACGTCCAGCCAGTCGAATGGGTGGAGGCACAATCGCACAACGACGACGCCAGAAAGCTGGTAGCGAGGGAGGCAAGCGAGGTAGAGGTGGAACTAGGCGAGGCAGTGCTGGTACACCAGACCAAGCCCAACCGAGCCGAGTCGATCCTGAAGGATGGGTTCGGCGACCCCTTGGAGCACGTTCATAGCGACCTCTACCACGTACCCGGATCCGTACGCTACGGATGCGTGTTTCTCTGGCCCCACAGTAATCACTTCGGTACCTCTTTCTTAGATCGCGGAGGAGCGGCCATCATCTGCCGCATCCGGATAGAAGACGTGCAGGTTTCCGCGTACGGGTCCTACAGCGCCCTCTGCCACCAGGAAAAGTACGATCGATATGAGAAGTTGAACGAGCATCTGGACAGGATTCCGCCAGAGGAATATAACAAATACCACGTATATCCCTACCGAGATTACCTGAAATGGATTGAGGATGGTAACGGTGAGTGGCCGGCAGATTCGCTCTACCCATACGTCATGCATTAGATGTTATTGAGGAATCCCCCTACTTTCGGCCTTCTCCGACTCCATGAGCTCGTTATAATTCTCATCCAAGATATCCGGCGACACGTCACTCCTGTCCAAGACAATGGCCGTAGCCACCCAGAGTGAAGCATATCCTCCTGCTCAACAGAACCGAGGGAGACACGATCGCGTGCGCCGTCTTGGATTGCTGATGCGTCACCGCAGATCTACGGGTTCTACGACTTGCCCGCAGTTCGGACCGGACGACGGGGGGTGTCCGCAATTATTCGCTCATATCGCTGCTTGGATTGCCTGCAGTGTCTGCGTTCCTGCAGATCACGCGACTTTCCCGAAACTCAACTATAGGGACGGGGGGTGTCCGCAATTCTTTTTCGGTATCACTGCTTGGATTGCCTGAAGCGCACGCTACATGGAACCTACTGCTCACCCATGACGCTGGCAAAGACGGTTACTACTCGCGCGCAGTCGGATGAGATTTTAGACGCGTCGGCGCATACAGTCAGACACTCAAGATTATGGTGTACGATGTGAGTGAGGTCACTGGTGATTCGGCTGACCCATCGGTAGGGGATGTCGTCTCGATCGTGCTTCGTCGAGTTTCCTCACCAAGGGAGGGTGTGCATGCCGACTCACTCGCTCATACCGCCGTTGAGGAACATGGTCAGGACGCAGTTGCTGAGTGCGTGCGATTGATCAATGGAGGGAGGACTGACGCATCGCCAAACAGGATCACGTGCTTCCGGTGAAGAGAACTATTTGCGCGGAATCGACGTTGGATCTGCCGTCTCGATCTATCTTCATGTTAATATTGGTCCGGAATGTGATCGGATTTGAGCAAATACTGATCCTCGCCTTTGAGCTCACCATGATCATTGCTGGCGTCGTCGGTCTTGTCTATTTCTGATAGTGCTGGGTGAGTGCGCACGTTCCGAATGAAACCGCGGTACAGTACCTTGACGCGACGGCATGGAACACAGTCTCGGTTCAGAGTCCTGTTACTATCTCATGGTACACAAGCATGGTACAGAATTATAGTACCGGTTCATGGTACAGTGACGGAGTACCGTTACACAGTACAGAGTCTTGGTACACTATCTTGGAACTGTACCAAGGAACGATGCCATGGCTTCGATACTTGTTCTAACCACATGGCACACCAACTCAGTACATCTCACAGCCACTAAACCAGTTTATGATAAGCGCCGACAAGCTGCTCCCTAAATTGCGGACTGACCATACCCTTTGACTGAATTCTGTTCTTAAGGATTAGGCGAAGTACATCTTCTACACTGAAGTGAGCCTTTGATAGTCTGTAGAGAGTTTTCTGCAGTAAGTTCTTGATCACAAGACGAACATCGAACGTTTTCCATGGGTCCGATACCGCTTCCATATCCAATAGTGACTGTCTGAGTCGTTCCTTCCTCAGCTAATTCGATATCCATCTCTCCTCGTTCGTACTCTACCTGTGTTACCGTGAGAGGGGTTACTCGAACGTCTAACGCATGCCGTTTACGGATTTCTTCCTGCTTCTGAGGATATCCCTGATCTCGCTGCTTGTGGAGGTCACTTAACTCCGAATCAACCTTCTCGTACTCTGCTTTCACCTTTTTCCTCTCCTTAAGTGCCTCTACGCGGTCATCTTGGTCACTACCGTTGATCGCTTCACTTAGTTCGTCGATCTTTGAGGATAGCTTCGAACATTCTTCTTCCAGCTCTTGGATCCGTTGTTGTTGCAGCTGGCGGTACTCTTCGACCTCTGCGTCTGCAGCTCTGGATGCCTCTCTGTGAACTTCGTCAATTTCGGTCTGCACTTTCGCCATTAGCTGATTCTGGGCAACGTCGAGAAGTGAAGGTACGTCTGCTTCCGAAAACGCCGATTGAGAGGCAGTGGATTCCGTTTCCGTGGTAATAGACGTCATTCGAAGAAACGTCTCTTCCAACTCTGGAAGTCTCTGTTCCGAGCGGCCATCTATGGCAATGGCCCGAAGGAACTCTTGTTGGTACTCACTGACAGTCTCGATACTCACCTCGAAGAGTACCACAATCGCCGCTCGGTCGTAATACGGAGTGAATTGTGTTTCTCTCACTTCGACGTCGCTTCCCTCCACCCATTGTGGTAGCTCTACTTTGGCCTGGTCGGCTTCTATGGTCAACTTTCCCGTGGGACGACGTTCACTCGCTTCTCTGAGAATTCGCTGGAAAAACTCACTCTCCGGATGAAGAGGATTTCCAGTAGCCCCCTCATTGGTGTCGTCGCCAGTGAGTAATGACATCCTCCCGGCTGGTAATTCCGTGTCCTCATTATCGGGGATGGTAGCCTCCCACTTGTCCCCTTGTTTATCGATGGTGCCGCCAAGCGACTCTAAATAGCGTTCGGTAAATTCCTCGACTGCAGACTGCGTGACCGCGAGGGCTGCATCAGTCATCGCTTTCACCCAGGTCAAAGCCTTCGAAAACACCGCTGTTGAACTCCTCTAGTTTGTCAGCAAGTTCGCGTTGTTCTTGTAGATCGACGGCCATCGCATCAAAATCGTTCTCCAGATCGACTTCTGAATCAGCATTAACCAGCCGCTCGAAAATCTGGTCTTCGAAGCTCGTTCCGGACTCTTCTAATCGACTCAGGATTGAACTCAGTTCTCCTACACTCTGTTGGAACAGGTCGATTTTGTGGTAGAGGCGCTCCAACACGTATTCTTCAACAGTATCCTTTAGCGCCATATTGAATATGAAGACATCCCGCTTCTGCCCGATACGGTGGACACGCCCGATCCGCTGTTCGACGCGCATCGGATTCCACGGCAAATCCATGTTCACTAGCAAATTACAGAACTGAAGATTACGGCCTTCGCTCATCGCATCGGTTGAAACAAGGATTCCTCCTTCCTCCTCGAAGTTCTTCACGATCTTCTCCTTCTCACTACTGGAGTGCCCGCCATGGAACGCGTGTACTGTATACCCTTCCGAGGCAAGTCGGTCGAGAACCTGTCGTTGGGTCGCTCGGAACTGCGTGAAGACGATCACGCGCCCCATCTCGACATTGTCGCGGGCCTCTTCAACGATGTCCAGGAGACGCTCCTGTTTCGTTACCGTATCAATATCTTCGATCAGATCAAGAATCGATTCCAGTTCGTCCGCGTGGGTGAGTTCGGACTGTTCATAGAGTCGTTTCTCGATTGTTTCCTTAAGCGCTACAGGACTACTGACAACCTCCTTCTGGAGGAGCATCAACACTAGCTTCTGCCCTTGGTCTTGGCTGTATGCACCTTTGACGTAATCGGAGACTGCCTGATAGAGTTCGCGCTCTTTTTGAGTGGGATCAAACGTTCGTGTGTCGATAGTTCGATCTGTGAAGTCGATGTCCGTGTCTTCCCGTCGGTTCCGAATCATCACTTTGTTCAACCGGTCTTGCAATTCGTCTCGATTGACGAGCGTCTCTTGGTTGCTGTTCACGAAGTACTGATGGAACACATCGCGCGTACCGAACAGACCAGGGCGGAGCAGTGAGACGACATTATACAGGTCCGTCAGTTCGTTCTGGATTGGTGTTGCCGTCAGGAAGAACGCGTAGTTGTACGAGAGCCGGTCGATCAGGTCGTATCGGTTTGTCTCTTCGTTCTTGACGTAGTGTGCCTCGTCAAGTACTAAAACGTCCCAGCTGCGGTCGAGTACCGTCTGTCGGTGTCGTTCACTCTTCGCAGTGTCGATGCTCGCAATGATGTAGTCGTGCGCATCAAAATCCTCAAACTCGTCGTCATAGTTGCATATAAAGTCGAGGCCGAACTTCTCACGGAGCTCAGCCTGCCACTGTTTCGCCAGTTGTGCAGGCGTGAGAACGAGCACGGACTCATCCGTGTCCCGAAAATGCATCTCCTTGAGGATCATCCCGACCTCAATGGTCTTTCCAAGTCCGACCTCGTCAGCGAGAAGGGCTTTCCCATCCATCTCGAAGAGAGCCCGGTAGGCTGCATCCACCTGATGTTCGAGTAGCTTAACGGCGTTCTCGTCTAACTCCTTCAACGACCGAAGTTCAGAGTCCGGCTGACCCGCATGAAGACGAACGGCCTGGATACTCTGTAGATGATTCCCATCGGTAGTGTCGGTAGATAGGGAGTCGAGAAGATCGTCCGCAGGCTCGTGCGAGACCTCAACATCGACGAGGTCGTAGCCTCTCATACTTTCGTAGAGACAAGTATGCGTGAAATACGTTTTGTGACCGACAAACGCTGATCAGTACATCTTATGGTACTCACAAAGCAGACTGAACCCACAGGACCATAGTGCTTATTGGGTGTCAAAGGAGTCTGGTAAGTATCAAGATGGCACAAACCGGATCTTTATCAAATACCCTCGAAGACACGGTAACCCTCAGCCGTGAACTTCGAGAAGACGGACAAATAGATGGTCAAGTAAAGCTCTACAACGTCGACGACGACAACGAATTCGAGTCCGACGCGGAGCTCTTCTTCGAACGGACGCTGATGACTCAGGGGCTCCGAGAGGCCCTCTCGATCCTCCGCGATTCCTTGACTGGCGATGACCCACGGGGGACGCACATCCTCTATGGCCCCTATGGGAGTGGGAAATCCCACCAAATGGTGGCGCTGTACCACTGTTTCGATGATCCCGTTGCTGCGGGTTCGTGGGCAACCGAGGAAATTGAGGAGTTCGAATCATCGCTTCCGGAGTCTGCAGTCCCAATCACGGTCGCTATGCAGAACGAACAGTACGAGTACCTTTGGGAGCCGTTCTTCGAGGCACTCCACTACGACCCCGGGACGTACGAGTCCGGCGGCTATCCGGACATGCAGACGATTCAGGACGCCGTCGGCGATGACACCGTCGCGTTCTTCGTCGACGAGCTTGAGGACTGGTTCGATACGCTCCAAGGGGACCGCAAGAGCGCGAACAAGGCCTTCCTCCAATCGCTGCTCGAATCGACAGCACTGTCCGATTTAGAGCTCTACACTATCGTCTCTGTTCTTCGTGAGGGCTCCGAGGTCCACGATATTCTGAACCGGGAACAGGCGGTCGAAGTCAACATGAACAACCAGGTGGACAAGCGCGAAGTCCTCCACCACCGGTTGATCGAGGACACTGACGAATCAGCTGCTCGTGAGATCGTGAACGGGTACTTCGACGCCTACGATCAGTCGGACCACGTCACCATTCCTGACGACCTCCTCTCGGAGATGCACGACCTCTACCCGTTCCATCCTGTCCTCCTTGATGCGCTTGAGACGCGGTACTACGCTGACGAGGGGAACCAGAACACGCGCGGGATGATCTACCTCTTCTCGAAGGTCCTCCTCGAAATGCAGGACCAGACAAACCTGATCACACACGGGGATATCGATGGGATCGAGTTTGAGGGCGAACTCTCCAAGATTAACTACGAACGACTGAACGCTGCGACCGGCGACATCAAGAATCGGGTGGATGAGGACGATGTCCCCCATGGTCGCCGCATCCTCAACACCATCCTGCTCTACTCACTGAAGCCGAGCGAGGGAGAGGGCGCAGAGGTCTCGGAGATCGTGATGGGGGCGTACCAGACGGGCGACCTCGTCTCCGATGTCGTGCTCAACCTTGAGCGACTACACGGCGTCGCCTGGCACCTCCACAAGCTGAACGGGAAATACGCCATCCGGGATCGTCAGAACCCGAACGCACTCATTCGGAACGCCGCAGTCGATGTCTCCGAGCGATCAGCGAAGGCCGAAACCGCCGACTTCATAACCGACATCTTCGGGTCGAACGCATCTCCCGTTGGCTTCCGAACTGACGATATTCGGGACGTCCCGGACGACCGCGACATCAAGGTCGTGGTAAAGGACGATCAATGGACACAGGAGGAGGTTGAGCGCGTAATCACAAACGACAGCCGCGGGCGTGAGTGGCGGAACACGCTCGTGTTCGTGCAGCCCTCCGGCGACAAGGCGATTGAATCGGGGACTCGATACATCGATAAAGCACGGTACATCGAAGGTGCCCGTCAGGTCCTCGCCGATGAGTCCCTCGATGACGAGATCCGCGAGTCAATTCAGTCGATGAAAGACCAGGAGGTAAGCGAGCTCCGTGAAGAACTGCAGCTGCTCTATGGAGAGGTTCTAGACGGAGACAACCTGCTCCAAGAGTTCGATCTCGTAGCACCGATGGACCTCGATGTCTATGTCTCCGATGGACCGGAACTCGATGCTTCGAACATCGCGGACTCCGCGGCGGCAGATCCCTTCGACCTGCAGTCTCACGTGTGGCCCATCGTGTCGGACCTGATGGAGCGTCGCGGCGAGATCTCGATCGAGGACGTGTACGAGCAGTTCCTCCGTGATCCGGAACTCCCGATTCCCGGAAGCGCGAACGACGTGTTGAACGCAACCGTGGAAGCCCTCGAAGGGAAGCCAGTGTTAGCTCGTGACTCCGGCGGCTTCCGTGACGACCCCTCCGGAAGTTCGCTTGACACCGTCTTGGTCCGAAAGGAGGACGTGGACGTGTGGGGTGTTGACGACGTCGAACAGCAACTCCGCCAGCGGTTCGGAAGCGGGACGACGGCGCTTGATATCGGTGACTTCGAGTTGGAACTGGTCGAGGATGGCGAGATCTGGCTCGACGGCGACAGCCACGACGTCGTGATGCGTGCTATCGGGCGGCTGAACCGCGAGGACCAATACGTGGTCGTTCGGGGCAACGAGATTCTCGATAAGCCGCAGTCGGATGGGACACTCCGGGACGTCGGGAGTGCGACGACTGTCGGTGGGTCGTATCTCGCCGAGCGTATTGAAGAGGCGATCGATGCAGAGGGGTACGCAAACCTCGAAACGATCATTGGCGAGATCCGCGCGGACGAATCTGTGTTCCTCCCGCCGGACGAAACCGAGACGGCAGCCCGCGAGGCAGTGAATGAATTCCTCATCGACGAGTACGTGCTAGAAGCTGGCGGGCGGTATTTGGACTCTCTCGGCGACCGGAATCCGATGACGGTGAAGATCGTTCCGACAGTCTCCGACCGTATCGGCAAACAGATTATAGACTATCTAACCGACCTTGATATCGGTGACCAGTTCACCGTGACCAAGGTCACCGATCGGTTCGATAGCTCCGTTACGGAGGACATGGTACAAACATTCCTTCTGCAGAACCTCGGCCGTGAGGAGGAGCCAGTGTACGTCGTCGGGCCCACAGGGTCCGAGAAGTCGTCCGATTGGGTGCCGGGTTATCCGTTCCGGATCCCCGACGTCGGTTCAGAGACGTGGCGATTCGAGTACAACGGCGACGACGTCGCCGCCATGCGCAGAAAATGGCGAAGAGACCACCAGACCGGGACTGTCGAGTACGGCGACGTCACGTTCATGCTCCCGGACCGGGAGGGTGTACCCGGCGCGCTTCAGGGGACGGCCGACATCGAACGTTCGCAAGTGAGCTTGACGCTCCGCTCCGAACAGGATTACACCAAGGTACAGGACTTGTTCGAGCGTATGCCCGACGAGGCGTCGAGTTTGAAAGTCGAGATTAGCTTCCAAAAGTAAGGGACGCGGAACTGGCTATGGTGTAATCCCATTTTTAGACTCGACAGTTACACTGACCGAGATATGCGACGTATTGCGGATTCAGACCTGAACTGCTACAATTTATCGAGAGGTGCCGTAGTCGAATAATCTAGCGATTTGAATCTGCATCAACAGTATATTTATGCTCTTGACTCGCTGTTTTTCTAACAAGAAAATGGCAGAGCAGGACAAAAAGATCCAACGTGAAATCCTGAAATGGTTGTATGAACGATTCAACGACGATCCGTTAACAGAGTGGGGCGGGAATGAGATATTCGAAAGCCTCAGCGAGTACAGCAGGGAAGATATCATATACAACGTAGAACGGCTCAACGGAGAATTTTTAGAGAACGAGCCGACGATGAGCAGTAAGGTTGCACGGATACAGATCACGCCAGCTGGGATTGAGGAGCTGTATTCCCAAGGTTACGAGACGATCCTTGAATCGGATACTCGGTACGAAATTTTGAGGGTTCTGTATCAAGCGATTAGAGAGGATCCTGGGTGGGGCTATATCGACCGAGATCAGTTGATAGCTGAAGCCGACGCTAACGAAGATGAAGTTGATCAGAATATCTGGTACTTGAAGGAGAAGCGGTTTGTAGAGACCAGAGGAGGTGGTGGCGGTCTTTTCTATCACCAGATCAAGATTACTCAGAGTGGTAGTGAACGGTTCGAGCAGTTTGAGGAGGACGGAGTTGAAATCCCACGTATCGGCAGCCGGCAGAAGTTTCGGCAGGCATCGATTGGTCCTGGTGAGTCGGGGAAGGCGGAGAATCTGTTTCGAGACTTCGCTGAGTTAGCGCGTGACGAGGTCATCATTATCGACCGTTTTGCCCGTGAGGGACTGTACGATCTGTTACAGCATGTACCGAAAGGTGTTGAGATCAAGGTGGTTACGACCGACCGTGTTACGGGAGGTGGTTATCAGAAACGGGTGAACCAGTTCGTTCAGAATCATTCGACTATTGAGGTTCGATTTCTCCCCGATAGTGACTGGGATTTCCATGACCGCTATGTTATTCGAGATAGAGAAGATGGTTGGGCGTGGGGTCATTCATTCCATGATGCCGGAGATACACAGCATACGGCTTCAGAACTCAGACCGATTAACCGGGAGACGATTATTGGCCAGTTCGAAAATGCTTGGCAGAAAGGAAGTGTGATCGTATGACGAAGAAAGAAGTGAATATCACTTTGCCGACGGACGAAAACGGTTTGATCCCTCGCCAGTGTCCACACTGTGACGGCAAGTTCACTATTCACTCTGAGACCTTTGAGGAACAGCAATATTTGAATCTTCGATGCCCATACTGTGAGTGGGTAGAAGAGGTGGATGAGTTCTTGACTGAAGAACAAGCAACGTATAGTGAGGCAGTAGCTGAAACAGAGCTACGGAGAATGGCGGAAAAAGAATTTGCAGAGATGTGGGAAGACGCCTTCAACGGCTTATCCTCGAACGATTTCATCGAGGTGGAAACCAATACTGATGAGATCGATTTCGGTTCACGGAATGCTCCATCTCCACATTTATCGATTGAAACTGTACAGGTAACTTGTTCTGAGTGTAGTTTCCGCTATGCTGTACGAAGGGACGAGGACGATCCTTCTTGCCCAGTCTGCAGATAACAATCTTCTCGGCCGTGGTGAATCACCATACGGCGTTGGATTTGCTTAGCTCACAGCACGTTTGATGTTGTAGACGACACACATCAGGACGATTTCACGGAACTCTCGATACCAGGATCGCGCACGCACGGCGTCGCCGAGCGTGCGCTTGATCACCGAAAAGACGGTCTCAGACAGGGCTCTCTGGCCGTAGAGAGTTCCATCGATCCGCGCGTTATGCGCGTGATCGATGGGGCGGAACTCACGATGCTTGATCAGTGGCCTCACGCCCTTTTCCCTCAGTTTCTCACGTAATCGCTGCCAATCGTAACCTTTGTCGGCAGCGAGGCTGTGCAACTCGCCCGTGTTGCGGCGGGCGAGTTGCCAGCCGAGTTGGGTGTCGTGACGTTTCTCGGTCGTACAATGAACGTCGAGGACAGCCTGTGTCTCTGTATCGACGAGAGTGGTTGTTTTGAGCGTCTGGACGCGGTAATTCGTCCGGCGGCAGTAGTGTTTGCTGGCGTTTTCGCGGTCGAAAAACGTCGCGTCCATCGCAGCGTGACCAGATGGCTCGTGCAGCTGCGCCTGTCGGCGCAGCAGCACTCGCCAGACCGCCATCTTGATTCTGTCAAACGCCTTTACGAGCGTCGAGGCCGATCTCCGCCAATATATGTGGCATCTCGCTCAGGAGATATAGGGCCTCGCGGTAGGATTTCTCTAGGTGAATCTGCAGACAATGCAGCGAAACAACGGCGTAGTCGGCGAAGCCGCCGCCACCCTGCGGGGCGGCGACTTCGCCTCGGCCACCAACAGCATTTTTAGCCAACGTCACGACGTTCCCAGTGAAGCGAGAGATCTTCGACATGAACATCGGAAGCTTCCCGCTTCAACTCCCTAGTTCTACCGGACTAAACCGACGCCGCCTAGTGATTCACCAGAGCCATCTTCTCTATTGCTGATTCCTCTGATTAAAGAATAGGCGGCATCCGGTTTCTATGTAATTTTCATTCACCGGACAGCATAGACTTCAGGCGGTTTGACGCTCGAAACCACGATCTGATTTCAACCGGGGTTTGTTTGAACCCCGACACCCCCAAGCGTTCCAACTTCATTTGAACACGACAGATACTTCAATATATGCCGGTTCGCGGCGTGATATGCCCGAAAAGAACTCTTACGATGGAGTGGTTTATTTAGAACTCACTCAGTGAAGAGTCGGCTCCAAGGATGCGTCGGTAGGTGTCGTCGCCAGTCGCGTCGGCTAATCCTTCACACAGCTCGCGGAGCTCGTCGTCTATGTCCCACTTCTCAAGATAGTTTTGTGTGGATTTGCCCTTTTCGTAGCGGTAGCGAAGGAATTGTGCCTTTTCAAGAGCGTTCAGGCCATTATCTCCGTCTCCGTTCACACGCTCTTGGATGTAGGCCATGCGCTTTTCATCGTCCCATGTTCCAAGAAGGAACTCGCCATCATCTCTCCGGTAGAGGTGCATATCTTCCATTTGCTCAGGGTTCGCGTTCGTTCCTCGCGTGAGTTTGTTCAGGTCGTCGTAGGTCGGTTCATCAGTCTCAAGTAGGTCAAAGAATACATCAATCTCGCCAATCTCACTTCCCTGTTGGATAACGCCATAGATTTCTTCGACAACTTCCTTGGCGCTCATCTCCTCGCCCGCCCGCATGACTTTTCCGTGGTGTTTGGAATACTCATGGAAGCACTCACCCATCTCAATGACCCCAATATCACCACGTGAAATATTACGATTCTCTTCAAGCCGTTGGCGGGTTTGCTGTGCTGTCCGGTATATTTGCCGTCGGAGGCTATTCCACGAAATAGGCTTCCGCTCCGATGCAGGACGGGCTACGATGATTATATCGAACGAAACCGCATCACCTTCCGTTAGTTTGTATGTCGCCCGATTCGTATCGGCTGTTACCGGATACGTAGCTGTAACTTCAAACCCAACATCACAAAGGGCTTCGAGGAGTTCACCCCATGATTCTACGTTGCTATGATGATATGTGAAAGCGAGAACACCGTCTGATTTGAGGGCGCTGTGAACGACTGAAAAGGATTCTCGCAGTTCTTTCTCAAAATCCTCTTCTGTCTTTCCTTCAGCGGGGTTAGTAACAATACTGTCTGCTCTTGGTGTGGACTCCGGTTCAAATTGTTCATATTCTTCAGATAGCAACAGTCGCAGCCACACATAAAAGAAATTAGAAAGTTCTGAATAGATCACGTTATTATAGTATGGTGGGTCGGTTAAAACTGCATCAAATTCATCTTGGAATTCAAGATCACGAACATCTCCACACAGAAGTTCAAATTCTTCTCCAACAGGCTGTCCGAAAGGCTCAGTCTTTTCGGTAGAGCCATCTATAATATGGCGCTCTACAGGGGCTTTAGCCCAGTCGACACCTGCTTTTATCTTGTCCCATGACTTGATAAATGTACCACGGCCATACTTTGTCCCCCATGGGTTATTTTCAACAAATTCCTTAGAGGGTTTGAAATAATTTCCTCTAAAGACGCCCTCTATCTTGTGCCCTTGAAGATTGTATATTGTGAACATATTATTGAACATAAGTGAATCAGAAAACGCTGTGAGGAGATACTCACGTGCATTATTATCTTCAACTTCATCTATTGCTTTCAACAGTTTAGAAAGGCAAAGAAGTTGTCTCTCGCTGAATAAGTCTGTCCATTGGGTATACCCATATCGTAGGAGATTGTGCCCGCCGCCTACGCTTTCATCAAATGCTGCACTATCAGTCTTTATTCCAAGCGGGATTTCGAGTGATGGAACGTATGACCGGAGTTCCGGGCTATTTTCCCACTCCTCAACAGCTTCTCGATGTCGCTCAATATCTCGGTCATCGGGCACCTTGTACCCCTTCACTTCGCTGCGATCTAATCCCCGGTCGTCGCAATGTGGACAATAGTATTCTATTGCGTAGAGGCGGGGCTTGAGTCCATCCTGTTCATTTACCGCGTCCATGACAGGATAACGCTGTCCACAATCATGACAAGAATAGTCTGCACCATCAGCAGTTCCTTGTGATGGTGTAAACTCATTTTGGCACGCAGGACACGTACAGCTTTCCCGCCACTCATCGACTAAGAATATAGATTCACAGTCGGGACAAAGAATATTGTATTTGTCTTTGTCATCATACCGACCTTTTGCCACACGATAATCCTTGAATAGTGAAACAGTCTCGCTACAAGATGTACAGTCAAGTTCGTTCACCCACAGATAGTACATTACATCCGCATCCTTCTCACAGGTCGGACAAGAGGTACTGTAATGTTCACCAATAGAATCTGCAACACGCTCTTCGACTTCATCGAAAGCAGATTCCAACGTATCAGGGTCGGTTTGCCCCGCTTCAAGCTCTTTCTTCGTCACGAACCACGCAACAGGATTCAGATCATTGCCAACGACAGAAGCTCCGAAACGCGATGCTTCCATAAGTGATGTCCCACCACCCATGAACGGATCAAGTACCTTCTTGTCATCTACTCGTACATCTTTTGGGTAGAGTTCCCACAGGCTCTCAGGGTCTGCTAAATCAACCTGTTCCAATAACTGCTGAACTTCGCTGTGTCCGCCACCAAAATCTCCGAGTGTCTCGTTATTTCCGGACTCTATGACCGATACCTCCTTTGGGTCATCTAAGAGTGTGTAGAGGCAAATTGTGCGGAAGACACTCCCCAGTCGCCGTGCCCACCACTTATGAAGGGTGGATAGTGGACGGTAGTATCGCTTTGCTCGATTTTCCCGGTCAACAATCTCATTGACTTGTTCAATCGGGTACCCGCGTTCTATCGGTAGTTCATTCCGTTCCTCTCGGTCAGCAGAGCGATCCGTTTCCTGAGACATTTTGGATATGCCATTCAAACCATCCGAACATCATAAATCCACATCACCGGCACCGACACAGACAGTACAAAATATGATGTTTTTATAATACCCCTATCAGTACCTTGTTTAACATTTTCGTACACAATGTCCCCATTATCCGGTATGCTTGAATATAGACTCCAACAACCCGGTTACAGGTGTCTGTCTGGCTAAGCGACATCATCCCGTTATTTATCCTGTGAAACTGTAAATCGACCAATGGCAGGACCCGGACGTATCCCCGGACGCTACAATCTCGTCATCGAAGGCGCGTACGATACCTTCGATCACCGCATGCCCATCAAGGAGTTCATCAATCGGCTTCAGAATGACGACGTTCCGGACGAAGTCTCCGTAATTGGACTTGAAGAGGCTCTCTCCGACAGCGAACTCCGAACAGATCTGAAGAGAGCGATGGATCGACGGGCGAACGATTTGGAGTACCAGAATCCGACGGTTCAGTTCGTCGTTGAGGGGTCGTTCCATCGCCAGGGGAAAACGTACGATCTCCGCTACGATGACCAGCTCCACTCGTTACAGGACGTGTTTGGGACTCAACTCGAACGGAAAGAGGATGGAAACTGGCTCCTTACGCCCTTCTGAGGCGTCTACTTACAGGAGTTTTAACGGACCTTCCTTCTCGACTTCCCCCGTATCTCGTTTGAGGAAGTACAGGTCTACCCAGTCTTCACCTCCCCCCTCGTAAAATACGGGAAGGCAAGTCCACGTGTACTCGTTACGTCGGCCACATCGTGTTTCGATCTGTTCTCGCGTCCAATCGCCACCATGTTCTAAGTCGTACCGGTTCCGAACGTTGTACGAGTGTTCATCAGCAGCCGCTTTTACCACCTGAAGTGAGAAATCTCGGGGGTCTTGGAATGCAAAGGGGCCGTTCATATCGGCAGCTTTGCTGAGATCGCTCTCGTCCACCCCATCCAAACACAGCTTGTTCTCTGCGATGGCGTGGAACGGTTCTAGTTCTGGGTGGATCTCTACGAGAACGCTATGGAGGTACTCGTGTACGACTTCGTCATACTTGTCTAGCGAGAAGTCGCCCGTCGGAGAGACGATCTCCAACTCTGCGCCAGTCTGTGTAACTCGACGGCGTCGTGGTTCGAGCAACGGACACAGGAATGCGAGTCTGTCGGCGTGCAGGAGGTAGGCGTAGCTGAACAGCCGTGACCGTGACTGGGACTCCTTAACGGGATCGTGCCCTTCTGCGTAGTACTTGGAGTCAAGAACGGCGATCGTTTCTTCGCCCTCTTGGAGCGCGTGATCGGGCTCGTGGTAGATTTGGTTCTCTCCTTCGAACGGATTTACTGACGGTGACGACGCAGGTTTGACGTTGGCAATCGAATCGAAATGATCGTAGGACTTGATATACGAGAGTTCGCGCTCGATCACCACCTGTGAGTACTGCTCGAACAGTGACTCCATGTTCAGGACGTAGTCCACAACCAACTCCCGAGGTCCGTCCTTGAGCTGCTGACCGAGCGATGACGACAACACTGCCTTTGCGACGTCGAACGCCTTTCGGTAGTACTGGCGTTGTTTCGGCAAGTCACCGAGAGTGATGCGCCGATACTCGTCGATACGGTCCAACCCGCTGTCAACACCCATCCCCTCCAACCGTTCGATCTCCCGATGAACTTCTGAGAAGATACGATCGTAACCGGGATGGTCGTACTCCGAGGCGTTCTGACGGAACAGCCGAAGCAGTGTTTTCCCTGCGTAGTGGAGTAACGAGTTCGCAGCGTTGTCGTACTCCGTTTCGTTTCGGATCCAATTCGGCTCGACAGTCCCGCGGGCGTGGTTCAGAAGGGTTTGTTCGACGTCGATCTCTCCTCGACCTTCAAGGCTGTTGGTCCGTCGAAGGATCAGGTCCCGGATGTACCCGTTGCGTTGGATGGTCTCAAGTCCCTCCAAGTAGTTGATCGCCATCACCACGAGCACGTCGTCGAGTTCGATATCGTCAGAGAGGAAGTCCTGAAGTGGGATCCCGTGGTAGTCGATCGACCGGTTCTGATCGTACACTGCCAGGAGCATGTCGAAGATCGGTCCCCAGTCGATCTTCGGAGAGATCGTCACCTTCGATGACGGTGTTAGACTGACCGCTCCGACGATATCCGTCGCGGAAACGTGAATGACGTCGCCGTCGTCACCCTCCACAGTCACCGTGATGACATCGTACTGTTGGTCGGAGTCGAGAGCCTCCTGGCGCTTCGTGAACACGCCGGGGCTCTCCTGCGTGAATGACGCGCGACGAAGTTGATCAGTGATGGTCGACGGACAGTCCTCTATCCGGATCTCCCCTCGCTCGGGGACGTCGAACGTATCCCGGCCGTACTGATAGACTTCGTCGATGCTACTCATTACTCGTATGAACCCATCTGGCGTCGCTCCTGTTCAAGTTCCCGTTCAGCGAGTTCAGCCGCCGGGGCGAGGTCGAATTCCTCAAACTCGTCGTTCAGCGCCCGGTAGTGTTCTGCAATTCGCTCCACCTGTGGGAACGCTGCGGAGTTCAGCAGCCGGGGAACGATGTACGTTCGGAAGGCTTGTCCGACCGAATCGGTTTGGTCGTATTCGTACTCCCCACCTTCTCGGCAGGCGACACCGACGAACACGGCGACGTCGCGGTAGTGCATCGGACCGAACCGCATGATTGCTCCCTGTGCCGTGGATTCGTTGCCGTGGTTGATCCCCTCGTAGTCTCGCTCAAAGAGACGGAGCAACTCGCTGTCGTCGATATCAGTCTGTCCTGAAACGTGTGTGTCGAGCCAGTCTCTGAACAGCTGCCGTCGCTTGTCCTCCTCGTATTCGTCCAACTCGATCATGGCGAACCGGCGGGTGATCGCGTTGTCGAGTTCGTTTACTGTGCGGTCCGACATGTTCATCGTACAGATGATGTTTACCCGCTCGTCGAGTTGGATGGTCTCTCCCTCATCGGTCTCGAAAATCGTCTGGTGCGGGTTTTCGATGGCGGTGTAAAGTGGCCCGAAGATCTTTGAGATGTCGGCCCGGGTAATCTCGTCGAGGATGACACCGTATTTGACGTCGAACCGCCGAGCCCGTTGAACACCCTCCGAGACACAGCCGAGCTTGGTCCGATAGCTTAGCGATTCACCAGTGTAGTCGGGACTGATTCCACCGATGATGTCCGAGGGTGTCCACGAAGGCGTCGCGGTGTGGAGTGAGTATCCGATTCCCGTATCTCGGGCCAACTGCTTCGCAAACGTCGTCTTGCCCGTTCCCGTCGGTCCATAGAGCACGACGGGTTTCCCTGCCTCAAGCGCGACTTTGGCGTTTCGCGTAACGTCCTCAGGAACCAGGATGTCTTTGGGCGTTTCGTCACCTCGGAGACTCACGACGCGCTTGAGACGGTCAGACGCAAGTGTAGATTCAAGAACTGCACGTCGAACTTTGCCGAGCCCACGCTTTCCATCGTGTGTCTCGTCCAGTTTCTCGTCTTCGATGAGATATTGTAACACGTCCTCATCTTCAGCGTTTTCAATCGCGTCTATAACGTCCTCCTCGACACGTCGAAGGATGTCAATCTCCTCTTTGGCGCCCTCCAGTGTGTATGTATCGTCGGACGAATTACCCATTTTCAGATAAAGGATGTGCAGTCCTTATAAAATCTCACGTGTTGCTCGTAGAGGACATTTCCATTTATCAACTCTCGATTTTGATGAGGGGTCATAATTAGGACAGTTGGCAGTATCGCTTGCGTCAGTACTTGGATTACCCGCAGCGATCACGAGTAACCGGTAGAACGGTCGTGCTGTCAGTGCACCTTACAGACTCCCATTTGGTTGGTGTTGTCTGTCGAGGTCGGTGTCTTCCCTCTACCACTCGTGGCGGTTCCACATGGTGTACAGTACTTGTCGTCGATTTCGATATTGTCGGACTGGAGCTCTTTCAAGCACTGTCATCATTGGAAAACATGTGCAATTATGCACTGGCTCGACTCAAAGGGGAAGCCCGTACACCACTCGCGGTCTGTGTGGTGTGCAGCTCAAACCGGGTACATCATCCAATTCCTCCAGCGTGATCGATACAGGTTCGGTACTCGTTTCCCAAGTGGATCTGGTACACGATTCTGTACCGTGATACACTCTGGAGGTACACGATCGTGGTACAGATTCTTATAATATAGAACTCTAATCCGGTGTCGCATTGCTGTTACAAGAACGGCAACAAATCCGGGTTGATACGGAAAATTAGTCCGCAGGTGTTCGGATCGCTATCTCGCTCCGGACGGTCGGACCGTCCCATACGACTAGGTCCTCGTCAATTGCCGAGTTATCCGCCGCACACCACGCGGTGAGCGGGGCTTGGTCCGTGTGGGGTGCGGCCTGCTCACGGTCT
This sequence comes from Natrialba magadii ATCC 43099, assembly GCF_000025625.1. NCBI lineage: Archaea > Methanobacteriati > Methanobacteriota > Halobacteria > Halobacteriales > Natrialbaceae > Natrialba > Natrialba magadii. The sequence goes on along the minus strand of NC_013922.1, from coordinate 363,874 downwards.
GACGAGTGAGTTGGGTCCTTTGTCTGATTCACTTCCCCATGTTCGATTGACTGGAGGGCGTTGACAGAGTTGGCCGTGTCGCCAGTGAGCGTTTGCTGTTCGTCTCGCTTCGGTTGTCCATTGTGTTTCGCTTCCGATTGGAGTAATCGCGTCTTCGGGTCTCGAACTGCCGCATCTGGGATTTTGCACTGCCCTATAGCATTCGTCCCGATGATCTCATCATCTCCTGCTCGACTGATGATGAACAGCCACAGGTCCTCGGTCGTCTGCCACTTCTCGTCATTGGGGTCTCGAACGATGAGGTTGTGATGCTTCAGGTACTGTTTCGACTTTTCCGATAGTCCACTCTTGCCCCATTTCCACGCAATACCGGGGGGTGCGAGGTACTGCGTGAACTCACTCCAGTTTGCGCGTATCATCGATTTCTCACGGGGGGTGAGGTTCAAGTTGATCGGCATAGGGGCTGTAGCTGCCATTACGCCTCACCACCAGTTGGCAGCAAGTGGTCCGCTCCAGTCTTGATAAGGTCTCCCTCAGTGATCATCGATTTGTAGGCGAACGCGAGGCGACGCGGGCAGTACATTAGCATCTAGGACGATGTTGATTGCATCAGTCTGAGTGTCAGCATCGCTGTTCTGCTCAGTCAGTACTGTCTCCAGTATGTCGGTGTAGTATTGGTGCCATGTCTCGACCCACGGATCGACAATCCATCCATCAAACGAAGGAGTGACGTCCCGGCCAGCTTTGACTGCGCCTACTGCGGACAGATTGACTTCCTCAACGAGTTCCTGCTCGATCTGTTCCCCGTTCGCAGCAATTTCATCAAGAGCCTCAACAACAGCTGTCTCCCAATCTTCGGCACGGGCATCTTTGATCAATTCGTCCAGTCGATCCCAATTGCACTCATCATCGTATTTCGCAGTGAGTGTCCCTACTTCCTTGACTTGGTACCAAGCATCGACCAAACGGTCATTTGTCGGTACCGCTACCTTCAGATCAACATTGGTCTCCGGGATTCTGTACACCCAATACCTAGCAAGGTCTGTCTCACGAACGGTGAGTTGATGATTCCAGTTCTCCGGAATAGTCCAGAGTTTCTCATTCTCTTCTACGGTCGTTCTCTCCGCTTGGACACGCTTCACCCACTGTGTCTGAGGCTCTTGTCCGCATGACACAACTACGTGTTCATCGTCTTCTCGGTACGCGTACAATCTCCCGCCAGCCGAATAGGATCGAACAGTATCTCGACTACGCTTCACCTCAGCATATGATCGCACCTGTTCTTGTCCATCTGCATATTCAACGTTGTTACCGCCTCTGGCGGCAGCATTCGGGCTCTCGTTGCTTTTCATCGCACCTGGGGTAAATTCGTGGTCATTTAAAACACCTTGGCCTCTGAGGAATCGACTATCCTGAGAAAGCGGCAAACCCACCCAAATTACTCCTGACGCCACTCGATAGCCCTTCCAAAATCCAGAGCTATTGGGTCACACCGCGCGCGCCAGCACACAATCTGCGTTTAAATCGGTCACCAGAACAATGATCTTTCCAAAACTCTGCACCACTGGAACCACTACTATCGTACCAATTCAAGCTTGAGTTTTAATGATCAACGACGATGAGTACAGCAGATTTGATTGACCTGTACGTCGCAGTACGCGCGGAAACGCCCGTGCGTGACGTTACTGAGGCTATCGTTCAGCCTCTCCTCGTAGTCCTCGTAATGCTCTCCAATTAGCAAGACGCTGGTTGGGTACGACAACGGTGACGTGCTGAAGCCGAGGCACCTCGTAGAAATCCGGAGGTATTAGTACCCAGTATCTGTGTCGACAAGTGCCGGGCGCGTGGTTGGGCCCGGTTGACAGAGAGACGAGCGGGCGTGGTGGCCCGTTCCCACCCTGATTCATGCCATCACGCTGCAGTGGTATGCAGCGCTGATGGTTATTGGATCGAATTACCTTCCTTACAGTACCAAGGTACCGAGACGTAGTACTGTACCTTGTTACACTCTCATTTGGAATCCACGGTCCCGGAGGAAGAATTAGAAGTCTTTGAGTCGAACTATGAGTATGCGCGACGCGGAGAAAATCGCTACGTACGAACGCTACCGTGCAGGAGACATCACGGAAGATGAAGTGCGGGAGCGACTTGGTGACGACGTGATCGACGGGATGCGGGAGGACCGGGAGGCCTTCGAAGAGGCGGTCGATATGTGCGATACCAGCGACTTCCTACAGGACGACGAGGGTTAGACATCAACTATCTTATCTTTCCTTCACGGGTGTAACCCGGAGTATCGAGTATGGGGCAAGCAACACTCACTGCGAATGCAGCCCGGAACGCCGGTTGTGCGGGAACCCGGCGTGCGACGCCGTGCACCGGACAGGCGGTTGATTTGCACGCAACCACCAAGACACTCGGCCCCGCACTCAGCGTGCACACCGAGCGAGCACCCGTTGGAGGTATGGGACAGATGAACTGGGATAACCGCATCACGTGAATACTCACCGGTGCACTGCTAATACACTACTCACACCAGCAGCGCTCACGGGAGCGTACGCCATCGACGCTGCGACGCAACCAAACCTACTGGATTTTGCACACGACTTGCGCGACTAACTAAGGAAAACTAATCTATTCCATACCGTCAAGAGAACTAACCTCTTTGATAGGGGTACGTCGATTAGGTTGGGTATAGACGAAACACCTCCTCAGAACACTGCAGCCTACGTCCGAGTCAGCACAGCTGACTAGGACGCCGAACGCCAACGCGAATCGATTCTCAACGAATACGACGAAGATGAAGTCCAGTGGTTCGTGGACATCGAGTCAGGGGCGTGACTCTTCCGTGACCAGTACAACGACATGCGCGAATCGATCGATGAATTTGACGTCATCACTGCTACAGAGATTGATCGACTCGGACGATCGTTCAGTGGACTCGCGTCTTTCGTCGAGGACCTACGGCAGAAAAACATCGGTCTTAATCTCACGCAGTAACTGATCGACACCACGCGCGAAGACGACTGGATGGCCGACATGCTACTGAACATGCTGATAGTGCTGGACGACGCCGAACGGAAGATGATCCAAGACCGCGTGCAGCAAGGAGTCGATAAAGCCCGGCGCGATGGGAAGCGAGTCGGGAGACCTCCCTTCGGTTACTATGTTGAAGACGGGTTCATGTACCAGGATCCGGTCGAGTACAACCGCGCTCAGAACTTCATCAGGGAAGTCAAGAAAGGACGGTCCAAGAGTACGACCGCGGATTACTTCGAAATCCCGCAGTCGGCCGTCCAGTCGATCCTGAAGCGCGCTGAGCAGAACTACGAAATCTCGTTCGACAATGACGAGTGGAAGGGCGAACGTGCGAAGGTCGAAGCCGGGGAGAAACAACTCGAACCCCTCGGAAGGTAGCTTCTTGGAAACGACTAACATCAGAGATCACTAAAAGGACCTTATGCACCCACTTCTGCAAGAGTCTCTCAATCGAGACCCACCCGAACCGTGCATAGATGAGGACCCACCAGCTGTGGAATTTTACGATAGAGAGGAGATCACGATGTGGGTGCCTGACGAGTGACCCATGTTTAGCCGCACACCACGCACGCAAGATCGATCGTTGAGAGTCAGAACCAGACGAGCCCTGCGACACCGACGATTATCATAGAGATCCCGAGCGCAAGGATCAAAACTTGTTCAATCCCGATCACATCACGAACCTCATGCGCCATGTCGTGCGCATGTATGCGGCGATGGGTCTAAAATCCACGCGACTGAACCGCGGTGTGGTGTGCGGAGAGTACCACGTTACAGTACCACGTCGCAGTACCATGGTACAGCACCGAGGTACAGTACCAATGCAATGGGACACTCAAACCCAGATATCGTTAATTATAGGCCGCGAATCGTACGAATCGCATGTCTAACAGAGATAAGGCAGGTGACATTGGTTTCGAAGGCTTAGACGATGTTCTCGACAGCGAGGAAGAGGAAGATCGGGTGATCGATAATCACTATTTCGAGGACTTAGATGAGATTCTCGATGAGGAAGGAACATTAGCAACAGGACATAGAGGATGACGGGATACCTGAGTAATTGCTATCAGGTCTACTTAGAGTCCACTTCTATTCGGTCCGGTTGATCTTGTCAACGCACGATCGCACGACGCTATGTATCGACAGTCGTTCGTCCAGATGTACGTACTACCCATATTACCGAAGTATAACCAAGTGTACACGCCAGTATTCGTTCGAGTGTACATTCGGCCGTACGTACAACTGCACGTTCGAGCGTACATTCGGCCGTACGTACAACTGCACGAGTGCAGTTCCGCACACCACGTGCTGGCAACTACTTTCCGTCATTATGGGGGCGGATTTAATTCGAGGGAACCCTACGGGACAGGGTGCCCAATGACTGTATCACAGAACGCTGTGCCGTGACTCACTTTTGAAAAATTGGGTTGGGAGGGTTGCGATACAAGCACGACCGTGAGACGCCAAGGTCCGCGAGAACGCGGACAACGCCCCTAATAGCGAATTAGTTCCTACTCTACCTATCGTAGTTTTCCCAATTCGATTCCTCTTCGTATGTGATTAGCTTTTGAAATGGCGTAAATGCGGATCTGGCTGCTTCAACTATCTCTGGTGCTGGAACTTCTAGTGAATATGTATGCCAGATACCTCCACGTTCACCGGTTTTCTCGCCTTGCCTCCCTGCATTATGTCTCTCGACAGAAACCACTCCTTCTTCTTCAAATGGCCACAAAAAATCACGGACACGACGCTCGCTGACTTGATTCAATCCTACTTTCTCGGCGTACTCGTAGTAATGCGAATAAACGTGTCTGAACTCTATTTCGCACTCGTTCCTCATATCAAGTAATGCTATGATCAGCCCAACGAGCTGTTCTTCTCTGGAGAAATCTTCAACATATGACTCAATAAATTGTGTAGTATCAAGCTTAGAGTTAGCTCTATCAACATGCTTTTCAGTAATCTGTTCATCACTGGATTCCTTAGCGATTTCTCCTGCCAATTTTAACAGAGTTAAGCCTGTTCGAGCGTCTCCTGTGAGTTGAGCCGAAATCGCTGCACATTTTGGTACTACACCAGGAGCTAAGACATCATCTTTGAAAGCTATTTCAGCATGATACTCCAAAATAGCCCGAAGTTCTGGTGATCGGTATGGTTCAAAGGTTACTTTTGATGTTTGAGCATGGTTCTTGACCGACTCCGCAAGATGATAGGGGAGGCGAATTCTATTGCAAAGGCCAATCACACCCACCTCAGCGTTACTAATATCTCCATCTGTGCACGCTTCTTGAAACTCAGCGACGGGTTGATCATCTGGACCCAATTCTTGAATATTATTGAGGATAATAAGAACTGTTCCACCGAACTCATTCAGTTTCTTGTAGACGATTTTTCGTAATGTACTAGTTGGATGTCCTTGTTTAACGAATGACTCACCAAATTCATAGGACAAATGCAGAAGAATTTGGTAAATACTATTGTGTTCCTTACAGTCTACATCAAGAATAGTGATCTGGGTCGGACATTCCTCTTGAAGTGCGTCTAATACATACGTTGTCACTGTTCTTTTGCCGAAGCCTTCTTGACCCTCGATAAGGATGTTTGGTGCCCCGAACTCCTGGACAACATCACTGAGGAGAATGCTAAGTCTATCAATTTCATCCTCTCGGCCAAACACTTTGTCAGGACAGAAATCCTTCGAGAAGGGTTCCTTCGTCTCGAATATCTGGTCACTCTCGGCTCGCGGTGAAGAAGTCGGCACACTCGATCTTTTGAAGGGATTTTCCATGGCTGTATGCCAGTTCCTGTTTACATATAACGGTTTCACCGACTGTCAGACAAACTCACCTGCTGCGCGTTTCTCCCATCTCGAATTACTTGACTGCAAAGTTACCTTCTCCTCGCTAAAAACGGAGAAGGATCAAAGAGCCCCCAGGCAGGCGGGCTACACCTGACGACGGTGAGGCTTCCGACGGCACTGTACCACTGGGTTGGGATATGCTGATTTGTCTCTCGGTCGGCACGACAAGGCTACTGGTGGGGCCACACCGCCGTCACTCGTATCCCAGCAGAGGACTTGGAGTTATTTTGTAACGAGATACACAGGGGTTCGAGAGAGTGTCTCGAACCTGCCCGGTTTTGGAGTTCCAATATTATCCGAATAAGTGGACATACGTGCCCCCTTAGTGTAATATAAAATTAGAATCCTTATATAGATTAAAGACTGTGCTATTGTGGAATGTAGGCTGCGCAGGTGTTGTCGGATTTACGCTGCCATGAATAGTCAGATTCTTTCCTTAAAAATAGAGTGAGAGATCCGGAACGATTTCTCAACGCCCCCACCCCTCATTTCGAACGTAATTTAGTTCGAGGGGGTGGGGGTCAAAGGATCTGGGTTTGTTTACCGCTATCTTGAGGCGGATTACCTGAACTTGTTGGACTATCTCTCAACACCCCCACCCCTCATTTCGAGCGTAATCGGGTTTGAGGGGGTGGGTAGGGTCAAAGAAATCGAATAGTCCACATTTAAACAACGTGGATGGCATCTAAACTCGGTTCGTGGGCTAGAGCTATTGATGGGGGTAAGCGGTCCTATACTGTGAGGTGCTTGTGTACCATGTAGAATTTCTATCTTTAGAGTCGGTGTGTTACAGAATCGTCTGCAGTCGATCAGTTACAGTGTACGGTGAGAACCGAGAAGTCTATGATCAGCCTTTCTTAATCCGTCGAGGAACGAATACGCAGTTATGGATAATGAAGAGAAATCAAAACATACGATAGTATTGATGTGGAAAAATAAGGGGGCGGAGGTACGAGAAGTGTCGGGTAACGATATCGTTGATTCGATGAAGAAAGCTGTGGGAGCATTCGAAACAGCAATAGAATGTGATACGAGCGTTTTCATTAGCAACGACAGCACATGAGTAGCGTCTGTACTGACCACTGGCTGAATTCACGGAAACCCTTCTATGACATGCTTTTAGTGTAGATGATTGTGGCTAATTACCTTGTTATAAATTAATAAATGTTAATATATAATAGTAACTTAACTCTTATGGTATAGGATCTTATTTCCTAAAGAAGTTATAGACGCTTGTACTATCAGAAACCCACTATCACTACCTCTTGATCCGTCATAGCGTGAAGCGAGTAACGCTACTGTGAAGAACACAGATCGTTGTGCAATTGCAATGTAGAACTTAGTAGTGAATGCCGATCTAATCTCGTAGAGATCATATGAGTGGCTGAAATTCAGGGAGTGATGAGAATACGGCTATTTGGCGCAACCAAAACTGACTGCTCGATACAATACCCCAACAAGAATTAGCGTTGTCGTATCGATTGATTGTTCGACCCACCCACCTCGTTCAGGTTAAAACGATCGAAATTAGGGGTGTGGGGGCGCTGTTTTTGTCCTCATATTACAGTAACTCTCACTCTTTCATCGTCATAGTTGTACGTTCGGGGCGAAGAAAAGGTGTTGGACCATTGATTGGAATCTAACCCCCTCCCCCTGCTTGGACCAATAGTACGTTCGAAATAAGGGGGGAGGGTGTGCCAACTGCTACGGGGTCAAAACCTGGGGTATCTGTCTCGCACTATTGTGAAAGAGTGGTACTGTAAGATGTTGTATATAGAAGATGGACTGCTACCTGCGCACATTCCAAATGAGAATCGCCGTAGGGCAGCCGAATGTGTCTCTATCGGAGTGTGGACCGAGTTCCAAATGAGAACTGCTCGCTGTCATGGGGTTTTGCAAACAAAATGGACTGACCACATTCCAAATGAGCGATTTAGTTTTGCTCTTGGCGAATACCGAACGGTCACGGCCGAGATCGAAGCGCTCACTGCTTGTTGGTGGGGTCGGCATGTAGTACGATCCCTGCAGAGCAGGGCAGTAAGTGGTGTGCGGCTTATGACTGTAGAGACTGCTGAGTGAAGATTACACGGCATACAGAGCAACAAGACATATACTATCGGACAAGGGCTTTGGTAGACTTCGCCGGTAATGTCTCTACCGAAGGTCCCAACCGTTCTGCCGACAGTATACTCACTCGGTACGAGGGGTGTGGCCGTGATGTTGACCCGACCCATAGAGGGTCACAGTGTCGTTTATAGGTCCTTCTCATTTGGAATTCGCGGAGTTCTAGCAGACATACCAAAGTCACTTACCTGAGAAGTCAGCCGGAACTGGCATCCGTTTACAATTGGGATAGTACTCAAACCGCCAATCTACCGAGAGTGTCTCAATATCTCTGTCTTTGAGCATCATACTCCACTAAAACTCATAGCACCCCTCAGTTCCGCTCCATGATCCCTCATTGTCTCCTCTGTAACCTGATTTCGACGAATCAGTGTTTTGGGGATCTGTTTTTAGTCTATGGATGTGGGTGCGTGGATTCCAAATGAGTAACCGCAAGAGGGAACTTCGATTATTCAGATCTATCTTAGCAAATCGGTCCACCCGAATTCCAAATGAGATTCTGCACTCAACGCCACATCGACATGTACCGGAGGCCTGGTACAAAACTATGGTACAGTATCAAAGAGCTATACTGTGATACATAGCCCGGGTATCTGATCTATTAGCGTGATGTGTTCACAGTCTTGTTCGGAGCTAAGAAATAAGAGTCACCGTTGTGAACTGCCCTACAGTCAAGTCCCGAAGCACTCTCCCTATTCTGCCTATATACCAGAGAATAACGCGAGTATCCCGGGATCGAAGCGATCACTGCTTATGACTGGAATCTGCATGGAGTAGATGCATTCAGCAACCACTGCTGGGCAGGCAGTAGTATGCCCCCTAGAAGCCGTAGAGACAGTTGGTGTGAAGATTGAGAGACACACTCACTCGGTACGGGGGGTGTGGCCGTGATGAAAACCGAACTGATAGTGGCTCACAACGTCGTTTAGGGACACTACTCATTTGGAATCCGCGGTGTCCTAATCGATTTGAGGATACCAATTGTTCAATAAGCCCTCAGAAAATGAGTGTTGATTCGTTGTTGGTCAAAGCTAGTTGACGTAACTGAGGTGACCTCCTCCTCGACGTAAACGAAGAGGGATCTTCGATCCCTCAGGCAGTCGGGCGTAGCTCGACGACGGCGAGGCTTCCCACGAGCGGAGGCCCGCTGTAGTGGGAACTTACGTTTGCACACCGACGGGGTGCTGGCGGGGCCACGCAACCGCTACTCCTATCCGGCAGTGGGGTCGTGGTTCTGCCCTGCTGACTCGGAGTTATCTGGCTTGTTTTGCGTCGGTCAGCACCCGCTACCGCTTTAGAACACGTCAATCCACCGTGCGACGATTCACGCCCGTCGTGAACGAAGGGATTCCCTCGCCTCAAGAAGATAGACTCTTGATTCGGCCCTGTTTACGTTAATCAATATTGACATACTCACTCGGTATGAGGGGTGTGGCCGTGATGAAGATACGAACTCATAGGGACTCAAAACGTCGTTTACAGGTGTTCACATTTGGAACTGTGGTGTCCTAATAAACACGTCGTCAGCCACCTATCCGGCAAGTCCACAGAGTGGGACTTGTTCGTAATCTGGTCAGCACTAGAAACGATCGATCCACTGGGAGTGTGTCAATATCTTTGCTTTGAGTGTCGCATCCCATTAAAACTCATAATCTCCCTCAATTCCGCTCTAAGACACCTCATCGTCCTCTCTGTGGCCCGTTTCGACGGATTAGTCTTTTGGAGATTTGTTTCTGATTTACGCATGCAGGTGCGCGGATTCCAAACGAGTAACCGCAAAAGAGTTCCTCGATTACTCGGATCCATCGCAGAAATCGGTTCACCCGAATTTCAAACTATAGTAGTCACTGCAAGTCATTGCACACCAGATCGCTAGGCCCCTCCGTGCTCAGTGTGTAAATCATTACAGTTGTTACTATAGATTCCGCGGTTTACGACACATCGTCATGTCCCAGTGACATGGTACAGTACCGAAGAGTTATACTGTGGTACTGTAACTCGGTACATGATTCTGGTACATTGATCAGGAACTTGGCCGCATTATAATGATGTGCTCACAATTCTCTTCGAGAATACGAGATACGAGTCTCTATGGTGAGTTGTCATAGAGTCAAGTCTGAAGCACTCGTCCTGCTCTGTAATCAAACCAGAAAATAGCGTGAGCAACCTAGCTGTGACGAAAATGTGACTCTCAACCTGAAGACTAAGACGCGTGGTGTGCGGGAACCTTGCGGAATGTGAGCGTTCACATAGTTGCATCGAGAATAATGTTTTGTCTCTTTCGTCGTGGCGTGTAAGCGCATTTGTGTCGATGATAGTTAGTTCATGCCCGATCCGTGCCATCAGGTACATCATTCTCAAAGCCGTGCGGCGTATGAGCGTGGAGGAAACTCTTCCTCTCGTCCCTTGGGTCAGTTTCATTCATCGGCTAAATGCCTATACCTCGTACCAACTACGGATTTTCAGTGGGGGTATAGAACAGCCGCAAACGTCATTTGAGGGTTTAGATCATCCTATACACCCTATAAGGCCATTAGAAACAGCCGCACGGGTTTGAAGATTCCATCCCCGTTTGACCCCTATCGCACATCCTTATCGCACATCCATTCTCGTGATCGCACATCCTTATCGCACACCTGGAATGGGATGCGCACAGTCAACTGCACACTGTGCGATTAGATGTGCGTTAGGAATGAGGACTTATGCCGCAGGAGTTGACAAGATCAAATATGTCGAAGGAAATGGTTGGAACTGAAGATGATGCACACAGGGAAATGATGAGTCGCTCCTTATCGTCGGACAATGATGACAGCTACGTGAGGGACAGTGAGACGGGAGAGACTGAAATCGAAGACTCCACAGAGAGAGACGATGTGCACCTCTCAGCGGATAATACCCCGTGGTACTCGCTCGCAGTCTCTGAATTCCCATCGCGCGAGCCAATCGACGATGTTAGAAATATGATTGACTACATGAAAGCCCTGCACGCTGACCGTGAACGCCAGCCTTCGATCCAGAACATACACTTTAGCAATTGCGAAACGACAGGAGAAGATGCCCAATTCATCATCAAGGATACTGATAGTGGGTCTCGTAACTGCCGAGTGTTTAAAATCTGGTTTGCTCCGCGCATCGTCCTCGGGTCAAGTTCACGTGAAAGGTTCGCTGCTATGATCGAGAGTACACATCTCGACACAATAATAGTTGACAAACTGAGCGTCTTCGGGCGCGACGTGCGAGAGATTGAAGAACGCGTTCGAATTATCCTTGATGCTGGTTGTGAGATTCACGTTGTCGATTCTGGTTTCGTCCTCTGCTCTAAAGACAAGACGATCGCGTCGGAACTCCTCAAAGCGATTGATACAGCTGGGATTGATATTCAGCGGAAGACTGAGCGTGTGGATATTGAGGACCGGCTCTCTGGCGATAACAATATACGCCCAGGTCGGGCAAGGCTCGGCTTCGACAAAGATGACGCAGGACGACGTGTCCCTGCAAACAATTACGACCGTGTATGCGAGGTCCTTCATGCAGTCAAGTATGAGGATCTCAGCAAATCCGCAGCTGCACGCGAACTTGACGTCAGCCGGAAAACTATTCACCGAGCGCTGGGCTGCTCGGAACTCTATGGTATCAACTAATTTTCTATGCTTAAATTCAGCAAACCCACCATCGATTTCGCATCGTTTCTGGGTTTTGTGAGAAAGTCTTAAACAGGACCGGTCAGAATTCACCAGATATGCTTCTAACATATCCTTTTGTTGACAAGATGGGTAGCGTTATGCACACCACTCGCGGTGGTCATGTGAGTTCTGGCTCAACAATAGTAAACTTGAACCCGAGTTTCGCACCCTCTACAACTGCTTCGTACTGATCACGTCGATCGATGAGTTTACCGATAGTCGGTGGACTCCACGGGACCTCTTCAGCAATCGAGCGGTACGACTCGCCTGCATCTCGTAACTCGTAGACGCGGAGGACGTCGTCAATCCTATTCTCATCCGCAACGAGAAACTGCTTGTTCTCATCGAACCTGAGCGCGACTGGAGGTTGCCCGTGATAATATCCAGCATCTGTGCGACGATTGGTCTCTTCGATGCTTTTCTCGATATACCGTCGCATAGCTTTGTGTTCGGTCGCTGCCTGTAAGAGCTCGATAGCAACGTTCATCGAATCGTCAAGATCTAACGTGCCAGTTGATGTGTCGTGAAGTTCAACACCAGTGCTGCGACACGACAGGATTAGATCCATTGTGTCGTCAAAGTCGCGTGCAAACCGGCGCTTTCCATCGGCAACGACCAGATCTGCTTCGCTGTTTTTGATTCGTTCAAGGACTTGTCCGTATTCGCCTCGATTAGCGGTGCTGAATCCGCTAGACCATCGGCCGTCATCGAAGATCGTGTTCAGAACGACTGGCGGGTGGTCGTCACGGTCATTTAGCTCGTTGATGTACTCTTGGATCTTTTCTTTCTGGCGTGGAATGCTGCGGTCGCTGTCCTGGGAGAGCCGGGTGTACCCATCTACGACTAACGGTTCCTGCTCGTCAGTCATCGTTATGGTGGATGGTGACTTCCATCTTGTTTCGCGCTCGCCCCATCTCCCATTCGAGTTCGTCGCCTTGTTTTAGGCTGAAGAACTCGGCAGTGTCCTTCGGGATGGTGACTCGATATTGTTTGGTTTCGCGTGTGTTGCCATCCCGATCAGTAACCTCGGATTCGGTGACTTGGACCTTTGTTTTGGGCATCTTCTGTTTAGTGTTACGTGTTGAACTAATTATAGTGTTACGTAAGTGTGTTAGAGCTACACCCCCAGCGCTAACAGTCAAGCTGTCGCTGCAGAATCATTCCAAGTAATTCAGTGAGTCCTCTCCCAAGAGATACCTTGCATTTTCTCTGCGTTGAGAGTTCCCAACATGCTCACTCGGTACGAGGGGTGTGGTTGGGTCCGCCTCTCAGTGCCTCACGAAGGAGTATCTCATTTGGAATCCGCGGTGTCCTCACCCCTCAGACCCGCTCCAAGATCCCTCCTAAGATCCTCTATACGCTGATTTCTCTGAATTAGTGTTTTGAGAATCACCTCTGGTTTGTGGATGAAGAGTACGCAGATTCCAAATGAGAATCGTACGCTTTCTGTCGATTTTGCTAATTTGATTGTTGAAGCGCATTCCAAATGAGATCGCCTAGTGAAATATGGTCACATCCGCTCAGAAAGCGTACACCAACAGATTCCACTCACTGTTATCGATCGTCAGCGTACGATAAGACGCGGGGTGAGTCCCACTGAGACACTAACCTTAGCGATTTCACCTGGCCCCGAACATCCGGAAGGTTACTTCAGTAATTAGGACCGTCCGCATCCAGCACCTGCACGTCCTCTAACGGTTGACTCACCAACCTTGCTCCGTTGGCTCGCCGCCCGTTCGATCGCATCACCGAACTCGTCCGGATTCCAATCGACGATTTCTGCACCGTTCTCTTTCAATTTGTCCGGTACATCTTCGTCGGTGATTTCGTCATCTACTTTGATAGCCACCAAGCCGTTCCCTTCTTTCAGCGACCGTTCGATTTCGTAGTCAACCCAGTCGCTGTCCTTCGTGTTCTCGCCTACCAGAACGACGGTAGTGGAGGTTCCCTTGATTTCGTCCCGAATACACTGCTGGATGTACTGGTCGTTCGTGCTGTCAACGGGATCAAGGAGGTGGCGGTCCTGAAACTCGACGTCAACATTCTTGTTCCATCGAAGCAACCGGAAGCCCTTGGCTTTCATCCGGTCGCTTCCCTCGTAACTGATGAAGACTCGACGGGTGGTCATTCTTTCATGCGGCCTGGTAAGCCGTTCTAATTGACACAATGTGGCTAGGCCTCTTGTGCTTTTCGCGTAGTAATCTCCCAGTATCGATTCTCTTGGCTTGTGAGCGCCATCACCCGCTTGATAAACAGCTTTTCAGGATTTTCCACGCCTTCGTATTCTTTCGTTCTGGTTTTGAACATTTGCTCCTCGCGCCGAAGTCCCTCAGCAGTGGTCCGATAGTTCATCCACTTTTTCTGGTAGTTCAGGTATGATTCGAGGGCTTCGAGGATGATAAGTAGAACAGAAGCAATGATGATCGTGTTCTGCCAGAACGCGCTGGATGTCACCGGAAACAACGTGACGGCGACCGGGAGAATCGCAGCTAAGGAAATCTGGGAAATCTTCATCCCTCGATGGTACTTCTTGTTGTTAATTGCCTTCGTATCGTACCACTCAAATTGCGGTTTATAGAATTCCTCGTAGAATTCGTCGAAGTTCTCTACCATGTTCGAAATCCTGACTTACAGAATGGACTCTTCCTCAATTTCGGTCCATCTCTCGTCTAGTATCTCCTCAAGGTCGGTACCCAGGTTCTCTGCAGCGATGAGAAGGTCAGAAATGATTTCCACTGTCTCTTCTTCCAAGACTTCGCGGGTATTCATTGGCTCCATGTGGTCCAGCGATTCCATCGCGTTCGCCATACGTCCCGCCGGAGAGGCCATCCGCGTAAACAGCCATTCTTTCAGTTCCTCCGAATCCATCACGTCATCGGCAGGATTCAATGCTTCTCCCCATTCAGCAACTCCGTTTGCCTCAAGGCCGAACATCTTCTCCAGTTCATTCTGAAGATCTAAGTTGAGTGTGTTCGCCGCTGCCAGTCCGACGATGAAGCTATCAGCCAGCGTCTTTTCGATTTGTTCAATCCGCATGTCATCATCAGCATAGTCACGAGACATACGGCCCACGTACTTCGAAAAGTGGAGCACGTAGTGATTCATCCTCTCTGGATATGGGAGTGTGAAGATGTCGCGGTGATGCTCCTTATCATGTTTTTGCTGACGTTTCTGCAGATCAAGTAGTTCCGTGGAGTCGTTCATTCGTTGATCGCTCTTGCGGGGATAATCCCTCCATTGTTATCACAGTTTGGGCATAATTTCAGCGGGGCCTTATTTTCAAAGTCGTGATTACATATCAGACAGAACCAGTCAGATACGCCCTCTGAGGCGATAAGAGAAAAGTCAATGTCCATCTCCTCCATCTTTGTTTCAAGAATCTCCTTGGTCTCGTCATCTTCTTCGGTCTGCATCGTTCCGACGTAGCTCTGGACAGATTCCCAATCGAATCCGGCCTTCCGCTCCCAGGTCGGGTACCGGAATTCATGGTACCGTTTGTTAATCAGTTCTAGTCGCTGGATCTCATCAAGGTACTGCTGGGAATAGTCCTCCCTATCCTCGAAAAGGCTGAGGAGAGCATCGGTTGTCTCGGGTGTGACAAGTTTCTTTCTGAACCCGGTCAAGATACCGTCAAATCCGGTTTCGTCGGCTATGGTTTCGAAACTGATCGGAGGGTAAATCCACTTCATCTCGTCCGCCACGAGACGGTAGTCGTCCTGGATGCTACCGTTCCGGTAGTTGGTGAGCAACGGTGGACCCAACGAGTACCAGCCAATATGGTAGTACCCAGCGAGATGCCGCTCTCCTTTGAAGTTCGTGCAGAAGAAGAGGTAGGGCCGGTTGTTCCTCACCAGGCCGGATCGGATGTCCCGAGTACAGGTAGAGCACAATCCGTAACTCATCGTCTCAAGATTCGGGTCGCTCTTATTGTCGTTGACCTTGGTGACCTCTCGAACGGGATATTTGCTGATCTCGTCCTCGCAGTAGTACAGTGTTAGATAACTTTGGGCATCTTCCGATGCCTGATGCTCCTCCCACGGGTCGTTGGGAGGCGCATAATCAGGAGTCCTATCTGATTCATACCTCATTTTATGTTTGGTGGATGTATTCTTCCTATAAATTGTTTCTCCAACCGAATGTTCGGTGAGGACGGGTGTGCCGTAAGATTCAATGAGTCAACTGCTGGCTTTCAGAGTAGGAGTAATGTCTGAGTCCTTGACACAGCCTGATAATATTCAGAACAGTCTTGATGAGGAATCACTCGATCTGTTCTGGCAGTTCATCACCGAACGGCAGAAGGTATGGTATCGTCGAGTGATTGAGGGACGACCGTCTCCATGGACCGATGACGAGATTTTGCAGGAGTATCGATTCACGAACGTCTACCGCGAACTGGATCCCGGGACGCAGTACGTAATTCAGAACATCTTGGAGGCGGATGCCTCGCGTCAGGACAAGATTCTGAATGTGATGCTATACCGGCTGATCGGCCGGCTCGAAACGCACGAGCATCTCGGATTTCAGTCACGGGAAACCTTCGATGCAGCAGAATTTGAGGGGAAACTGAAACATCGACGGGACGGTTTGGGGGAGACGGTGTTCACTGGCGCATACATGGTGAGTGGTTACAATCAGATGGGGTCTTCTGACAAAGTAGAAAACGTGGCTGCGCTTTTCGGCGAAATCACGGATGATCCGGAGTTCTTTGACGACATGCTTTCTACCGAATCGCTGGAAGGCACCTACAAGCTGATCCGTTCACAGCCCGGGTTCGGAAATTTTCTTTCGTATCAGGTTCTTGTTGATCTTCTGTATCCTGTGGACTACTACGATGGGAACTCCGTACTCCCGTTTTCTCCGAACGACTGGTCGGCTCCCGGTCCGGGTGCTCAGAAGGGGCTGAAACAGCTTGTCACGGAGTTCAACGGTTTCGGTCGTCTTGACGTGATGCGGTGGCTCCGCCAGAACCAGCAACAGGAGTTTGAACGGTTGGATCTGGACTTTCCCTATCTGGAGACAGAAGACAAGGGCGGCTTGGAGCTATCATTAGCAAACATCCAGAACTGCCTCTGCGAGTTCTACAAGTATCATAAGATTCGACATTCGAACGGTCGTGCTCGGCGCTGCTTCCGGAATACCGAAGCACGATCACATGGCGAACTACGTGAAATGTACGAACGAGCGCCAGTGATTAGCCTTCCCAACTCCGCCGATTAGAACACCTCATTTCCGATCCAAGACACCTACCACCCCCTCTATGTCCCGATATCGCTGAATTAGCGTTTTAAGATCCGTCTCGGCTCATGGGTGGGGGGTGTGTAGATTCCAAATGAGAACCGCCGCTGCCTAGTGGTTTTGCTAATTTGATGAGTGAAGCATATTCCAAATGATGGTAGCAAGTAAATTATGTGTGTGAGCTGCTTTGACCGTGTACATCATGCCAGTGTGGTGTGCAGGCAACAAGTGGTATGGGGGATTTCACATAATCGCCAGATAGGACAGCGATTATCGGTCGAACAGGCACGGTCTTGCTTTCGTTTGATGGTCAAACGAGAGGGTGGGTTCCACCGAAGTTTGCATACTGGAGCTCCTTAAGGAACAAGGCCACTTCGAATAGTTTCGTCCTCATCTGTGTCACCCACCCCAGCACCACTAAACAAGTCTAGACCCAATGTTTTCCCCAGCGCCTCTGGAACTGCTTCGGTGAATTCCTGTGAGAGGTCTTAGATCTCCTCGTCTGATAGGTCTGTAAAGTCCTCTGAGTCGTTGGAGTCCTCAGTCATCTTTACCGGAGTCTTTAGTTGGGCACAACAAGGTGCTTTCAAGCACAGTCAGTTTCCTAGTGAGGCAGCAGGTTGGTAGGTTCTTGCTCCGTTCGTAGTCTCGAAGAGATAGGTCTGGATTTCGGGGAAGGTGTTACTCAATTGACCGAATAGGAACGCGAGGCCCGCTGGGACCGCCATGAAGAGATGTATGGTTGATGTGGCAGATAGTTCATTCAGTGCCCTTTGCACCTCTTGGCGAAACATATGCGCGGCGTGTGCGGCCTCTGAAGCATTAAGTGCTGATCCAATGACATCGCCAAGCGAGAGTTCAAGAACGCCGCTGAAATCAGGAAGCGATGATTTGGATCTCCCGACAGCTGCGTCTACCTCATTCGTGACACTGACCAAGACGGCCAAGTCAGAACCCGTAATGTCATTCACATGGAAGTCGCTCTCCAATCCACTGTCTTGCTGATCGGTGTGGAGGTTCCATGGGTTATGCTGGCCTGCGCTGTATTGCAGCCACGTCGCGTCGATCGCTCTGGTCGTTTGGAGGCAGTGTCCTAATGCGAACGCGGCTGGCAAGTGAGCCTGTCCGCGGACGCGGAGAGATCTCCCGGGAGCAGATTCTTCCACAAGGTCGATGACCCTTTGGAGTCGAGGGAGAAGCCGTTGATTCCAGTGATCAGGCGTCGGAGCCCCGTCTGCGAAATACGATGACCAATCGATGGTAACCGCTGGTCGAGATGCATGGGTGGGAGGAGCGTACGTATCGAGAGATATGTCGAACGGATGGTCCTCATCAAGTCGTTCATGGTTGAGACGAACCCGTTCAGTGAGAACGGCAGTAGCGACATCATCGGCTGCTGCTGGCGTATCCGCTGTAGACCCCAGTTTAATCATGTTCCAATCGGAGAAGTCGAGCAGTGTCGGAGATTCGGAGAGGATCTCGTTCGCGTCGTCATAGTCAATCCCAGGACAGAGCGCGACTACCACGAAGAACTCTTCCTCGTTCTTCCATCGGTTATGAAGACCAGGGAGTTCCAGTTCGAGAATGATATCCGATTTGGTGACATCCTCACTCACCAGTACAATGCCACCGGCAAGTTCAGGATTCTCTACCTCTAATACGTTCCTGATCTCGGGCTGGGTTGGCTCGGTAGGCAGATCGGAAATGTCCTGCCAGGTCCGTATCCCATGCTCGTGTAACGACGTGATGAGCGCTTCAGCGATGTCCGCTTGGCTCCTTCGATAGCTGACGAACATTTTCCCCGTTGGGTCAGTCATAGTCGGTCACTGTTGATCTGAAAAGATAGTTACTCCTATCTCACTGACTATCTTCCGGTTCGTCCTCCGGGTTCGCACGATGGAGCTCTTCGAAGTCGCCTTCGCGGTGGAAGACGTACACATTCACAGAGAGATCATCGGGTGGTGATCCGCCGATAATGACGAGGATTGGATCGGGGCAATGGTAACTCTCGTTCGTAGCGATGGACACCATCTCGTCATAGTCGTCATCACTTGCTTCCGGTGGTGCGGCCGGGTGATAATGCCACTCTCCGAGATACTGGATGCCGAGGCGTTCGTTAGCCGCTTGGAGCCATTCATCCACTTGCTCGGTTCCCCGGTGAAAGGTCGTCGGCCCGTGAGTCGAATCGCTCGGCGGGTCTGTCGCCCGAACAACAAGCGCTTCACCTCCCGAGAAGTATGTCCCTGCTAGAATCCCGCCGGTTTCAACCTCCTTTGCTTCAGCACACAAGTCTTTCACAGCAGCAAGACGACCCGCCGGGATTCTCACAGTGATCGACGAGTCTGCGGATGCCCACTCTATCGAGTCTTGGAATGGTGGCTCGGCTTCAGACACAAGTGGTACTTCACCTTCTGCCTGCGTTTCAAGAACAGTGAGTTTGGATTGGCCGTGCCCGAGGTCTGTTGTTTGGTCGAGGTACCGGGAGATCGTACCTGCCCACGTGGTCACTCGGTCCATCCGGATAACGGACGCCGGGTGCCAGCAGCCAACTCGTTCCGGCACAGCATCCTCTCCGTGAGACCACTCTAGTCGTTCTTGGAGTAGCCACGGTTCGAGCGCCTCTCGGAAGCGATTATGTGGGAAGGCAGTATCGTACGCAGAATAGACGAACAACCGGTTGCCGCGTCGTCCCATCGAGGCGGAGGTGAACAACGTTGGTTGCTTCCACGGGAAGCGGCGAAGTGCTCCCAGCACAGCGTTTGACCCAGTGCAATCGATAACGATCTCTGATGAAGCGACTGCATCCCGTGATTCGTCGGTCGGTGGGAAATCCTCGGTTATCGCTTCGACGCTGGCATGCGGGGTGAGTGACTGGAGTCGCTCAGCAAGTGCAGTGGCTTTCTCTTCGCCAACGTCGGGAAGCGTCAGAGTGTGGCGCGCGAGATTCCCGATTTCGAATGTTTCACCATCAACGAGCGTCAACTCCTGAACGCCTCCTCGTACAAGACACTCCGCAAGTGTACTCCCCAACGCTCCAGTCCCAATGAGGAGGACCTTCGTCTCAGATAGCGGCTTCGACAATGATCCACGCCGTGCGAGTTGCTCGTGTGCCCAATTCTCCGAGTCCAGCCATTGAATCTCCTTGTTCACTAAATCGACGCGGGCGAGGATTTCGCGGTTTCGCTCAGTGTTCCGGAATCCGCCGGCATGCTCGGCTGGTTGTTTGAGACTGGGGAGCTTGACAGCCTGCCACCGGATGAGAGCGTCAGGGTCACCAATCTCTTCGGGAATGGGAAACCCAATGAGTAGGATTTGGATGTCTTCCTCCGTGACAGTTGAACTGACCTTCCCCAAGAGTTCGTACAGTTCAATGGGAGCGTCTTCGAGGACGTTCTCCAATTCACGCCATGTTTCTGGTGCTTCCCATGGGGGTTCGAACGGTGTCGAATCGAGGAGAATCCAAGCTCCGTGGAATACGTCCTCGGTATTGTCCTTGATGTAGTCGCCCCACTCAGGTTGGTGAATGACGTGATCGTCCAGATCTCTGAACTCGCCGGTGGCGAGTGTTCCCGTGGGCTCCGCTAACTGTCGAAGCTCGACAGTACCCCACGATCCGCTAACTGATTGCCAGTCTTCGAATGAGTCATAGGTCTCATTGAAGGCAAGGGTTCGATTCGGGGCTGCTCTGGTATCGAATTCTGGCACCTCATACGGATCACCTGGCTGCTGAAGGTTTCCGTTTGCGGCAGTCTCCAACCACGCAACGGCTCTCTCTAGGTGCCACCGGAGCCGTTC
The DNA here is from genome assembly GCF_000025625.1 of Natrialba magadii ATCC 43099. NCBI lineage: Archaea > Methanobacteriati > Methanobacteriota > Halobacteria > Halobacteriales > Natrialbaceae > Natrialba > Natrialba magadii. Next base: position 343,138 of record NC_013922.1, on the reverse strand, counting down.
GTCTGGGTCGCGTGGTTCGGTAATTGCACCTGACCGGCCAAGGATGTGGCCGTATTGAGAGACACAGATGTTCCCGTTTCGCCACGGCTCCTCTTCACTACCGGGGTGGTTCCGTCGTTGATGGGGGAAGGTTGCAGTGATGCTGTTTTCCTTAGACGGGTGGATCTCGATTGATCCCCACGGATAGGTATCTTCGATCAGGACATACCAGTCGGTCTCTCGCGGCACCTGCGTGTCTGCTGGGGGGTCGGTGAGGCGTAGCTGGACCTTGAGTATCCATTTGCGCCCGTCCTCCTTCTGTCGGAGGTCTTCACGTACCGTGACTGCGTCGAGTTGGGCAAGAGTATCCACTGCCTGCGTTAGTTCCCTAGGTGGCATACGTTAGTTCAGCAGTGTGTTAGGCGAATCGCTGGTCGGAAACACTGGTAGATCCTGACGAGGAGCGGAACTGTGCAGACTGACGCTCGCCGTCACTGTCGTCGTCATCGCTCCCGTACGGTGGGAATTCGTCTCCAAGAAGAGAGTGCCACAGATCACGGGAGGTAGACGGGTCTTCCTCATCGAGGGCCTGCCGGGCGAGTTCGGCGGCTTCAACGACGTTCTCATGGAACGCAGCGAAATCCTCGCCATCGATGCGGGCCAAGACATTGTTGTCGGGGAGGCCCCTGGCTCCGAGGAATGGTGTTTCCTCGTTCTGTGCATGAGTGTCGTAGCGCTGCGCGATGTCTTCGAAGGTGAGAGTCACACCTTCTGCGACGCTCTCGATGTCGTCCGGACAGCACCAGCCGACGATGTGCTCAAGTGGGTAGCCCTTCGGGCGCTCTGGTTCCGATACTTGGGTTCGCCGCCACCACTTGATGGTCTTGACGACGTTGACGTAGTGCTTGTTTGTGCGGGCGTTCTTGTCGATGGTCCAAGCGATGGTGTAGAGTGGGTGGGTTTTTTCCCAGATTTCGAGTTCGCGGTCGGGGATATCGAGCGGATCGACTTTCCACTCGTCGCTTTTCGTACTAGGTTCGAATCCGAGACCCTGCAGCAATTCTTCGGTCTCTCCCATGTCCAAGGCTGCATCGACTGACAGTGATCCGATGGAGCCGTCTGGGCCTATCGCGTCCTGCATTGCTTCACTTGGTGCGGCGGTCAATACGAGATCGAGTTCGACGCTCTCCTCGTCGATTTGGTAGGCCCGGTGTTTCCGTTCCCATTGTCCGCTGTAATGTTCCTCTAGGAACGGCTCGCAGTTCTCCATCGCCTCAGCGGGAGAATTGTCGTTCTTGTCGAGGTTCGTAACGAGGATAATGTCCACGTCGGATTTTTCGTCACCAATCGGCTTCACAGCGGTCCAGCGTCGATAACTTCCCTGAAGGAAATCTCCGACGTAGAACTCACTCACCGTGTCATCCTCTCGTAACCGCTCACGAAGTGTCTCGTGGCCGTCTTTGTAATCTTGCTTGTTTTCCTCTGTCGGCCGGATGTCCGATAAGAATTGCTCGAAGAGGGACGGGAGAGTCGCCATAATGACGTCACGTATTGCCTGTTCAAATATGTGGTGAGAGCAGGGTGAAAGTGGTCGGTCCCAAAAATAGCTAGCAAATCCTGATTTCGCTCTGCCGTCGGTGTGCTCAACGTACTGCTTAGTGTGGAACTCGTGGCCACTCAGTTTCCCAAGAGGCAGGATCGACAGGTTCCACGAAACCAGTGATCCGCTGGTCAAATCCCTATACCATGTACGAGCCTGTCACACACCACAGCTAGCTTTGATCTCAAATTAAGTAGGTTCTCAATAGACCATCCACATATTTGATTAAACATCCATTCTGCAATCAAGATGTTATTCAGACATCAATCAATAGAATATTATGTGGGTTATGGCATCAATCATGTATGGGAAACTGCAGACATGAACTTTCTAATTTAGACCCAGATTCACCATTAGCTAGTTTGGATGGACAATCTCCAAGAGGAGTTGCGCTAGAATTAGAAAATGAACTTGAAATATTCTATGACGGCTTTATGACTCTCCATGAATACGGCAACTTCAAAGGAAATGAAAGAGATGAGCTCTCACATAAATTCCATCCATCAAACATAAGAGAATCAATTAAAAATATAAATGATTCAATTGTAAAAATGAATAAATTACTATCTTCATATGGGGTGGAGCACATTCGAAACCTGCCACCAGAAGGGAATGAACTTAATTATCATGAATTAACGATAAACTCAAAGAACCCAAAATACCATTCGATTAGACATTGGATCAGAAATGTTGTTAGAAATTCTCCAATAGAGGATGAAAACAACGCCGTAAATTCAATCCTCAAATATTCTAGGAGATTAGATGGTGATGATAAATTTGACCAAGGAGAATTATACGAACGTATAGATGAAGATTGGGATGCTATTCTCCTTGAATTACCTGATATAACAGGGAAACTATTTGATATATATCAGGAAGAATGGTTTGAAGGTAATGAATACAGAACAGGTGGTGGAACACCTATTTTTAAGCTAATACTTGGTGCATTAATGCTTATTATTATATCGCTTTCAATATCTATAATAATGCCTCTTTTTGCAATTTCTGTTAGTCCAGTGTATGTACTAACACCAATTTTTGGATATGCTGTGACTTATGTAATTCGTGTTCTTGGGGGTTCAGAGATCTGGGAGGAGATATCTCGATATCGTATTGAAAAAATACCAAGAAAAGACGTTCCTGGACATCAATCAGATGATGTTTTTGTCTATACCGAAAACAAGCCAGGAATTGGACGAGGTGTTGAATTTATCAGGAAATATTTAGATTGGGGGTTTTTAGATCTCTCATTTATCTCAAACTCTACCACTCCAGATTATATTGCAGTTTATGAACATGGGCCTGCAGATCACATACAGTATATTGGTAAAGTGAACGATATATTTGCCGCTAATCAGGTTTCTTATTGTGGTGAATATGAAGAAGCAGGTTTTGAATTTGAAGAAAGCGATATTGTTATTAATCTAGAAGAACCATTGTATCGCCTTGAATATGATGAAAGGATCGTAGGTGAAGAGGAATCAGTTGATGAGCTGCGAGAAACAAAAATTGATAGAATTAGGAACGAATATAAAGTGTCCGAGTTATAATATGACCGTATTCTCCAGAAGTCCCCCGCCCGGTGCGCGACTTAGGGGAGTGTGTGATGGACGATCAGAGGCAGACGAGTTGCATGTCCGCGCAGCGCACTTTTGACGTGCAGGCTGGAAATTAATAATATATAATATTCAAATATTGAATGCGTCCTTTCTGAGTTCCCTCTTTTCACGCTCAGATCTCACGTCGTAGTGCTTTTCCATCGTACGAGTGCTTGTATCTACCCTCCCAGATAGTAGATTTGGATCGTGGCCCTCATCAAGCCACGCAGAGATACTGCTACGGCGGATATCGTGTGGAGCGACTGAGTCATCACACTCTGCTGGATACGTTGATCCGCAGGCACACCCCTGTCCTAAGTTACCACACGCAGTCAGTTTGTATACCCGAACACGAATTGCTGATCGAGACATACGTCCTTGCTTAGTCGCCAGGAGAGGTTTTCTCCCGAATTCATCAGTTACTGAGGGACGACGGTCGTTGATCCAAGCACGAAGCAAATCGCAGACCCATCCGTGTAAGTTGATCTCGCGTTCCGAGCCGCGTTTGTTTTTGAGCGGAGTCTCACTCTCAGGGCGATATGCTAGATCTGCCCAACGGTTATCTAAGTCCACGTCGTTCAGATCAAGTGCCCGCAGACCACCAATGCGGAGCGAACAGGACCATAAGAGCGAGAGGATTACGTGGTCGGTTGACGCATACTGGTAGCGTTCTAAGTCATCAAGGAGTCCTGCAACACGATCTGGATCGATCTTACTATCACGTGCCGCTCCATCTCTTGTTGGCAGTACGATCGACTCCGGGAGTGACTCATCAACCCATCCCATTCGGAAGCAAAACCGGAGGAAGAGTCGCACCACACAGAGTTGGTTGTACATTGTGTTGGTGTTGATCGACTTGCTTCGGTATCGTCGAAACCGGGACAGGTCAAGAGGTTCGAGTTCTTCAACGTTGCTAACGTCTCCTGCACCCCAAGCCCACTTGCGGAACATTTTGAGCTGATAGTGGTGATTCTGCAGCGATGAGTCGCTGAGTTCGGTCTCTCTTTCCGTGAAGTACGCCTCGATAGCTTCGTCAATTGGTGGCATGCGTTGTTGCTCCGTGCCTGGGAGTGCGAGCGAATCGCCGGTGATCTCAGCAATTATTTCTAAATTGCCTTCACCTGTAGTCGGAAGGCCAGCCCGCGCAGCGAAGCGAGCAGGCAGGACCCGAGGGCGGAACGCATGGAAGTCGGCAGTTCGTCGAGCGAAGCGAGACGAACTCCAATGGATTACACGCGCAGACGCGAAGCGTCGAGCATGTAATCCTATTGACAGTTCAAATCTGCCCCAACCCATTTTTCACGACGTAATACCGACGAGCGAAACGAGGAGTCCGCGTCGGGAAAAATTGTTACGGCTGATTTAAACTAGACCGAGGTTCTGCGCCCCAGGCGCAGGTTCTCGGGCGTGGTTCAAATCTGCCCGCTTGTTCACCAGCGAACCCACGTATTGAGTGGTGCACTCGAGTACCCTGTCTCACTGCAGCCACCGATTTTCAACGCTGACCCGTTGAACAGCCCCACAGTCCAACTACCGGGTCGACTGTCCCAACGCATCGCAACAGCTCGCACACAGACTACGACCACCTGTGAAATTTATTACACCAGCCGGTGGCGATTGCGCTGCAATGCCACCATACATCACCCTATGGCAGTTCACAGAGCAAGGCGCGGCATCGATTCGGGACAGCCCTGACCGTATCGACCGCATCGAAGAGCAGTTCGAAGACCTCGGCGGGGAACTCGAGTCCTTCGACATGCTGATGGGGCAGTACGATACCATCACGATCAGCGAATTCCCGGACGTCGAAACGGCTGCACAGGCCGTCCTCTCCGTCACCGAAGCCGGAAACGTGCGTTTGGATATCCCCCAGGTGTTCGAACGGGATGCGACTCGGGAGGGACTCGAGTCGATGCCGTGAAACGGAATCGGGTCTGCTGGGGGGACCTTCCCAAAACTGGATCGAGAACAGCGGACCACTGTACAGCAAGAAGTGTTCAAAGCAGTAGTACAGTCAGTGAGACCGACGATCACGATAGTAACCGGAGGAGGGCTGCAGTGGACAGTGACGCGAGAATGTGACCAGCCGGACGCGGTTTGTGGGACAGTTGTTTGGTCGAAAAAGTCGAGATTGTGAGCGGCGCGTAGAACAGCCGATCAGAACGGCTGGCGCTCGACGACGCCGAGTTGTCGGAGGAGTCCGAACGCGTCGTCGTTGACCCGGCGCTCGACGAGTTTGCCGTTCTCGATGCGGTCGAACAGCATTCCGGTGATGTCGATTTTGGCACCGGTCGGTTCGATGTCGAGCAGCGGCCGTTCCTGCGTTCCAGTTGCGCGGAATCGGGTCGCGACGATCTCGCCATCGCTAATCATCTCCTCGACCGTCATCTCGTAGTCGGGAACGGCACCGCGGAAGTTCTCGACGAGCGTGCGGTAGTCAGCGGGGCCGTGGATCGACTCGTCGATCATCGGGTTGTGGTAGGTGAACTCGTCCGTAACGAGGTCGTCGATCATGTCGAGATTGTCGTCGTTCCAGACGGTCTCGATTTCTCGCCGGACGACCGCGCTCGGCGCTGTGGATGCGTCAACTGCCATGGGAATCACCGGTACTAGAGACGCTCGGTGAGTGAATAACACTTTTTCAGGGGGAACGACCGATCTGCGGGCCGTACAGACGGAACGGGCAGAGTGTCCCACTGGCAGTCAGCGACGAATACGAACAGACGAACAGTGAGCGGACAGCCGCCGTCAGTCGCCACGAGCCTCCAATAGTGTGGTTTGGAATCGGTCCCTGGACACTGCCCGAGGAACGCTTAAGGAGTTTCGTGTTGGGTGATAAGCCATGTCATACCAGGTCCGCTGTGACAGCTGTGATTTCGACCAGGAGCTCGCCGGCTGGGTCGAAGCCAGCAGCGCTGCACGAAAGCACGAAGCGGAGTACGGCAGTCACTGGGTGAGTATCCACGACCTGCAGATAGCCTGAGCCGCCAGCGAGACAGCCAGCAGGGTCGTGACACAGTCATCCGGTCGGTGAAACCGGTCAGTGAAACACTTCTTTGTCGGTCGACGGTGCTCGTGCAGTAGCTCGGTGAAGACTCACCTGCAGATCCCTCACGCGCCTCTCGGCCGGTAGCAAGGGCATATCGCGATCCTCACGCTGTTCGAGGAATCGGCTGTCCGAACGTCGTGGTACGTTCCACACCCCGTACGCTCTTTGCCGTCTACGACCCAGTGGCAGAAGATGAAGTACTACGAGGACATCGAGATCGGCGACACGATGGAGTTCGGCGAGTATCACGTGACCGAAGCGGAGATCGTCGACTTCGCCGAGTCCTACGATCCACAGCCGTTTCACATCGACAAGGAGGCAGCGACGGAGTCGGCGTTCGGCGAGCTAGTCGCCTCGGGCTGGCACACGGCGTCGATGTGTATGCGGCTGCTCGCCGACGGACCGATCGACGACCGGGCGAGTATGGGTGCCCGCGGTGTCGACGAACTGCGCTGGAAGCGCCCTGTCAAACCGGGCGATACGCTCTCGATTCGAACGGAAGTGATCGATAAGCGAGTGTCCGAGAGCGATCCCAAGCGGGGGTACGTCGACAGCCGACTGGAGGGGCTCAACCAGCACGGCGAGGTCGTCATCTCGTGGATCGGACTGGGGATGATCGAGCGACGGAACTCGGATGAAAACGCCGAGTAGAGAGGGAGACGATAGTCACAATGGTTCTGGATCTGGAACTGGTTCTGGACCTGGCTTTGGCACTTATTCTCACGGACCCACGTCGAAGTATGCGGCCAGGATCGCTGTATGAACCTCCCGGTGGTCTGTCTCTTGGATCGTTGCGGCGGCCTCGAACCGCTCGCGAGCGTTGGCAACCGTCTTCGGCGGCGCGGCCAGGTGCGTGAGAACGAACGAGTTCGGGTCGACGTCGCTGACCGTCTCGAACGGCGCGTCGTCGTAGAGCGACGTGAACCCTCCCACGACCTCCATCACGAGGTCGGCAGTTGCGTCGGCACCGGGATCACCCTGCGGGACAGAATCAGTAGCCGGGTCGAAGTACGACTCGAGATCGACGACGCCGGCCTCCTCGTGGAGGTGGGCTGCGAGCGCGTCGAACACGGGCTGTGAGACGTAGACGCCGAACAGTTTGTAGCGTGAGGCGGTCATCGGCTTAGACGACGGCCTCGACCCACTCTGCAGTAACGAATCTGTATCGGCACCCCTCACAGAGTTCCACTTCGACGACCTCGTCCGTCGAGAGGTATACGTGACGCCACTGTACCGGCAGACTATCGTCGCCGCAGTTCGCACAGAGTGTGGACATGGCCTGACTCGTCACCCATCTACACCCGGACGTTGTATAATTGCTCGCCTGACAGCGCGGTCAGGTGACGGGGCCTCCTCGCCGATCAGAACCGTCGCCGAAGCTCAGCGACAACCGTCGCCGGCACGTCCAGTTCAGCGAGTACGCAACGGCGCTGCTCCTCGGTCCCGTGACCAGCGACGAACCCGTTGAGTCGGGCAACGACGGTCGAGTCGACAAACTCGTCACCGTACTGGTCGACAAGCTCGTCACCCGCCACAGGCGTCGACCGGAGTTCGTACTTCTGGTGATAGTCCTCTGCGAGCGTGATGGACTCGAGTACCTCGATCTCAGACTCCACGGTCGTCCCGGTGCGCTCTGCGAGGTCGTCTTTCGTACGGTGTGCAGCCTCGTACTGCTCGTCATCGTGTGCGAGGACGACGCCGCGGTACTGGCGCTTTCGGGACGGGGGTTGCCAGCTGTGGTTCGCCCAGAAGACCTCGAGCAAGTCCTCGTACGAGAGCGTTTCCGGGTCGTACTCGAGTTGGACGACTTCGGTGTGGTCGCCCAGCGAGTAGTAGCTCGGATTCGGTTCGGTGCCGCCAGCGTAGCCCACTCGCGTTCGGACGACGCCCTCCATCGCGCCGAATCTGGCGTCAGGACCCCAGAAGCAGCCCATGCCGAACGTTGCCGTCTGTGTCTCCGGTGGGGGTTGCAGTGCACCTGCAGCGTCTGGTGACTGACGTGTAAACTCTTCGTCCGGATGCGTCACAGGTCTCGTTCGGACCGAAGCGGGATGGGTGTATCGACGGCCGTGTCACCTGTGACCAACTATCATATTTTTATATGCTGGTCAGGAACCAGTAGGGTATGCGAGCAGCAGTACTCGAAGAACACGGTGCACCGCTTGCGGTCAAAGAGGTCGACTACCCCGATCCGGAACCGGATCAGGTTATCGTCGAGACGAAAGCCTGCGGGATCTGTCGGAGCGACTGGCACGCCTGGCAGGGCGACTGGAGCTGGATCGGCGCTTCGGTGCCGGAGGGGCAGATTCTCGGCCACGAGCCAGCAGGGGTCGTTTCCGCGGTCGGCGAAGATGTCGAGACACTCCAGGAGGGCGACCGCGTTGCGGTGCCGTTCCACCTCGGCGATGGCACCTGCTCACACTGTCGCGAGGGAAGAGCGAATAACTGCGAGACCGTCATCCCGCTCGGTCTGTCGAGTATCGCGCCGGGTGCGTTCGCCGAGGCCTTCCCGGTCCGCGAGGCAGACTACAACTGCGTGAAGCTCCCCGACGACGTCGACTTCACCGAGATGGCCGGCCTCGGCTGCCGGTTCATGACCGCCTACCACGCGCTCGCAGACCGCGCAGGCCTTCGGCCCGGCGACTGGGTCGCCGTCCACGGCTGTGGCGGTGTCGGCCTTTCGGCAATCCACATCGCCGACGCGCTGGGTGCACACCCGATCGCAGTCGACGTTCGCGAGGACAAACTCGATCGCGCCCGCGAACTCGGCGCGTCCGCGACGGTCAACGCAGCCGAGGCCGACAACACGGCACAGGAGGTCAAAGCGCTCGCCGGCGGCGGCGCAGACGTCTCGATCGACGCGCTCGGTATCGCTGAGACCTGCCAGAACTCGATCGGCAGTCTCGGAACCCGTGGTACGCACGTCCAGGTCGGCCTGACTACCGACGAAGAGGAAGGGCAGATCGAGGTTCCCGTCGACGTGATGACGATGCGGGAACTCGACTTCCACGGCTCGTTCGGCATGCCGCTCGTCCGCTACGAGGAACTGTTCAGGCTGATCGGCGAGGGCACACTCGAGCCGAGCAAGATCATCGGCGAGACGCTGTCACTCGAGGAGGCCCCCGAAACGCTGTCCTCGATGGATAGCTACGAGACGGTCGGGATTCCGGTCATCACCGAGTTTTGAGGTCCCGGAGGGTCTATTCGGTCTCGTTCTGACTCGTCCCGATCTTTCGGTTCGGTTGTTCCACAGTGTGTGACTGTTCTGAGAAGTGAACGGCAGAGCTGGGACGGGACACTGGTGGACTAGTACACTGCGACACTACTGGCGTGAAAGTCGCCGCCATCGCCGCCGTCGGAACGGCGAGGGGCGACTGACAGACAGCACGTATACCCGAACGGGGGCGGGAGCCCGCTCGGGCGTGAGAGACATGAGCTAACTCGAAGCGGGGGCGAGTCCACTTCCGAGCGATCCGGGCACGAACGCACGCAATCGGCTTTCAGCGCGTCGTGTCTGGGCCAAGCGCGTACCCGGCGGGGCGTGTTATCCCCGCACGTGGTTCAAAGGGCGGTACACCCCTTTGTTATGGACAGAGTTGGCGTATCGTAGTGTGTTCAAACCAGCGACAGGATGAGAATACGGCAGACGTATCACCCCACTACGGTCGAATTCGCCGTCAGTTCTCCACGCGTCCGTCTGAAATTCGCACTCCGTGAGATGAGTCCAAAACCGAACACAGGGATGTATCCAGTGCGCAACGGAGCGGTACGGGCTGCCTGTCGCGCGTATCTCACCCCCTACCGCCACGAGAGTCGCCGAAACCCCCGCCAGACCGATACCTGTGGACCGTGTGGCTCGATTCATGTGCGCCAGCCCATCCCCACCCGAAGCGCCCTCGACACCGATCCGCGTCGGCATCGTCGGTCTCGGCTACATCGGTACCACGGTCGGCGGGCAACTCCACCAACACGACGAGGCCACTATCGCGGCTGTCTGCGATCTCGATCCCGACCAGCTCGAGTCCGTCGGCGACGAGTTCGAGGTTCCGCCCGAGCGGCAGTACACCGAGTACGAGTCGATGCTCGCTGATGCAAATGCCAACAGCGACACGAGGTTGAACTCGAACGCAGACTCCGGCTCAGGCTCAAACTCGGACTCAGGCTCAAACTCGGACTCAGACTCAGACTCGGACTCAGACTCAGACTCAGGCTCTGGCTCGCACTCAAACTCCGGCTCAAGCCCAGATACAGGCCTCGACGCCGTCCTCATCGCCACACCCCACACGCTCCACTACGAGCAAGTCGTCGCCGCACTCGAGTCCGGCCTGCACGTCTACTGCGACAAGCCGCTGACGACGGACCTCGATCACGCTCGTGAGCTTGCCGAGCGAGCGGCGCAGACCGAACTAACCGTGATGGTCGGCTATCAGCGCCACCTCCAGACTGCGTTTCAGCTGGCACGGAATCGCTTCGGCTCGGAGTCGCCGCGGTGGGTAACGGCCTCGATTACGCAGGATTGGATCGCGGACTCGCAGGGAACGTGGCGGCTGGATCCAGACCTGTCGGGCGGTGGCTTTCTCTACGATACGGGGAGTCACGTCCTCGATGGCATCCTCTGGACAACCGGACTCGAGCCGGCCTCCGTCGCCGCGAGCATGGACTTTCACGACGACGAGCAGCGAGTGGATAGTCGTGCACACCTGGACATCGAATTCGAGAACGGCGCAACGGGAACAGTCTCGCTCCACGGCGATCTTCCCACGACCCGCGAACACATCCACTGCTGGGACGACGATGGCGCACTCTACATCGAGGGGACGCAATGGGGCTCGCGCGATGTCTTCGAAATCGAGACCGACGCGAGCGAACGCGTCCCTTACATCGACCACCGGCGTGAACAGACTCGCGCCGACGCCTTCGTCGAGAGCATCCGCAACGGACCCGGGCACGAACCGCCGGCAACTGCCCGCGATGCCCTTCGGGTGACCGCTTTGACCGAGGCAGCCTACGAGGCTGCCCGAACCGGTGAGCGAGTCTCGGTTGCACTCGAGTCCCCCGTCCAGTGAGACGCCGTGAATCGGTGGCATTTCGGACAGGAGAAGGAGGTGGATAACGATTCGATACGAGGTGATAACAGCTCGTTTTCCAGCGGCTACTCGGGACGGTGACCCGGCGGGGAGTGGCGGTTCAGTCGGGCGGTTATGTTGTGTTTACGCGGTGTTCGTCACTACCGGCCGAGCGCGTCGAACGGGAGCCAATAGCACGCACGTGATCGAGCACGTTCCAGCTGGTAAGATTCCGATAGCCCGTCGTTCGATTCGGTTACAAGCCGGATAACTACAACCGGTGCAAGCGACCCGTCGGATATGATCACCTGTACAAACTGTGAGACCCCACAGTTCCTGCAGATCACCCAGAGCCGCGTCTATTTCGAAGATGGTGAGGTCATCAACGAACTGTCCGAGAGCTACGAGTGTACCCTCTGTGGGTCGACCGGTCAGTACGTCTACGACGAGGACAGCGACGAGGAGACAGTGTCGGGCGACGTCGAGTTGACGACCGAGCGGCCGAAGTTCGCCTGACAGGTAGCGACTGGTGTTCCCAAACGGGGCACCGGTACGTTCAGCGACCACCGCGTCATCGATCAGGATCGTGTCTGCTCCCTGTTTTCCTGCCGCCAGTCGGACTCGACGTGCCGATACGGCCGTCTAACTCGCCGCTCGGACGCGGACCGGGAACTGCAGTCCGCTGTGCATCTCCCGTCTTCGTGCCCGACCCCGTTGTCTGCTCGAGTGCGTCCTGCTTCTCCGTGCCGCGAAGTCTGTGTCTCTCGTCCCACTCCTCGAAGAGGCCGTACTCGGTCATCGTCTCCATGCCGGCAAGTGCGGCCGTGAGCTTGAGGCCGACGAGCGGGATTTCGGCGACGGAGATGATGACGTCGGCCCGGAGGATCACGCCATCCCGGAGGATTACGTCGAGTAAGTCGACCAGCGCGTCGTCGTCTTTGCGCGGTTCCACGGCTGGTCACCTCCCCACGCGGGCTGGGTCGCCCGTGTCTCCGCCACTGCTATCGCCATCCCCATCGCTATCTCTATCTCTATCTCTATCTCTATCTCTATCTCTATCTCTATCTCTATCTCTATCTCTATCCCCATCACCATCGCCAGCGGTCTCGTCGTCGCCGATCGCTGGCGCAAACGTGTAGGGCGGCCACGGGCCCGTGAATCGGACTTCGATTCCGTCCTCGGCCGCTACGCCGTCGAGGATCGAACCGATCTCTCCCTCGTTGTCTTCGTGTGCAAGAAGTGTGAGCCGGCAGATAGTCTCCGACTCAGTTGCGGTCGCGTTGGTCTCGGCCTCGCTGTCGCCGTCACCGCTGGAGCTATCGGTAACATCATCGCCATCGCTCTCCCTACTGCTCCCGCCGCTATCACGACCCGCAACCTTCGAAATCTCCGACGCCGGCGATCGCTCGAGTGTATGCACCTCGCGTGCCGCCTCGGCCAATTCGTCCTCCAGTTCGGCTGTCATCGTCTCGCGGCGAGCGGTCCGAAGCTCTGTCAGGCGCTGGTCGAACTGCTTTTCGAGCAAGAACGCCTGACCCTCGCTCGCCTCGTCAATCTGCGCTTCGAGGTCGGACAGGCGCTCGTCCTGTTCGACGAGCGTCTCGTCGTCCGGCGAATCGTACTCGACGACTTCGACGCGGTACTCCCAGTGATCGGCGAGTTCCGAGAGCACCGGCTGCAGCGTGTCCGTTTCCTCACGAAGCCACTCGCGAAGGCCGGCCTCACCGCCGCGGAGGATCGTGTCGAACTGGAACGGAACCGGCGTCCCGAACGACTCCCCGGCCGCGTCGACCACCGTCTGGTGGCGAATCAGCCAGCGCTGGATCTGTGCGAGGTCGTCCGTATCGTAGAGCCCGTCACAGGCGTGGACGACGGCACCGATCCCGTTCTCCGCGACCACCGAGACTGACTCGCCGTCGATCCCGGTCGTCTCGAGTTGGGCGTCGGACTCAGCCTGGACGACGCAGTAGAGGTAGCGCCCGTCGTTGATCTCCGGAATGTCCGCTGTGTCTACGCCAGGGGTCCCCTCGTCCGTTGTCACTGCTCGTCACCTCCAAGAACCGAGTAGCCGGGTTTGCGATGGGACGGTGCGTCGGCGTTGAACTGTTCGATCGCGTCCGTGACGAGACCGTCCAGATCACCGCGCAGGTCGTCGACGCCGTCTTCGATCCCTTCGTCTGCTTTGAGCTGCTCGATCTCGGCCTCGATTGTGGCGAGTTGGCGGCCGAGACGGTCGATCTCCTCGTCCGAGAGGTTGCCAGACTCCATGCGTCGGACGGCCTCGCGCTCGAGTGCGTCGATCAGGAGTTCGACAACGGTGATGACGAGGGTGATCAGTCCCTTGCGGGCGTCGTCGCCGTCGCCGACGTCGATCGTGGTCATTCTTTACCCTCCGTGTTGGCCGCGGTCTCGTTGTTAGTGGCGTTCTGTGCTGTCTCTTCGTCGCTTTCATCATCGTGACCATCATCGTCGTCACCATTCCCACCGGCCTCGCTATCGTCGTCATCATCACTGTCCTCGTCACCGTCGTCAGCCGCCGTCACGTTCACCCCTCGCGTCGGATCGATCGCCGGCTTCGGTCGCTCCATCTCGGCGAGCTCTGGATCGCCCGCCGCTTCGGCGACCCGCTGCATGTCCGTCCCTTCGGGGAACTCGAGTCCGTACTTCGCCGCCGTCTCGAAGGAGGCGATAGCAGCCCGAAGCTGGATGCCGAGTAACTGCGTGTCGCCGATCGAGACGGCGATATCGGCGTTGATGACGATGCCCTTGTCCAGCAGCATCTCGACGATATCTGCGAGGTCGCTCTGCTGGCGACTCGGCTGGAAACTATCCGGCATTGGGACCACCTCGTGCTGGGTGTGTGCTTGGCATCGGCAACGGAGTGGCACTCGAGTTGGAGTTGGAATTGAAATTGGAGTTCGAGTTCGAGTTCGAGTTGGACGGCGTACTCGAGTCCCTGTTCCGTTGGTGCTTCGTCTGGCACGTCTGGCACGTCCGTGGTGTCTGGCGAGCGGTTCGGCTGCGGCGGCGCGTCGTCGCTGATTCAGGACTGGTGTAACTCATACTGGATACTGGTACTGTAGCGGCAGTGGCGACACGGCGCGTCCAGAAGACCGATCGTTGCGCTCGAACAGCCATCAGTTCGCACCTCCGTCGGCGTTTCCGTTTCCGGCATCGGCACTCGCGCGCCGCTCCTCCGGCTGTTCGGCCGCCTGTTCGTCCTCGGCCTCGTCGGGAGCGACATCGTTGCGGCGCTTCTTCCGTTCGCGCTCGAAGCGCTTGCCGTAGATTCGCTTCCGGCTCGGGGCCGTCGAGAGCTTGACCTGCTGTGGCACTGTCGAGTGCTTGACGCCGCTCGCAACGTCCGCTCGCTCCGTCGGCATCGTCGACGCCGCCGTCGGATTGCGCGAGTTGGCACTCGTATCCTGGCGGCGCATCTTCTCCCGGTTGAACTCGTGAACCCGGGAGAATTTGGCGTGCGTCTCGAGTAACGCCGCGCGAAAGCTGTCGATCCCCTCCATCGCCGTCTGCTGGATCGCCACCTGGTAGGCCTCGGGATCCTCCATCACGTCGATGTCGCCGAGCAGTTCGGTGGGGTCGGCGTCGGTCTCGAGCATGTCGCCGTCGAGGTCCGTTTCGATGAGGTCGTCGTCATCACCATCGTCATCGCCGATGAGGGTCTCTGTGATTCCGCCCCCATCCCCATCCTCGCCTCCGTCGTCACCCGTCAGCTTCTCCGTCGTCTCCTCGATATCGCGTTTCGCCTCCCAGAGACTACCGAGGTCGGTTGCATCCCAGGCGTCGAGCAAGTCGATCGCCCGAAAGAGGTCGCCGAAATCGATCACGTCGGACACACCCGTCTCATCCTCGGCTATCGCGGACGGAACCTCCTCCGCTTCGATTGCCCCGACGACCTCGTCCGCGTCGACTGCCTCCGGGAGCTCCGACAGGTCGATCATCTCGAGGACGGACTCGAGTTCGGTCGCCAGTTCGGCGAGCGTATCGAGATTCTGTGAGAGGTCGGAGAGCGTGTCGTCGTCGAGGGCAGCGAGGTCGAAGTCGTCCTGCTCGCTAAACGTCTCGAGTGACTCGAGTGCTCCCTCCGCATCAGTGACGAGGTCACCGAGGTTGGCATCGCCCGACTCGGCTGCCGAATCGTCGCTCATGGCTCCCCCCCTGACTCTGTTTCCCTCCCGGCGTTCGAGTCGGTGTTCGAATTCGCACTCGAACTCGTACTCGAACTCGAACTGCTCGGCTCACCGTCAGCAGTGCCCGAGTGATCAGGACGCACCTGGACGGTCAAGATACCGTTGTTAATCGCCGCCTGACCCGTTCGATCGGACCAGGGAACGTCGACACGCTCGAGTTCAGTGCCAGCGACCAGGACGATCAGTTCGGTGTCGCTGAACCCGACCGTGACGTCCTCGCGGTCGACGCCGGAGACATCGGCGATGACGAGGAGTTCGTCCTCGTGTGTTCGTGTGGTGACACGGTGGTCGGGCTCCGAGTCGCGTCCCGTCGACGGGGGTGACGGTCCCGTCGATGAGGCGTCGCGGACGCGCGAGGAGCGACTCGACGGCGAACGCGACGCGTGGTGACGAGACGTCCACGGTCGGTACGTGTTGCCTCGGTCTCGGTCTCGGTCTCGGTCTCGGTCCCGGTCCCGGTCCCGGTTCCGTGTCCGTGTCCGATCGTCGTCCCCATCTTCCGTACCGTCTCGCTTCCGAAACCGTTCGAACCACTCGTCGGCGATCGAGTCACTGAACCGGGAGTCGTCGAGCAGGTCATCACCCGTCCGGATCGAGATGTTGTAATCGAATATCGAGCGGTCACGGCCCTGTCGACTGCGACTCGAGAGTGTGTTGGATGTCGCGTCACTCTCCAGCCGATCGAGCAATGCTCGAAGCGTGGCGAGCCAGCCGTCCGAGTCGCGGGCGTCGCCTCTTTCGTGCCCTCGGCGCTCGTCCCGCTTGTCCCACTCGTCTCGCTCGTCTCGCTCATCTCGTTCGTCACGTCCGTTTCGCCCGTCTCGTCGATCACTATCACGCCCACGCCCACCACTGCTACCGCCGTCACGGCCACCATCACGACCCATCAGCGCTTCACCTCGACACGACCGCTCCCGAGTTGCTCGTGAACCTCGCGGGCAATCTCGAGTTCCTCCTCGATCACTTCCTTTCGCTCGAGATACTCCTCCTCCGAGCGTTCGCCGAGCTCGTACAGCAACTGGTTCTCCTTGCGCTCGTCCTCGAGTGCCTCCACGTCGTAGAGTTCCTCGAGTGCGAGCGAGTGTAGCGCGTCGATGATGCCCACGAACGGCCGGAACAGAAGGTCGTCGAGAATGAACATGGTGGTCACCGAGATTGGGCCCCGATTTCCACGTCGACGAAGCTGTACGGCGCGAAGGGGCCGGTGTACTGGACCAGCAGGTCGTCGCCGTAGGTGTCCTCGAGGCGGGCGACGCCGTCGTCGAACGCTGGTCGGTCGTCCTCGTCGACGAGGTAAGACTTGTTCAGGACGAGGCGGTCACTGAACTGGCCGTTTGGAACAGTCTGTGCGGCGAGCGGGCCGAGTTCGTCTTCGACGGCGGCCTCGATTTCGTCGGGGTCGACCGAGGCGTCTTCCTGCGTGACGAGTTTGAGGCCGAGTTCGACGCGCCCTTCGATGTCGTTCATAGCGCGACGGAAGGCAGGCCGTGCGCCGCGAAGGACGTTCTTGAGGGCGCGGTCGCTTTCGAAGGCCATCCCGAACTGCATCGGAACGATGGTTCGGCCGCCGTCGTAGTCCATGATCTCGCGCAGCACGTCGTCGTGGCGTTTGGCGTCCTCATCGGTCTCCTCGGGGTCGGTGGTGTCGATGTTCGAGACGACGGCACCGAGCCGGCGATGGGAGACGGTGTAGACGCGGTCTGCGCCGGCGACGGCGTCGGTTTCGAACTCGATGTCGCCGCTGTTGACGATACCGTAGACGTATCGGTTACTGTTGCTCATTTGGTAGTCACGCTCCGTAGTGGACGAGGGGAGTGGGACGAACGGGAGGTCTGTGTGTGGGCCAGGGTCTGTGCCAGGGTCTGGGTCAGGGTTTGTGCCAGAGTCTGGGTCAGATTTTGTGCCAGGGTCTGTGTCTGGGTCCGAATCCGGGTCCGGGTACAGTCGGCGTTCTCCACCACTGCGAGCACGGACACGGACACGGACACGGCCCGCGTGCAACTGAAACGGCTGAATCGTGTATCGGTCATGAGAGGGGGCGCATCTGGCCAGGGGCACGGTCACGACAGGTCGACCCCTCGGCGTCTACCCGCAGTGATCCTGTCCCACAGTCGTGAAACGCAATCGTCACGAGGTGTTCCACAGCCCCGTGCCTTATCGTACTGCTTGCAGACGCAGCCCGACCAGCAATACCGATTTGCGACCGCTCGTTGGCGGCGACCGGCTTGCAGTCGCAACGGAAGTCGTGTTACGAAACCGGAGTGAATCGCGACTCGCAATGGCACAACCACAACGACGGCCCGACTCATCGAGTCTCGCGGAGGTACTGGACCGCGTACTTGACAAAGGTGTCGTCATCGACATCTGGGCGCGCGTCTCAGTCGTTGGGATCGAACTCCTCACCGTCGAGGCTCGCGTCGTCGTCGCCTCCGTCGACACGTTCCTCCACTATGCGGAGGAGATCGCAAAAATTGAGCAAGCGACCGCGGAGGGCGACCTCGAAGATCTGGAAGAACTCGAGGTCGAGCCGCGGCCCGAATCCTCACCGAAATCGGCCACCGAATAACTCACGATGGCCGAGGACACCTCGCGCAAGCGCAAAGTCCGTGGCAGAAAGATTCGCGGTGACCGGGAGGCGAAGAAGCGCCTCAAGGCCCGAAAGAAGCTGGCTCGATCGGCATCGCAGACGAAGACAAAGAGCGAAACAGCCAGCAAATCGAGGGGCTCTCACATCGCAACCGAGAGCGGAGATGACCACCTCATAGACCCCGCCGACGCTGCACCGGACCCCTTCGTCGAAACCGACGCCGTCGCTGCCGTTCGCGACCGGATCACCGGGTGGCTCGCTGCCGATCAGCCGGTTCACCTGATCGGCCCGACCGGCGCTGGTAAGACGGCACTCGCACTGGCAGCGGCTGCAACGCGCGGCCGCCCGGTCGTCCTCTGCAACGGCGACGAGGCGGTCGACACGAGCGCGCTCGTCGGCGGCTACAGCGGCGGCGAACGCTACGAGGAGCGCGACGAGTACGTCAGCGGCGTCAGCAAGAAGACACAGATCGTCCGCGACCGCTGGGTCGACAACCCGCTCTCCGTCGCGGTCCGAGAGGGCGCAACGCTCGTCTACAACGAGTTCTCCCGGAGCGACCCCGCCGCCCACAACGTCTTGCTCTCCGTCCTCGAGGAAGGTGTACTCGAGCGGCCGGGCAAGCACGGGGCCAATAGGTCGATCGACGTGCATCCGGAGTTCCGCGTGATCTTCACGTCGAACGACGTGGAGTACGCGGGTGTCCACCAGCAACAGGATGCACTGCTCGACCGGATGGTCGGCGTGCACGTCGACTACTACGACGCAGAGACCGAGCGCGAAATCGTGCGGTCGCACGTGGCCGTTTCCGACGAAGCGATCGAAACGGTCGTCGACGCGACCCGGACGCTGCGCGAGGAACTCCCGGTCGTCGTCGGGACGCGGACAGCGATTACGGCCGCGAAGGGGATCTCGGTGTTCGACGACTGGAATGGTGACGAGGCTGCACCCGAGCGGGCAGACGGCGGTCGGGTACAGGTCGACGGCGATGACGACCTGCTCGCAGACGTGTTGACGGATGTGCTCGGCCCGAAAGTCGCTGGAGCAGAGACGGAAATCGATGGGATGGCCGCCCTGCACAGTCAGATTAGCGAGGTACTTCGGGACTGAGAGTATGGCAAACGCAGACACAGCGGATGCGACGACACAGTGTAAGGCGCTCACCGCCGACGGCGAGCGCTGCTCGCGGCCTGCCCAGGAAGACGGCTTTTGTTTTCAACACGACGAGGATGATCAAACAGTGAGTGAGTCCGACGACGAGACGGACGAGTCCGAGGAACAGGATGGTGAAAACGGGGATGGAGATGGGGAAGCACAGGAGCAAGGGGAGGAACAAGAAGCGGACCAAGAGCAAGGCGAGGAGCAGGAAGCGGACCAAGAGCAAGAAGCCGACCAATCAGACACCGACCAGACAGACGAAGAAACCCACATGGCAAGCAACGAAACGACGGACCCCGGCGACGTCGACACCGACGACGTCGACATCGAGATTGAATCAGAGGTCGATTCCGACCAGATCGAAGGCGTACTCGCGATCCGCCGAACCGTCGTCTCGACGGCCGGCGAACTCATCGGCCACGAGTTCGACGGCGTCAGCGAAATCTCGCCAACCGACGAGGGCTGGTGTGCCGTCGTCGAGGTCGTCGAGCGCTCGTCGATCCCGGACACACAGGACGTGCTCGGCCGGTACGAGATCGATCTCGACACGGACGGCGTCGTCCAGGGGTACCGACGGCTCGACAGGTATCGCCGCGGCGATACGACCGCGTTCGAGTAGATCAGAGTTCGGAGATCGCAGATCGGAACCTCAAGATCAGAACTCGCAACCGTAACCAAAACCCGGGATCCACGATCCGAAATCTCGAAGTGGGACTCACGCATTCGCTCGGCTAGAGTCGTGTCTCTCCGCCCCATCCGCGGCGTCGATGTCGGCCCCGACACGCGGTGTGACCACTACGACAGCGAACTGGACGTCGTCGCGTTTCGCTTTGCCTGCTGTGACGCCTACTACCCCTGTTTTCAGTGCCACGACGCCGTGACAGACCACGAAGCAGTTCCCTGGCCCGAACACCAGTTCGACGAACCGTCCGTCCGCTGTGGCGTCTGCGATACCACGTTGACGGTTCCCGACTACCTCGACTGTGCGTACGAGTGTCCGAACTGCGACGCGCCGTTCAACCCGGGCTGTGCGGCGCACGCGGAGCTCTACTTCGAGACGGACGGCGAGTGACTGTTCGTTCTCACCCGACCCCACACCTACCCCACACCTACCCAACCTTTACTCCACTCTACCCCGCCCCACTCCACTCCACTCCACCTCCACCCCAACCCAACCTACCGTCGCCCCGTCCAGCAAGCTATTTCAGCGTCCGGCGGCCGACCACACTGTATGGACCCGGCGCTTGGCCCGCCTGACGCGATGGCCGAGAAACGCGACGAGCTGACGCCAATGATGCGTCAGTACCACGACCTCTGTGCCCGCTACGACGACGCGATCGTCCTCTTTCAGGTCGGTGACTTCTACGAGACCTTCTGCGGTGCCGCCGAGCGCAGCGCTCGCCTCCTCGAGATCGCCCTGACTAGCCGCGAGGACAGCACCGGCGAGTATCCGATGGCCGGCATTCCGATCGACAACGCCGAATCATACATCGAGGACCTGCTGGAGGCCGGCTACCGCGTCGCCGTCGCGGACCAGGTCGAAGAGCCCGGCGAAACCTCGGGGGTCGTCGAACGCGCCGTCACTCGCGTCATCACACCCGGCACACTCACCGAGGACGAACTCCTCGCGAGCGACGACAACAACTTCGTCGCGGCCGTCGCTCGCGGCCGCGGCATCGACACGCGACCCGCAGATGACGAACTCGCCCTCGCTCTCCTCGACGTCTCGACGGGCGACTTTCTGGCGACGAGTTCCGCCGCCAACGAGGCGGTCGCGGACGAAGTGAGTCGCTTCGCACCCGCCGAAGCCGTCGTCGGCCCGAACGCACCCGCTGACGTACTCCCAGACGACTGCATGGTGACGCCGTTCGACGAGCACGTTTTCGACCGCGAGCGCTCCGCATCGATCCTTTCCGAATACTTCGGTGAGCCAGACGCGCTGCTCGCGAGCGACGCCGAAATTCGAGCCTGCGGCGCGTTGCTCGCCTACGCCGAGTACGCTCGCGGCGGCGAGCACGAGGGCGAGAAAGGGGATGGGAATGGGGATGAGGAGAGGGATGGCGAGAGCGACGACACCAGCAAAGCCGGGCGTTCCCACAAGATCGGCGAGACCGACCGACTCGAGTACCTCACGCATCTCACCCGCTACGATCCCCGGGAGTACCTCCTGCTCGACGCCGTCGCGCTGCGCAGTCTCGAACTGTTCGAGCCCCGCGCCGTCAACGGCCGCGACGACGCGACGCTCGTCGGCGTCCTCGACGAGACCGCCTGTGCCCTGGGCGGTCGGACGCTTCGTGACTGGCTTCGCCGGCCGCTACTCGAGTCCCACCGAATCGAGGCGCGCCTCGACGCGGTAGAAGAGCTCACGGGGTCAGTTCAGACGCGCGAGCACTGCCACGAGTTGTTGCGCGACGTGTACGATCTGGAGCGTCTGATTGGGCGCATCTCCCGTGAGCGAGCGAACGCGCGGGATCTGCGCTCGCTTCGGGACACGCTCGCTGTCGTGCCCGAGATACGATCCCAACTGGCTGACGCGGACTGCGACCGCCTGCGCGACCTCCACGAGGATCTCGACCCGCTCGCCGACGTGCGGGAGCTGATCGACGACGCCGTCGTCACGGATCCGCCGATCGAGATTACCGAGGGCGGTATCATCGCCGAGGGGTACGATTCCGATCTGGACGACCTCCGCGGAACTGCGCGGGACGGCAAGCAGTGGATCGACGATCTGGAAGCCCGGGAGCGCGAGCGAACCGGTATCGATTCGCTGAAGGTCGGCTACAACTCCGTCCACGGCTACTATATCGAGGTGACGAACCCCAATCTCGACGCCGTACCGGAGAACTACCAGCGCCGCCAGACGCTGAAGAACTCGGAGCGGTTCGTCACGCCGGAACTCAAGGAACGCGAGGACGAAATCGTCGGCGCGGAAGAGCGCGCGGACGAACGCGAGTACGAACTCTTCTGTGCGGTTCGCAGTGACATCGGCGACGAAGTCGAACGTGTGCAGGGGCTGGCCGACGCGCTCGCGACGCTCGACGCGCTCGTCTCGCTTGCGACCGTCGCAGCCCAGTACGACTACTGCCGGCCCGAGATTCTCGACCCAGACGCAGACCACATCGACGGCGGAGTGCAGATCGACATCACGGGTGGCCGCCACCCTGTCGTCGAGCGCACCCAGGAGTCGTTCGTCCCGAACGGCGCACAGTTCGATTCGGAGCAGCGCCTGGCGGTGATCACGGGCCCCAACATGTCCGGAAAGTCGACCTACATGCGTCAGGTCGCCCAGCTCGTCCTGCTCGCACAGGTCGGTAGCTTCGTCCCTGCGGAGTCGGCACGGCTCACGCCCGTCGAGCGGGTCTTTACCCGCGTCGGCGCGAGCGACGATATCGCCGGCGGGCGCTCGACGTTCATGGTCGAGATGGACGAACTCGCGACCATCCTTCGGGACGCTGACGAGCGCTCGCTCGTCCTGCTGGACGAGGTCGGTCGAGGAACGTCGACCGCGGACGGCCTCGCCATCGCGCAGGCCATTACCGAACACCTCCACGACGCGGTCGGCGCGACGACGCTCTTTGCGACCCACCACCATCCGCTGACTGAACTCGCCGAGGAACTCCCGAACGCGTTCACGCTCCACTTCGAGGTGGAACAGACGGACGGCGAGGTCGTCTTCCACCACGAGATCGAACCCGGCGCAGCCACCGGCTCCTACGGTGTCGAAGTCGCGACCGCAGCAGGCGTTCCCGAGGCTGTCGTCGACCGGTCGCGAGAACTGGTCGACGCCAACGCTGCCGCGGAGACCACAGCCGAAACGGAGCCGACAGCCGACGGCGGCACCAGCGAACTCGAGTCGACGGAGTCAGACCCAGTCCCCGACAGCGTCGCCGCTGCACTCCGCGACCTCAACGTCGGGCACATGACTCCCGTCGAGGCGCTCACCGAACTCGACCGACTGCAACGACTCCTCGAGGAGGAGTCGTAGCCGAGCAGCAGACCACCGCTCGCCGCCGGGGCCGGGAACGTGAGTAGCAGTGTGTCCGTTGCCTTCGCGGAGGTGCGCCACTCGTCCAACCCATGTTTCGAACCGAGGACTGTGGGCGGGAGAACTCTACACGGCAGTGACAGAGCACAGACTCCGCCGCTGGCACTGAAACCTTCTCCCAGTGTCTCGTCGAACGATTTCGTGTCGCTCGTTGCCTGCAGCATGCAGTTTGTCGCCCACAACGGATCGTAGGCAGAAAACGGAGAACGGAGAACGGAGGCCAACCAAATGCCAACACACTCGCGAACACACACGATCAGGAGTTCCGCGTTCGCCGACGGCGACCGCATTCCCGACCAGTACGGCTACCGCAACGCAAACGTCAACCCACCACTCGAGTTCGACGGCGTTCCAGACGGAGCCGCCTCGCTCGCACTCGTCGTGGACGACCTGGACGCGGTCGAACCAGCCGGAAAGATCTGGGACCACTGGATCGTCTGGAATATCCCGCCGGAGCAGCAACCGATCCCCGAAGGCTGGGACCCCGAGACGGCAGGTGCCCGCGCAGGAACCAACGATTTCGGCGAGCGCGGCTATGGCGGTCCGAGCCCATCAGATCGGGAACACACCTATCGGTTCCGACTGTTCGCACTCGAGACGGAACTCGGAACCGACCTCGATACAGAAGCCACCGCCGCCGACCTCGAGTCCGCGATGGACGGCCACGTCCTCGCAACGGCGACGATCGAGGGGACGAGGGGACGTATCCAGCCTGACCGCGACCCTGACCCTACTCGCCGGTCGGCTCCAGCGAGACGAACTCGAGTCCGTGCTCTCCCAGCAGCCGCTGTGCGCGCTCGGTCACCGACGGAGCGACGAGAATCCCGCGCAAGGTTGCGTCCGCGTGGAGGTCGCGCTCGAGTGCGTCGACGTAGCGACGGAGTTGGCTGACTGCGTCGGGGCCGACGCGGCGGCGTTTGAGTTCGACGACGACGGTGTTGCCGGCGTCGTCCTCGCCGTAGATGTCGATCGCACCCGCCGGCGTGTCACGCTCGGTGGCCAGCGGGGTGAAGCCAGATTCCAGAAGGTCGGGGTTCTCGAGGATGCGCTCGCGGAGGTCGGCTTCGGTGCCCGAGAGGGTGAGTTCGCCCTCGTCGGTGCCGGCGAACGTCGAGACCTGTAGAACGTCCTGAAAGCGGACGAGGAGGCGTTCTTCGGGGGTAGAGCGAGTACTTTCGAGGACGAGTAGTGCGGCGTCTGCGTTCGGATCGGCAACACTGCCACCGCCGTCTGCGTCAGCTTCCGCGGCGTCCTTGGCTTTCTCAGATTTATCGAAGTCATCGGATTCCGCCTCGCTGCGTGTGGGTTCGCAGAACACATCGTGCGCACAGCCCGGCGGCTGCCAGTTGACCGGCTGTTGGCCCTCGTCAGTGTGGACGAGTGCCGCCCCATCGGGTTTGAGCATCACGTGACGGTCGCCGGCGGCGAGTTGACTCGAGGCCCGGCCCTCGTAATCGACGGTGCAGCGGCCGAAGACGGTGACGAGCGCCTCGCGTTCGAGGCCGTCCGCGATCGCATCTCGAGCCGCTGTCGAGGTGGGGCGCTCGAGTGTCACGGCGCGAACGGACTGCGTACTGCGGCTGGTGGTCACTGTCGAGTGATACCGACGCGGCGGATAAAAGGGACGCGACCGGCGTCGATACACGTGAAAGGCCGACCGACTCGCCAGAAGCGACGATCCTGAACACGGCTGCACGCGGACTAATTGTGTCGTATCCGACAACGAACCGAACGTGTTTGCGCTCCGAGAACGAGGGTTTATTCCTGCCGGTCGCCGACAGCAAATGCGTAATGACTGATTTCCCCACTCGACGCCGCGTCCTCCAGTTGACCGGTGTCGGTGCGACAGCGTCGCTCGCCGGCTGTACCCAGTTCGACATCCCCGGCATCGGTTCGGACGACAGCGCGCCCGAACTCGAGACGGACCAGGAGCCAGGGATCGAGCCTACCGACGGCATCACGGCGTCGGTCCAGCCGAGCCAAGCGGAGCGGGCCCAGATCCAACAGGAAGTCATGGCCGAAGCCGGTGAGGACGCCAGTCAGGAAGAGCTGATGGCGGAAATCGAGCAGCGAGAGACGGAGCTGTTCCGAACGGAGGCCGTCGAGTTCGAATCCGCAATGCTCGATGAGGACGACATTTCACTCGAGGGTGCCATCGCCGAACAGGGGGCGTTCCTGCTCGATGGACCAGACGAGCGACTGGTTGATCTGCTTCGAAACGGAGAGGTCGCAGCGTTGTTGCCGGGTGAGGATTACGAGATCGTGTTGCAGCAGGTAGAGGGAGAGGGACAGGAACCTGCGCCGGAGCCCGAGCCGGAACCGGAAGACGAGCAAGAAGCGGATGAGGAGGATGAGGGTGATGACGGCGACGCTGACGGCGACGACGGTGGAGATACCGATGACGACGAGGCAGCCGGTGACGACGAAGAAGGAACAGACGACGAGAGCGCCGACTCGGACTCCGACGACGAGAGTAACTGACTGCTCTCTTTGGTTTCGACCATGGTACAGGTACGGGTGATAGCGCTGGTTCGGGACCGGTGCTTCCGACAGGCTTGGCGATAGCTACGAATCGGTGTCGTCGACGGGAGGGACGCTGAACGGACTCTCGCGTTCGGTCCAGTCCCAGCCAGGAATTCGTTCCTGAAAGCCAGCGGCGAGGGCAGCCTCGAGGTCGTCGACACCCGCGTTCTCGTCCGCATCGCCGTGGACATGAACGTCCGTGTAGTGGAAGGTCGCCTCGCCGAGCGTTCGGAGCGGCTGCGTGCCGGAAATCGTGGCGGCGAGTTCGCGCCCGAGGAGTTCGTCGACGACGAAGCCAGGGTAGTCGCCCTCGACGTCCAGTTCGCGAAGCAGTGCGACCATCGCGGCGACGTTGACGGCGAGATCACCGTCGGCGAAGACGACGTCTACCTCCTCGCGGTACTGCTGTTCGGTGACGGAATCGACGTCTGTCTCGAACCGTTCGCCAAGATCGTCGCGAACGTTGTTGATTAACGGGACGATGGTGTCGGCGCGCTCGCGAACCCAGTCTCGTTCGGCGGCGACGCGGGCCGGTGTGAGGTCCATAGGACGGCTTCGCGGGCCATCATCCTGGATTTTGCGAAGGCTTTTATACCACGCAAAGAATAGCCTCGGGTAAGCGGGTTCTCCCTGGAATCTTCCCGCAGTGACCAGGATAACCGACCTGGGAGTATGTTCGTATGGGACGATGTCACACAGAATGATCCGAGATACGACGCAGTCTGCGTTGTTTCAGACGGATCGTTGTAGCAATGTTCCGGTGATCGCCCCGACGAAACGGCGATCACTGGTACCGAACTACAACGAACCGTATCACGGCAGGCAGCTCTGTCGGAACCACTCTCGGCATCGAAATCGACCACAGCGTCGATATCTCTCTCGCGATAGCGTCCACGGACGTACTCTCCGGCGGCGAGTTCACGCAAGCCACATCTGGCGATTATGAGCACTGTAGAGCAGCAACTCGACGATTTGCAAGCAGAGATCACGAGCGAGTTACCGAGTGATATCTCGGTCTCCTCGGTGAAGTACGAAGGACCAGAGCTGGTCGTCTACACGCGCGATCCAAAGGAGTTCGCCCAGCAGGGCGACCTCATCCGGAAGCTCGCGAGCAAGCTTCGAAAGCGCATCACCGTCCGGCCGGACCCGAGCGTCCTCTCCCGGCCGAACGAGGCTCGCGAGGAGATCATGAACGTCATCCCCGACGAGGCCGGCGTCACGGACCTCGACTTCCACGCCGACACCGGCGAGGTCGTCATCGAGGCCGAAAAGCCGGGCATGGTCATCGGTCGCCACGGCTCGACGCTTCGTGACATCACGAAGAGCGTCGGCTGGACACCCGAAGTCGTCCGCACGCCACCGATCGAGTCCTCGACTGTCTCGAACGTCCGGAGCTTCCTCAAGCAAGAGCGCGACGAACGTCGGGACATCCTGGAGAAGGTCGGCCGACAGATCCACCGCGAGGAGATGTCCGACGACGAGTACGTCCGCATCTCGACGCTTGGCTGCTGTCGCGAAGTCGGGCGCGCCTCCTTTATCCTCTCGACACCCGAAACGCGCATCCTCGTCGACTGTGGTGACAAGCCCGGTGCCGAAGGTGAGGTTCCATACCTCCACGCCCCCGAGGCGTTCGGTGCCGGTCCGGAAACGATCGACGCCGTCGTCCTCACCCACGCCCACCTCGACCACTCCGCCTTTATCCCGCTCCTGTTCAAGTACGGCTACGACGGCCCGATTTACTGTACCGAACCCACGCGGGACCTGATGGGCCTGCTCACCCTCGACTACCTCGACGTCGCCGCCAAGGAGGGACGCACCCCACCGTACGACTCCGAGATGGTCCGCGAGGCGATCAAACATTGTATCCCACTCGAGTACGGCGACGTGACGGACATCGCGCCGGACGTGAAACTCACCTTCCACAACGCGGGGCACATTCTCGGCTCGGCCGTCTCGCACTTCCACATCGGCGACGGCCTCTACAACGTTTGTTTCTCCGGGGACATTCACTACGACGATACGCGCCTGTTCAACGGCGCGGTTAACGACTTCCCGCGCGTCGAAACGCTCGTCCTCGAGTCTACCTACGGTGGTCGCAACGACTACCAGACGGATCAGGAAGACTCCGAGGAGAAACTCAAGGAAGTCATCAACGAGACCTACGAGAAGGGGGGGAAGGTCGTCATCCCGGCGTTCGCCGTCGGTCGCTCCCAGGAGATTATGCTCGTCATCGAGGAGGCGATGCGCAACGGCGACATTCCGTCGATGCCGGTCCATCTGGACGGCATGATCTGGGAGGCGACGGCGATCCACACGACGTATCCGGAGTATCTGCGTGACGAACTCCGTGACCGCATCTTCCACGAGGACGAGAATCCGTTCCTCGCCGAGGAGTTCAACCACATCGACGGCGGCGAAGAGGAGCGACAGGAGGTCGCCGACGGCGATCAGTGTATCATCCTCTCGACCTCGGGGATGGTCACCGGCGGTCCGATCATGTCCTGGCTCGGCCACATCGGTCCGGATCCAGAGTCGACGATGGTGTTCGTCGGCTACCAGGCGCAGGGAACCCTCGGCCGCCGGATCCAGAACGGCTGGGACGAGATCCCGACGAGCGAAGTCGGCGCGATGGGCAGTGGCAACGGCCGCGGCACCCTCGCGTTGAATCTGGACGTCGAAACCGTCGACGGCTTCTCCGGCCACGCCGACCGCGCGGGACTCGAGAACTTCGTGAAGACGATGAACCCGCGCCCCGAGAAGGTGCTCTGTGTCCACGGCGACGAGCGCTCGACGCAGGATCTCTCGAGTGCGCTCTATCACGACTACAACATGCGCACGTTCGCGCCGAAGAACCTGGAGACGTTCCGGTTCCTGTAGGCGTCGTCGACTGAGGCTGCGTTTCTCTGTAGTGCTCGCCGGCGCGGGCCGGCTCTTGCCTGCTCCTTGATTGTGACTCCGACCGCGCCTCCGGTCGCGATCGTGTAACGCACGCCGGCAGCCGAGTTTTCCGCCTCGACCCACAGCTATATAGTAGCCACTGCAAGTCACTGCACACCTGATCGCTAGGCGGCTCGGCGATCAGTGTGTAAATAGTGCAGTTGTTACTATAATACAGCGAGCGGTCTGGCAGGGAGCTTATCAGAGTCGAGGGCCTCTACGTGTATATGAGTGAACGGGCCGGGTCTTCTGAAGTGACGTTCTGGGGAGAGACAGATGACACTGAGGCCCTCAAGCACTATCGCACCCTTATAGAATTTCAAGGCGAATACACCCGCCTTCCCGTGAGGTGGGGATGTTCCGACGACTGTCGGAACCGAGTGACGAACAGGCGGGTGATGAAGCCGACACGGTGAGCAACAATCCACCGGTTACACCACGGCTGGATATTCCACGCTGACCACAATCTTTACATTTCAATAGAGTATAAGTACTTATAGAGACGTTCCACAATGCTGGACATTCACCGAACACACAAAGCGAAAATCTGCAACCATTCACAGGTCGCAGACTCGCTTGACCGGCACGGGTGGAGTGCCAGCAAGCTCTGGAACGTCGCCAACTACCACTCCCGAGACGTCTGGGAGGAAACGGGCGAGATTCCTGACCACGAGGAGCTGAAAGACGAGTTGAAGACCCATCCAAAGTACAAGGGACTCCATTCGCAGTCCAGTCAGCGGGTTCTGGAGGAACTCGCTGAAGCCTTCAACTCGTGGTACTCTAGTGACGATGACAGGGACAATCCGCCCGGCTACCGCAAAGAAAACTACTATGACGACCAGGGCCGCCGCGTCCACGAAGAACATCCGCGCTCCACCGTGACGTGGAAGCAAAACGGCATCAAACACGACACCAAGAACAACCGCGTCAGGCTCTCCAAGGGCGCGAATCACAAAGAACACCCGAAAGCGTGGGAATACATCCTTGTCGAATACGAGACACGCCCCGGTGTCACGATCGAAAACCTACAACAAGTCAGGGCCGTCTACGACAGTGCAACGGAACGCTGGGAGCTGCACCTCGTCTGCAAAGACGAAATCGAGACTCCCGACGCTCCCGGCACTGAGACAGCGGGTATCGACCTCGGCATCAGCAACTTTGCCGCCGTCGCCTACAGCACCGAAGACGCCGATCTCTACCCCGGCAACCGCTTGAAACAGGACGGCTACTACTTCCCGAAGGAAATCGCCAACTGCGGCAATTCTGGTGGCGACGAAGCCACGCGACTCCACCACAAGTGGTCGGAGCGCCGGACTCACTTCTTCCACTCCGTAGCGAAGCACATCGTCGAACGGTGTGTCGAGAAAGGAGTTGGCCGCATCAACGTCGGGGACTTGGAAGGAGTCCGTGAAGACGAAGATGGTGAGTCGAAAAACTGGGGTCGGCACGGTAACCTTGACCTGCACGGATGGGCGTTCGATCGCTTCAGCTTGATTCTCGAATACAAGGCGAAGGTTGAGGGAATCGAAGTCGTAGAGGTTTCAGAACGTGACACGAGCAAGACGTGTTGTGTCTGCGGGAGAGAAGACGATAGTCAGCGTGTTGAACGTGGCCTGTACGTCTGTGAGTCGTGTGACGTGGCGTTCAACGCTGATGTGAACGGGGCGGAGAACATCCGTCTGGACATCAACGAAAGTAACTCCGAGTCTGCACCCAGTTTGGGTGGGGATAGGAGTACCGGCTGGTTGGCACAGCCAGGAGTCTACCTTCATGACCTCTCCCGAGGATTCCAACCTCGGACAGAGGTGGTAGACTCTAAACCATAATATCCCAATCCAGCGGTGCGGTGCCGTGGGATTCCTCCGCGTTCACGCGGAGGAGGATGTCAATAATACGATCGACGATGGGATCTATCGACTCGACGGCGACAGCCGCCTCGTCTCGGTCAACGACGCTCTCGTCGAGATAACCGGGTACACGCGTGAGGAACTGCTCGGCGAGCACGTCTCGGTGCTCTTCGGCGGCGACAGTGTGTCAATCGAACACGAGATTGAACGCCTCCGAGCGAACGCCTCCGATCAAAGCGAGCTACTCGATCTTGCGATGGAGACCGCCGAGGGGGGACAGATTCGCTGTGAAATGCGGATGAACGCGCTCGACGTGGGCGATGCCGTGCAAGGAGCGGTCGGAACCGTTCGCGTAATTGATGAACGCAAACAGGCGGAGCCGGAAGCCACCGAAGCGACCTTTCGGCGACTGTTCGAGAACGTGCCCGGCAACTATCTCATCGTCCAGCCAGGGGACTACGAAATCGTGGCCGTGAGCGATGCATATCTGGACGCGACGATGACTGAGCGGGCAGAGATTCTGGGCAAAACGTTGTTCGAAATCTTTCCGGACAACCCTGACGATCCGGCCGAGGGTGCCGAAAACTTACGCGAATCGCTCGATAGAGTAGCGAAGACCGGGAAAGCAGACACCATGCCGGTGACACACTATCCGATCCCCAACCGCGAGTCCGGTGGTGACGAGTTCGAAGAGCGCTGGTGGAATCCGATTAACTCACCGGTGTTTGATACGGCTGGCGAACTCGACTACATCGTCCATAGTGTCGAGGATATCACGCCGATCGTCAAGGAACTCCAGGCAGACGGCGAGCAGGAGCTGCTACAGGAGACAGACACGGTGGATACACAGCTCGCATCGGACGTCGTGCTGCGCGGACAGGAACTGCTCCGACAGGCAAAACAAGAAGCGTACAAACAACTGCGCGAGAGCGAAGAGCGCTTTCGTGCGTTGGTCACAACCACGTCAGACGTGGTGTTCAGTACGAACGCAGACTGGAGCGAAATGCGTAGTTTAGAGGGGGCGGATTTCTTCGCGGACACCGGCGAGCAAGAGACGTCGTGGGTTGAAAAGCACGTTCCGCCCGCAGACCAGCCTCGCGTTCAGGACGCTATTGACGAAGCCATCCGCACGAAAAGTAGCGTCGAGTTGGAACACCAGATCGTTCGTGAAGACGGGACAGTCGCCTGGATCGTCTCACGTGCCACACCGCTGCTGGATGAGAACGGCGAAATCACTCAGTGGTTGGGTGCGGCAAACGACGTGACCGAACGGGTCGAACGCGAGCGCTATCTCGAGGATGCAAAAGAGCGGCTTGAAGCAGCGACAGAAGCCGGCGCTGTCGGGACCTGGGAGTGGCACATTCCCGAGGACCAGATGGTCACGGGTGCGTCGTTCGCCAAGAAGTTCGGGATCGATCCCGACGCCGCCACCGAGGGCGTCTCGCTCGACCAGTTCATCTCGGCCATCCATGACGACGATCGCGAGCGAGTCAAACGGAGGCTCGAGGACACCATCGAATCGGGAGAGGAGTACGAAGAAGAGTACCGCGTCTGGGACAGTAACAACGAACTCCGGTGGGTCGTTGCGCGCGGTCACGTCGAATACGACGATGACGGGAATCCAGTAACGTTCCCCGGTGCACTGTCCGATATCACCGAGCGCAAGCAGTTCGAGCAGCGACTCGAGGAATCCAACAAGCGCCTCGAACAGTTCGCCTACGCCGCCTCACACGACTTACAAGAGCCCCTGCGAATGGTCACGAGTTACCTCCAGTTGATCGATCGTCGCTACACGGACGAACTCGATAAGGACGGTGAGGAGTTCATCGAGTTCGCCATCGATGGTGCCGACCGAATGCGCAACATGATCGAAGGATTACTCGAGTACTCGCGGATCGAAACGCGCGGTGATCCGTTCGAGCCGATTGATCTGGATACCGTTCTCGCGGACGTTCGTCAGGACCTCCAGATGTGTATCGAAGAGAGCGGTGCCGAGATTACGGCCGAGTCGTTGCCTCGCGTCGAGGGTGATCCAGGGCAGTTACGGCAGGTGTTCCAGAACTTGCTGTCGAACGCAATCGAGTACAGCGACGACACGCCACGGGTAGAGATATCGGCTGTGCGAAACGGTCCAAAAGTGGTCGTCTCAGTCGCCGACGAGGGAATCGGCATTGACCCGGACGACGGCGAGCGTGTCTTCGAGATATTCCAGAGCTTGCACGCCCAGGACGAGTACGCGGGAACGGGGATCGGACTCGCGATCTGTAAGCGCATCATCGAGCGCCACGGTGGCGACATCTGGGTCGAGTCTGATCCGGGAGAGGGTGCGACGTTCTCGTTTACGCTCCCTGCTGCAAGCGGTGGCGAGACGTGAGTTTCTGACTCTCGATCTGCACCAGACAGGGTGAGCCATACACAGCATATCGTAGCGACTTCGGCTGCCTGTCCCGCTTGTTGCTCTTCTGCCAACCACCCTCCGCACGAAGAGTAGCAGAGACGGCACGAAGAGTAGCAGAGACGGAAACCGGAGAACCCCTGCCTCGGCGACGGCGAGTCAGGAGAGTTGCTTTGACACCCACTCGAGATTCGTCGCGATCGCGGCGACGACGATCGTGCCGACCGAGATCAGGATGAGGAACGTCGAGACGACGCTCACCATCGGGTCGAGCGCCTGGCGGATTTCCGTCCAGGCGAGCACCGGAATCGTCTCGGTACCCGGCGTCGAGAGGAACAGCGCCATCACGAACTCCTGCAGGCTGATGATGAACGCCAGCAGCGCGC
The DNA here is from genome assembly GCF_000025625.1 of Natrialba magadii ATCC 43099. Lineage (NCBI taxonomy): Archaea > Methanobacteriati > Methanobacteriota > Halobacteria > Halobacteriales > Natrialbaceae > Natrialba > Natrialba magadii. The sequence goes on along the minus strand of NC_013922.1, from coordinate 309,763 downwards.
CCACGAAGATGCCGTGTTTCACGTTCGGCAGGACGACGTGGACGAACGATCGAACCGGCCCCGCGCCGAGGTCGTGGGCCGCATCGAGCTGTTGCCAGTCGAACCGGCTGAACACCGAGCGCATCACGAAGTAGACGAGAGGGGTCGCCCACAGCGTATGCGCCAGAATGATGCTCGCGTAGGATCCCCGCAGGCCGACCTCGTTGAAGTACAGCAACAGCGTGATACCGAGGATCACCGGCGGGATCAACAGCGGGATCAGCACGACCGGTGCGACGACCGAGCCAACCACACTGTCAGTTTCGAGTTCCTGCCCGAACGCGCCCAGTACGCCAAGCACGGTTGCGAGCAGCGCCGTCCCGACGCCAATGACGATGCTGTTCGTGAAGGCGTCTAACCAGCGCGTACTCTCGAAGAAGTCGGCGTACCAGACGAGCGAGTAACTGTCCGGTGGGAACGCGACCCGTCCCGACGCCGAGAACGAGGTCACAACGACGACGAGCAGCGGCAACAGCATGAACACCAGCAACGCGCCGTACCCGGCGCGGAAGGCGGCGTTCTCGAGTCGCTCTCTATGCAAGGTCGAAGTCACCTCCGAAGCGGTTGAGAACGGCGAACATGATCGAAATCGTGACGAGCATCAGGACGAGCATGATGACTGACAGTGCGGCGGCGGTCGGGTAGCGCTGCCCACCGAGCAAGAGACGCTCAACCTCGAGCGCGAACGTGAGGTTCTCTGAGAGCAGTCCCGGCGCGGCGTACGCGCCGACGCTCCAGGCGAAGGAAATGACCGCCGCGACGATGATGCCGGGCATCGCCTGCGGGACGACCACTTCCGCAACAGAGCGCGGTCGACTCGCGCCGAGGTCGCGGGCCGCCTCGACGACGTGCCAGTCCATCGTCGCCAGCACGCTGTAGATCGCCAGCACGGCGTACGGCAGGACGATGTAAACCTGTCCGATCACGGCACCGACCGTGCTGGGAACGAACTGGATCGGCTCCGAGAGGAGGCCAACCGAGAGCAGTAGCTCGTTGACCGTTCCCGACGGCGACAACAGCGGCGTGAACGCGTACGTTCGAATCACCAGCGTCGTGAGCAGCGGCAAGACGACCGAGAACAGCAAGAGCGTCTTGAGGAGTCCGGTCGCACGCCAGATGGCGTACGCATAGAACAGGGCGAGCACAACCGTCACGAGGGTCACCACGACCCCTAACAGAAACGAGTAGCTGACGATGCTCCAGAAGAGGTCGAACGCCAGTATGTTGTCGATGACGCCGGCGTAGGCCTCGACCGACCACGTCCCGGGTTCGTAGACCAGGTCGCTCGACGGTTCCGCGAAGCTGATCCGCAACAGGATCAGGAACGGAATCACGAACACCAGCAGTTCGAACGCGATCAACGGGGCCATCAACAGCAGCGCCCGCGTCGAACTCGACTGCCCGGCGAACGACTCCCGGAGCGAGTCGAGTGAGGTCGGAATCTGCGGCAGTGATGTCGTCTCAGACATTCTTAGAGGGAGACCCGCGTTCCATCCTCGCGGAAGGCCAGTACGTCTGCGCCGTTCCACTCGAGTCGGATCTGCTCGCCGGCCGACAGTGCGCCGGTGCTCGCGTCGGTTCGCTCGGCGAACATGGACGTCCCGTTGATGTCGGCGGAGTAGCGGACGGTCGAGCCGCGGTAGATGACGTTCTCGACGGTGCCGGTGACGGCGGTTCGTGAGCTACCGTCGGTGGCGAGTTGGTGCTCGCTGGCGTCATCAGCGGCCGTGTCGCCGCCAGCAGATGGGTGGTCGATCGAGAGGATTTCGGGGCGCAGCGAGAGCGTCAGCGCCGTCCCCTCGTCGACGGCCGGGTCGTCGTCCGTCGGTAACACGAGTTCGGTGCCGAGGTCGGTGTCGACGTAGACGGCGTCGCCGGTCGTTCGCGTGACGCGGGCGTCGACGAAGTTGGTGTCGCCGAGGAACGACTCGATGAACTGGTTTGTCGGGTTCTCGTAGACCTCGTCAGGGTCACCGACCTGGATGAGTTCGCCCTGATCCATGATGCCGATGCGGTCGGCGAGCGTGAACGCCTCGTCCTGGTCGTGGGTGACGTGGACGAAGGTCTCGTCTAAATCCTCGTGGATCTCACGCAGTTCGATCTGCATGTCCTCACGCAGGCGCTTGTCGAGGTTCGACAGCGGCTCGTCAAGCAGGAGGACGTCCGGGTTGACCGCGAGCGAGCGGGCGAGTGCGACGCGCTGTTTCTGGCCGCCGCTCAGGTTCGTCGGATCGTCGTCGCCGTACCCCTCCATCTGGACGCGCTCGAGCATTGACTCGGCCCGGTGCTCGCGCTCGTCGGCCGGGACGCCGCGCATCTTGAGGCCGAACTCGACGTTCTCGCGGACGGTCTTGTGCGGGAACAGCGCCCAGTCCTGGAACACCGTCGAGGTGGTTCGTTCGTACGCCGGATCGTCGGTTACGTCGTCGCCATTGATCGAGATCTCGCCGCTCGTGGGCGTCTCGAGTCCGGCGATCATTCGCAGGGTCGTCGACTTGCCGCTGCCGCTCGGGCCGAGCAGACACAGCAACTCGCCGTCTTCGATCTCGACGGAGACATCTTCAACAGCGGTCGTCTCGCCGTATTGCTTTTCTAAGTCGTTCAGTGTGATTTCTGACATTGATCTGGAGTTGGTATGGAGTGCGCTCAGTGACAGGTGGGTGAAACTGTGGAGTGGTAGTAGTGATCGTCGGTGGCGCTGCTCAGGACTGCTGTTGGATCGTCGAGAACTCGTCCGAAAGGTGGTCGTCGTGACTCGCGAGGTACTCCCAGTCGGGGAACGCGATATCTTGCGCTTCCTCGGTCGTCGTCGGGAGGTCGTCCTCGAGTCCCTCGGCGTACTCGATGTCTTCGTTGCTGAACACCATCGGTGCGTGTTCGGACCACTCGGACTGCACGTCGGCGTCGAGCAGGAAGTTGATGAACTCCTCTGCCTCGTCGCGCTTGTCGGTGCCACGGACGACACACCAGTTGTTGAGCCAGCCCGTCGTCTGTTCCGGCATCGTGTGGGTCAGTCCGTCGTAGTCGTCGATGTCGTAGGCCGTCTGGTCGTAGTACCACTGGGCGACGTCGATGACGCCGTTCTCGAAGGCGTTCCAGATGTCCTCGCCGGAGCTTGCCCAACTCTGGACGTTCCAGTTCTCGACCTGTTCGAGGACGTCGTCGTGGTAGGCTTCGTCGTGCATTTCGCCAGCACCGTCTTCCTCGTCCATCCCGATCGCAGCGGCGTAGAGCGGGTACCACCAGAAGCCGGTGTCGACGCCGATGCCTGTGCTGTCGGCGACGGCCGACGAGGAGAGGTCGCCCCAGGATTCGGGGTCGACGTCTGCGTCCTCGCGATGGATGATGGTACACGGCGCGCCGTCGACGGGAAGCCCATACTCTGTGTCGCGCATCTCGCTGTAGAAGTCGATGATGCCGTCGGCGTTCGGAACGTTCTCCTCGCGAATCGGCTCGAAGAGGTCCTGCTGGTGGCCGTAGTAGTAGAAGTTCCCCTCGGCAACGGTGACGTCGAACGGCGGGTTGTCCTCGGGTGCCGACTGGATGTCGGCCAGGATCTCGTCCCACCCGCGGTGGATTTCGATCTCAGTGTCGTGGTCGGCCTCGTACCGTTCGACGACACCTTCCTCGAAGCGATCGGCGTAGTTCCCGCTCCAGATACTCACGCGCAGCGGGTTCTCACTGCCGAGCAGGTCGGCACAGCCGGCGAGTGCAGTGACGGAACCGACCGCAGTCGCGGAGAGTAACCGCCGTCTCGAGGTCGATCCGGCGGACGTCGTAGTTGCAGTATCGATCGCGGACTTCGTCTCGTCAACCTCTGCATCCCGTTCTGGGCCTGCAGCCATTGGTGCCCCGGTTCTACCTGGATTACGACATAAAACCGTTGTGATGTCCGAACTACAGTTTGTGACTCGTGACCATGCACTCCATAGGAACAACACCCATTCACTATTGCCCGTCAATGCTGACGCTGAGTCGTCTGTCCCATCACCCTCCCTCCCAGACCAAATAAAATTGAACTGTCTCTTGGATTGTCACCCACAGCCACGAACAGGCGACACAGAACCGAACGCGCTGCTCAGTCGATGACTCGGCGGAAAGCCCGCGGCAGAGGAAGCCAGCGTGGCACGTGCTCTACGTACGCGTCGAACGCCCCACCGTGTTCGGCCGCCAGATGCGGCTCTTCGTAACTCACAACGCGTCGATGGAAGCCGAGCAGGCAACCGACCGCCCACCAGCCGACGAGCACCGACCGGTACCGGACTGCCTGTCCAACAACGACCAGTACGACCCCGATATACATCGGGTTCCGGCTGTAAGCATAGACGCCGTCCGTGACGAGTTCGTCCGGTTCGTCCCTCGGTAAGGGTGTTCCGTCACTGTCTGCAAACTGGAACGCAGTGTGCAGGTACAGGAGGACGCCACTGAGCAGAGAGAACTGGCCGAGTCGCTGAATCACCGGCGACTCGAGTACGTCGTACTCGAGATCGGTTCGTCCGAGCAGCCAGGGGACGAGTCCAGCGACGGTGCCGGGAACGATGACGGTGAAGACAGCAGTTTTCAGGAGTACCAGCGGATGCGCCATAGAGCGTGTGGTACTTCAGTACGGATATACTCTAGTAACGGCTACAACGCTGTACACTGATTGTGAGAGTGCTGTGCGGTCAAACGAGTGTGTCGGTCGGATGTGTCGTGTATCGTGACGTGCAGTGGCCGACTGGCCCCCAGAGAGCGCTTACGTCGGCGCGTCAGCCGGGTCGACGACCTCGCCCGTCTCGGGATAGACACCGACCTGCTCGCAGATATCGGCCATCGGGCACGCCTCGGGGTCCTCGAGACAGGCCGGCTTTCGTGCAGTACAGAACTCCCGCCCGAACTGGATTGTGGCCGTATGTCCAAAGCCACACTTCGCGGCCGGCACCTCGGCTTCGAGCACCGTGCGGACTTCTTCGTGGTCCGCCTCGGGGGGTGCGATACCCATGCGCCGGTAGATTCGGTGGACGTGCGTATCGACCGGAAAAACGCCGCCGCGGCCGCCAGCGAAGAGGAGGACGCAGTCTGCCGTTTTCGGGCCGACGCCGCGCACATCAAGGAGCGTCTCGCGAACGGTGTCGGGGGTCTCGTCCGTGACGAATCGGTCGAATTCGTCCGCGGAGCCGAACTCGTCACAGACCCACTCGGCCGCGTCGATGAGCATTGCAGACTTCTGATTGTAGAGCCCCGCGGAACTGATGGTCTCTGCGAGTTGTGACTGCTCGGCGTGTGCGAGGGCGGCCGCGAGATCCGCACGCGAACTCGAGTGCCCGTAGCGGTCGATCAGCGCATCGTGTGCCGGCTGGCTCGCCTTGTCGCTCGTGTTCTGGCTCAGAATCGTGCGGACGAGACAGGTGAAGGCGTCCTGTCCGCCGTAGGTCTTCTGCCAGTAGCGCTCTCCGAGGCGGTCGACAACGCGTTCGGCCCGCGTGTCGGCGGTTGCCGGATCGAACGTGGCTGCAGTACCGCCGCCCGTCGTCCCACCGCTGATGTTACGGTCGGGTTCGGGATCCGCCGGTTGGTCCGACTCGTCGCTCATATGGCCTTCTCGGGGAGACAGGCGTATCGGTTTTTCTCTGCGGGTCACTGGGACTGGGTTGCCAACAGTGAATCAGTGACGCAGCGGGTCCTCGACCTTACACGCAAACGTCTCCTCACACTCGTCGCACGTCGCCGACCGATCATACCCGTCCCGGAGTGATCCGGTTCGTTCACGCGTCCTGAGCACTGTTCGGGTGATCTCGACAGCGGTCTTCGTCGAACAGTGCGGACAGATAACGCGTTGTGACATACTGACCGATTCTCGATCTCTGCCATTTGTGTTGTGGCCGTTCAGGTTCTCGTGGCAACAACGACACGAACTGTCGCCACCTCCTGCACCGTGACTACAACGCCTATTCGACCCTGAACGTCACCGTCACATCTGCACCCGCCGCAAGCGCCTCGACCAGGTCGCGGTCGAACCCCTCCGCAGCGAACTCCGCATCCACCATAATCGTCCGATCGTCGACATACTCGCTCGTCCGGCCAACCGCACTTCGATCGTTGGTGTACTCGAGTGCTGGGTCCCCACGACCGGTCACCGTCTCGGTGTGGCCGTCGGCTTCGATGGTGACGGTGATCGTGGCGTCGGCGTCCTGGCAGGCGTCGATGAAGTCGGGGTCGAAGTCTGCGGGTGCGCGGTCGGCGTTGATGGCGAGGATACAGTCGCCTGCGGGTGTGAGATAGTCGTCGGTGGTTACTTCGAACGTGCTGGCGTGCTCGGCGCTGACGTGCTCGTGGCCCTGGGCGTTGATGACTTCTTGCATGTGGTCTCTGGTAGGCGGTACGTCGCCGGGCGGAAAACGGGTGCGAATTGGGTCGGTCCGATTCAGCCAGTCGAAGACGCTGGCGTCGGGCGCTGTGCCCGTTCGTGTTCTCGTCGGTGTGCCTCGAAATCGAAGTACAGTTTCAGGCCGACCAGCAGGGCAACGCCACCGGTAGGAGCGGACAGTCGGGCCAGAGGGGAGGAAGATCGGGTTCACCCGGGAACGAGGTACAGCTACCTGCGATCAGACCAGGCTCGCACCGTCGAACTCGCCGCGGCTGTACTCGATGTCCAGCAGGTCGAGAATCGTCGGCGTGATATCGAGGAGGTCGGCATCGGTGATCGACGCACTCGGCTCGTCGATGTACAGCGAGGTGTCGTCAAAGCTGTGCATCCCGTTTCGCGGACCCGTCGTGAAGATGTCGGAGTCGCCCTTGAAACCGGACTTGAGGTCGAACCCGTTGCTCGGAATCGCGACCAGATCGGGCGCGATGTCGTCGTGATCGCCACGGAACGCGTCTTCCTTTTCCACCACGCGTTCGACGACCTGGTTTCCGTCCGGGCCCTCGAGTGCCTCGAGATCTGCCTTGAGTTCGTCCCGGACGTCGTCGTACTCGTCCTCGGGAACGGAGCCGCGGGGTTCGCGGCCCTCGAGATTGATGTAGAAGCGACCAGGGATGAACGAGTAAGCTTTCGTCTCTGTCGCGATGTCGCCCAGTTCGTCGGGGCTGTCGTCCTGGAAGGAGAGCCAGCCCTCCTCGCGGAGCCACTCGTTGAAGTGCACCTCGTAGTCCAGGCTGGTAAAACCGTGGTCGGAGGCGACGATCATGGTTACGTCGTCGGGAAGCGCCTCGCGCAGGCGGCCGATGTAGTCGTCGACCTTCTGGTAGAACTCGAGGAACTCGTCTTTGTACTCGCCGTCCTGTTCGTAGTCCTTGAACAGGAAGTGGTTGACCCGGTCGGTCGTCATGAAGACGCCGAAGAAGAGGTCCCAGTCATCCTCCTCGATGTAGTGTTCGAACGCCTCGAATCGGGCGTCGATGGTCTCGTGGGCGTCCTCGATGAATTCTTCCTTGTTCTTTTCGTGGCCCAGTTTCGGGTTGACGTCGATCCGGTAGTCGAGCGTGTCGAGGTACTCGCGAACATCGTCCGGATGGGCGGCCTTGTCGAGGCCCGGTGAGAGGAATCCGGAGACCATCCGCTGGACGTTGCGCTGGGGTGGGAAGGTGACGGGGACGTTCATTACGGTGGCCCGGCGGCCTTCTTCCTGGACGCGGTCCCAGACGCGGTCGGCCTGGACCTCGTTGCCCATTGGAACGTAGGTGTCGTACGTTCCGACTTCACGGTCCTGGAAGCCATAGACGCCGGTCTCGCCGGGGTTGACGCCGGTCGTCAGTGACGGCCAGCAGGCGCTCGATTCCGGAGGGACGATGCTCGAAATTTCGCTCGCCGTCCCCTCGTCGGCGAGTGCTGCGAAGTTTGGGAACAGGTCTTCGTTTGCTGAGAGCAGACTATACGGCACGCCGTCGACCCCGATAAATGCGACGCGGGGGGCATCATCGCCCCGCAACCGGTCGAATAGACCCATGGACGGACGTAGTTCAACCGTATACAAGAAGGTTCGTTTCGAGACACTCTTTTGAGAAGGACGAAACTGTTGGCAGTTCGGTCGGGGATGGCCGGCGGTGCGACCAGTGGTTCGGTGGTTCGGTGGTTCGGTGGTTCAGTGGTTCGCCGGTTCGGTGGTTCAGTGGTTCGGTGGTTCGGTGGTCCGGTGGTTCGGTGGTTCGGTGGTTCGGTGGTTCGGTGGTTCGGTGGTTCGGTGGTTCGGTGGTTCGGTGGTTCGCCGGTTCGGCGGGCCAGCGGGCCAGCGGGTCCGTATTGTGGATCTCGTCAGTGTTGTGAAGGACAATCTGTTCACTGTGGGGACAGTATGAGAAGTGCGACACACGAACGCGGAACCCGACTCAGTCGTCCTGACCGTCGGCGTCGCCACTGGCGACGGAATCGGAGTCTTCCTCGACGACGGCTTCGAAGTTGGTCGGAACGACAGTCATGTGGCGCATCCCGACACCGGCTGCCTGTTTGTCAGCCGGTACCGATTCACGCGAGGACGGGTTGGTTACTGCCATGACGGATCAGTGTACCACCTACACCGGGTTAAAATTACCCATGCTCATAATGCATGAGCCACCCGTGACTGGATAACCACGGTGAATCGACTCGCCGAGCGGTGTCGAGACTGATCACGTCGGTCGACGCAGAAACAGCAAGGAACGGTGAGAAACGACGCAAAGAGAGCGGCGTCGTTATTCGAAGTTCTCTTCGTAGAGGTCCTGAGCGTGCTCAATCGCGTCGTAGGCGGCCTGCTTGTCCTCCCAGCCCAGCGTCTCGACTTCCTTGCCTTCCTCTAAGTTCTTGTAGGTCGCGAAGAACTCGTCAATCTCGTCGCGCTGTTGCTGTGGGATATCCTCCAGATCCTCGATGTGGTCGTACCGTGGGTCCTCCGACGGGACAGCGATGACCTTGTCGTCCTGCTCACCGTCGTCGTCCATCTTCATCAGGGCGACAGGGCGGGCTTCGATGATACAGCCGGGGAACGTCTGATCCTCGACGAGGACAAGCACGTCGAAGGGGTCCTCGTCGTCGTAGTACGACTGCGGGATAAAGCCGTAGTCAGACGGGTAGTGGACGTTACTGTGGAGAACGCGATCGAGGACGACGCCTGGCACGTCCTTGTCGTACTCGTACTTGTTCCGTTCGCCCTTGAGACACTCGACGACAGCGTAGATCTCTTCGGGTGGATTCGGTCCGGTCTCGATATCTTCCCAGAGATTAACCATGCACCGAATTCTCCACGGTGGATCAAAAAGTACTTTCCTAATCACGTTTCACATTCTACGTGACGGTTGCCAGACAGCCGACACACACGGGCACCGAGTACAGACCCGCCTGTACTCATCGTCAGCGGTTAGATGCGATCTAACCCGACGATATTACCGAATGGTTGGCAAGTCTTAAATAGTCTGGTGACATTTGCACAGGTATGTCAGAGGCACAATCAATCACCGGCGAACAGAGTATTGCACGAGAACTTACAGCGTTCCAGAACAACATCCTCGTCATCCTCGCCAAGGAACCGATGTACGGCCTGGCGATCAAGCGTGAACTCGAGGACTACTACGGAACCGAAGTCAACCACGGGCGTCTTTACCCCAACCTCGACGAGCTCGTCGACCTCGGGCTGGTCGAAAAGAGCGAACTCGACAAGCGAACCAACCAGTACTCGCTGACCGATGACGGCTACGACGCCGTCCTCGACGGCCTCAGCTGGACCCTCTCGAAGGTCGTCACGGGCGACGACCGCGCCGACGAGATCACCGAGATCATCGAGAACAGCTACTGAACTGTCGGGCAGTTCGGTACTTCGTTTTGCGGTCCGCGCGTCGGTATAAGAGAGGATAGCGAACAGTCCAACGGGACGATAGCAAACACCGCGACAGCGCAACAGCACTCCAGTTACGCTCCAGTACGAACGGCCGACTCCCATCCTCAGACTCGTTCGCAACCACATTCACGTTCGCACCAACGCCCTACTCGCTATCCTCACCAACGGCGTCATCCAGTGCCGGCTGTGCTGTCTCTCTCTCGATCCCCGGGTACGGTTCGTCGGCTACGTCGAATACTAACTCGAGTGACTCCTCGAGCACAGCCGTCTGTGCTTCAGTCGGCCACGCGTTTCGAACGACGTACTCAGAGAGAAACTCCGCGAGTTCCGCAGGGGTCAGCGATGTGATCGGCTTCGCGTAGTGGTTGCCCGCGAAGTCCGCGAGCAGACGCGCGTTCTCGCCGTGAACGTTGTCGTGTTCCTCACGAACCGCTTCGACGAGTTCTCGGTTGGTGGCGTCGACGGTCTCCCAGTCGTCCGGATCGGCGGTGCCCTCGAGTTGGATCTCGACTGCGCGCGAGAGGTCGTCGATCTGGTCAGTTCTGATGACGCCTGCCTCGCTGTCGTGCCACTCGGCGGGGTGGAGTACGAGGACCGCGTCGCCGTCGTCGTCGTTGCGGATGCGCGCGCGGTATTCGTGGGTGGCAAGCAGGTCGTCACGGCGGTCCTCGTAGGCTGCGGCCTCGTTCTCGTCGGGCGTCTTACGCACGAGGCGAGTGAGGCGTTCGGCGTCCTCGATGACGTCAGCAGGGAGGTCGACGGTCATACAAGAGTGTTCGTGCGCGAGGGTTTGTGGCTTGCTGATCCGGCGTTCGGGCGGTCAATCGGTGGTCCTGACCGACGTGCTTACGCTCCATCCAGCGCTTCGTTCGCAAGCTCGTCCGCCCGACTGTTGACCTCGCGGGGAACATGCTCCAGCGTCCACTCGTCGAACGCGCGCAACAGTTCGTGAACCGTCACGCGCCGCTCCCGAAGCTCCGGGTTGTTCGTGTTGTACTCCCCGCGCACCTGTTTGACGATGAGTTCCGAATCCCCGCGGACGTGAATCTCGTCGTAATCGTAGTCGCGCGCGGCCTCGAGTGCAGCGATCAGCGCCTCGTACTCCGCCTGGTTGTTCGTCGCGCGCCCGATTCGTTTGCTGCCTTCCGCGACAATCCCCTCGCTCGTGACGATCACCCAGCCGATCCCCGCCGGGCCGGGGTTCCCGCGCGCGCCACCGTCGAAGTAGACGTGCGCACGACCGCCGCCCTCGCGAAGGATGGACTCGAGTACCCGGGGCTCGCCGCCCTGGATAACGACCTTGTCGTCGTAGGCGACAGCAGTTGCGTCGCCGCGGCTCGCACGCCAGCGTTCGTGGTCCGTGTTTCCGGATTCGACGGCGACACCAGCGTCTGTGAGGCGTTCACGCGCGTCGTCGACATCACACTCGATGACCGGCATTCGGTGCTGTGGTCGGCCAGTTTCAAATAAAGGTTTTCCGGTTTCAAATCGAAAACTTCGGATCTGAGCCCTCATATCCCTCGATTTCGGGCGTCTTCCGTCAATAGTCGAAACAGGTTACCAAAGGTTTATGTATGCTGGTGATACTACTATAAAAGTGCGATGACACGGTCCACCCGCCAGCGGGAGCGAACGCGTGAGAAGGACGAGACCGAAGATCAGGAGGGGGTACGTGCCTGCCCCGAGTGTGAATCGGACAATCTCGTAAAGGACTCCGACCGGGGTGAGCTCATCTGTGAGGACTGTGGGCTCGTCGTGGAGGAAGAAAAAATCGACCCAGGACCTGAGTGGCGGGCGTTTAACCACCAGGAACGGCAGGAGAAGTCCCGTGTCGGTGCCCCAACGACACAGACGATGCACGACAAGGGGCTGACGACGACGATCGACTGGAAGGACAAGGACGCCTACGGACGCTCTATTTCCTCGAAAAAGCGCAGTCAGATGCACCGACTGCGCAAGTGGCAAGAGCGAATTCGAACGAAAGACGCCGGCGAACGCAACCTGCAGTTCGCACTCAGCGAAATCGACCGGATGGCATCGGCACTCGGTGTCCCGCGATCGGTCCGCGAAGTCGCGTCGGTGATCTACCGCCGCGCGCTCAAAGAAGACCTCATTCGCGGCCGTTCGATCGAGGGTGTCGCAACGTCTGCACTGTACGCTGCCTGCCGCAAGGAAGGCATTCCACGCAGTCTCGAAGAAATCTCGGAAGTCTCACGCGTCGAACGCAAGGAAATCGGTCGAACGTATCGGTATATCTCGCAGGAACTCGGCCTCGAGATGCGCCCCGTCGACCCGAAAAAGTACGTTCCCCGCTTCTGTTCTGAACTCGAGCTTTCCGAAGAAGTCCAGACCAAGGCCAACGAAATCATCGAGAAGACGGCCGAGGAAGGACTCCTCTCCGGAAAGTCTCCGACCGGATACGCCGCCGCTGCGATCTACGCTGCGTCGCTTCTCTGCAACGAGAAGAAGACTCAGCGCGAGGTTGCAGACGTGGCCCAGGTGACCGAAGTCACCATCCGGAACCGGTACCAGGAACAGATCGAAGCGATGGGAATCCACGGCTAACACCGTTCGCTCGCGGTTGCGATTCAGCACTCACAGACTTTTTTGACGCTGCTCCCGCTGATCGATGACCGACTCGTGTGACGGGACATGCGTGACAGATAATGGGTGACGGGTTGGGTGGATTAGGAGGATTAGGAGGATTAGGAGGATTAGGAGAATTGGGAGGATTGGGTGTGTCGACGACTGTAACGAATCACGCCTCACAGATCACTGCCCACGTCGATCGTACACCGCAGTTGCACGAGCGTCAGCATCTCCTCGGCGTGCTCGTGCTGTGACGGCGCTGTAGCTTCCGATCCCGACCACCAGGAGACCGACGACGACCGTAATCGTCGCGCTGAGTTCGTTCGCCGCTGCGACGGTGCCGGTCTCGGGACCGATGACGAACGGTGATGCGACGAGCCAGAGACCGAGAACCGAAGTGAGCATCGCCACACCCACACTCCCGAACTCCGCGTCCGCTCTCCTGGCGTAGTTGTACGCTCCAGTTGCGATCAGTGCTGCGCCGACGAGAAGCGCGTTCCAGAGTAGTCCTGCGACGATATCGAAGGCGGCCGCTTGAACGATTGCGACAGCACCGAGGACGACGATGCTCGCCGACAGCCACCGTCCGTGGCGATCCGGGTTCGGGTTGTGCGCGATAACGTCCCGTGCAGTTGCGCCGCCCTCGGAACGCCCGCGCTCGTCGTGTTTCGCGCTCGGTTCGTGGTCGTCTGCGTCCCAGGTCGGTCTGGTCATTGGATACACGGCGCTCGACCGCCGGGTGAAAAGAGTCTGGTGCTCACCCCTGCAGGGACAGCGTGAGTTCGACTATAGTAGCCACTGCAAGTCAATACACACCTGATCGCCAGCCTGCTCGGCGATCAGTGTGTAACTAGTTGCAGTTGTTACTATAGCTGTATACGTGGGACGGAACATTGTACAGCCTTACTCTCGAAACGAGAGCGGAAGGGCAGTGAGAACAGCATACATATACGTCTGAGAACCGCAATGAGCGGATGGAAGACAGGGCGTCGCCGCTGTTTCGCGCTCGCGCGCGTACGTGAGTTTTATTAGGGGTCGACCACTAACCGAAAACAGGTTTTAGAGTTATATGTCCCAGGAAAGCGAGTACGGAGCCGGTCAGATTCAGGTCTTGGAAGGCCTGGAAGCCGTGCGCAAACGGCCGGCGATGTACATCGGTTCTACCGACTCTCGAGGCCTCCACCATCTCGTCTACGAAGTGGTGGACAACTCGATCGACGAGGCACTGGCCGGACACTGCGACGAGATCACCGTCTCCATCAACGAAGACGACTCGATCAGCGTCGCAGACGACGGCCGGGGAATCCCCGTCGACACACACGAAGAGTACGACCGCCCCGCACTCGAGGTCATTCTGACCGTCCTCCACGCGGGTGGCAAGTTCGACAACAAGTCCTACCAGGTCTCTGGCGGCCTCCACGGTGTGGGTGTGAGCGTCGTCAACGCCCTCTCGAGTCGACTCGAGACGACCGTCAAGCGCGACGGGGGTGTCTACGAGCACGCCTTCGAAATCGGCGAACCCATCGGCGACATGGAGCGCGTCCGCGACATGGAGCCGGACGAGGAGACCGGCACCGAGATTCAGTTCTGGCCGGACGACGATATCTTCGAGACGACCGATATGTCGTTCTCGACGCTGTCGAACCGGCTTCGGGAACTGGCCTTCCTGAACTCGGGCGTCCGTATCACACTCCGTGACGAGCGCGAGCGCACCGAGGACGGCGAGGCCGTCGCAGAGACCTACGAGTACGAAGGTGGCATCCGCGAGTTCGTCGAGTACCTGAACGAGACGCGCTCGGCGATGCACGAGGACATCATCTACTTCGAAGACGAGGACCAGAACGTCCGCGTCGAGGTGGCGATGCAGGCCACCCAGGAGCTCCAGGGCTCGATCCACGCCTTCGCGAACAACATCAACACCCGCGAGGGTGGGACCCACCTCACCGGATTCAAGACGGCACTGACGCGCGTCGTCAACGACTACGGCAACGAGAACAATCTGCTCTCGGATATCGAGGAAAACCTCAAAGGCGAGGACATTCGCGAGGGTCTCACCGCCGTCGTCTCCGTCAAACACCCCGACCCGCAGTTCGAGGGCCAGACGAAGACCAAACTCGGCAACTCGGAGGTCCGTGGAATCGTCGAGGGTGCCATGCACGACTGCCTCGGCACGTACTTCGAGGAACACCCTGACACCGCCCAGGCCATCGTCATGAAAGCCGTCGAGGCGGCAAAGGCACGCAAAGCCGCCCAGAAGGCAGAAGAGCTGACCCGCCGCAAGTCGGCACTCGAGTCCACCTCGCTGCCAGGCAAGCTCGCGGACTGTCAGACCAAGGATCCCGAGGAGGCAGAGCTGTTCATCGCGGAGGGTGACTCCGCAGGTGGCAGCGCAAAGCAGGCCCGGAATCCGGAGTTCCAGGCCGTGTTGCCGATCAAGGGGAAGATTCTGAACGTCGAGAAACACCGCCTCGACCGCATTCTGGAGAACGACGAGATCCGGAACATGATCACTGCGATCGGCGCAGGGATCGGCGACGAGTTCGACGTCGAGGACGTCCGATACAAGAAGATCATCATGGCGACGGACGCTGACGTCGACGGGGCGCACATCCGGACACTCATGCTCACGTTCTTCTACCGGCACATGCGGCCGCTACTCGAGGGTGGCTACGTCTATGCAACCCAGCCGCCGCTGTACCGTATCCGCTATCGTGGCGAGACCTACGACGCGATGACGGACGTGGAGCGAGACGAAATCGTCGAAGAGAAGTGCGACGGCAACCCCTCGCAGGTCCAGCGGTTCAAGGGCCTCGGCGAGATGAACCCCGAACAGCTCTGGGAGACGACGATGAACCCGGAGAACCGTATCCTCAAGCAGATCACGGTCGAGGATGCGGCCGCCGCGGACAAGATGTTCTCGGTGTTGATGGGCGATGCCGTCGAGCCGCGCAAGCAGTTTATCAAGGAGAACGCGCCGGAGGCAGAGTGGATCGACATCTAAGACACGAACTTTTCCGCTGCGGGTGCGCCAAAGGCGCACCCTCGGAAAAACTTCGATGAAAAGCACTCCTCCCTCCCCTCCGCGCGGCAAGCCGCGCTCCGGGTCGGTCGTCGGCCCGCTCGAGCGTCCGCAGAGCGGACGCTCTCACGGATGTAGTGCTCGTCAATCAACCAACCGATATCACGAAGCCAAATGAAGACATGAGTTCAGACGTACCCGATCCGACAGACGTAGAGGCTCGAGCGGTAGAGAACGTCCGAATCGAGGACGAGATGGAACAGAGCTACATCGACTACGCGATGTCCGTCATCGCGGGTCGTGCCCTCCCGGACGTCCGGGACGGCCTGAAACCCGTCCACCGGCGCATCCTGTATGCGATGCACGAGATGGGTGTCACCTCGCGCTCGTCCCACCGCAAGTCCTCCTCGATCGTCGGGGAGACGATGGGTGACTACCACCCCCACGGCGACAGCGCGATCTACGACACCCTGGTCCGCATGGCCCAGGACTTCTCGATGCGCTACCCGCTCGTGGACGGGCAGGGGAACTTCGGCTCCATGGACGGCGACCCGGCCGCGGCGCCCCGGTACACTGAGGCCCGAATGGCCGCTGTCTCCGAAGAGCTACTCGAGGACATCGACAAGGACACGGTCGACTTCTCGTCGAACTACGACGACCGCCTGCAGGAACCGGACGTCCTGCCGTCGGCGTTCCCGAACCTGCTCGTCAACGGCTCCTCGGGGATTGCCGTCGGGATGTCGACCAACATCCCTCCGCACAATCTCGGAGAGGTCATCGACGCCACCATCGAACTGATCGACGACCCCGACGCGACGGTCGAAGATTTGATGGAACACGTCAAGGGACCGGACTTCCCCACCGGTGCGAACATCGTCGGCCGTGACGCCATCTACTCGGCGTACAAGACCGGCCGCGGGCGCATTCGTGTCCGCGCCGAGTTCGAGGTCGAGGAGTGGAAGAACGGGCGCGAGCGCATCGTCATCACCGAGCTTCCCTACCAGGAGAACAAGGCCCGTCTCGTCGAGCGCATCGCCGAGGACGTTAACGAGGGCGATATCGAAGGCATCTCTGACCTGCGCGACGAGTCCGACCGCGACGGCGTCCGCATCGTCGTCGAGTGCAAGCGCGGTGCGAACGTCGAGGTCGTGAAGAACAAGCTACTCGAGAACCATCTCGAGAAGACCTTCGGCGTCATCAACCTCGCGCTGGTCGACGGCCAGCCGCAGGTGCTCTCGCTGAAGGAGACGTTAGAGGAGTACATCGCCCACCGCCGCGAGGTCGTTCGCCGGCGCAGCGAGTACGACCTTGCGGAGGCCGAGGACCGAGCGCACATCCTCGAAGGCCGACTGAAAGCCGTCGAGAACGCGGAGGATGTCGTCGACCTGATCCGCAACAGCGAGACACGCGACGACGCGAAGGCGGCGCTGCAGGAAGCCTACGACTTCTCCGCAGAGCAGGCGACCCACATCGTCCGGATGCAACTCGGTAGCCTCACCTCGATGGAAGCCGCCGAAATCGAGGACGAGTACGAGGACGTTCAGGCCGAAATCGAACGCCTGACGTCGATCCTCGAGAGCGAGCAGGAACTGCTCGCGGTCATCAAGGACGAACTCAGTGAGATCAAAGACGAGTACGACGACGACCGCCGGACCTCCATCATCGAGGACCAGGGGACGGTTACCCACGAGGACCTCATCCCGGAGGAAGAGGTGTTCGTCGTCATGACCGAAGACGACTACGTCAAGCGGATGCCGATCAGCCAGTTCGACCCCCAGGGGCGGGGTGGCAAGGGGATCATCGGCGCAGACGTCAAGGAAGACGACCGTGTCGCGACGGTCTTCCGGGCGAACACGCACGACTATCTGCTCTGCTTTACGAACCAGGGCAAAGTCTATCAGCTCAAGACCTACGAAATTCCCGAGATGGGCCGGACAGCCCGCGGGAAGTCGGCGGTCAACATTCTTGACCTCGACCCCGGCGAGGATATCACGGCGATCGTCGACACCGACGCCTTCGGCGACGACGAATTCGTCACGATGGCGACCCGGCACGGCTACGTGAAGCGAACTGCCGGGTCGGAGTTCGATAACATTCGCTCGACCGGCATTATCGCCGCCGACCTACAGGAAGGCGACGAACTCGTTGACGTCGAGGTCACCGACGGCACCAAAGACCTCGTCATCGCCAGCGAGAACGGCATGACCATTCGATTCGACGAGGACGAAGTCAGGGCTATGGGCCGCAACGCCCGCGGGGTCAACGGGATCGACCTCCAGGGCGACGACGCTGTGGCCGGGCTGGTCGCCACCGACGAAGGCGACGAACAGGACCTGCTCACCGTGACGCAGAACGGCTACGGCAAGCGGACGCCGCTCTCTGAGTACCGCACCCAGTCTCGCTACGGCAAAGGGCTGATCGACATCAAGACGGGCGAGCGAAACGGTCCCGTCACGACCGCGAAGGCGGTTTCGGCGGACGACCAGTTGGTGATGATGAGCGAGCGCGGTCAGATCGTTCGCACCCGCGTCGACGAGATTTCGACGGTCGGGCGCAACACCATGGGCGTGATCGTGATGGACGTCGACGACGGCGATGCAGTCGCCAGTGTCGATGTCGTTCCGGCTGCGGTGAGCGAGGCGGATGACGACGGTGAAGACGAAGACGAAGACGAAGGCCAGAACGAAGACACTGAGACGGTCGAAGCGGACGCGGCGAACTAATTCGGGCTGCGTTCAGGCAAGGCGGCTGAACTAGCGGAATCGGCCGCGTTCAGGCCTTACCCACTGCCAACCCACAAACTAACTTGCTCGCTGCTTTTGGACAGGTCAAACGACAAAGCCGCCTAGTGACGACAGTGAGGATACAATAAGATAATCGTGGGACGGCAGTAGGACGACAGTGTGACGGCAGCGGGAAAGTGAAACCACAGTGAGGTCACAGTGAGGCCACAGTGAGACGATAGCAGTTCGTTTCCAGTCACCAACGGCGCAGTTTACTGCAAAACGGGCCGTCGTCTGGCAGTGCCTGCAAGCAAAACAGTGGCACTGCTAGCTGGAAGGAGAAAACAGCAGATGAGAGAACAGATGCGGCTGTGACCCCTCAGTGCTCGGGTTCTTCGGCCGGCGCAATCATATCCTCGATGCGCAGGATGAGGATATTGTTCGTATCGTCCTTCCCGTCAACGCGGCCGTCGATAACGAGCTTCGAAAGCGGCGTCGGGCCGACGGTTACCTCGTCGTCCTCGTGAATCCCGCTGATCGCACCCTGCATGTGGATCTCCGCACGGCAGAGTTCTGGATGGTGGACACTCGAGAGGTCGATCTCTTCGACGATAACGTCGGTAATCGGTTCGCCCTCGTGCTCGAGTGGGACCGAGGCGGGGTCGTCCATCTGCTGGATCTCGAGCGCCTCGAAGGCGGCAGCGGTTGGCTTGTAGCCGCCTTTCGGGCCGGGGACGCCCTCTACCAGCTGGAGGGCTTTGAGACTCTGCATCTGGTTGCGGATGGTGCCGGGGTTGCGGTCTACCTGTTCTGCGATGTCTTCACCTTTGATGGCGTCTTCGGACTCTTTGTGGAGGTTTGTGAGCGCACGAAGGATTTTCTTCTGACTGGGGGTCAGTTCAATTGATGACATACCGAATTATTCGTAATTGGATTCCTTAAACCCGACGGGTACGGTCGGGCAGTGGCAGCGTTTTGACGTGGGATCGAACGACAATGACACGGCGTCGCGAGGGGCCACTGTCAGTAGCAACTACAGTCGGTACGAGAGTCGGGTAGGCGAAAGAGCGCAGAAACGAAACCGACTCAGACTGGAATCAGCCAGCCCTCGAGGAGCACGTCGACGAGGACATCCTCGAGGAGGAACATGAGGGCGAATCCGATACAGAACGTCGCCGTGTTGGTTCGGGTAAAGACGTCCTCGGCGTCGAATCGGATGAGGTCTGCAACCTCGATGAGCACCTGGAGGATCGCGCCGATTGCGATCGCGAAACAGAGGACGGCGAGGATGTTCGACTGGGCGAAGCTACCGAGCCAGCCACCGAGGATGACTGGTCCGCCGGCGATGATACCCATTGCGGCGAAGTGTCGCAGCGGTGGCGTCGCTCTGTCCCGGGCGACTGCAGCGACAACAGTCGGCCCTTCCATCACGTTGTGCATGACGAATGCCAGCACGAGCAGCATGAGCAGCGACGCATCGCCATGGATGTAGGCAACGCCAATGGCCAGCCCTTCGCCAATGCTGTGCAGTCCGAGTGCGAGCGCGACGAGATAGGCGATTTCGAGTCCGCTTTTTTCGCTTGCTGCTGCCTTGCGCTGGCGCCACTCGCTCGCGGCGTACATAACGGCGAACGTTCCGCCGACGCCGACAACTGCGGTTACTGCAGCGAGGGTCGAACCGCCGACAGCAACGCCGGCCAGCGTCACATCGGAGACTTCGACGCCGTAGTCGAAGATCAGGTCTTCCGTCATCTCGACGGCGATGAACGCGAGCACACCACCAGCGAGCGCCAGAAAGGCGTGCAGATATCGTGGATCGAGGTCGCGGATGAACGGGAACCAGAGCATCCCGATGGCAACAGGGATAATCCCCGCGATCGCACCGATGATCGTCAGCATCCAGAGGATCTCGAGTGTGCTCGCTTCCTCGACCCCAGAGAGGTCACCGAACGGCGATGTCAGATACAGTACTCCGAAAACCGCGATGAGGATAGCAACGGGACCAATAGCGAGGACCCACCGTGGGACGCGATCGTAAATATCGTCACTCACGATCGATCCGCCTCCACATCATCGATTGGCTTCTCATTGCCAGAGGTTTAGACACCTCTAAACTTATAGTTTACTCACGGAATATGCCGTTAGATACAATCTAATCCGCAGAAATGGACCAACTCGAGTGCGAGCCCGATCGGCCAAGACAGTGATGGAACAGTCGCGAGAGCAACGCCCTGCTGATCGGGACGGCAAGGACCGCGTGCAGGAATTACGACTCGACTTCGGCGGGCGGGCTTACCCGAACGTGGTGGGCGACACCCTCCGGAAGCGAGACGTCCTCCTCGCTTGCACTCGAGCGCGCGGTCACCATACCGAAGGGTGCGACCTCGCGAATCTCGAGTTCGACGCCGGGTTCGACGCCGTGGTCTGCGAGGTACGAGAGAACCTCTGGATCACGGTCGGCGACCTCCTCGACCACGACGACATCGCCTTCCGAGAATTCAGTGACGGATTTGCCGTCGGGTCGCTCCGGTGGCTCGAGGTCCGCACTTGGAATCGGGGACCCGTGGGGGTCAACCGTCGGTTCGCCCAGGGCGTCCGCAACGCGCTGTTCGAAATCCTCGCTGATGTGGTGTTCGAGGCGGTCGGCCTCGGCGTGGACCTCGGACCAGTCGTAATCGAGATGCTCGGTGAGGTACGCTTCGAGCAGTCGATGGTGGCGGACGACCTCGAGTGCGACCGTCTCGCCTTCGTCGGTGAGCGTCACGCCGCGATACTTCTCGCGGTCGACCAGCCCTCGATCCCCGAGTTTTTCGAGCATGCTGGTGACGGTTGGCGACGTGACGTCGAGCGCCTCTGCGATTTCGGACGTTTTAACCCGTTCGTCGTGGTCGCGCTGGAGCTGATAGATCGCCTTGAGGTAGTCCTCCATCACGTCGCTCAGCATCATCCTACTCGGGTTTAGAGCCGTCTAACCCTAAACCTGTCGACGCCGCAGGACTGGTGTGTGACCTGCACTGAATGTGGCTGTATAGCTGTATCGGACGTAGAAGATGGTATGGCAGCACAACCCACACAGACACGAGTTCCAACACCTTTGTATCGTAGTGTTTCAGAGTGTGTCGTATGACTGAGAACGTCGTCGTGCTCGGTGCTGGATACGCCGGTACCGGTGCGATCACCAAGCTCCAGTCGGAACTCGGGGGCAACGCACGACTAACCTGGATTGCTGACGTGGACTACCACCTCGTTCTCCACGAGGCTCACCGCGTCGTCCGTGACCCGGACGTTCGCTCGGACATCACGTTCCCGGTCGACCAGATTGCCGATCCGTCGACCCGGTTCATTCAGGACGAAGTCGTCGGCCTCGACGTCGACGAACAGGTCGTCGAACTCGCCGAGGGCGACGACGTCGACTACGACTACGTGCTCGTTGCACTGGGCAGCCAGACCGCCTACTATGGCATCCCTGGCCTCGAGGAGCACTCGCTCACGCTGAAGAGCCTCGACGATGCCATGGAGATCCACGACGAGATTTCCCAGGCCAGCCAGGACGCGACCCGCGGCGAGCCCGCACAGGTCGTCGTCGGCGGTGCCGGCCTCTCCGGCATCCAGACCGCCGGTGAAATCGCGGAGTTCCGCGACAACCACCGCGCCCCAATCGAGATCCACCTCGTCGAAGCACTCGACGAAATCTTCCCCGGTAACGACCCCGAAATCCAGCAGGCCCTGCGTGACCTCCTCGAGAACGCTGGCGTCCACATCCACACGGACGATCCGATCACGGAGGCCAAAGCCGACGTCATCGAGTTCGACGAGGGCGACCCACTCGAGCACGACGTGCTCATCTGGACCGGCGGCATTACGGGCCGTGACGCACTCGACGATGCGGACCTCGAGAAGGAACACAACCGCGTCAACGTTGAGGCGAACTTCCAGACCACCGAGGAGAACGTGTTCGCTATCGGTGACTCGGCCCTGATCGACCAGGGTGACCGCCCTGCACCACCGACCGCACAGGCTGCCTGGCAGGCGGCCGAGGTCGTCGGTGAGAACATTTCGCGTGCGATCGAAAACCGCCCGCTCAAGACGTGGGAGCACGAGGACAGAGGTACCGTCGTCTCCGTCGGTGACAAGGCTGTCGCCCACGAGGTCAAGCCAGCCTTCGGTCTCTCGCTGCCCGTCGGCACCTTCGGTGGCTTCCCGGCGAAGAACCTGAAGAAGATGATCGCCGCCAAGTGGATCGCCAGTGTCACCTCCTGGAACGAGGCCCGCAAGTCCTGGTCGTCGCTGTAAGACGAGGACAACTCGAATCCAACTGGAATCGAGCACAGAGCACGACCTCGACACCGTCTTTTTAGCGCAGGATCAATCGCAGCGACAGTCACAGTCAGTCACGCAGACCGTCGTTGTACGAGTTTACCACGACTTCACTGTAACCGTACTGCGACTTCACTGTAACCGCACCACAACTTCACTGCAACCGCACCACAACTTCACTGCAACCGCACCGCGACTTCAACACCGACGAACCCCATGCTCGCAAAAACAGCACCTCACTCGTCCGGCTCGCCAAGGTCTTCGTCCGGCCCGTCAGTCGCCCCAGCATCCGTCACGTGCTCGTTCGCCCCGCCACTTCCCATCGGCCGTGCAGGTACACCCGCGACGGTGGTCCCCGGGGGGACGTCCTGGGTCACCAGCGAGTTCGCCGCGACACTCGCATCGGCACCAATCTCGACACCGGGAAGAACGATCGCACCCGCACCAATCATCGCCCGTTCACCGACGACGACCTCACCCGTGCGATACTCGTCCTGAAGAAACTCGTGACAGAGGAGCGTCGCATCGTAGCCGACGATCACGTGGTCCTCGAGTGTGATCAGTTCTGGCCAGAAGGTATCTGGGGTCGCCTCGAGTCCCCAGGAGACGCCAGCTCCGACAGTAACACCGATGCGGCGCAGACACCAGCGGCGAAGCCGGAGACTCGGCGAGATGCGGGCGAGCCAGACGAAAATGTAGTTGATCGCAACACGAAGCGGGTGTTTCGCCGACGTCCAGTGAGCGAGCGAGTTCCGTGCGCCCGGTGTGGGATGACGGCGAATGCGGTCGTGGCGGGACGGTCCCGAGCGGTCGGCGTTATCTGCGGTCACTTGCGTGCTCTTCGGGAGTTCGCTACAAGAAACTGATCGATTCTCTCAGCGGATGTGCGGGTTCAGGAAGCACAGAAGGTGACCGCAAGCAGCGTATCAGGGAGCAGTCGAGCACCCAATCGCTGCATCGTCTGCAGTTCGATTCTCGAGCGGTCCGACCAGTCGCCGGAACGCCTCACCCGTGCAGTCACACCGGTAGGCCGGTTTGTACATCATGTTCTCGCCACCCTCGGTAATCGTCCACGCCGCTGCAATCTCGTCCCGAAGGTAGTACTGTGCGCGCTCGTTCCCTGGCTTGACCTCGTACTCACTGAGTCGAATCGGATGCCGGTCAAAGAGGCCACCCGGCTCTCGGCCATCGATGAACACGACAGACTTGTCCGCGAGGTAGAGTTCACCACCGCGTGCTCGTTTTGCGTGGGCGTTGTCCGAGTGGGCTGCAAGAACGTTCGCGCGCTCGGCTGCAGGGGTGTCGGGGGAGAGTACATCGACCCGGTCGACCGTGAAATAGCCAATTAGGTAGCGGTGCGCGCGCTCGCCGTCTGGTCGACGGAGGCCGGCATAGAAGCCAACGACATCACCGGACTCGAGTGCACTGAGTCGCGACAGGTAGCCGCTGGTCCGGTGTTCGCCGTAGGTCAGTGCAGCAAAGTTCGGATCGTGGTGAAGTGGCCAGTTCTCGAGTGCGTCGCCGGTGACGGTTTCGACGCCACCGCGGACAGGCTGGGGCTCGATTCGGGTCGTCAGATCAGCGGCGACGCGGTCGTCGTGTTGCAGCGTCCACGAACCGAGGGTTTCACGTTCACTCGTTTCGCTTGTTTTCTCCGGAATCGGAATGTATTCGAAACGGCCATCGTCGTAGAGCGGCCCGAGCGTCCCGAGGTTTGTGCTGTCGGCACCCACGCCGGCGAGAACGACTGTCATCGGTTCGTTCTGGTGGTTCGAGAGTGGCGAGTTAAACCACTCGGTCGGTATCGAATGCACATCGGGCAGGGCACACTGGCACTGAGAGGAACGCCTATCAATTTGCGGACTCCGTCGTCATCGAGAGGTGATGCAGGGCGAGGAGGCCGCGATCAAGCCTCGGGGTTGTTGACCATCACGATGCTGACTGGCGCCGAAGCCTTTTGCACGTCACTGTCGTGCAACACGTATGGCGTCCAGAGCACCGATCGAATGTCCCCTCTGTCGAGAACCACCACCGCAGGACACGCGACTCGAGGAACACCTCGTCGACGACCATACCAAGCGCAAACTGGCGCGATTCGTCGTCTCGGAAACAGCGGCGATGAACGAAGGCGATATCTCGGAGTGACGAGTTCAGTTCGCCGCCGCAACTGAAATCGACCCGCTTGCATCGACGGTGACACGATACCCACAGTACAGAAACGTCACCTGCCCGGTGTCGCGGTCGTGCGTCGATGTGGAGGTGAAAAGCGCGCAGATAGCGTCCGGTTCGACGGCGTTGTACAGCGGCGGGAGCTCGGTGACGTCACATTGTTCGCTCTCCGCGACTGTCTCGACGACACGCCGACAGAGTTCGTCGGTGTGGAGTGAGGACTGTGATTCAAGACGGGGAGCCATTAGTCGAATACAGTGATGTGGAGTGATAAGCGTGCGCCAAGTATTCAGTTCGACCTGTACTGGAAGCGTTATTTCTGCGGTTTTCGAAGCGAATATAGATGCTGATCATCCAACACGTATCGCTCAGCATTTGCGACGTGCGACTCGCTACTCGCTACTCGACACTTTTGACCCGTTAGTCGTTACCGCTCGTTAGTTCCCTGTCGCAAACTTTTGCCCGAAGTGATTGAACGGCTGGCGAACAGTCTCCTCGAGTACCTCCGAACGAACGATATCGAGTCCACACTCCTGCAGCGAGTTTGCAATCTGGGAGAGATCCTGCGTTCCCGTCCCGACCGCTTCGACGTGGAGATTTTGCTCGCCTGCGAGCAATCTGCGAACCGTCACGACTCCGTGTTGGTCGAGTACGTCCTCGACGAACTCTCAGGGGTAGCGTTCACTCGCTCCGCAACGACTTCCGGTGGCCAACCCTCGTCACGCATGTGCGTGATCGAACCCGAACGGATCGGGTGGGGCGACCGACTCGAGGGACACCGCGCCTCAAGCGTGTGCTCCAGGGCTTCGCAGGTCGTCGTATCCCGGTTGTGCGGACACGAACCCCAGCGGCAAGGCTGGGTCATGATGTAGATCTCCCGCCGAATGCTCGACTTCGAAACGCGGGCGTGTTTCCCCTTCTCGGTCGTCAGCAGCGGTCGGCGTTCGTCCGAGTCCGTTCGCTCGACGCGATTCACGTCGATGTACTCCCGAACGCGGTCTGCAACGTCCTGTGAGAGTGCAACCGGGCGCTCGCCCTCGCGTTTGTTCTTCAGTGGCGTCTCTGACCGGTGACGGAAGTAGACGAACGGGAGCTCGACCGCCTCGAGTGCGGCCTGATTAATGTCGTCTTGGTGGCGCAGTCGCTCCAGGTCGGACTCCTCGAAGAAGCAGTCACGGAGATCGAGCGCGCGAAGCCCACCGAGTCGACAGCCGGTGTGCCACAGCAGTTCGAGCATTACCTGCCGGCGCGATTCTCGCGCATATCGGTTCAGATTCCCGCGAATCGTCTCGGCACGGTTGGCGGAGAGGGGTTCGTCGTTGACGCGGTCAGCCAGGTCAACCGACGGGACCTCGACCTTCGCTGGAAGCCCCTGGGGAACCGCGTCAATCCGCTCGCAGAACTGGATGAACTGCTTGAGCGTCCCCAGCTGGTTGTTCAGCGTCGACACCTTTAGCCCATCAGCGCGCCGATCCGAATCGAACCGGAACACGTCGCGACTGGTGAGGTCGTTCAGGTTGTCGATGCCCTCTTTCTCGCACCACTCGAGGAACGGCTTCAACCGGTACCGGTAGCTCTTCAGCGTTTCATCGGCCCGCGTGGACTGCAGGCGATCGAGCCACATGTCGACCGCCTCGCGCGGCGTGATCGGCTCGAGGCCGTCACCTCTCATCGATGCACCTCGAGCGTGCAGCTGCAGCGGTGATCTGAAAATGCGATACGCTTACCGTGATTGCGCGTTTGGTTTGTCATGGTCTCACGTCTGTGGGACCGCGGACTCACCGTGCGCGCCGTTAGTTGGAACCTGGGGGCGCGCACGGTCGCTGTCCGTCGGTAGATCTGATCGAAAGGACTGCTGATACTTAGCCGTTGCAGGGCCGTTTCCGATTCTTCCGATAAATCAGGGTTTTGTGAAATTCGTAGCTGTTGAAGTCTCTCGCGTACGTCTGACGATTTCCGATAATTTCCGATTCCGTTTCCGATAGTCGTTCCGAGCCGGATCGACCAGGCCGTGGGCTGTGGGCCGGAATCTAATCGATACTGTCGATCGGGGAGTTTATCCCCCGTTGCGTCGAGCGATTGCATGCTTCCGTAGATTGGATACGGAGGCCAGGCGGGCCGGTGCTACTACACCGGGTCCGCGTTTCTGACGAGGACCCGACCGAGTAGCGGCGGGTCCGTCTGGCTTCCGTTGCGCTCACCCAGACACGGAGGGAACTTAATTCTAGCGTATTGTACAATACACTCGGGAACACGTCAGAAGTCACTTACAACTTGAAACCAATCAACATAACATGGAGATAAGAGTTGAACAAACTGAATGCGACGGCCTCGGGTGGACTGGATGACTCGAGCTGATGACGCGATTCTTGAGTTCCTTCTAAACGAGGGGAACCATTCAATCGTCTCGACACCCGCAGTCATTGAGGCTAATATCGATTATAAGATATCACACGTCCGAACTCGACTACGGAAATTAGACTCTGCTGGACTGGTAGAGTACTATGACGAGGACCGTGGACTCTATCAGATCACCGACCGCGGGCGCGCATATCTGAACGGGGAACTCGAGGCAGACGAACTCGAGCCGGAACCGTAGTCACCGAACTGTGCCGAGCGATCGAGCTGCGTCGGCCGAAATCGTGATCGACTCTGAATTTCGCGTGACGCCACCGCCCGCGATATCGTTAATGAGCACCGCCAGACTCGAGAGGTACGAGTCATTGCGTTCTTCGGTAATCGTCATGGTGTCTTTGCCCTCGTGATGGACAGCGCGATTCTCCAAGTATGCGTAGACGAACGTCTCGCGAACGTCCACAGAGCCAACCACGAGGTAGTCCGGCAGCGAGAGGAGTTGGTCGGCTTTCGGCCCGACGGGTGCGCCAAGGACGGCGAGTACCCGACCGAGGACGGTGCCGTCTTCCGTCGGGCGGGCTTCGTCGGCACGGCCGTCGCGATCGTCGACAATCTGGTAGTCGACGCCGACCAGTTCGAGCGCATCGATCACGTGTGAGTCTTCGCCGCGGTGATTCAGCGCGAACGACGGCCGGTAGTGGCTGTCTGCAATTGAGCCGCCGGAAAACACGTTCGCAACCAGCGCGTTCAGCCCGGCGAAAATATCATCATCAGGCGTGCACTCGAGCCAGCCATACCCGCGAGCAGTGTCGATTGCGCGGACAGCATCGGGTTCCCCACCCTGGTCGACCCACGTTCGGATGCGACTCCGCGGGAGATCAAGCGCCGACGCCGTGGCCCCCGAGCCAACATCGTTCGTGTTCGCATAGCGGGTGGCTGCTCGGTACTGCTCGACGGCTTCCCACGTGTTCTCGTAGGCCCCGCCATCGTAGGTGCGCGCGAGGTCACGCTCGGTCACGAACGCAGTCCCAGTCATGAAAGAGTCATTCGTAGGAACCGGCTTTGGGAGTGTCGTTTTCCCGCCTGTTTTGGAAACCGCAATACGACGCGGGTTCAAGGGGGTGCTGTAGGGTTTCTGCGACCCACTGATTATCAGATCTGAAACCGTTAGAATTTGAGCGTCAGTGGGGTTTAAGGTATGGTAATTTCGTGGAACAATCAGCACCGAATCGCAGTAAGGAAGGATGCACGGTGGGCCAGTGTGGAGCCCCCATCCGTACGTGACTGGCTACCATGCCACCGCGTATAACCTTTCTGCTGTGTGGTGTGGATAACCAACAATGTTCGACAAATACACAGCAAAACTCGTTGGCTCAGAGGAAGAGCGAGCCGTATCACCAGTTATAGGCGTCATACTCATGGTTGCGATTACCGTGATTCTGGCAGCCGTGATCGCAGCGTTCGTGCTTGACCTTGGTGGGTCGATCGGCGAAGAGGCTCAGGCCGGTGTCGATCTGGATGTGGACAACGACTCGCAGACAATCAGTGCCCAAGTCACGTCGGCCGGGAATGCTGACGACTTCGAAATTCGCGGAGACTTATATGATGATTCTGCTCTCGGAACTGGAGATGAGTTTAGTGGTGCAGGAGATACCCTAACCATCGAAGGTGATGAGCTTGCAGAAGACGGCGATGACGCAGTTGGGACCGTAACGGTTGTCGCGATTATTGACGACTCGGACACTGAAACGACCGTAGCATCTGCTGACTTCGAATTTGAAGGAGCACACGACTAATGAACATCAAGAAGTCACTCATCGGATCTGAGGAGGAACGTGCAGTATCGCCCGTTATAGGCGTCATACTCATGGTTGCGATTACCGTGATTCTGGCAGCCGTGATCGCCGCGTTCGTTCTCGACCTCGGTGGTTCAGTTGGAGAAGAAGCTCAGGCGGGTGTCGACCTTGAGGTAGACGAAACGGATTACACAGTCCAAATGTCAGCCACCTCAATGGGGAATGCTGACCGAATTGAGCTTCGGAGCGATGTCACACCAGATGCAGACGTCCTCACCGCTGAGCAGTCTGGTGACGTGATTACCTTGGATTATTCAGAGCAAGAATATCATGAGGATGGTTATACTTTCGAGGTCGGTGACGACCCAGAGGAGGATGACCCAGATGGTGCAGATAGTTACGAAGACGGCGGTGTTGTCTTCAACGGAACTGTGACTGCTGTCGCAATCATCGACGGTGACGACACAGAAACGACCGTCACGAGCGAAGACTTCGACTTCTACGAAGATTTCGTTGAAGAGAAAGACTGATAGAACCCTTTTAGGGTAACAGAAGTCCTTATTCTTCTATTCGGCCCGGTCGACCACGGCCGCCCCAGAAACGATCACTTCCGAGCGACCGCGGGCGTCGACGGCCGCCGCGAGCGTCCCACGGACCAACCAGCACGAGCGGTGTGTGCCGTCGGCCAGCTCACCACGCGCACAACACATCTCACCGCGAGTCGTGACCACGTCAACGTATTCGCTCGAACAAGTACCACGCCACGTCCTCAACAGTGTCGTTCGCAATCCGTCTACACAGACATCACTATGAATATCGCTCGTCAAGTAGTTCTATCTTCCATTCTCCCTCTTCTATATGGCGAATATGGACATAATGTTCGCCCCGCAATTCACCGCTCTCATTAAGCAGACCATCAATACGGAGATCGTCTTTGGGCAGTGTAACGCCGAGCGAATTCTGGTCCAGCTGACGAAGCTTATTCAGCGCCATGCACCTGGCGGCAACCCGCCTTGGTATAAAGGTTGGTGACTATCGGTTCCGCCAAGGTGTCACCAAGGCCATGCCACGGTTTTGCGGAGTTTTTCGAGGGAGCGGGTTTGACCCGCGGAGGTATGGCACTTAGCCTACCGCAGAAGTACGTTCCCAACTCAATTCGACGGGAAGACGGTATCGACCTCACAGACAGCATTCTCGCACCGATCTTCGTCCTGGCGTCGTTCTCGATCGGCGCGGTCGGGACGCTCGAGTTCAGCGAGCCGCTGAACTTTGCGCTGACGGACGCACTCTATGCGGCCCACGGCACGGAGATCACGTACGCGTTCATCATCTCCGTGGGTGTGCTCGTGATCGGCTGGCTGACCAACGAGACCACGCCGGAAGACTACACCGACGTGGAGACGGTCGTGATGCTCTTGGCGGTGATTCTGAACGTGCTCGGCGCACTCGTGCCGGCCGTCTCGCACACGCTGGAGACGATGTGGTACGTCGGCTGGTTCACGGTGTTCCTCAACGGTGCCGCGTTCTACCTGATCGCCTACAAGTAACCGAGGTTCAGAGACCAATGACTACCGATATTTCCACCGACGAAACCCGGAGTACAGACAGCCCACAGCCCACGGCCCACGAGTTAGAGCACGTCGACCTCGACAAAAACGGACTCGCCGAAGACGGCCTTCCGATCGGGAGGTTCCTCGAGGCCGACGCGTCGCGTCGCGATGTTCTTCGCGGACTCGGTGCAGCTGGGACAGCAACGGTCGGCGGCTCGGCGATCGGGGCGACGGGCGCGGCCGCCGAGGAGGACGGCGACACCGAAGACGACGACCACGAAACACCAGACTGGCACTACGATCCAGAGGGAGACGCACCGACGGCGATGACGACGGCGGGGCAAGCGTACTGGGTTGACGACGACATTGCCGAACCGGAAGCCGACGAGACTATTCTGCACTCGACGGCAGTTTCCGAACGGGAGAGCTACGATGCGCATCTCACGACGCTCGGGAATCACATCGAGGACATGAGCACGATCGCGTCGCTCGAGGCGCGCAACGAGATCGCCAACTCGTGGGAGGACAACGAGAGCCAGACGAGCGGATACAGCAACACTCTCTCGCGGATTCGGGACTACTACGCGGAACCGCACGAGAAGAACCATTACGAACTGACGAACAAGGCACTCACCCAACTCTCACACCTGGCACACACTGCTCAGGCAGACGACGACGTAGAAGACGATTTCATTGCGTTCTTCGTCGACAATTCCTCGCATCCCGACGAGGAACTAGCGATGGCGACGCTCACGAACGAGCGCGTGGAAACCGAGTTCGAACTGCACAACGGCGACACGATCACCATGGAGTCGCCGGAGCTGTACGTTCAGACCGAGAGCGGTGACGGAGAGTTCCGCGGACCGCTGTCGGCCGAGATTATCGACTCGTGGGATTCCGAGGAAGAAACGTTCGAACTCGAAGCCGACGACGGCGAAACGTGGGAAACGAGCCTGAACTTCACCGTTATGTCGGTCGGTGATCCTGAAGACGGTGGGCTGGAGAGTGAAACCGTCTTCTGGGGAGCCGAGTTTGCTGGGCTCCTGGAGGAGATCGAGGACCAGAGCGACCGGGTGACGGGCAACTACTCCGAGGATTTCGTCGAGGACCTGTACGCCGAACTGGACGACGGCAACATTGAACCGTCTGATATTCGCGGCGCAGAGGGGAATGCCCGTTTCCTCGCCGGAACTGACGACGCATCGAGTGACGCGCTTCGGATGGCCCTGCTCCAGCAACTCAACATGGAACAAGCTGATCTCTCTGAGGTCGCCAGTATGACGATCACATACTCGGGATACACGGCCCAGGAGACTCGGGAGGCCGATGACGAGATCTACCGCGCCCCGTCTGACTGGGTGCAAGACCGCACTATGGAAGGCTTCTTCCAAGCTCGCGAACTGCCCGATTCTGGCCTCTCGACTGACCAGACGTACGCTGCTGGCACCACGTCCCATGTGGTCGTCTACGATTCTGGCTACATGTGCTTGCTCGACCCGGTCAATGACGAGATTATCTGGGAGTACGACCCCAACCACGGCGGCAGCCTCGAAGGCTTCGAAGTCGGCCTTCGGTCTGGCGTTTCGTTCGGCGCTTATGCGTCCACTGACAACACCTACGCAATCGACTTATGGACTGGCGAGGAGCTATGGACTGACAGCACTGGTAGCCGTCCCTATGCGGCTGCTGAAATCTCCGAAACGGAGGTAGTACTCACGGATGGCGATCTCCGGAAGCTCAGCATAGAGACTGGCGACGAACTGGAGACGATTCCGTACAGTCACGGATCTCCTGAAGAACTGGTTTACTACGATGACATGCTGGTTCTCGGGGATGTCACAGAGGACCTTGTTGCTGCGATTGATCCAGAGTCTGGTAACGAACTGTGGACTTTCGAGACTGAGAACTCCCCCATGTTCATCGACTGTTATGATGGCTACATCGCTGTCGGAACAAGGGACAAAATCTACCTCGCGGAGTCTGACGATGACGATTTTGACCCGGACTGGTCTGTTGACTCGTCATCGGATTTCCGACGACTGACTCTCACTGACGGGGGCGTCTTAGTTCTCGAAGGCGACGATGTCCGGTACCTTGACAGGTCCGACGGGGACGAGTTGTGGACTGCTTCCCCGTCGAGCAGCACCCGCCACGCTGTTCGAACAGCGGACTCTGATGCTGTGATTTGCTTCGACTGGGACGATGATGAGGCGTTCTACCTCGACCTCGATAGCGGCTCCCGGACGAGCACACTCGACGCTGGCGACAGCTTCGGTGCGGGCGTTCCCCTGCTGCCGGACACTCCGGTCGACGGCTTGGTTGATATGCCGCTGATCTATGACGCTCCCGAAGGCGAGGAAGTGCCGATGCACCACGGGTCTGTGACTATCGATGAGATGACGGACTCGGACGGCAACGTGATTGAGGACTACGACGGCGAGAACTGGGGCCGCCCAGAGTACGACAGCTACGACAGCCAGGAGTTCGTCGAGCAGGTCGAGAAGACCGAGAACTACCAGATAGAGGAGTACTGGACAGAGGAAGGCGACAACATCGACGTGAGTCTTCCCGGACTTGGCGATATAGGCGACTTTGGAAGGGGTTCAGCTCTCGTCGGCCTCGCGGTCATCGCAGGCGTGATTATGGTCGTCGTCAGTATCGTGACCGACATTGTCCCAATCCTGGGTGACTAACGATGCGGATTCTAACGTTTTCCGTCGTCGCAGCCCTGGCGCTCGCGATGGGCGTGGGCTTGATGGGCGGCACCGCGATCGCCGAGGAGCCCGGCAACGAAAGCACCACGCCAGAGTACGAAGTTGAGTTCGGCGACGACCTTCGGATTCTGGAGTACCAGCTCGAGGACGGCACCGCCACGATCACCTTCGACGCCGACCGGTCGTTCACCGTCGTCGTCTCCGACGCGCTCGCTGGCGTCGACCAGGAGGGCGCGGTCGAAGTCCCACAAGAAGAGTTCGAGATCGACACCGGCGAGACCACGATCGCGACGAGCGTACGCGAAGTGAACGGCGCGTCGACGGTCGGCGTCGCGGTCCAGGGAACGACCGTCAGGCTCGGCACCGAGATGCAAGCACAGGAAGAGAACCCGTTTGAGACGTTCGGCGGTGAGTCCGGGCTCTTCACCGGCGTCATCATGACAACCGGACTGGCGGGGCTTGGGACGGCCTACGTGATCCGCAGCGAAGATAGCGGAGTGATCGAAGCATGAGCGGAGACACCAGCGCCACGTTCGGCAGCTGGTCGGACCGGCTCACCTATCTCCTCGCGGAAGGCCAGCTGCTCGTTGCGGGTGCCGCCGTCTCGATCGGCGCGGCTCTCATCTGGATTCGGCCGGAGATTCCAGGCATGCCGCCGGTCGCTCGAGGAATTTTCGCGGCGATGCTGCTCCTTGGGCCGCCGCTGCTCGGGTTGTTCGTTACAGGCGCACGCTGGCTTCGGAACCGAAACATGGTCGAAGTGTACCACATCAACGCAGTCGACGACGTCCGGCGGAAACTGTACGTCGAACCCGGCGTATGGGATGAAAAGACGGTCGAGGGGCCGTCTCCGTATCTCTGTAACGACGAATCCGCGTACGAGGTGCGCGAGCTCGACTGGCACCCGGACCAGGGCGAGGACGGCACGCTCATCGTCACCGGCTGCTACTTCTCGCAGCTTTCGGACTCGAAACTGGTTACGGTGAAGGCCATGCTCGAGGACATCCACGGTGAGCTCGTCGAGACGGCGATCGCCTACAACAAGTTGCGCGGTCGGATCAGTCGAATGGGTATCGAGATCGAACGCGACACGATCAACGCGCACGCGGAAGCGGACGAACGTGGGTTGATGACACAGAAAACGAGTGTGAAAGACCGGTTCGAGGCAGCCGAGAAAGACGCTAACGAGTGGAGCAGCGACGAGATCAGCGACCTTGGCGAGTACGAGCAGGAGTTCGATCCAACCGAGCCAGCCCCTATCACGTTCGATCAGAACGGCCAGCAGCCAGCCGCAGCGGACGGAGGAAACGACCCATGAGGTACATCCACGACGGGAAGCTACGGAATCGGACGGTTGAACCACCGAAGAAGCTCGTTCCCAGCGAGCCAGTTACGGCGGCTCGAGGGAGAACAGACACGGCAGCACTCATGGCGTCGATGCTCACCAAACTCCGACGAGTGGAGAATCCGCCGTTGTGTATCGGACACGAGCGGAACGAATGGAGGTGGTCTAAGTGACGATCGAACTCACCGACCGAGAGAAGTCGATACTCGCGTGTGCCCTTGCAATCGGTCTCGTTATGGGCTTATGGGCGGGACTGCATCTACTCCCGGCCGAGGCACTGGACGTGCCGACTGAGGAACGGGAGACTGCAACCGGGACGACTGAGCGCGCGGCGTATCTGCCGGTCCCCAGAGTCTTCTTCGCGATCACCGTTCTGGCCCCGACAGCAGCGGCGTGGTACAGCTACACCCGGCTTCGAGACCAGCCGGAGGGAGCGACTGACGAGGACGTTCAGGAAGCGGTAGCAGACGGAGGGACAGCACATGACTGACGACAATGCACTCCACGTCACCGGCGAAGCGCGGGAGTACCAGGAAGGCTACGGCCAGCGAGAGAACCGAGAGATAGCCGATCACGGTGGCATCGTTCGAGACGAAAGCATCTCCCGAGCGATGTCTATCCGGTCGATCCACTACGATCCAACCGATGCCGATCGGCCCGACAAGATGCCCGGCCAATGCAAAGACCTCGAGAAGCATCGCCAAATCCGGCTGGTAGAGGGTACTGAAACCTTCCGAAAAGCCATGGAGAACGGCGATATGCCGACCATCAAGCACATCGTTGGCGACACATCGAAGCGAGCGGACGTGAGCGGACTGAAAGCGATCGGGACGGTGGACGAACTCATCAACGGCCCGGCCCCGGTCATCGTCGTCTTGGGCGAGATGGGCGCGGGCAAGACCGACTTCGCGTGCCTGCTCGCACAGCGGTGGCGTGCGCTCCATCAGTCGAACTCGCTACTCGGGACGAACATCCAGTCGCTCGAGGAGAAAGACCGCTGGGTCGACGACGACGGCGACGTACAGGACGGCTGGATCGGAGACTACGGAACCCTCATGGAGTGGGTCGAGCAGGACGGCGACCCGCTCGAGCACAGCCAACGAGACAAACTGTTCATTGGCGACGAGTTCTCGAGCGCGGCCAGCGGGACCGGCAAGCAGGGGCACGAAACCCGGAAGAAGATGGCTCCGCTGGTCTACAAGATCCGGAAGTACGGCGGCGCGCTCATCTACATCGCCCACGGCGAGCGATCGATTCATCCGATGCTCTGGCGGGTCGGGACGATCGTGAAGAAGGTGAGCAAGAAGAAGGCCGTCATCGCCGACTCGATTCGGAACGCACAGCTGGCCGACATTGAGGGAGAGATCGAAGGTGTGCCACCGACGGACTTCCGGTACAATACGAAAGAGGCGTCAGACTGGTCGTGGTCGAGATACGGCGACGAAACCGAGGAAATGGAAGCGGGAGAGGCAGCCCGACAGACGGCGATCTGGACCGTTATCAGATGCAAAGAGGAGGGCATGGCAAACCGCGAAGTCGAAAAATTCGTGCCGTACAGCCGCGAATGGGTCCGAACTCGCTGGAACGAATATCGGGAAGACGGACTGCACGCTGATACGCTTGGCAAGGTCGAGGAGGTAATCGCGTGACGGCGTACAGTTGGCAACGTGGCAGCGGCAACAGCCACCCCTTTACTGTATCTATGGGCGCGGCCCGACAGGGCCGCGTACCGCAGCCCATCGCCCGCTGTTCGTTCCCGACAGAAAGAGGAGGAATAAATAAAGACGCGCGACGAGCGCGACGCGTGAATAGTCGAAGTATCGATAGGTGAGAGATGAACCGATCGAAACGTGCGAATCACTTCGGTACGGCGTGCGAGAAACGAATGGCGAAGAAGCGGCGCTTTGCTCTCGAGCGAGCCAGCTGGCACGACGCGCGGTTTCAGAACGGAACGCCGATCGAAATCAAATCGACGATGCTCGAGCATTCAGACGGTCAGCCGGGTAACTTCAAGGTCTACAAGGCCTATCACGACAAGTTACGCCGACACGACGGATGGTATTGTTTCGTCGTCTACCGGCCCCACGGCAGGAGCGGCTGCACGATCGTCAAGGACAAGATGTGCAAAGCGTCGAATCTCCCTCTGCTCAAGTGGCATGGTGGTGGTGACCATCGGGACACGAAACAGGCGAAAATAGCTATCCCAGACGTTTTCTAACGACTTTCCGGGGTACCCTCGGAGTCGGACATCATCTGTACCGCTCCGGCGACCACTCCGGCCCACAACGGACAGCCACACGCCGAGCATTTGACCGGAAACGCTTCGATTTCTTCGCCACAGTCGGGACAGTCTATCGACTCTGGTCCGGGAATGTCGTCGGGAAACTCCGCGCTCATGGGCTTGATTCCTCCTTGTGTCCGACGAGTGGCCGGTCACAACTCCCGCATTCGACCCACGAGACATGACATGGCGCTCCGCAGTCGGGGCAGTCGAACGTTCCCCAGCGGTCGGGCTCTACGTTCTCTAAGTCGCTCATGCGTTCGGTTCCTCCTTGGCACCGGACTCGTCGAGCCCAGCAAGTTCTCGGGCGTGCTGGAGATCGTCGGCTTCCTCGAGTAGTTGCTCTATCGAGTTTCGAACGATCTCTGGTAGTCGTGCGCGCAGTTCGATCGCCTTTCTCGCTTCCTGCTCGAGTTCGCGACGACTCTCTCGCTCGGCTTCTCTGAGTAGATCGTCGACAGTCATCGTCACATCTCACCTTTCGTCGTCACCGAGACCTCGGTCTCCACATCGAAGCTGACGGCTCGAGTCGAGAGCGTTTCGGCGATCTCCTGGCGCTGCTCGCGGGTGAGGTCGTCGCGCTCGAGGACACGCCTGGCTGCGGAGACGAGTTGATCAACGTCTTCGCAGGCGAAAGCGACGGCGTTGCTCCGGTTGCAGTCGTAGAACCGGGCAGCTTTCTGGATAGATGCGAATCGCCATTCGTTCCCGTCGTCAGTCCGGATACGAACCGATCCGGGCGTCTCGTTGTGAGACATAGCCGTGAACACAACCCGCTATTCCTAGTTTTTTCGGTTCACTCGAACGGCCTTAGTTTATAAAGAAGGGCTCGGCCCCGGACGTGATCGGCATGCCGGACGGCCCGATCTCAACGGCGATGGGCTCAATATGAACACAGTGTGCTACTCGTTCGTGTTCATATTGCGGAAATCGATTCTGTCGACGTGCAACCCCAAGGGTGAGTATCGGGGGTTCCAGTAAGGTGATTCGGTTAATCTTGCTCCTGTGGCAGTCTCTGACGGCGTTTTATATCATAGAAGCTTTCCAACTCTCTTGAAATGAACGCTGCTGAGGCTATCGCAAGTGTAAGTGCAGCAGTCACACCGAAGACAGGAATGACTGATGCTGCAATAGATGCTCCTATCGCCATAGCAATTCCCAACCGAATACCTTTCTTCTCTTCTTCCGACATACTTTTTGCGAGTTGTCCTTCATCGAACGCAGACGCGGTAATCACCCTGATTGTCAGGGTTTTTGTCTTGTAGACCTCTTCTCTGAATGGGCCGTATGGGTCAACAGTATTTTTGAAAATATTAACCGAGGGATCTTGTACATTCTTCCATAACCACGTTCGAGAAGCTAGAGTCTCAATAGGATGTTCTCTAAACAGGGTTTTTGAAGAGTCATCGAAATTTTTTGTCGGAGTGGCAAACACATCAATATCATGTGATACCGCGGCAAGACCATCGAACCCGTCCGTCCTGCCAACGAGATTCTCCAGTCCAGTCGTCATGGCAGCAAGATCACCGAGACCAGCCGATGCAGCAGCAAGATCTTCAAACCCATCTGCCGTCTCGACGAGATCTTCCAGTCCAGTCGTCATGGCAGCAAGATCACCGAGACCGGCCGATGCGGCAGCAAGATCTTCGAACCCATCTGCCGTCTCGACGAGATCCTCCAGTCCAGTCGTCATGGCGGCAAGATCACCGAGACCGGCCGATGCAGCAGCAAGATCCTCGAACCCATCTGCCGTCTCGACGAGATCTTCCAGTCCAGTCGTCATGGCAGCAAGGTCACCGAGACCGGCCGATGCGGCAGCAAGATCTTCGAACCCATCTGCCGTCTCGACAAGATCCTCCAGTCCAGTCGTCATGGCAGCAAGGTCACCGATACCGGCCGATGCGGCAGCAAGATCTTCGAACCCATCTGCCGTCTCGACAAGATCCTCCAGTCCAGTCGTCATGGCAGCAAGATCACCGAGGCCGGCCGATGCAGCAGCAAGATCCTCGAACCCATCCATCGCAATATCCGATTCGTCAGAATTCTCATTAGAATCCATTTATACTACCAAGTACGCAGGAGTGACAATAAATGGCATGGTGTAGGGTGAAGAGATTGAGCCAACTAATACTGCACTCCTGAGGCCCAAACTCAAGTGGTCCTAAATCCTGAGTGGAAGGGAGTGTTTCGTATGGATCAACTGGAGATCGTGCGGAGCTGGGGGCGGGGCGGAGTAATTTTTTGGCTCTGTCCCCTTGGGGACACCCTCCAAGGGGGTTTTCGCGCGAAGCGCGAAACGACCCCGCATGCGGTGCGGCGCGATCGCGGTGCCGACCCCAGCCTCGAGCCGAGGACTACAACCAAAACTGGACAGTCACCGATAGAATACAATCTGAGTTGCTGAAAACAAGTGCCACAACAGTGTTGCCACTCACGAGGGCCGTTCTACCAGTCGGCGATCGAACCTACGCGGTGGCTGTCTCGTCCGCCTCCAGGTGTCCGCCAGACCATCGACACCTTGCTGAACTGCACTACGTCGTTCCCTGAGTGTCGCCAGGCGTCGATCGCTTCCTGTGCGATCTCGCGGGCGTTCTCGAAGCTATCGCCCTTCAGCAGCGAGAGAATCGCATCGATGCGGAGCTTCTTCGGGTTCCCGGCCTCGTCGTATTCGATCTCGGCACCGTTCTCCGCAAGCCACTGCTGGAACGGCGAGGACTCGGCGACGTGATCGGCGAGGCCCATCACGTGCTGAATCCGATCGGCGAAGCTCTCGATCGCGTACTCCGCTGACTCGACGAGCGCACGCAACTCCTCGCGGTACTTCCGGACTCGGAACGATACCTCGCCCTGGTCCAGCTCAAGAATATCGTCCAGATCCTGAATCGCTCGGTAGATCGTCGCGGGGTGCTTCCCGAGCTGGTCGGCGAGTTCGTCGACGGTCGACCCGCCGTCGGTCGCGACCTCTTCAGTCACTTCCCGCGGCGTCTCGCCCAGATCCTGCAGCGTCGTCATCAACAGGTGTTCGCTCTTCGCCTCGAGGCGCGGCGTCGGATCGTCGTAGAGTTCGACAAGATCGTCTCGAGCAACCGCGTCGAAGTGATCGTCTTCGACGTAGACACCGTTACCGTCCGGTCCGAGCGGGATGTCTTCCCAGTGGAGCGCGTTTAGCAGCGTCTCCTCAATCTGTTCGGTGACCTCGTGCCGATCGGCCCACGCCCACGCCGTGTTGTCGTTCATCTTCTTGTTGACTAAGACCTCCACTTTCGGGTGGTACGAGGGGTGGTCTTTCGAGACTGCGTCCGGATCGGCCAGCTGGTAGATCTCGAACTTGCGGCCGTAGGTGTGGTCCGGAAAGAGTTCCTTCGCTGAGGCAGGGTTCAGTTTCAACCGGTTCTGGTGGTTGATCACTTCCTCGTTGTCGATGTGCAGTTCTGCTTTGACTCCCTCCAGGTCGGACAGGTGGAGCGCAATTTTCTGCAGGACTCCCGCCGACGAGAGCTTGGCAGCCCATTCACGACGAATGCGTACGTATCGCTCGTACGCCCACATGCGACTCGACTCGTGCGGCGCCGTGCGGAAATACTCCGAGTGTACCCGTTCGTTCGCCTTCTCGAAGATCGCCGCGAAGAACTCCGGCAGCAACTCGAGCCCATGTCCGGGTTCGATGTTGCTCATGTGGTACTCGACGTCGACACCGTCGACCTCGCCGACCTGATTCTCCCACGGCAGATTCAGCGGCTCGCCGGTTTCCCAGTGGCGCATATTCGGGAACCGGGGCGAGATGTTGAACGTCGCCTTGCTCTCGCCGCGCCCACGACCGATGATGTCCCACTCGTAGAGCCGTTCAGCGTTGATCCCGTCGGAGAGTCGCGGCGCGAAGCCCGACTTGCTGTACTTCACTACGAGGTGCCACGGTTCGCCGTCGATCTCCGTGTCTAACTCAAGGTGGCCTTCGAACGGCGGACCGAGTATGATCGACGAAAGTGCGTCGTAGGGGCCGCGGCCCCAGTCGGCCCACTTCCAGCGGCCTTCGCACTCGTGCGGCGTCGTCTCGACCTGACTCACGCCTCCTCACCCCGTTCCTGCTCGAGGAGGCCCGAGAGGACCGCCACGACGTTCCACCACGTCGCGGACCCACAGCGGTGACAGACGTGCTTGAGCGACGTGAGGTCTTCTGCCTCGAGTTCGGTCGGGTCCTTGCTCAGGTCTTTACTCACTTCAGCGAGCGGAGCGCGCTTAACTCGCGTCTGCCCACAGCCCACGCAGATCGCGTCAACGGGAATGCCGACCTGGCCCGCTGCTGGACTCTGGAGTTCAGCGGCGAGATCTCGCTCACCGTGCTCGAGGTCGGAACTCATCGTGGATCACCGACCGTCGTCGACGGATCAACGCCAGCGGGATCGATGACGTGCGACCAGGCGAGCTTCGCAACCTCGGATTCCGAACGCGACCCGCCAACCTCGTACCACCGGCCGGCCAGCAGCTCGTCGACGATCGTCGCCGGCACAATCGCGCGGGCGACCTGGGGCAATCCCGGTCGCGGAATGTAGACGACGAGCAGGTACATCCCGGCAGCCTCGAGCAACTGCTCGTGGGCGTCGCGCTTAACGTAGAACCGCCCGCGAGTCGTGCTGTCTCCGTTGCTCGTCTCTATCTGGCAGCCTTTGATCTCGACCGGCGTCTCCGGTTCGACCAGCACAACGCCGTAGAACGGCAGTGAGTGGGCCGGCTCGAGGAGCGTCGTCGTTCGTGCGTCGTGCCAGGTTGCGGTCCGATCACCGACGTACTCCAGGGCGTCGATCGTCTGCACCAACTCCGCCTCGAGCGCGTCACCGCTGGCCTTCGAACTCTCGAGGGCCGACGTGCGAGAACTCACAGCGGACCCTCCCGTGCGTCGCGAACGTCACGCGTGCAGTCCGAGCAGAGCCGACGAAGACCGCTAATCCGGTCGCCGCATCGTTCGCACTCGTCGGATTCGACGAGACGGCTCATCGCGAACCACCGCCCTTTCGGTCAGCATCCGTCTGTAGTGTACATCCGTTGTTGCTCGTGAGCGAGTGCGTAGTTCGACGGTCGACCGTCACGATCACGTCGCGGTGAATCGGTCCGCGCTGGAGCAGGACCGTCTCGAC
Source organism: Natrialba magadii ATCC 43099 (assembly GCF_000025625.1). Classification (NCBI taxonomy): domain Archaea; kingdom Methanobacteriati; phylum Methanobacteriota; class Halobacteria; order Halobacteriales; family Natrialbaceae; genus Natrialba; species Natrialba magadii. The sequence continues at coordinate 267,946 of NC_013922.1, read as the reverse complement.
GCGCTCAAAGGCAGAGAACGACCGCATTCCCCACGAATTCCAGCCGAACGTGATGACATGGCCGCCAGGTCGGACCAGTTCGTTGAAGTCCTCAAGGGCGGCGTACACGTCCATTGCGTGCAGGCCATCGTACTTCGTCTCAGCTTGCTTCTCGTCGAACGGTGGATCAAAGATTACCGTATCGAATGAACACGGCTCGAAGTAGTCGGCAATCTCCGCAACGTCGTGATTCGTGTCGGCGTCACGATCGGGGTTCAGATCGTTCCGGACTATCTCACCGTCGTGCTGGAGTTTGGTCTTGCCAGCGCAGGCGTTCAGCGTCCGCCCGCTCATATACTCTCTGACGATCAACCGCGCGGGTTCGTATTCGAAAGTCCATCTCGAAAGCATCCGCGCGGTTCCGTCGCTATTTCGACCACCGTTCGAAACCGTCTCAGTGGGCTCTTCCCGATGAACAGTACCGTTCGCAGATTGGTCGCTCATCGGCTCACCTCGCCTTCCGGGCCGTACTCCGCTCGAATATCGGCGTCCGCGATACGTCGCCGTAGCGCGTCTTCGACGAGTTCCGTCGCGATGAACTTCACCCGGCCGCAGTCTCGTGGTGGCACCAGACCGGTCGTGCCGGACCACTCGGTGAACTCAAGCCAGCCCGAGTCACGGACAGTGGCGTCCGCTACGCACACCAGGCCGTCAGAGAGCTGGATGAAAGCCGGCGAGTAGCCAGACGGGAGGTTTCGCGGGTCGACTCGTTCAGGCATCGGACTCACCTCCGTGGCGGCCGGCGGACGTTTCCGGATCTGGTACCGGCACATCGACGCCAGCAGCGGAGCCGCGGCTCAGTCGAGCGTACGAATCACACTCGCCGCAGCGGTGGGCTCGGTCCCGATCGTCACCGAAGACGCGCCGGAACCGATCGGTGACGTGGGCACCGCAGTGTTCGCAAGTCGAATGGTCGACTGACGGCCACGGTGCGACCGTCATGCAGACCACCCCCTACAATGCTGTCGGCTATGTGGTAATATACCGAAAGCGAGAATTGGATTTTCGGTACTCTCGAGTGGTTGAGAGTCTAAGAGTTGAACACTTAGATAATTTCGAGTGGGACCGCCGAGAATTGAACTCGGGTCCTACGGACCCCATCCGCAGAGGATACCACTACCCCACGGTCCCGCACGTGATACGATGAGTGTCTGCTGTTTAAGCGTGTCGTTTCAGATTGTCATGGACACTGCGCCTCAGACGAGAACCCGCTCTAGATCGACGACCACACCAGATTCTGCGTCAGGATCGCCGACCATCTTGCCGAGACAGACCGCCGATCCCACCTGCGTATAACAAGCAACGAGATCACCGCGCTCGAGTGCGGTGTCGGCTACTACCTTCCGCACCCCTGGCGCGTAGACCGGTGCACCCTCTGCGACCTCTCGCGCAGCCGTCGAGTCGATAACGAGATGCGGAATCTCTTCCAGGATCCGCTCGGCAGGATCGACGATGTCGTACAGCAGACTCGGATCGTCGTCCTCGAGCCAGAACGCGAGCGCATCGAGGAACTCCGTCGCAGTGTAGAGGTCCGTATCGTCGAACGGTGACGTCGCCGTGCGCCGCAGATGCCCCATGTGCCCACCAGTGCCAAGTGCCAGTCCGAGGTCGTGACAGAGCTTTCGAACGTAGGTGCCACTCTCACAGCGAATCCGCAACAGTAGCTGCCGGTCGCCCTGTTCGAGGACGTCCAACTCGTAAATCTCGCGCACGCGGAGTCGACGCGACACCGCACTCTTTCGCGGCGGCTTCTGGTAAATCGGCCCCTCGAACTCGGCGACGGTCGATTCGACGTCAGCCGGAATCGAGCCGTGGCACTCGAGTACCGCCACGTACTCCTTGTGTCCCTCGAGGAATACCTGCGCGAGTCGGGTTGCGTCGCCAAGCATAGTCGGCAGGCAGCCGGTGACTTTGGGATCGAGCGTGCCGGCGTGGGCGGCCTGGTCGATGGTCGGGCTGGTGTCGCTGTCCTCACTCTGGTCGGCCTCGGCCAGCGCATCTGCGACGGCATCGCGAAGCCAGCCACTGACCTGGTGTGAGGAGGGACCGGGTGGCTTATCGAGGTTGACGACGCCGAACTGCAGGAGTTCGGCCGGTGTACGATCACCCGGAGCAGGGCGGAGACGCTGGCGCTGACTCATGCTAGATATCGTACTCGAGAGGGACGGTTGCCTGGCCTTCGTCGCCCGTGGCGTCGTACTCCTCGACAGCCGTGACGAGCATATCGAGGACGGCATCGGGCTCCCAGCGAGCTGTGTTGACCGAGAGGTCGTAGATGGTCAGGTCGCGAATGTCGATGCCGTAGTACTCCTCGTAGCGCTGGGCCTCGCTCGCCTCGCGAGCCTGGGTTTCCTCGGTCGCACGGTCTGGATCCTTCTCCTCGCGCTCGCCGATTCGCTCGCCACGAACCGCCGGCGGCGCATCGAGCCAGAAACGAAAGTCCGCCTGATCGCCGGCGAGCCAGCCGGCCAGCCGGGACTCGAGTACTAGGTCGTCCTCTTCGACGGCGATTTCGCAGAGTCGTCGGTCGAGATCGCGGTCGATCTGGTCGTTCTCCTCGGCGAGTTTGTTGAACTCGAGTGGGGTGTAGCCGCGCTCGTCTGCGAGCTCGCGGAAGATGTCGCCGCCGCTGACGTGGTCGAGATCGAACGCGTCAGCGAGCAATCCTGCGGTGGTGCTCTTCCCGCTACCTGGCGGGCCAGAGACGGTGAGTAACATATCCAATCTGCGACGTGCCGGGTAAAAGGGGTTTTGAATCAGAAACGGCTGGTGTCGGATGTGACACCACGATTCAGCGACATCGTGTTTCTGTGTCGTACATGAGGTGTAGCAAACTTGTGGGTGCCAACGCCGCAAACAGCAGCGAGCGATGACCGTGCCAGCAATCGAGAAAATCGAACGGGGCCGAAAAGACGGTCGGGCTATCTACTGGATACTGGGTTTCTGCTCCGCGCCTGAAACCCGTCGTCACTCGCAACTCGGAGTCCTCGAAGCGATACTGTTCAGGTGGTCGACGGCGTCATATCGATGTTGAGCGACTTCCGGAGCAGCTGGGTGAAGCCCATCGAGCACAGGAAGTACCAGAGGATCCAGGCCGGCATCGGGCCGATGATACCGTCAGTCCAGTCAACGACGCCGACAATCGGCATCACGACGGTCCACTCAGTACTGGCGACGTTCCCATCGTGGATCTTCCAGTACATCCACAGGAAGATTGGGATGGTAAACAGCATAATCCAGACCATCGGGCGGATCTGCTCTTTGAACATCCCCATGTTCTCGGCCATGGCCTCCATCTGCTCCTCGCGGACCTCCTCGAGTTCGTTCTCGAGACGTTCGAGTTCGGCCTCGCTCGCGCCGCGTTCCTCGGCTTCCTTCTTGCGGTCGCGGACGTCTTGCTGTTTGTCCTGCATCGCTTTCATCCGCTTCTGGTACTTGCCGAGCACCTCGGGGTTCATCAAGTTCGCCTGCAGCAGCGTCGAATAGAGCCCCGTCAGGAGCGCAACGGAGAGGATAACGGCGTAGAACGGCAGCGCGGCATCGAGTGGACCGAGCGCGAGGTTGAGCGTCCCACCAACCGTGTCACGAACGGGGTCGAGCCAGTACCCGAACATCAACAGGAGCGACCCGACACCAGCGAGTTTGTCCCACTGGGACCACTTGGATGCTTCCGCGTCGATGTCGACGTCTGCGTCGGCGAACGACGAACCGGACCCATCACCATCGAGCGCCTCGTCGTAGGCGTCACGGTCGGCGATTTCGAATCCCTCGTCGCCATCGACCAATATACCCTTCTCGATCAGCCGACCCCACTGTCCGCTCGTCAGGTCATCGTTGACGTCGCCCCACTGGACTTCGCCGCCGTTTTCGTCGGCTTTCGTCCGGATGGACTCGAGTGCCTCGGTCATCGAGGAGTCCTCCCGAACGAGCGAATTGATCTTTTCGGCTGTACGTGTCATCTGGTTATCCTAGGGCTAGGGCAGGTTCGGTATACAAGTGTTTATCTTCGGAGGTCGGCTGCCGACTTGTCGCGGTACGAGGACCGACCCGCATCATAGTGAGTGTAACAGCTCGGTAGCGGTAAACTTCACCAAAATAGAGAATAGATAAACAGTGGTGAAGTGTTTGATCGACCGATTGTATTATAACCATGAGAGATTGTTAAGCGCGTATGAGTGTCCAACGTGGGGTGGATTCCGCGTGGCCGTCGGAGCGTGCCCAGTCGTCCCTGCTGGGTATCGTCTTGCTGATTGGCATGGTCGCGGCAGGCAGTGTTGGCGTCCTGCTTGTCGCAGGGGATGTCATCACTGGTACGGAACAGCAATCCGAGCAGGAGCAGATCGAACAGGCGTTCGTTGAGTTAGGGCAACAAATTTCCTCAACGACGACGACTAGTGATGTGGTTCAAACCTCTGATCTAAACGCGGGCGAACACGGTGCGATTGCACACCACGATTCTGCGACGTACGAAATTTGGGCGGAAGAATACAGTGGTGAAAACAGAACAGATATCGCCAACGGAACGATTGGAACAATCGAGTACGAGAGCGACGACGGGACGCGGGTTGCCTACGAGGGCGGTGCCGTTTTCCGAGAAACCGGTGAGCAGACCAGAGTTCTGTCGGTGCCGCCAGTTTACTACAACCACCAGACGAACACGCTGTCGTTCCCGGTGGTCGAACTTGCGGAAAACAAAACGATCGATTCGGGAGAGATCACAGTCGATCAGATTGACGCAGAACCCAACGAGATGAACTACATCAGGGACGACCACATCTTCATCGAGATTGAGAGTGAGTACTGTCTGGGATGGGAACAGCACTTTTCCAATCAGGCGGGTGATACAGCAATACAGAAGGAGTGCTATGGTGACGAGAACGACGAGGGAGTGCTGAAAATCAAACTGGGCCATGAGGATGTTGAGAACGCGTTCTCAGACAGTGTCTCACTCCCAAATGACGATTACGTTGGCTCGGGACATGCGTCAGGAAATAACCTCGAAGAAGTCAATGAGGCAGATTTCCCCGATCTGGACGATACCATTCAACAACTGATAGACGAGTTCGAAGACGACGAACCGCGACTGGATGACAGTGAATCTAATCCCAGTGGAGCATACTACGAAGAGAGCCTTGACGGAGATGAACACTACGACTTCAGCCTGGAAGACGGAGATGCAGTTGTCGTTGTTAACGGAAGTGTAGACAGTGGCGAGAATATAACGGTTTCACAGTGTGGCGGCGGGGAACACAGTCTGAAAATATACGCAAAGGATGACTTTACTCTCGGCGACGGAGACGTGAGGACCATCGGTAGCTGTGATACTGTAGAGGCAATCCAGCTCTACGGAACATCCTCATCAACCGTCAACTTCCATAATTCGGGGAATGACTTTCAGGGACTTATCTACGTTGCTAGTGATGAATTTAACACAGAAAGTAGTAACCAACATGAGTACCAAGTCCAATTCACTGGTGGTGGTGGATTTTCATTCGAAGGAGCGATCATTGCGAACTCTATCTACTTTGATACGCCAACAAATGCACTGACACCGACGGCTATCGAGAATGGCGAAATTGAGGTTATCCCCGAAGGATTCGAACCAGCACCACAGCTCACCTACCTCAATATCGCTGAGTACGAGATCGATATCGAAAACAACTAGAAGCCGTTACGCTGCGTCTTCGATCGTCTCTTTTACTGACTCCCAGACGTCGTCGGGTGCCTGCTCGCCGTCGACACGCTCGAGTGTCCCCTGGTCGTCGTAGTACTCCACGACTGGTTCCGTGTTCTCTCGGTAGACGCGAAGTCGCTCTCGGACGGTCTCCTCGGTATCGTCCTCGCGCTGTTCGAGACGGTCCTCGACTTCGGGGTCCTCCGGCGGGTTGTACTCGACGTGGTAGATCTCACCGGTTTCGGGGTCCATCCGACGTCCGGTGAGGCGGTGAACGAGTTCCTCCTCGCTGACGTCGAGGTAGAGCACGACGTCGAGATCGGTCATGTCCTCGAGTTCCTCCGCCTGCTCTAGGTTCCGCGGGTAGCCGTCGAGGACGAAGCCGTCAGCCTGGGAAAGCGCCTCGTCGACGATAGCGTTGACGACCTCGTCGGGGACGAGTTCGCCCTGATCCATGTACTCACCAGGCGTATCGTACTCCGTATCCATATCCGAGATATCCATCTGCTTGTTCGAGCGGAGTGCGTCACCGGTCGTGACGTGTTCGACGTCGAACTCGTCGGAGATGTTTGCACTCTGTGTCCCTTTGCCTGCCCCGGGAGCCCCGAGAATCAAGATTCGTGGCTGTGCCATAGCTACTCGTTCAGCGCCAGCGCATAAAGGCTTAAAGAAACGGGGACATCTACTGCTGTATGACCAGATTCGATGCCGCGGAACCCGCAGCACGCCGGAAGCTGTACGTCGACGCCATTACAGCACACCGAACGCGTGCGAGCGGGTTCGTCACGTTCGAAGCGGACGAGAGTGTATTCGACGCACGTACAGCTGAATCTGAGACGGCACTCGAGCGTGATGGTGCCGACGGTGCAGAAAGTGAATGTGAAGGTGAGGGTGAAGATGGCAGTGGAGTAGGCAGTAGAAATGGAGAAAGAGGCGGTGACGGGGGCAGTCATGACGACGGATCAACCACTGAAACCCAGGCTGAACACGACCTGGATCCATCACTCGGCATCCCGTGGCTCCAGTTCGGAGACGGCACGATCAACCTCGACTGTACGGACGACGAACTCGACCGGCTGAAGCAACTGTTGAACGACTTTCCAGTGTTCAAAATCGAGGAAATTGCCCGCCCCGAAAACGCCGACGGCGTCAACGTTCACGTCAGCGCAAAGGCGGATCCGAACCGAATCGGACAGTTCATCGACGCCGTTTTCCAGACAGTGTACGGATTGCCGTCGTCGTTTCGGGTGTGGGTCGTCAAACTCTGAGTCGAGTGACTGATTTGTCGGACGTGTCTCGCCTCCCGACCCCTGTCTCCGCACCGAGACCGATCACTCGATCTGCAACGAACCGTCTGCCGAGTCGTCGGTGTCTGCTCCCTTCTTCCACTCGAGTTCGAACTCGATGCTGAATTCGCCGGGATCGGATTCGTCCGAGTACTCGTGTTCGGCTTTGATCTCGAAGGTGGGATTGGCTGGTGGGGACATCGTGACCGAATCCGACCCTGCGGAGAGGGTGATATCGTCGCCCTGTTCTAAGTTGTCGGCTGCGGCACGGAGGTACGCGGCAATCTCGTCGCGGCTCAGTTCCTGTTCGAATTTGAAGAGGACATCTTCTGGCATACCCTGTCTTGGAGAGCAAGGGTATAGAGGATTGCGCTCCGAACACCGATCTGAGAGCGGTGAAAGCGATAAACGAAGAGTGTGATCGGTGTCTGTGGCAGCAGTGTCGTTCTGCTGTGGTGTCTGTCCGATATCTATTCCATTCGGATGACAGATCTGTCGCTACTATTGGCCGTTGTCTGCTCGAAATAATGGTGACCCGCGCGCGAGCGAGAACAGATGATGAATGACGTGTCCTACGATCGATGCCCTGGTCACTGTTCGGGTATGACCGAACCTGTTCGCGTTGGGATCGCTGCTAGCCGCCGATGCACCGGTTTGCTAACGGCACCCGTACTCCGGCAACGATAGAAAGAAGAGGGAAGGTCCCTACAGACCATCCGAGGACCATGTCGACGGGCACACTATGCTGACGCGAGCCACCGACAGACAGCATTTGGCGACTCTGAACGCGTCGGCCCGTTTCCAAATAGATAAGTGGTCCCGGAAACCACCGTCCGACATATAGGCGGCTCCAATAGAGGTGAATACGATCTTCAACGCATACACGACTCCGATGCAGGTGCAGACCCGGGTCGAGATCTTCGAGGAAATTTTCCTCGTGTTCCTCGGCCTCGGGACGCTCGTCGGTGTCGTCGTGATCGCGTATACCCTGTACAACGCGTACAAGTATCGTGATAACGGCGACTCGAAAGCCGACGAGGATCTGCCGACGCTCGGAGAACTTCCGACAGGCGGACAGGGCGGTAAGAAGCTATTCCTCTCGTTCGGACTGAGTGCCATCATCGTCATTTCGCTGGTGGTTTGGTCCTACGGAATGCTCCTCGTCGTCGAGGACGGACCGGACACCCCTGACGAGGAAGCACTCGAGGTCGAGGTCGAAGGCTGGTCCTTCGGCTGGGACTTCGCATACGAGAACGGTATCGAGACTGGCGGTGAACTCGTCGTTCCCGCTGATACACCGATCTGGACAGAGGTGACATCACGGGACGTCTGGCACACGTTCGGGATCTCAGAGCTTCGCGTAAAGGCTGACGCGATCCCGGGAGAGACTGACGAAACCTGGTTCGTCGCCGAAGAAGACGGTGAGTACCTGATCGAGTGCTTCGAACTGTGTGGCTTTGGCCACTCCGGCATGACTGCTGACGTCGACGTTCGCTCCGAAGAGGAGTTCGAACAGTGGGTTGACGAACAGCTCACGATGGATATCACACTCGAGGACGAGGCTGAAGAACGCGTGACTGATGGCTTCGAACTCGAACTCGTCCACGAGGAGAACGACCAGTTCGAGGAGGACCTCAGCTTCACGTACGCTGACGACGAGTTCGAGAACGGCTCCATCACGATCGGTGAGATCGAACAGGGTGGGCCGTACGAACTGACCATCACCTCGACTGACGACGAGTTCGAGACGGTCGAGGAGACCGTCGACTTCACCGGTCCAACTGACGAGACCTACACGCTCGAGTTGGGAGCTGAAGACGACGAAACCGATGATGAAGAAGAGGATGAAGCGGAAACGAACGACGAAGCTGACGAGGGAGAGGACGAGGAAACCGATGACGACAACGAGGGAGGTGACGAATAATGGCTGATCTCCCACCAATGACGTCGGTCAAGCGCTGGCTTGTCACGACGAATCACAAGGACGTCGGAATCCTCTATATCGCCACCGCCATCTTCTTCCTCCTGCTGGGCGGAGCGATGGCGCTTATCTTCCGCGTGCAGATGTGGGAACCGGGCGGGGTCGGCATCCTGTCCGGGAACGAGTTCAACCAGGCAGTCACCACACACGGGCTGTTGATGGTGTTCTGGTTCCTCTCACCGATCGCCTCCGGATTCGCGAATTATCTCGTGCCGCTGCAGATCGGTGCGAAGGACCTCGCGTTCCCGCGGATGAACGCCCTGAGTTACTGGTTCTACCTGTTCTCGGGCGTGATGGTGGTCATCTCGTTCTTCCAGCAAGGAACCTTCGCTGGTGGATGGACGATGTACGCGCCACTGAACGTGCCGACGTACACACCCGCAATGGAGGCGACAACGGGTGGCAACGCCGTCATCCTCGGGCTCATGCTGTTCGTGATTTCGATCACGATCGGGACGGTGAACTTCCTCGTGACGATTCATCGCTCCCGTGCTGAGGGGCTCGGCCTCTGGAACATGCCGATGTTCACGTGGTCGTGGCTCCTGACCGTCTGGATGATGCTGTTCGCCTTCGCGGCACTACTCGCCGCGCTGTTGCTGTTGACGGCCGACCGCGTCTTACTGACGCAGTACTTCGCGACGGACCAGGGGTCGGGCCTGCTGTGGGCACACCTGTTCTGGTTCTTCGGTCACCCAGAGGTGTACATCGTCTTCTTCCCCGCACTGGGGATTATGTTCGAGACGTTCCAGACGTTCACCGGACGACGCCTCGTCGGCCGCAAGTGGGTCATCATCGCGATGGTCCTCGTGGCCGTCCAGTCGTTCCTCGTCTGGATGCACCACATGTTCCTGACGACCATCAACCTGGAGATCAAGACGCTGATGATGGCGACGACCATCGGGATCTCGTTGCCGTTCGACCTGATGGTCTTCGCGCTGATCTACACGATGGTCAAGGGACGCGTGCGATTCACGACCCCGTTCCTGTTCAGCCTCGGTGCGCTCGTGCTGTTCATCCTCGGCGGTATTACCGGGGTCTTCCTCGGTGCCGTCGTGCTGGACTATGAGTTCCGTGGCACCTACTGGGTCGTTGCCCACTTCCACTACGTGATGGTCTCCGGTGTGACCGCACTGGTCGCCGGCCTCTACTACTGGTGGCCAAAGATCACCGGAAAGATGTACTCCGAAACGCTGGGCAAACTCAACTTCGCAGTCTACTTCATCGGGTTCAACATGCTGTACTTCCCGATGTTCCTCGCCTGGGAGACGCCACGACGTGTCTTCCACTTCGCCGAGGGTGCGCTGATCTACCACCGGATCGCGACCGTCGGGGCGTTCATCCTCGGCGCGTCGTTCCTGATCATGATCCTGACGTTCGCAAAGAGCTGGATCTCCGGTCCCGACGCTCCCGACAACCCGTGGGAGTTCTCCCGAACGGCCGAGTGGGCAATTCCATCCCCACCGCCGCTCGAGAACTGGGACGGGCGCCCAAGCTACGCCAGCGGCCGACTCGAGTTCGTCGAGAACTCGCCAGCCGCGACGGACGGCGGGGTCGCACACGGACAGGGCAACACAGCCGAAGCGACGATCGAGCACGAAGAAGAACACGCCGACCACGCCAGCATCTGGCCGTTCGGTATCGGTGTCGGGACGTTCGTGTTCTTCCTCGGTCTGTCGGGGCTGACGCCGTACATCATCGACTTCGCCGAGGGAACGCCGAACCCACCCGAAGGGATGACTGGCATCGCTGCTGAGCCAAACATCATGTATCCGATTCTGACGCTGGTCGGGATCGGTATCATGGGCGTGACGCTGTACAAATTCGGCATGGAGAACTTCGAAGTGCCGGAGATGAACATTGCAGAGCGGTGGCCGTTCGGCGGTGTCGGCAACACCAAGTTCGGTGTCTGGGTGTTCCTGGCGTCTGACGTTGTCGTCTTCGGTGCCGTCATCGGTGCGTACGTCTTCATGCGCATCCACATGGGCTGGCACGAGTGGACGACTGTGCCCTTTGCTTCCTGGCCAGGGCTGCTCAACACCTATGTGTTGCTCACCTCGAGCTTTACGGTCATCCTCGCGCTCGTAATGGCCGAACGGAAGAACAAGAAGGGGCTTCTCGGCGCCATGACGGCGACGCTCCTGCTTGGCCTGACGTTCATGGGCGTGAAGGCCTACGAGTACAGCGTGAAGTTCGCTGAGGGCGAGTACTGGTGGTACGGCCTCGAGTACTCGATCTACTACGTCACGACTGGCCTGCACGCACTCCACGTGATCCTCGGCCTGTTCATCGCCGTGTTCATGATCTACCGGATCATCAGCGTCGATGCGTACCTCGAGGACCACCGCCCGGTGGAGTTCTTCGGACTCTACTGGCACTTCGTCGACATCGTGTGGGTCCTGCTGTTCCCACTGTTCTACCTGATGTAGCGCCGTTTCGTTACACAGGTTTCTAATTTTACGTTTTGGTTCGTTTCCAGTAACCAGTGGGCGACGACGCCGGCTGTACGCGAACATAATCGCCACCACACCGGTGTGACGGGCCGCATGAGGAAGGTATAAGTAACCGACGCTCACAATTCTACGCTAATGGCTGACCTTCGAACGTACACCATCATTTACGTCCTGCTGTTGGTACTGGGTACGGGGAAGTTCGTCTTCTTCGAGTTCGACTTCGCGTACTCGATCGCAATCGGTGCAACAATGTTACTCGCGGTAGCCAAGATTGGACTGATTGCTGCCTACTACCAGCACCTGATCGAAGAACCGCGTTCGATTACGTACATGATGGCAACCGCCGTGTTCATGGTGTTCCTGCTCACGATCGCAGCGGGATACTCCATTCAGTAACCGGCGTCCCAGCACAGTATCGGCTGACAACTAGACGGTTCGGTTCTCGCTTCTCGGTTCTCACTTCTCGGTTCTCACTCTTGCGTTCTTCTCTTGCCGTTCGTTCATCCAGTTGCGCTGCTTGGACTGTGACCGCGCCAGCGTACTCACGCGCACCCAACCCAGTCCAATATGGAGTGTGATAGTCACCACCCACGAACTGTCACGCGTAATATCGTATTTTTATAACGTCCGGGTCAGAACTGCAGCATATGACACGACGGCGATTCCAGCGCACCAATCGCGGCTCGGTGAGCCGGCGTGAGCTCCTTCTCACCGTCAGCCTCGTCGTGCTCGCTGGCGTCGCCGTCCTGAGCCTCGGGTTCACCTACACCTACGGCGAAGATCCGGCAGAATCGTTGCTCACCGCAGACACGCCGCCGAACATGACCGAGTATGACTCCCCGGAAGCAGCTGCCGACGATATGGGCCAGGCGGACGCACTCTATCTCCTGGCCGATGATAGCGCCGTGCTCGTCTACGAATCCGATTCGTCAGCCGGGGCCGGGGCAACCCAACTCGGCGCGGACGTCACACAACAGCTTACGGAGCTATTGCTGGGCCTGTCAGGTGGGACCGCAAGTGAACTCGACCCAGCGGGCGAGAACACCGATACCTCTGGCGGTGATGAGCCGACGGAGACGACCGCACTGGGCTCGTTCGACCTCGAGCAGAGTCTCGACCAACTGTTCGCCCAGCCCACCAGCAATACCGAACTGACACTCGACGTCGATGGCGAATACTCTCCGGATGCGAACGAGTTCGACGCCTCGCTCTCGAGTACGATGCCGATCACCGACGTACCGGGACCGGTGGGCGCGGGGTCGACGGAGATGACGCGAACAGAGGACAGAACACCGGTACAGTCCGTTTCAGAGCCGCCAATGTCCGCGGAGACGAGCGGGACGATGGAACTAACGCCCGAAACTGTTACCACGAGCGGGCAGTGGGCCGTCGTGCACGAACGAGCGCCGGAGGAAGCAGTTCCGGACACAAAGTTGGACGGAAACACGACACCGACTGCCACCACCGATCTCACGCTCGCCGATGGCGGACTCTCCGACGGGTACCGGCTCTCCGTCAGCCAACTCGAGTACGTCGACACGACCGACGAAGACGTGGATGAGGACTTCCTCTCCGATCGAACTGCAATCTCGAACGCGCTCGAAGCGGAGTACGACACCATCGCTGCAGCGTTCGACGGCGAAAGCCGGGTCGAACTCCATCACCACGAGTACGAGACCGTGGGGATGGGAGGTGCCGGAGACGAGGGCGAGGGTGAGGGTGAGGATGAGGATGAGGGTGAGGGTGAGGGTGAGGGTGAGGATGAGGGCGAAACGGCACAACTCGAACTCGAGTACACCGTGACGTACACGGGAATCGACGACGGAATCGAGACGATGCTGGCAACCGAACTGGCTGACCACTCCCAGGTTTCTACACAGGAGGCAGCCGAGATCGCGAGCGGGGTGACGGCGCTCGACCTTGAGACGGTGGCGGTGTCGCGAACGACGACACAGACGGAAACGGAGACGCGAACAGTGGTCGATTGGGATGTCGCGGTCGGGAACTATCAGGAAACGGCGCGGGCGCTGGCGGGTGTGGCTGTTTCAGGAGACAAAAACGAGACGACTGCCAACACGACGGAGGACACGCCAGCAGCAAATCTGACCACCGACGAACGCGTAGCGGAGACGCTGGCTGCACAGGCGACAGCGAACCTCCGGACAACGACCGAGTGGAACGCGTCGATCGATGTCGTCGATGTCGACGAGGAAGGAGACGGTAATCACGAGCAGACGGCAGCCGCCCCGCAGGCGACAGTCGACGCGACAGTGACCGGGATGACCGACAACTGGAGCGAGTACGTCGAGGAGCGTACGGACCGCGGCTTCGAAGAGCCTGCAGCGGTTTCGTTCTCGCTCGCTGCTACGGATGTGGATGGGGAACTCGACCTGCACGGCGAGTTCGAACTCCCGCAGTCGACGGTTGCCGACCGAACTCTCGGTTTCATCACCGAGTCGCTCGGCCCTGATCCGCTCAGTGGCCCGGCTGGATCGCAGTTCACGTCGCTCCTCGAGGAGTGGAACCTCGACCTTACCCGCACGAGCATCGAGTTAGGCGAGGACACTGTCCGAATCAGTAGTGGCGCAACGGTTGCAGACCTCGGTACATTGGTCGACCAGGTTGGTCCTGCCGAACTCGTTCCGGGCGGAACGGCGGTCGAAGACCAACCAAGTCAAACCTACGTTCACGTCGCCGATCTCGACCTTCCTCCTACAGTTGATCGGGAGTCGCCCGGGCAGGAACTCGAGTCGCTTCCGGTCGTCGACGCGGAGACGGAACTCCACGGGGTTGGTGTATGGGACCGTGATGGGCTTGCTGTTGCGGACGAGAGTGAAAGTGAGAGTGAGGCCGAAACGGAAACCACCGCAGAGCCGTAGGCCGATCTATAGCTTGCTCTGTTTCGCGAGCTACCTGCTTGCAGTTCTGGTGAGTAAGGGGACTTCTGTGTGTCGACAGCGCCGACAGCGATGACAGCGATGACACACCGCTGGGATATCCCTACGGAACAGTGGCGATGTCTAACCACTGTGTGGTCGATAGCAATCGCAGCCGTGTCTGGTCCGGCGTGAATCGTCAACGAGTACTCAGTCCACACGAGCGCGTGTAGCGACTGCTGTCTGTGATCACCGCCGCCGAGAACCGGAGTTGCTCTGCTGGACCACAGCGATTCACCTATTCGAGTGCAGTGTTGTTGCTGGAGAGGCTGGCGGTCCTGTTGCTGTTGTGGTTGTGGTTGTGGTTGTGACTGTGGTTGTGATTGTGATTGTGGTTGTGGTTGTGACTGTGGGTGCTGTTACGACTGCTGTCACTGTCGCTCCCACTGTGCTGGCGCTGTCTGCAAGACCACGACGGCCCCAACGGCATCGGTTTGACGTAATCGACTGCGCCGCACCTCACAATGCGAGGCAGCGAGAAAGAAAGACCACAGAACCGCGATAGAGAAGCGAATTCGGGGTGAGAGACTGTGTGGAACCAGTCTACTCTTTACCGAACATCTCGCGCATCATCAGTCAGATAACAACAATTACTGTTGTTCAAGGGTGTTATTGCCGACATCTACTTATTTCCCACCCACTTTGTCGGTCACGTCCACCCCAGGTGTTATCATTCTCTCAACTGAAACATCGACTATGAACAACTTAAATATCATCCTCCACTGGCGTGTTGACGACCTATTTCGTTTCTCCTTATGGTATGAACCCTCCCGAGGAGGGATTACTCGTCGTCCAACTCGTGCAGTACGTCTTCGTGGGTGTGGATATTCCCGTTCCGGAGGTCTTCTGCGCTAATCAGCCCATCACGGAAATCGTCAGGGTCCAAATCTGCCTCGGTTGGCGTCCAATCGGACATATCATTATGAATCTCGCGGTGGGATATAAAGATATGAGCAAGCCAGACTCGGAGGCGTGGGTGGAGACGATGACCGCGAGGGAGCGAGTCCGCGCTGTTGTCGAATTACTGGAGGAGCCCACATCTGCCGATGTCATCGCGGGCCGAGCTAATGTGTCTCCAGATGTAGCTGTCCGTGAACTGGAACGGCTGGATGTGGCAGAGAGTGCAGGAGATGGGAAGTGGGTCCTCGACCGCGACCAACTGCGAGATGAGGAGGTTCGGCACCTCATTGAAACCCATGACTACGAAGACCTAAAAGACGACCTGCAGGAGATGCAGAACGAGAGGGAGTCCCTGCGCGAGGAAATCAATGACGTGGATGATGACCGGGAGGAAACAAACATGCGCTCATCATTGGCTGCCCTTGAGTCGGACATCCAACTATATCAAGAGGTATTACGTCAACTCAGGTGATGGCGATTGTTTCGGACTCTCAAATGAACGGTGTTCCTCGGATTGAGGGGAGTGAAGTGTCGGTCATTGAGGTGTACGATGCGACCGAACAGGGAGTAGACCCGAATCAGATTGCGGAATGGTCGCCGAATATCACAATAGCGGATGTATATGAAGCTCTTGCCTATTACCATCGGAACCCCCAGGAGATGATTGAAGCAAGACGACAACTTGATGAGATGATGCGCTGACGAACAGAGTAGGTTAAATCCCTCACTCGGTACGAGATGTGTCAGTACCAGCGAAGTAGTCTGAGCCGAACTCGGAATGGTCCATATGTTCGCATCGCTCCCGATTGCGTCGGATAGCTGCCTCTAACTCAGACTCCTCGTCCTCTCCGGAGTTGCTTTCGTCCATACGATGAGATGTGATGATTTTGCTTAAGACTCTTCCCCTGAGTCAGTCAGGGCTCGTACTCTGTGTCAGGGACCATCACATCGAGGATGCATCGATTGCACAACCTGACCTCCCCACGCTCTATATGGATTGCCCGGTTCGCTTCTGGAATATAGGTCTCGCGCCAGCACTCGGCGCAGCGGGCCCATACGAGTCCGTCGAGCTTCATGTGCGGTCACCGGAGTCACCATCGAGTTCTGCGAGGCGGTCGTCGAGCAGGTCGTCGATGATGTCTCCAGCAGGTGTCCACTCCTCATTATAGCGGTCGTCAAGGCGTGCGATTGCACGTAACTTGCTGTTCCGTGGACTGTCATCTCCTCCCAAGTGTAGGGTTTCTGGTTGCATCATGTGTTTCACCTCCGTTTGTTGATAACCCAGCGTGCGGAGTTCGCTGGGGAAGCCCGCTCGCGGATTCGAACCGCGATTACACCGGTGCGGGTAGTGGATTACCGTCGGTAGACGAAGACATCGACAGTCGAGTCGATTTGGGTGCCATCAGAGATGTCTCGGGCTGCCTTGTTGTGCGCGTACTGAAGGAGGTCAACTACTTCCTCATCGAGATTGCCGTCAGTATACCTTCCCCAGACATCGTCTGCGTCAGAGTTCACGATGCTCCACGTCTCATCTCGGTAGAGACACTCGTCTGCGGCCCACTCGTCGCCTGTATCGGCTTGTGCAGCGTCGAGTGCATCAAGCAGGGCGTCGTACTCCTCGTCGCTAACCGTGACCATCGGTTCGCCCTTGTATACCCACTCCTCGTTCTCGATAACGTCGTCGAGTGCGTCGTAGAGCGTAGGGATGGTCTCGGTCTGTACGTTGTCGGCGTTGGTTGTTTGCGCCATACGTACCCCTATGATTCTATACTCTTATAGGTATATCGGGAAACCGACACTTCTATCAGGAGATGTATATAAAGACTACTATGTTCTCGTTAAGTGTGGCTTCAAAACGGGTCTAAACGGTGCTTCTCACACGCATTATGCGCGCGGAATATGTATCAGATTGGTGAGCCGAGACTGGCGCGCGGTGGTAACAAAGCAAGTAAAATATTGTAGATGGTCAGAAAGAGCGGTCGCTTATACGTTAGACGGATGGTCACCAAAGCCCTGTGGAGAGAGTGGCGGTCGGATGTCGCGTGGTCGGGCGTCAATGACGATGTGATGGTCTTCGAGGCCCACTGCGTAGATGGGACCCAGCTCGTCCTCGTTGAGGCTGATGACCAACCCGTGTTCCCCATGCCAGCGGAAGTCTGGGTCCAGTTCGTCGGGGATGTCGATTCGGACTCGTTCACCTAGTCGTGGATGCATGGCCGTGTTGGCCGCGGTATGGTATTTAAACCGTAGTCCACTCTTCGTAATGAGATTCTGGGACGAGACGGGGCTCTGAGTCGTTGATTACGATAGTATACCAGACCTCGTCAGTGTCTACGTTTTGTAGCCGCTGGTCGATTCGGTGCCGGGTGTCACTATCTGAATCGGGAGTAAGGACCGTATCTAAGTCGTATTTGGGTTCTGTGGGCATCAGACCAGACGACGAGAGAACCAGTATAAGTGAGTTGTGTCACGTGGCCATCGGAAAGTACTATGGGTCGTATTCGGTGTTTGGTCGCAATACATCCATGATGCACCGGTTGCACAGGCTCAAGTCTCCTTACTATCCCACGCAGGGTCTTCGAACGGATACTCCTCTGGTCGAAGATATGACTCGCCGTGGAGAACTACACCACCGTAGTCTAATAGGCGATATTCTCCTCGATAGGCTCCCCAGTTTTCAGTCCAGTAGACATCTAGCCCACCACCGAAGCTGCCACGCATTACTGGTTCGACACCATCGAGACTCTGCAGACGGTCGGCTTTCGCATCGATTCTGTCACGGTCCCATTCAATTCCATATTGCTCTGCGTGGGGCATGACTAGCCACAATCCCGTCGGACTCGATGCGACCACTGGTAGCACGATGTCCTCTACAGGCGGATGTCGAGACAGGAGAATTTCACGCCAGTTTTGCAGGAAGCCGCCACTAACGGGAATGTTCTCGTGCTTGTTTCGGCTCCCAGCAACAATTTTCGCAACCATACGTTCGTCTGAGTCAATGAATTCCGTGATTTCGACGACGAACCTCCCCGAACCTCCATCAACCGCCTCAAACTGTTCACGTAATTCGTCCATCATATCGTCGTAGGCATCTCTTTCGGGGTCGCCTTCTAAGTTGAAGCGCCCCTCCCACCGGAGTATTCGCTCTATAGCATACCTCTCAAGCGTAATTCTCACCCAGAGAGGGATTCCAACATCCACATCAGACATATAGTACATTCTATACCCCAAACACAAAGCATTTTATTTATTGCTGATGTTATACGCTCGTAACAGTGGCTGGATTATAACTTATATTCAACGAGTAGATGAGTTCACATCCATGAGACCTTCTGGAGCTCTTCGTGCTGGTGCTGCTCGCTGAAAGACGTGAGGTAATGGTCACGGAAGGTGCGCCAGTCATCCCAGCCGCCCCACTCCATCACCTGCAGCGGGGACACGTCCGCGTCAAGGAGCGAGTTTGCAAACGTCCTCCGGCCATCGTGGAGACCGAGGTAGTCCCATCCCTCGTCTCCGGTATCACTCCCAAGGTCTTTTGCGGCCTGCTGGACATGCCGGATTACGGTTCGCATGTGGTGGTCGATAACCTCGTCGTCTGGATTCACATCCGCTGTTTCTTCGATGGTCTCAATTTTGATAGCCAAAGACTCGGGAACGGGAGTCTCGCGGTACTTGCCCCCTTTCGCCCCCTCCTCCCATACTCTCAGGAAGTAGTCCCCATTGTCTCGCTCTCGTAGGTCTTTGTATCGTACATGCTCTATTTCCCAGCGTCTGAGACCGGAGTACGCTGCGAGCCCCCACCCAAGTGAGGAGGTTGTGCTGTCGATGTGTTTGTAGAGTTTGTCGCGCTCTTCGTCCGTCAGACTGACTCGGTACCCATCTTGGTTCTCGTATGGTTCGAGCTTCATAGTCTATGTTCCAATGTTTACGGACAAATATTTATCGGAGAAAGAGAATTTCTGTCGAATTCGGGCGGTTGACTCGTCAAGGAGCGAGGTAATGGTGGTGTTCGAGAGGTGAAATGTCCAAGAATCAACTGGGAGTTGGACAACACTCAGGTACTAAGTTCATCCTTCGCTTCATTCAGCGACATATCGTTCAACCACAACTCTACCTCATGGCTTTCCACCGCTTCTACCGCCTCTTGTAAGCTATCCTCATCCCGATGGAATCGATGGACTTTGCCGTATCGAAGCGCATCGCCATCGCTCCTTTCTCTAAAATCATTACAGGAAGAACAGTACGTTATGAAAGCAACACGTGGGTTTCTTTTTGAACCTGTTGGGAGGAGTGCTGGCTCCTCCTGTTCGCCACAGTCATCACAGATAGTGAGTCCAGGCAGCAGTTCTGCTCCACGGGGTGTCGTTGCGAACCCGTTGGGGAGTTCCTTAACGAGGTCTACCTCCTTCGCTTTCCTCAAGACACTCTTTCGGTGAGAGTCAGGCATCCCCATCAATGCATGTCCTCTTTTTCGAAGACCATGGCCCCCGGTACCACCTTCTCCTTCGGGTATCGGACCTTTGTAGTAGGTATTGATGAGGAGCTTTCGGATGAAGTTAAAATCGAAGGTGCTGCTCATCTTAGAGCGAATGTCATCTGGTAGTTCTTCATCTGATTGAATAGCGTCAACCATGTTGGCATTTCAAAACTACTTTCCCTTCAACACTTCCTTCGCGCCGTGATAGTACTACGCTCAGGCAGACACGTAGTGCAACGACCGGGGAGCAAGAACTACCGATTTCTCGAACACGTTCGTCCGGATAACGGCAGTTCGTCGTACAACGTCAATGAGAGTCAGCGGCGAGAAGTGGATTCGTGGCTGGCTACCCGTAGACTTCGGCGTGGACCTTACGCAGGTCTTCCATCAATTCAGGGATTTGGTCTTCAGATGCGGGGAACTCGTATAGCGCCTCGTCACCTTCGCTGTACTCAATTTTGTCTGCTTCAGCATCCAGTATAGCTTCCTGTTCTTCATCGGGGATGTCGATTAGGATTTCGCCCCATTGCGGAGTTACATCGTCTTCAGAGAGGTTCATATCGAATTCAGCGGTGAAAGTCTCGCCCTGAAACTCAATTGGGTAATGAATCATGAACCAGCAGATGTCACCGATGTAGGGGTCAGGGAGCGGTTCTTCTCCGGTCTCTTCCTCGACGAGTCGAAGGAATTGGTCTAATCGTTCATCGGTTGCTTCCTCGGGCATACGCCGAGGTTCCGACGGCAGCAATATCAATGTATTTGTGAGCTTTCACTGCTATGTCCTCCTTTTTGACCACCACCGTCGGGCTCAACATCGGGTCGCTGTCCTGGTCGGTACTGCATAACTTCCTCAGCGAGTGCTTCGAGGTCTGGCGACACCGATTCGGGTCGGTATGCGTAGATGCGGACAGGTATTCCTGTACGCACTGCTTGGGTTACTGCACCGGAGATGCTGCACCGTCGTACTCTTCATACTCGTAGATTCCAAGTCCAATCGTCAGATTATTTATAATAGTATTGGTGTTACCCGCGGTCACTCGCGCATCCGAGCAAGTACACCGAGGGTAGCGACAATCAGGCCGACAAGCATTACTCCGGGGAGTGACAGTACAGTATCCGCCCACTCTTCTTCATCTATAGGAGTGGTGTCCGGTGCATGTAAGAGAAGCAAATCGTAGACCTGTGCGAGTACAAGGAATAGAATGGCGGTAATCGTGCCTAAGATGATGACTCCGACAAGTGCTCTCCCGTTCATCGACTGCCGAAACCTCCCCCGACAGCCCACTGGTAGAGTCCCCAGCCGCCGAGACCGAGAATCAATAGAAGAAACGCAACCTGCCCGGCAGACAGAGCAGCAAACCCGACTTGTCCAAAAGGAGATGATGAGTCGAGGAGTGGCAAGACTATGGAGGAGACCTCAGAGAGTATCCAGAGGGTGAATAGAAACAGTATGAATGTTGCAAGCCACTGTTTCGGGGACATATTCGATGTACGTCACAAAGTCTGATAAGGTTGTCCCGCGGATAGCAGACTACCCGTCTAAGTCTCCGTAGCCAGGGTCTCGCCCATGGGGAAGCAGCCCATCTCCCGTATCATCTGAGTCCCAGAGGTCTCCGCAGTCACTGCACACAAACCCCTCCCAGCGCACTATCTCGTCGTACGTACCTCCACAATCGCACTCCAAGCTCGTATTCGCCATACCACATCATCGAAAGCGAACATGATATAAATTCCGATATTAATATTATTTGTATTATGTCTGTGCGTACGTGGCTACGTACGTGACTGTGGACGTGACTGTGTACGTGGCTACGTACGTGACTGTGGACGTGACTGTGTACGTGGCTACGTACGTGACTGCTCAATGGTCTTCTCGGAGACGTTGAGGAGCATTCGACCTTTCCAACCGAGCCTCCAGATACCAGATTGGCGACTCTCTCGCTCAACCCATCCATACTCTTCTTGGGCCCGGAGGACACGTCGTACCGTCTGGCGCTGACTCTCGGTCAGGTCCAGTTCCTCCATGATGTCTGACGCCTTGAACTTACCTTGTGCGACGAGAAGTTCCAAAGTAGCGTTCCACACTTTGTCTCGCTTAGTCTTTAATTTAGTCATATTTGATTCAATAAAGTGAACGATAGACGACATACATAACTCCTGGCGTCCCCTCGACACCTGCCTCAAACCGCAAGAATAGGATTAGAACAGGTAGGCTGCCTCCTCGGCAGCGGATTCAGTTCTCCGAACGCCACGAGTATACGCCTCGGCGTCGGCTTGGAACCGGTCGAGTTGCATCGACCAGTGTTCCGCGGCGCGGTCGTCTCCTCTGTTTTGAGCAGATACAAAGTTAGTCCATAGTCCCTGTGGGTTCTCTGCGCCTCCGAATCCATCACGTGCCACCCTCCTGCAGGAGTAATTTGGTTGCCTCGAACGCTGCGTCGTCCCTTGGGGAGATAGCCATCTCCTGAGCGATGGATAGGTCGCTACGAGATAGTTCTGCATCCCCAAACTCTGCAATGTAGTCGTCTACTGTCTTGTCGCTGGTTGTTCCAGTCATGTCTACACAACTACTGTTCAGCGGGTAGTGTAAAGAGATATAATATATGTTATGTATTGAAAGGGTGCAGGCAGGAAGGTTAACTAATCTTGAGTGTCTGAGACACGTACATGAATCGCAGAGGCTATCTGGGGGCGATTGGGGCTGTAGGACTCACTGCAACGGCTGGGTGCGTAGAGGAACTCCAGGCAGCGGCGGATGGCGTCATGGGAGGATACCAGGTCAGTGATACTCAAACGTACGAGGGAGTGGCGTTGACTCCAACAGGGTACCTCTTGGCGGATACCATGACCCGGGAGTACGACATGCATAGCGAGGAAGTTGAAGCCGACTCAGGAGCTACGTACATCCTGACTCACATCTCAGTCGTTCACGATGGAGATTCAGAGATAGAGTTGCCAACAGACGGGATGAGAACGAACGACATCAACCTGTACTACGATGACGAGCGAATAAGCGAGAGCATGATGGATGATGTGGCGCAAGCGTTTATTGTCGAGGGAGAGTCGCTGACATCCTACGATACGGCCCTGCGTGAGGAGGGTGCAACTGGTGGCGTGTTCCCCGGGGTCGAAGTAGAGGGTTGGGTAGCTCATGAGATAGCTGCTAATTTCGACGCCGAGCAGCTCGAACTCCGAGTCACCTGGAATAACGAGTTCCTCATGGAGGGTGAGGATGAGGAGACTCACGAGTGGACCTACACTGAAGATGCGGAGGTCTCGATTGACGACGTAGATGGTGAAGGGACGACCATCGAACTATGATTCGTGAGATTACAAGCGCCTACCGGCTTTCACATCGGAGATGTATTGGCTGACCGTCCGCTTAGACACCCCTATGTCCTCGGCAATATCTCGTGGACGCATTTGCTGGACGGTGTAGAGATACGCTGCAATTGCTGCTTTCCCAGCACAAGCAACTCCAGTCGGGACCGCACCTCGTCGTTCTTCCAGCTCAAACCCACCGAGACCTTCGTAGAGCGCACGGAAGACTCGCGCTTTGTGTAGACTCTCCTCGTCATCTCGACCGATGGCCTCGATATTGTGGACTTGACCATCATCCGTTTCCACCCGGACGACTCGTCCCCACTCACACTTACGCGGGACGATAGAAACACGAACCATGCCTTGAATCAGACCACTCACGCACCCCATTTGTTTCTATCTGTATTCTTACCTTTCTCAAACCCTTGTATACAAATCGTATATAGCACCTCGTTGGTATTCAAGTACTCTGCGTAATCCCCCATCACAGAACCTCTAAGTGCAATTTTCTAATTCCCATCAAGTTTGAGAAGATGGTGGAAGAACCCTTTATACAAAGACGATTTTGAAAATCGACCCATTCCTAGTATCTGACTATACCTGCCTCTGTAGAATCCTTCGAGAACCTCTATAAGCAGCAATCTCAAATCGACACCTAATCGTGGGATTTCGTCGCTAAATCGAGGTTGTTGGCGGGAGGTTTAAGTAAAAATCTCCCATCGGCCTAAACGCAGTTCGGGAGAAACGCAGGATAGAGACGGTCTGAAGTGTGATTCGAGCGGTTGAGGGTCACAGTGATGAGACACATCTCTCCTGAGCTCAAAATGACAACCATCCAATCATGATAGGAAGCAAGACGGGAGACATCGTCGCCGCAGTCCGTGAGCGAGACCGCTGCCAGTGTATGAACTGCTACCGTGAGGAGGACGAAGTGGCGGCCTTGGATACGCACCACATCGTCCCTCGCAGTCACGGAGGTTCACACAGGCTCGGTAATCTGATTACCCTCTGTCGGCAGTGCCACAATGCAGCTCACGGCCGCACGATGGCTCCCAGAGTACGGTTTTACTCGCTTGGACAAATGGATTCCGACGAATTCGGGGTGTATCGAGAGTTCTTCGATAAAATCGATGCAGCCAGGTTCGATGAGGAGGAGAAGTGCTGGTATATCCCGCTCGGAGATGCTCAGGAATTGCTTGACGAGGTTGGGGACGATACTGTGACGGATTCAGAGAAGGTACAGGCGATGAACGACGCAGCAGACTTCATGTGAGCGGCTGCCCCCTCTTCTATAACCAGTGTCAACTGGTGGTCGCCTACTACGTAGTAGTAGACGGGAGGGATGAAAATCAACAAGACCTCACTCGGTACGAGGGGTGGGGAGAAGGGTCACTCGTAGTCGTACTGGCGCTTAACTTTGACCAACTCGTCAACAAGGTCTAACTCGCGGGCAATGACCATGATGTACCTCTCATGCAGCTCCGCCTTCTCATCAACCATCTCTGCTGTCTCTCCCGCTTCTGTTGCACGACGGCGCGCTTGGTCAATGAGAATTCCCTGCTCGGAAAGTTCGTGTTCGAGATGGTCACGAGTGACCGCTTCTTCGCCCGCAGCCTGGATAGTCTCAACGTCGACCGGGTTGGTCTCCAACCAGCGTGTGATGACTGCTTCCCCGGTGGGAGTTAGCTCGGCAACGCGCTGTGGATGGCCTCCGTGCTGTGACTGGGCTGGGTCTTCCTTCTCGACAGTGATGAGACCCTCCCGTTCGAGGACGCGAAAACGGTAGTCCATCTGCCGACGGGAGTAATCGAGATGTTCTCGGTCGCGGAACGCCAGATGACCACGCTTCAAGCACGCCCGTAAGAACGGGACATGGGTATCGCTCAGCCCGTATTCTGTAGGGTTGACTTCTGACATAAAATGAGATTATTCCATCTCCCTATTGGTGTTTGGATGATGCTTGTACTGTATTTTGGACCATTCAATTTGACCGTATCACTGGGTATAGACACTTAGGACAATCTGGAAGGAACGACACCCCTATGGATAGGGCAACGTTCAACGAGGGATGTTCCCCTGTGAGCTGCGCTGGGGAGGGGTTCACTATTGGAGGGCGCGAAGGAAGAAAGAAGGTCCAGAAGGCCAACGCGAAAGAGAGGGGTTCAGGCCTTGCGGTACAACCCGTCCTTATGCTCGTAGATGTAACCCCGGTCACAGAGCTTTTTGATTGACCTCTGAGCTTTGTCTTGGGAAATACCATCATCAACCAACGACGCTATGAGAGCTTCACGGGACACAGGTTCAGACCCTTCCTCAGTGAGGATGTCCACAGTCTCCTCAGCAGTCTTCATGCGCTCTGCCTGGGACTGTGACCGCCCATTGACCCAGATTGATGCATCGATGTCCCCGTTCTCGTCCGTTGCAGTCTGGCGCATCGACGAGTCAATGAGCCATCTCGCACGCTCCAAATCCTCCTCCTCGACAGTCTCTGATAGCCGGAGGCGAGCCGAGGCAAGGGAGAGCCGTAGGAGACCTTCTGCTTGACGGGGTTTAGCCCCGAGCGGGCTATCTGGGTCATCATCCTCATTGGTGCCCCGCATCTCCACATACATGTCCTCCGCCTGGTCAACTATGTCTGTGGGGATAGATGGGTTGTACCGTCGACAGTACGCAAGGTACTTCCTCAAGAAGTCCTTAGACGGGTAGTCCTTGTCCTCGTCCTCCATATCTGCCTCAGCTACCTGACTAAAGATTGACCCGGCAATCTCCCGGTCTCTGTCATCATCCTGCCTATCTTCGAATCTGAAGATGAGGTCAAAGCGGTCCAGAATTGCCTTAGGGAACTTAAGCTGTGAGTCTAGCGGCTCATCGTCTCTCCATACGTCGTGCTTGGGGTTTGAGGTCGCCAGTACACGGGTCACTGCCGGTAGTTCTGCAGAGACGGCTTTGTCGATTTTAGCGACTTGTGACTCAAGAGCCGTATACAACTGGTTAAGCTCTGAATCAGAGGCTTTATCGAGCTCGTCAATGCACGCCAGCCCCCGGTTAGCCCGCACAAGTGTTCCGGCTCGGATAGTCCATTTATCGGTGGACGAGAACCTATCCTCGCGGTCAAGGGCAGCTAACAGTCCTACTCCAGAGATGCCCTCTCCGGTAGCCCACTCTGATTTACCTTCGATGCCCCGAGCGAACTTCATCAGCTGGGACTTACCAGTCCCTGGTTCGCCAAGGAACAGCATGTGGGAGGACCCACGCATGTCTCCATCCCGAGTCGGGATGCGACCCGATGTAGCGAGTTGCATCAAGATGGCCATTTTGGCTGCATAGTAGTCATCCCCCTCGATATTAGGAGCGACTCCAGACACGAGCGTATCGAAGACATCTGGTCGTGACCCTATATTGCGGATTTTCTCTTTCTCCTCGTCAGATATGTCGATGGACTCGTAATCCTCTTCATCATGTTCCAATCCAACTACACGAAGGAACGGTTGTGCGAACTTATCATCCCCTTCGTACGTCTTTACGATACAGTTGAGACGGACATGGTCTCCGGGGTCTACCTGCCCACATAGGTCTTTGTGGAGGATAGCGACCATCTCACTCGGATTGTCTTTATCAGATGTCTCGTGCAGGTCTTGCACGATGATTTCTCGACCGTCAACCCAAGAGCTACGCTCAGCGAGGAACTGGAAGTTACGAGGCGCTGAACATCCACACTCTTCGTGGGTACACTCATACGGATATATCAACTTCGACGATGTCCTGTACTTCTGTTCAATTTTCTGCCGAGTGCCGCAACTCATACACTTAAACACGGACAGGACTACTGTCGGTTTGATTTCGGACGAGTCGGTTACTCTCGCATCTACAGAGATGAGGGTGTTGACATCGCTCGTCCGGATGTCCTCAAGTCGTTTGTGAGTCGGAGATTCTCCAACAGGACGTACACAGACATCATTGGTCTGCAAGAGCTGCCGCAGAGCGGCGGTCCCGTTAACAAGTCCCTCAAGGGGAGACATCACTACTAAGTCGAGCAAACTGGGGTACTCTCCAGCCAACTGTTCATCGACGAGCTGTAACTCATCATACGAGATTTCAACGCTCTTCTCCCCATCCCAAGAAGATTCGATTTCCAAGACATCGAAAGCATCGAGCCATGCATTCATCATCACATCAGTTGGCTCAAGCTCGTTAGGACTCACGTCCTCATACATCGTGGATAGGTCGAACTCTTCGTCGTTCTCACCTCCGTTCTTTGCTCCACCGGATTCGTCCGAATTGGCTGTTGTACTCATGGTTATCGAAGTCGCTCAGTCTGGTCGATAGCAATGTCCAGCTCGGTAGCAGGGACATCAGCTGCCTGTTCAATTTCGTGCCGAAGCTCATCGTACCACTCGGTTGGAGTGATAGTCTCAGACGTACGAGGGTCGTCCGATGCTTCCCGAATCTCCCGGACGATGTCGTCGTTCCTGAGGGTGAGTGCATCCCCATCCGCAGCCAAGTCAGCGAGTTGCTCAACCATTCGGTCGCGGTACGACTGCTTAGGAGAGTCATCCTCAGATTCAAGAGATACCTCCTCATCACCGAGGTCAAGGAGTTCTTCGGCCCGCTGGCGCTTGTCCTCCGCTTCGGTTTCGAGTTCATCCGCACGCTTGCGGAGAGATTCTGCCTCGTCTAATGCTGAGGAAGCCTCTGATTCGAGTTCGCTGGCGAGACGCTCAGCCAACACCAGCGGGAGTTCGTCGCGGGCGAGGAGTTCCTCACGCTTCTTCCGGCGAATCCATTCAGACGGGGTCTCGCCTATCTCGTACTCGATAAGGGCTCTAACAGCCTCATCAACGACTTCGTCGTCTTTGTGCGAGAAGTTACACTGCTTCTTAGTCGCCATGAGGACCACCATCACGCGACCCTGCGGCGACACCTAACGTGTCAAAGGTCATACACCCAAGCATGATGACAGCAACTGAGTAGCGGGAGACCATATAATTACCGCCAATTCTGATGTGTAAGCAAAGCCTTTTTATAGGGAACGTTTTCAGGAGGTGGTGACTAGACAGGATAAGAGGAAATGAAATACTTGAAAGAAATGAAATACTATGTTTTCTGGAAAGGGTACTGTTATTGAAGGTTCCTCGTTGACCTCATCACTCGTCTCCGTACGGGAAACCCTCCACGGTATCGCCTGTATCGGGTAAATTCCTCGTCTTTGCAATTCCCTCCTCGTACTGGTGCTGCGATTCGGTACCTTACCAAAGTAATACCTCGACCAGATGGATTTCCTTCTCGTTCACCGTTATCTATATGGTGTCATACGTGCTAGAATAACATGGTCAATAACTGACCTACATCCAAGCACCGCCGTCCCGACCTGGGGCGGCGAGAACTTCATTCTCGTGAGTTACAGCCATCCCCTCCCCAGTCGCCCCTGCCATATTGTCGTTTTCCCGATAGGTTTTTGCGGTTGGGGTTACTGCGGGTCGTCGTACCACTTGCGACCATCAACAGTTCCCTTCCCCTCCCCCAATGCTGGGAGGGGTGAAAGTTCCAGTCAGTTCACGTGGGGCGGTTACCCCCCGGTCATCGTTCAACGGCTCGTCAAAAGGTTTTGTGTCCTTTGAGGGCGTTTCTGTACCGTTCCCGTGCTGTATTCCAGTCGTTTTGGACGTAAGACAAGGTGGTGTCGAACTTGGCGTGACCAGCCATCATTCGGAGCGCGTTCAGGTCCATCCCTTCACCTCCGTTCGCGTCGTTGGCGAGGTAGGTTATACGGCTGTGTCGTAGCCTGTGCGCAGTGTATAACCATTGCTGGACTTCGTCCCCGTCTGCGACGAGCGGTTCCTGCAGCCCCGCGTTGTGAGCAGCATCTTTGACGATGCGACTGATGGTGCCTGGTGCCATCTGGAAGTGGTCGTCCTCTCTGTCTTCTTTCTTCGTGTTGTTGGTCCCGATGAAGAGGTACCGGTCAGAGGCCTCACTGTTCAACCGCTCCCGGTGGGAGTCAACCCATCGACGTAGTAGGAGGTCGAGGTTTGGCTCCCACCAGATTTCGCGCTCAATGAGTTCGGGATGGTCTTCCTCGTTGAGTTTGGACGAGCGAATTTCGATGGTCCGGTTGTCCCAATCGAGCTTACTGAGCTTGATGCGGCTCAATTCGTCCGCGCGGCACGCTGTCTGCCAGAGAAGTCTTACAATTAGAGAATTACGTGTTCGGGTAGCGGGTCTCTTTCCGGGGACGTGTTCGACGAGCGGCTCGATTTGCTCCGGTGGGAGGGCTATGATGTCTTTACGCTCTTCTTGATGTAGGACAGAGACGTAGTCGGCTGTATTCTTGATTTTGTAGTCCTTTCGGAGGTTGATGTCGGCCGTGGGGTTCCGCTCAAGTTCCCATGGCGCAGTCACATCGTGTTTGAGTCCGTGGTAGTACTTACTGACGCTGGCGACCCGACGCGTTATTGTCGTATCCGCGGCATCCTCCACTTGGAGATATTGGATGTAGGCTCGTACGTCGTTTTCTTCCGCAGTTACCGGGTCCACCCCGTTCTCCTCGCACCAGTGAAGCCATGCTCGGACACCAGCCTTCAGGCGTGTTTCGGTCGTTTCTTTTTCCGCGTTGATGCCAACCCATGTCGAGTACTGGTCGTACAGCTCCTCGTACTCCGTCAGCTCGTACTTAGTCCCAAACTGACCCTCATCGTTCCGTGTCGTCATTTCTCCTCCTGGCTCTGCTCGTAGAGTTCTTTCTGCCCTTCGCGGTCAACCGTATCCCCTGTGGCGAAGCTCCCATCTGGGAGGTCTTCGGGGTCTCCAACATAATCGTCAACCGATAGGGTAGGGTTCCGCACGTACCATCTCCGCACGCTGCCATCGAGGACACTCTCAACCTCCGGTTCCTGCTCCAGCAGGACTGCCGCATCGTGTACGTGGTGCCTGTGTTCCCCGAGGTACTCAGCGATGTCTTCGGCCGAGCCCGATGTCTCCGGGTGGTCGACATCGTCAGCCACAGTCTCCTGAAGTATGTGTGTGAGAACCCACTCGTTCGGCACCTCGGGCAGTACATCGCGCACTCGGTTAGCCAGTGTTAGGAGTTCGTCTCTATCCAATTCCTCGTAGCCTTCGGGTTCGGTTTGTGCAAGCGTGAGTGCGTCTACCTGTTCCGCGAGGGCTGACATCTGTCCCTTGATTTCATCGAGGTCGTCGTCCACCCCGGAAAAGTCCACGTTCACCTCTTCCCCCGTGTCTTCGCCAGCAAGAACCCATTCGTCGTTGATGGTGTTATCGACTGCCTCGACGACGAGCGTAGATAGATTACCTCTGTAGTGTTCGAAGGCGTAGTTGAGCCACTCGATTTTTTTCTCTTTGCTAATCTTAACGTGGACGTGAGGGCTCACATCGTCGGGACTTATCGTCGGTCCATCTGCCATAAGCCGCGAGACGAGAAAGGGGTTAATAAGTTTAGTTGTAACTCCCGTTTGTTATACAACAGAAAGACAACAATGCGGAGATTATCTCCGCTTTGTTAAATCTTGTTCACTCCTTGCCAAACATCTGGCGCATCATCGGGTGCATCTCCATCATCTGCTCTTCGGCGATCTCCTCGTAGAGCTTGTAGGTGATGGAGACAGCCAGCAGCAGGCCGGTCCCGGTAACCGCACCGATCGTCCCGAGCATGTTCGCCCAGACGGCGAGCAGGCCGACGAGTGCACCACCGATGACGGTCACCTGCGGGATGTACCGCTCCATGACCTTCTCGATGACGCCGACGTTCTGTCGGAAGCCGGGGATCTGCATGCCGGAGTTCTGGATCTGCTGGGCGGTCGCTTCGGGGCCCATGTTGGTGGTTTCGACCCAGAAGATAGCGAAGATGGCACCGCCGATGACCATGAACGTCAGGTCGACGCCGATGCGGATCATCACCATCCAGGCTTGCTGGGCGACTTCACCGGTCCACCACATCCAGTCTTCGGGCGAGTAGATCGGTGCCGTGTAGTAGAAGAACCCACCGACGGGCTGCCCGTCGGGGCCGAAGGTTCCAAGCACGGACGGCATGTCGTCTCCCAGCTGGGAGTACATGATCTGGCCCATGAACTGGATGTTGGCCTGCAGCGCCCGAACGAGGATCATTGGCAGGACGCTCGCGTAGATGAGCTTCACTGGGAAGCGACCACGAGCACCCTTCACGCGGGCGTGGCTGAGCGGGATCTCCACTCGCACGGACTCCGCGTAGACGACGATCGCGAAGATCAGGATCGTCGTCAGTAGCGCGATGATCTGTCCGCCGTCACCCATCAGTAGGGTGTACAACCCGTCACCGGAGACCAGGGAACCGATCTCCATCTGACCCGTGAGTATCAGGTACCAGTTGTAGAAGAACCCACCTTCGGCGGGCTGGATGAACCCGGTCACGAGGCGCTGGCTCACACCGGCAACGATGAACAGCCCAATCCCGCTGCCGATTCCCCATTTACTGACGACCTCGTCCATGTAGAGGATGAGGACGCCGCCAATGAAGATCTGGGTGAACATCAGCAGCTGGATCTGGGTGTGGTCGAAGGTGAATCCGCCTAGCGTTAGCGACTGCTGAGCTGGCAGGAAGCCGCCGGCGAACACCATCGGAAGCGCAGTCAGCGCCGTCATCACGATGACGAGCAGTTTCTGCAGTCCCTGGTAGAGGACCTGATCACGCGGGTCATCCGTATCGAGACCCAGCAGGTTCGCTCCACCGAGCAACTGCAAGACGATGCTTGCCGTGACGATTGGTCCGATACCGACCTGCAGCAGGGACATGTGCTCGCCCGCGAGAATAGCACGGAACTCCCCGAAGAGGTCGTCTGCCTGCCCGGCTTCGATACCGAGCAGTGTGATGTTCGTCAGGAAGAAGTACAACATCAGGATGCCGGCCGTCCACGCTAGCTTGCGCTTGAAGGGGACGTGCCCCTCTGGACGGCGCACTGCGGGCATCCGCGTTAAGACCGGTTCAGCGGCTTCCTTCCATCCCATATGTTACTCCTCGTCCTGTTCGTCGTCGGCGTCTTCAGCGTCAGCGTCGGCTTCCGCCTCCGCTTCAGCCGCTTCCTGCGCACGCTCGGAAAGGACGGCCTCGCCGCCTGCAGCCTCAATCTTCTCGCGGGCTGCATCGGAGAAAGCATCGGCCGTCACCTCGAGTGCGTTCCGGACCTGTCCGGAGCCAAGCACCTTGACGACGTCGGCCTCGTAGCCATCCTCGACGATATCGCGTGCGTCGAGTTGGTAGCCGTCGTCAGTCTCTTCGGCTTCGTCCTCGGCGACGTAGAGGATCGCATCTTCATCTAGCTTCTGGATGTCGATCTCCGCGACGTTCTCGCGGATCCCCTGGGGTCGCTTGAAGCCGTGTTTGCCCTTCGGTTCGTAGTTGTGGAACTCGTGTTTGCTTCGCCCGGCGCGTCCGCGCCCACCACGATGACCGGCTCCACGTCGATTCTTGTGGGAGCCACCGCTGTGGGTACGCGATCCACGCTGGCGTCGTTTTTTGCTCGTCATTGTTATCGCATCGATTCTAACAGGACGTTAATTTCCTCGGTTGTATGCTTTCCGAGTTGGCCGCCCTCCGCGGTCGGCTTCTTGATCCCGTCGTGACCGCCACGCGGTGGGTGCAGTCGCAGCGTTGGCGACAGTCCCTGCTCGCGAAGGGTCGTCTCCTCGTCGAGCAGTGCCTCGGCGAGCGCACCGAACTCGTCGTAGTCGGTGTTCTCGGCGAGCCACTCCTCGTCCACGTCAGACTGGCGCCCCTCGAGTGGCTCCGCTCGCTTGGCGAGCAGCGTCTCGAGTACCTCGGCGTCAGGCTCCCCGTGGGCAACGAAGTCGTTGACCTTGTTGACCATGCCGATGTAGGCGTCGGTCTCGGGAACGAGCGCGCAGTGGTTGTTTTCGTGGATGTTGAGCATCTCCAGGGTGTCCTGGATATCCTGGTTGCGGTTTACCTCACCGCGAACCTGAACGACGGCCTTCATTGGTCAGCCACCTCGGCTTCGTCGCTGTCACTGTCAGCGGCACCACGCATCTGTGGCTGGCGCGACTGCGAGGCGTTCTCGAGTGCGTTGAACGTCGCCTTCGCGAGGTTCACCGTCGTGCGGGTGTTGCCGTGACTCTTGGTCCAGGCGTTTTCGATGCCGGCGAGATCGAGGACGGCGTGAACCGTATCACTCGCGGCGAGTCCGAGCCCCTCAGGGGCTGGAATAACCTCGACCTCGACGGAGCCGGCCTTGCCGGTCGTCTGGCGGGTCAGCGAGTGTGGACGGTCCGAACGGTCCTCCCACGAACCGGAGCCACGCGGGACCTTGATGATGTTCAGCTTTGCGATACCGATTGCCTTCTGGATGGCAGACCCGACCTGGTCGTCTCGGCCTTCCGCGTAGCCGACGTAGCCATCGCGGTTGCCGACGGCGACGACACAGCGGAACTTCACGCGTCGTCCGGAGTCGGTCATGCGCTGGACCATGTTGATGTCCAGCACTTCGTCGTCCAGTCCGGGGAGGAGCTGGTCAACGAGTTCGGGCTCCTTGAGTGGGAGTCCAGAGTTGAGGGCGGCCTCCATCGTGTCGATTTCGCCCTCCTGAACCATCCGACCGAGACGGGTAACGGGTTCCCATCCGCTGTCGTTGTAGTTGCTCATTCGAGAATCGCCTCTCGTACCTCGTCGAAGTGTTCTGGCAGTTCTGTTGCGTCGAAGTCACCGCTGTACAGCGGCTCATCGAGCTGTTCTGCGTACTCGGCGATGTGTTCGCCGCGGGTACGCGACCAGTCTGCGAGCACGCTATCGTTGTGCGGGATCTCGAGACCGGCGTCGATCGCACCTTCCTGCACTGCGAACACCTTGTTACCGGGCGTTGCCGTGTTGAGGCCGATGTCGAGGACTGCCTCCTCGAGACCTTCCTCGACGGCACGCTGGCCGGCCAGCAGGCCGGTCAGGTACGCCGCGGAAATGTTACTCGTGGGTGCGTCCCAGCCGTACTCCTCGAGATCACTCGAGTGTGCGCTTGCGAGCGTCTCGTCCCCCTGAGGTCCGGGAACGATCAGCTGCGCCGTAGTGTGCTTGTTGCTCTTGCGGGCAACGAGGCGGGGCTTACCCGATTTCAGCAGGCGCAACCTCTGGTGGTAGTCCGTCCGGACCTCACGGCGACGCCGCATCGGCACTTTGTATCGTGGTCCTGTCGCCATTATTGGTCACCGTAGTTGTCGTCGATGTAGTTCAACAGGTACCGGACGCTACGGAACTCCCCACCGCCAGCCTTCTTGTAGAGCTCGCGGTACTGCGTGGGCGTCAGTTCGCCCTTGTCGCGGAGTTCGCGCAGCTTCCGTCGCTGTGCGCGGATCTTGTTCTGCCAGTCGTCTTTCTCGTTCTGGCGTGCGCCCTTCTTGCCGCGGCGCTTGCCGGGCCCCTTCTTGTGGCCGTAGGCACGCTTTGCGTTACGCTCGCGTGCACGACCGCGGGAGTTGCCCTTGGCGTCTTTTGCCTGAATGCGACCGTCCTGGACGAGTTCGCGGATCTCGTCGCGGGTGATCGCTTCGGCGATGTCAGCCTGAGACTCAGGGTCGAACCAGACACGATTCTTACCGACGTCTAAGACGTCGGCTGCGAGTCGTTTCTGTGCGGACAGATCAGTCATCGGATTCCACCTCGACCTCTTCGTACGTTGGGTTCAGGACGCGAACGCCCTGGTCTTCGGCGACTTCCTCGATGCGCTCGCGCTTTCGTGCGCCAACGGAGGAGGAGATACGGGCTGCTTCCGTATCGCCGTCGACTCCTTCGAGGTCGTCGACGTTCTCGACGTAGACTTCCTCGAAGCCGCTCGGGTGCTTGCCCCGAACGGGTTCTGGGGTGCGGTAGCCGGCCTGGACTTTCGGGCCCTTGCCCTTGACGCCCTTGCGCTGCTTCGAGAGCTGACCGCGTGGGCGACGCCAGGATTCCGGCGTGCGCTTTTTCTTGTGGTAGTCCTGTCGGTTGAACTGCGGCTTGCCTTCGCTCTTGCGGCGCTGAAGGAGCCGTGCTTCCTCCTCGGAGAGCTCCGGCGTCTTCTCGGTCAGGCCGCGGGCCTGCAGTTCGGTTTCGACGTCGTCGTCGACTTCCTCATCAGCTTCGTCGACGCCTTCGTCTTCGATCTCGGCCTCGGTCTCCTCGGAGACCTCGAGATCGCCGACGTCAGCCTTGATACGCGCTGCGAGCGCGTTGCCGACGCCGTCGGCTTCTGCCAGTTCGTCCTGGTCGGCTTCCTTGACGTCCTCGATGGACTCGAAGCCGGCCTCACGAAGGGCATCTGCCTTGCTGGCACCGACGCCGCTGATGTCCTCAAGTTCCTGTGGACTGTCGTCTTCGTCTGCCATCTATCAGGCACCTCCGGTTTCGGTGGCGGGTTTCTCGGTGATGTAGACCCCGTCCTGGAAGACGCGGGTGTCCTTGCCCTTGACTTTCGTCAATTGCTCGATGTCTGCCGCCGTCTGGCCGACGTCCTCCTTGTTCGGACCGGAGAGGACGAGGCGTTCGTCGTCGACGGAGACGTTGGTGTCACCGTGGATAGTCGTACGTCGCGCTGCCTTTTCGCCGAGGAAGTTCTCGATGACGACCTCGTCGCCTTCGGCGCGGACCTGCATCGGGAAGTGAGAGTAGAAGACTTCCATCTTGTACTCCCAGCCGGTGGTCACGCCGTGGAAGGCGTTCTGAATGTGGCTCTCGAAAGTGCCGACGGTCGCGTTCGTCTTCGCGTCCTCGGCGTCGCTTTCGATGACCACGGTGTCGTCCTCCACGTCGACGGTCACGTCGGGGTACCAGAGGCGGCGGGTGACGCTGCCTTCTGGTCCGTCGACGGTCACGTCGAGGTGGTCGATCTCGACGGTTACGTTGTCGGGGATGTCCAGTTCAACTCGCATGGTTAGTAGACGTATGCGATCACCTGGCCACCAATCCCCTTCTCACGAGCCTCGTAGTGGCTCATGATGCCGTCACTCGTCGTGACGACCAGCGCGCCGAAGTCTCGAGCCGGGAGGAATCGCTTCTCCCACTTCTCGAAGTCTTCAGCACCGGCGCTGTAGCGGGGCTTGACGGGGCCACACTCGTTGATCGCTCCTTTCAATTCGACCTCGAACTGACCGGCTTTGCCGTCGTCGACGTACTCGAAGCCGTCGATGTACCCGCGGTCGTAGAAGACCTCGAGTACGCTGCCGATCTCGTTCGAGGCGGGTGTTACCTCGTGGGTGAGATGCCCCACGCTCTCGGCGTTGTCGAGTCCCGAGAGCGCGTTGCTGAGTGGATCGTTCCCAGTCATATTATCGATACTTCTTGAATCCCATGTCGCGGGCAATCTCGCGGAAGCACTGGCGACAGAGGTTGATGTCGTACTTGCCGACAAGCCCCTGTTTGCGGCCACAGCGCTGACAGGCCGCTTCCTGTCCGGTGCGCTTTGCGGCGTGCTCTCCGGTGCGGTCGCCTGCGTCAGTCGCTTCCGATTCCGTTTCCGGTCCCTGTTCGCTTTCACTCATCGTCGTCCTCCGTGGAGACGTCTACGTCGAAGTTCGCCTCGAGGAACGTGATCGCGTCCTCGGGGGTGAGTCGGTGACCCGACGGGATCGAACGGCTTGCCTTGTCGCGCTTGGCGACGCGGTAGCCTGGGCGGACCAGGTTGACGGTGACGTCCATGCCGTAGATCCCGACGTTCGGGTCGTACTCCTGGCTCGGGAACTCGGTGTGTTCCTCGACGCCGAAGCTGAAGTTGCCCGTGTTGTCGAACTGCGTCGCGGACAGCGTCGCGAGCGGCAGTGCCTTCTCGAGGAAGTCGTAGGCGTCCGTTCCGCGAAGGGTGACCTTCGTCCCGATCGGGTCGCCCTGGCGGATACCGAAGTCAGGCTCGGTCCGCTTTGCCTGCGTACGGACACTCTGCTGTTCGGTGACTTCTTCGATGATGTCTTCTGCCTTGCCGAGTTCGCGACCACCCTGACCGACGCCCATGTGGACGACGACCTTCTCGACGCGCGGTTCGCGCATCTCGTGGAATCCGCTGTCGGCTTCACTCATTCGTCATCACCTGCGTCGCCCGTGAAGTTCTCGTCGATAACGACGACGTACTCCTCGACGGTTTCGAACGCACCGTCGTCCGTTTCCACGGTGACGATGTTCGATCCGCTGCTCTGGGTAACCTCGATATCGACGATCTCGCCGATCTTGCCGCCGTGGTTGCCACGGATGGCCGTCACGAGCGCGCCCTCTTCGTACGGGAAGTGGGCGACGATCGACTTGTCGTCGTTGTCGACGACGATCGAGTCCTTGGCGTTGTAGTCGTCCTCGTCGATGAGGACGTTCGTTCCGTCGTGCAGCGTCAGCTGGGTGTCGCCACCCGAAATCTGCTGCTTGCCGTCGATCTTGCCGAGGCGGCTGTCTGCCGATCCGGCGTCGATCTCGGTCAGAGCGAGGCGGCCTCCCTCGTCGGGGAAGACGCGGTAGTACTCCTCGCGACCAGGGAACGCGATGATGTCGAAGATACCGATCGGACGCTGCTCGTCGTTGATCGGTTCGCCGTTGACCAGGATCGAGTCCTGAGACAGCGCGTATCGAGCTTCCTTCTTCGAGTCCACGTAGCCGAGCACGTCCCGCAGGAGGACGACGAGGGGGACACCCTCTTCGCCGTGGGGACCAGCGCCGGCCTTGACCGTGAAGACGTCAGTCTTGCGCTCGACCGGCCAGGACTTCGGTACTGACAGTCGTTTCTGGTGTTTCGTCATTCACTATCACCTTCTGCGTCGTCTGCATCGCCTTCGAGGCGTGCTTCACGACGCTCGTCTTCGAGGTCGAGTTCGGTGATGCGAACGTTCGATGGGTCGAGCGGCCGTGGCACCTCTTCGCCGTCTGCCGTCTCGACCGTGACCTCCTCGACGTGGATGGTGCCGTCTTCGAGGATCGCTCGAAGCACTTCACCTTCCTCGCCAGCGTGGTCACCGCGCATAACCTCGACCATGTCCCCCGCGTTGACGCGGGTTCGACGAGTGTCGTACTCCTCGCGGAGTTCGTCCGAGAGCGTCGCGTGAAGCTGCTTCTGTCGCTTGTGCAGCGGCGCACGCTCCGTCTGGGTTCGCTGTTTGTGTGGTTGTTTGCTCATAACTATCCTTAGACGATCATCGTCGCGGTAGATGCGATTGCTCCGAAGCGCTCTGCGACTTCGCGGGCGATCGGCCCCTTGATCTCCGTGCCGCGGGGCTCTTCGTTCTCGTCGATGATGACCGCCGCGTTGTCCTCGAACTTCAGGCGCGTCCCGTCCGGCCGGCGGATCGACTTCCGCTGGCGGACGATGACGGCCTCGAGAACCTGGCGGCGCATCTCTGGGGTACCCTTGGTCACGGAGACCGTGACCTTGTCACCGAGTCCCGCCTTCGGCTGGCGGTTCTTGGTGCCGTGGTAGCCCGAGACGCTAATGACCTTGAGCTCACGTGCGCCAGTGTTGTCGGCACACGTCACGAGCGAGCCCTTCTTGAGTCCCTGGGTGACGTCGGCTTTCATTGCCTCCATCAGGCATCACCTTCGTCTTCAGCGTCCTCGCCGCCGAGATCATCGGCGGACAGCTGTGGGTCCGGCTCGCTCTCGCCGGTCAGCGCTGCCACGTCCTCGGCAGTCGCTTCCTGAGTTACTTCGACGACCACGTGCGATTTCGTCTTCGACAGTGGTCGGGTCTCTGCGATCTTGACCGTGTCACCGACCGAGAGCGGCTCGAGCACGCCCGGCACGTGTGCCGGAATGCGCGAGCGTCGCTTCATGTAGCGGTCGTACTTCGGAACCGCTACATCGTACTCTCGTTCGACGACTACGGTCTTGTCCATGTCCGTCGAGACGACCTGTCCTTCGAGGATCTGACCTCGAACGGAGAGCTCGCCGTAGAACGGACACTTCTCGTAGTCGTATTCCTCCGGGTTTGCTGGTTCCGGAGGGGTTTCAACGTCTAGTCCTATTGCCATGGTGAGTCACCACTTGTTTCCGTGCGTCGGGCGGGTCGTGAGAGCAGCCGCGATCCATCGACCGTAACGTAGGCCACGCCCTCGCCAGCACAGTCCGGCGTCTCCGATTGCTCGGTCTCGCCAGGTTGAGTGTCGGCCAGTTTGGACGCGGTCCCCGACTCCTTCGCGGAGTCGGCGGCTTCATCTGTGATCGCGAACTCGAATACCGAGCCCGACTTTGGCACCATGACGACCCGAGACTCGCCGTTGCGTCGAACTTCGATCGAGAGGGTGTTGGTCGTCTCGATGACGACCCGCCCCTCGAGTCCCTCGCGGGCGTCGTCGTCACTCTCGACGACGCGGACCGGCAGTCCGTTGAGTTCGTGTCGCGGCAGTGTCTCGGGTGTCAGTGCCATTGTAATCTCTCTCTATTATTCGTCGTCGAGGTCGCCTTCCTCACGCTGGACCGTCTTGATCCGCGCGATCGTCCGACCGAGTTCACCGATTCGGCCAGGATTCTCCGGCGCACCACCAGCGGCGAGAACGGACTTCTGGTTCAGCAGTTCCGTCTCGAGTTCCTCGAGTTCCTCCTCGCGTTCGGCTGGCGTCATGTCGCGGATTTCTTCGACGTGGAGAATTGCCATCAGGCGTCACCTCCCTCGTCGTCAGCGTCAGCGTCGGCGTCGGCGTCAGCGTCAGCGTCCGCTTCCATCTCCTCGACAAGTTCCTCCGCTTCTGCTTCGACGTCCTCCTCGAGTTCCTCGAGGTCTTCGTCGTCTGCGTCAGCGTCAGCATCGGCGTCGGCATCTGCATCTGCATCTGCATCGGAGTCGTCTTCATCATCGTCAGCCGCAACTTCCTCTTCGATGACTTCTTCGACGACTTCCTCGTCGAGCTCCGCTTCGTCGTCCGCTGCGGTCTCGACAGTCTCGTCGGCTGCAGCTTCGACGCCCTCGTCGGCTGCCTCGGCCTCCTCGGGTTCGCCCTCGAGAAGTTCCTCGACACCTTCGGCCTCGTTGGCCTCGACGGCTTCGGGGACGAGCTCTTCCGGATCCATGTCCTCGTGAATCTGGAAGTCGTCTGGCAGCTCGGCGTTCGGCGGGATAATCTTCACAGTAACCCCGATCGTGCCAAGCTTCATGACGGCCGTTCCCTGGCCCTCATCGACGATTTCCTCTGCAGGCTCGCCGTTGTGCTTGATGTAGCCACGGTTGAACTTCTCCACGCGCGAGCGTGCACCCGTGACCTTTCCGGAGAGGACAATCTCTGCGCCGAGCGCACCGGCTTCCATGATCCGGTCAATCGTCGTGTGACCGGCCTTTCGGAAGTACCAGCCGCGCTCGAGTGCGTTCGCGAGACGGTCCGCAACGATGCGTGCGTTCAGGTCAGGTTCGTCGACCTCCTGCACGTCGATCTGTGGATCCTCGAGGTTGAACTTCTCCTCGAGTGCGGTCGTCACTTTCCGGATGTTCTCGCCACCTTTGCCGATGACCATCCCGGGCTTCTCTGCCTTGAGGACGATCTGGGTTCCCATCGGCGTCTTGGCGACGTCCATGCCACCGTAGCCAGCGCGGCCGAGTTCTTCCTGGAAGAACTCGTCAATCTGGGACCGCTGCAGGCCGTTTTCGATGAACTGGTGTTCGTCAGCCATTAGTTGTCACCCTCCGCGTCCTCAGTATCGTCGGCAGTCTCGTCGACATCTTCGACGACGATCTCGACGTCGACCTGCGGCGTGTTCCACGCCGAGGCACGCCCCATGGCACGGGGCTTGCGACCGACCGATTCGCCGACCTTGTGGGCGGCGACGTGTGCGATCTCCATGGATTCGCCGTCGAATCCCTGGCTGTCGGCGTTGGCTGCGACGTTCTCGAGCAGGTCGAGGAAGGCCTCGGAGGCCTTCTCTGGGTACTTGCCCGCGTCCCAGCCCTCGATGTCAGATCGGTGGCCGGCACCGGTGTTGTGCGACTTGAACGGTACCGACTGCTTCTCGTCGATGACGTCCTGGAGGTACGCCTGCGCGTTGCCGACGGTTCGGCCCTTGAGTTCGCGGGCGATCTCCTTGCTGTGCTTGTGGCTCATGTGACGCTCCCGAAGCATCGCTTTCGCGGTTGTGTTCGGGTCCGCGTCGACTGAGTAGTTGATTCCCATGCGTGGATCACTTCAGTGGGACGAACTTCGACGAGCGAGTTGCACCGATCCCTGCCTGTCCGTGCTCGACGGAGTTTCGGGTCAGCTGGAACTCGCCGAGATAGTGTCCGATCATCTCGGGCTCGACGCGAACGCGCTCGAAGGACTGGCCGTTGTAGACCTCGAAGGTCAGTCCGACGAACTCCGGCAGCACCGGCATGTCGCGCAGGTGCGTGCGGATCGGCGCGTTTGCCGTCTCCTGCTCGTCTTTGCCGCGGGTCTTCTCCAGCAGCTTCTGCTTCTCGACGGAGAGACCGCGCGTGATACTTCGCCGCTTGCGTGCGGGCAGCAGTTCGGCAACCTCTTCGAGCTCCAGATCCTGCAGCTCGTCGAGCGTGTGACCGCGGTAGGTGAACTCCTCACCCTCACGGCCGGTTCGGTACTCCTGACTCATTTGTTTCCACCTCGTCCGGTACGGCGCGAGGAGATGTCACCGACCTTCCGTCCTGGCGGGGCGTTCCGCGAGACGGACTTCGGTTTGCCGGGGTGCTGGCGGCCGCCACCACCGAATGGGTGGTCGACGGCGTTCATCGCAACACCGCGGACGCGAGGCCACTTCGTGCCTCGGGCCTTCATCTTGTGGTACTTGTTCCCTGCCTTGACCATCGGCTTCTCCGTGCGACCGCCACCGGCGACGACGCCGATGGTTGCACGACACTGCGGATCGAGGCGCTTGACCTCGCCGCTTGGGAGCTGGATGACCGCAGCGTTGCGGTCGTGGGTGATCAGGTCCGCGTTGACACCCGACGAACGGGCGAACTTACCGCCGTCGCCCGGGTTGGCCTCGACGTTACAGACCGGGACACCCTCCGGAATCTCTGCGAGTGGGAGCGTGTTGCCGGCCTTGATCTCGGCCGAGACACCAACCTGCAGCTCCTCGCCAACCGAGATACCCTCGGGGGCGAGCACGAGCCGCTGGTCGCCGTCTTCGAACTCGACGGCGGCGACGGGTGCAGAGCGGGCGGGGTCGTGTTCGATGTCCACGACAGTCCCGCGGATCACGTCGTCGTCTTCTTCTTTCTTGTGATCGAGCTTCGCCTTGTATCGGTGCGACGGGGCACGGAACGTCGGGGTACCGCGACCACGTCGTTGTCCGAGAATGCGGCGTCCCATTGTTAGAACACCCCAATTCGCGAGGCGACTTCCTGGGCGTCGTCATCCTCGGCGAGTTTGACGATTGCCTTTTTCTTGCCCTTCATCGTTACCTGTGTGTTAATGTCCGTGACCGAGACCTCGAAGCGCTCTTCGACTTCGTCGCGAATCTCGGGCTTGGTGGCGTCGGGGTTGACGACGAACTGGAGCTTGTTCTCGAAGTCCATGTCGTTCATCGCCTTCTCCGTCACGAGCGGGTGTTCGATCAGTGTGCTCATCGGTCAGCCACCTCCTCGAGTGCGCTTTCGGTCCAGACGGTCAGTCGACCTGGCTGTGCGCCAGGGGCGAGGTCTTCTGCGTTGACCTCGGCGGCCGTCGCAACGTCTGCGCCGGCGAGGTTCCGGGCCGCACGGGATGGGCCGGTCTCGCTCGACGTGACGAAGAGGATCGACGTCGGCGTCTTGTACTTCCGGCCACGGGCTTTCCCCTGTCCGGCGCGGACGCTTCGACCCTCGTCTGCGCGCTTGATGTCGTCTTCGAGGCCTGCTGCCTCGAGGAACTCGACAACCTCCTGCGTCTTGTGGAGGTCTTCGAACTCGTCGGAGACGACGACCGGAATCTCGGCGTCGTCGTCGAACGCGTGACCGCGCTCGGCGACGATTTCGGCGTCGGTCGTCGCAGCGATAGCGCTGCGAACGGCCAGTTTCTTCTCTTTCGTGTTGATCGATTCAGACCAGTCCTTCTCGGCCTTTGGCGGGTGTGCCTTACGACCCTTGACAGCCTGCGGGACGCGTCGTGCGCGTCCGTCCTGTCGTGGGACGTGGGCCATGCCGCGGCCGCTACCGAACGATTCGGCCGGCGTTCGCTTGCCGGCGAACTCGTCGGCACCGTAGTCCTGTTTGCGGTTTGCCTGGGCGACGCGAACGGCGCGGGCGATCAGGTCCGGGCGGTACTGCGTGTCGAAGACCGCCGGGAGGTCGACCGAACCCGCGTCGGAGCCGTCCAGGTCTCGTACTGTTGCTTCCATGTGTTATCCCTGGTTAGATGCGGTGGAGACGTAGCGAACCTCGGGATCGAGGCGTGGCTGGTCTCCAGGTCGGATCGCCGGGCGGAAGCGCACGAGGCGCTTGTTCGGCCCGGGGAGCGAGCCCTTGATCAGCACGTGCGGTCCGTCGACTTCGCCGTAGTTGACGAAGCCGCCGTCGACCGTCGCGTCAGCACCGTCGCCGATGTCGACGAGGCGCTTGTTCAGTTCCGTCCGCTGGTGGTAGCCGGTCTGTCCCTGCTGTGGGACCGTCGACCGGACGCGGGACGGGTTCCAGGGGCCAAGGTTGCCAATGCGGCGGCGCCAT
This sequence comes from Natrialba magadii ATCC 43099, assembly GCF_000025625.1. Taxonomy (NCBI): domain Archaea; kingdom Methanobacteriati; phylum Methanobacteriota; class Halobacteria; order Halobacteriales; family Natrialbaceae; genus Natrialba; species Natrialba magadii. Next base: position 224,303 of record NC_013922.1, on the reverse strand, counting down.
CCCTGCCGGGCGTGCTTGCCCTTGCGCTTCTGGACGCCCCAGCGTTTGACGGGACCCTGGGTCCCCTTTCCTTTGGTGACACCGCTGGCGTCGACGTACTCGCCGGCGCGGAACACGTCGTTCATGACGTGCTCGCCGCCGTCTTCCTCGACCAGTTCGAGGGCGTAGTCGACGCGCTCCTCAACAGAGCCGCCGCCGACGCGCGTCTCCATCACGTCCGGTTTCTTCTTCGGCATCGAGGGAACGTCCCCCGGAACCGTGTGCGTGATGACGCGAACGTCGTCGACGCGTCCCTCCTCGAGGAGTCCGCGGAGCTCGTCCGCGGCAGCGTCGGTGTCATAGTCGTCACCGGGAAGGTCAAGGACGCGGTCGAGTTCAGGAACGAACTCGTCGGTCCAGACTTCGGTGACCGGTTGCTTACCGTATGGCGTGTCTTCGTACGCACGCAGGGCGACGGCGCGCATTGGCGGCGTCTCCACGATCGTGACGGGAACGGTCTGTTCCATTCCCTCGGTCGGCGAGTTCGACTTGTCGTCGACCATCACAACGTGGGTCATGCCGGCCTTGTAGCCCGCGAAGCCCTGGAGCGTCGGCTGTCCGTCGTCGTCCGGCCACGAGTTAAAGCGCGGAACCTCCGAAGAGGCGCGCTGTCGTGGGCCGAACCCGAGTGAGCCTTTGCGTGGTGCGTTTGGTTGTGGCATTCTATCACTCTCTGAGTGAGAGGGGAGCGAGCGTCGCGAACAGAGCTTCTTCCGTTCGCACGACGTCGCTTCCCTGGTCCGGAACCGTGTTCAGCCAGAGGTCGAACCCTCCTGGATCGGCTGCATCTGCATCGGTCTCTGCAGCGACAGTATCGTCGTCGCCGACTGCCGATGTGGGTTCGACTCCGTCTTCGTCCTCGGCCAGCCACGATGGCCATGCCGACAACGACTCGACGGTGGTATCCTCGAGTTCGAGGATGGCAGGCAGCCCTCTCTCGGGCGCACCGAACGCGATTGTGAATCCGTCGCGGGTAGTATCGCGTTCTGTGTGTCCGGCCAGCGTTCCGAGCCGCCCGACGGTGAGTTCTGCACCGAATCGGGAAGCCGCAATTCGAACGCCGGCGTCCTCACGGCTGAGAGCCGCCTGAAGGTCCGTCCGCTCGACGGTAAGCCCCGGGAGGGGCTCGTCGACGAGTTTCGCCCGGACCGGTCGTCGCGAAGAGATCCTGATAGTCACGCGCTCTCCCACGGAGACCGCCATTTTCGGCGGTACATTGAGGGAGATCGGGTGTTGCAAGCCGCAATTGACCCGCACGCGTTGATCAGGTCCGACCTCGGTCACGATCCCTTGTCTTAACGACCCCGAACCGTCTGATTCGGAGCCGGTCTGTGACGTGGCGCGGAGTGGGGGCAGGACGCCCACATACTCCAGTTCGTCGCGCATCCCCCATGCCTCGTTGCGGAGGTAGGGGGGCGTTGCGGCGTATCGCAAGACGGTGCTTACGAATTCGTCGCCGAATCGCCCCGTATCGCCGTCCCGATCTGGGTAGACGATGAGGCGGTCAACACGGAAGATTGTCGCCGCGCGGGCGACGTATCCAAGCTTGCGAGTTGCCTCGCGTTTGTCCTCGGCCTCCCGAGTGAGCGACGACGGCACGAGTACGCTGACGGTCATGCCGTGACGCTTCGGCGCCGCGTCACTAGACTGTAGCGATACGTTGCGTTCAAGGTCTTAAAAGAATAGCGGATTCGATTACGGCTGTGAACGGCTCACACTCGTGAATTCGTGCCGGACAGCCACACACTTGGTTTCGGTGAATAGTCGCCTCGAGTATGCATCCAGGAAAATATTTCTGCTACCTGGCGAACTGGGCCAAAAAATCCTGGCATGGGCAGGCATGCCGATGGTGGATCGATTCGCAACCCTTATACATCCCTCCGGCAGTAGGTGTAAGTGCAGCAGGGCGCTGGTAGTGTAGTGGTATCACGTGACCTTGCCATGGTCACAACCTGGGTTCAAATCCCAGCCAGCGCACTTCTACGACGAACAATTTCGACGAGCACCGCGTAGCGTGTGCTCGTCACCCGTGAGCCGTGAGGTCGCTCTGGATTTGAACGAGAGAAGTCACAGCCCGCATAGCGAACGGAGTGAGCGAGCAGGACTGTCTTCGCGTTGTTCAAATCCCAGCCAGCGCATTTCTCCGAACACAACATCACGAGCACTGCGTAGCAGTGCGAGTACTCGTGTTCGGAGAAATCGTTCTTGGAGTTGAATCAGGATAGTCGCAGCGTCGAACGGAGTGAGACGACCGTCTATCCGTGGTTCAAATCCCAGCCAGCGCAGTATGCTGACGGAATCCGCTCGTCCAACTGTCGGAACGTACGCCATCTAAACCGGCTGTGGGTTCCGTTTCTACCCTCTGCTCAGTCCGGAACCGACTCGAGTACGGTACGGCAAAGCCAGCAACACGCATCGCCGAGAGGGCCACGAAGACAAACCAGTCAGGCGCGCACTTCGTCAGGGATGACAACCAATATCACGACCGAGCGAGTTTTATGCCAGAACAGGATACGAGGGAGTAGACGACCGCACCAGTTCTCCTATGCAAACGGAATGTTCACCCGCAGACGGCGCGGCCGATCTCCAGTACGACCAGACGAACGACCGGTACGTCTTCCAGCACGACCCCGACGGCACCGCGTTAATCACGACGACGATTGTTCACGCGCTCTCGTCGATTGCGGACACCGACGTCTCCCAGGGCGAGTTCTCCCTGTACGATAGCGTCGATCCCGACGCGCTCAATCGACTCTTCGCGTCGAAGGCGGACGGGACCGAGCGGTCCGGCGGCCACGTCGCGTTCACGGCACTCGAACACGAGATCTACGTGTACGCAAACGGTGACGTCATCATCTACCCGCCGTCCGAGGCGAGCGCAGGCCGACCACGTCCCCACTCGCGACACTAAACCAGACGTCCAGACGTCGGCGGTGTTCTGGTGCGTTCTTTCCAGTCAGACTCGTGAGTGCTCACACGGTGTCAAGGGAACGGTTTTAGGATGACACCGGACGTGGGGTCGACACGACGACAATGACCGTAATCGCACTCCTGAGCGTCGCACCGGTGATCGAAGACAGCATGTCCGCGGAAGTCGCGAAGGCAGTCGACGCCCTGGAGGGATACGATGTCGAGTACGAGACGAATCCGATGGGAACCGTGATCGAAGCCGAGAGTACGGACGAACTCTTTGCGGCGGCGCAAGCCGCGCACGATGCTGTCGACGGTGACCGAGTGAGTACTGTCCTCAAAATAGACGACAAGCGCACGCGCGAGGTTTCCGCCGCCGAAAAGGTCGACACCGTCGCAGCCGAGCTGGGACGGGAGCCGACGAGCAAGAGCGAGTAGGATCGAACGGCACGGCGGAACTGCACCACCGCTGTGAGCACAAGGTTCAACCAGAACTGGCACAAACGGCGCGTATGGAACAGACGACACTCGAGGTAACCGGCATGTCCTGCGGTGGCTGTGAATCGAACGTCATCGACGCCGTCGAGGCACTCGAAGGCGTCTCGTCGGTGACGGCGAACCACGAGGCAGACGAGGTTCGCGTCGAACACGACGAGGCGGCTATCGACGAGTCGACGATCGCAGACACGATCGCCGACGCTGGCTACGAGCCGGCGGTCTGATCACCAGCTCGTCGGCGACGACAGGGTCCGTTCGCACCGATTGTCTGACGTGAGTCAGACTGAAACTGGCAAACTGTTTTATGCCGGACGCTGAAGCGTAGCCTATGGAGAGTCTCAACCGAATGGCGATCGAGTTGGTCGACGAGGCCCTCGAGTACGCCGAGGAACTCAACATCGGTGGGTACGATCTCGACAACGAGTCGACTGTGCTCGACTTCGGACTCGAGTTCGACGGCGGTATCGAGGCAGGACTGTTGCTGACGGAGATCCAGACGGCGGGGCTGGCGACGCCGAGTTACGAACTGGGCGAACTCGGTGGGGCGACGATGCCGTACGTCGAGCTCGCGACCGATCAGCCGGCGCTTTCGTTGCTCTGTTCGCAGAAGGCCGGCTGGGAGCTCATCACAGAGGACTTCGAGGGGCTCGGGAGCGGGCCTGCACGGGCGCTCGTCGCCGAAGAAGAGGAATTCCGCCGCGTCGGCTATACGGACGCGTTCGATCTGACGGCGCTCGCCGTTGAGACGGAAGAAGACCCGACCGAATCGGCGTCTGAACAGGTCGCTGAACTCGCTGAAGTCGAGACGAGCAGCGTCTTCCTGCTTGCCTATCCGACAGCGAGCCTCGCCGGCAGTATCACGAACGCTGCGCGTGCGGCCGAGCTCGCGACGTTCCGGCTCGCCGAACTGGGCTACGATCTGCGTGATATCGTCTCGGCGACGGGCCGCGCGCCGGTCGCCCCCGTGCCGGGCGAGGAACGGACGGCAATCGCGCGCACAAACGACGCGATCGCCTACGGTGGCTCGGCACACATCACCGTTCGCGAGGACGCGGACATCTTCGACTCGGTGCCGTCGACGGCCGCTGACGAGCATGGCCGGCCGTTTGGCGAAATCTTCGACGACCTCGACTGGGACTTCGAGGAGGTCCCCTCGGATCTGTTCGCGCCCGCGACGGTGACCATCGACGTGCTCGGGGGCCCAACCTACGTTCACGGCGAGCGCGACGAGGAACTCGTTGCGGAGTCGTTCGATCTCTGAGCAACTGCGCGCGCGAACACAGCCCACTCACTGATACCTCACTCACTGAGACAGCAACACGACACAGCACATGCCCCTCACATTCAAACCGATTCCAGAGCCACCCCACGGTTCTGCGGACGCACTCGAGTCCATCGCCACAGTCCGCGCCACCCTTCCGGCCACGGAGGCCGAGGCGGCAGACACGCCGGATTGTTGTGCACGGGTGCTGGATCGAACCGACGGGGTGGAAGGCGCGCAGATTCGAGACCGTGACGACGCCGCAACCTGGCTCACCTTCCTTCGCGCGCTCGAACTCGCCGTTGACGGAACGGAAGGCTATCGCCGGACAGAACAGAAACTCGAGTTAGCCGCGATCCAGATGGCGTTCCGCGAGCGTGTCCACGGCGCGCAGACAGTGCTCGACGTGCTCGACGCTGCTGCCAAACCGCTGTCGGCGGCGACCGTCGCAGAACGCGTCGATGCAGCCTCGCGCCGACCAGTGGAACGGGAGCGCGTGGGGAGGGTACTCGAGTGGGCTGTGCGACTCGAACTCGCAGAGCAGGTTGCAAGCGAGGACGAACACAGGTACCGGGCGACTGCCGTTGGGCCGTAGCGGTGAGGTCGAGCGTGGAGTCGATCGGAGACAGTACGTTTTATCGAGTGGAACGACAATCCAGCAGCCGTGACTGAGACGTACGACACCGACGTCGTCTGTTTCGATCTCGACGACACGCTATGTACCTACAGCCAGGATGGCGACGAGGTGCTCTCGGCGGCGTTCGAGCGCGCCGGTGTCTCGCAGTGTTGGGACATCGACGCGTACTACGACCACTACCGCGACTACCTGGCAGACAGTACGGACATTCTCGACCTTCGTCGGCAGTGTTTCGGCGACCTGACCGTCGCCGCGGGCCACGACCGTGCAGCAGGCGAGGCAGTCGCGGATGCGTTCGAAGAACTTCGCGACCAGGAACGCATCGAACCCTTGCCAGGGGCACGGCAGGTTGTCGACCAACTCGCCACGGAGTACCGACTCGGCCTGATCACCAACGGTCCACCCGAGATGCAGCGGACGAAACTCGAGGCGATCGGTCTCGACGACCGATTCGAGACCGTCGTCTGCGCCGGCTACGACACAGCGCCGAAACCCGCGGCCGAACCGTTCGACCTCGCACTGGAACAACTCGAGTCCAGCCCAGAACGCGCGGTCTACATCGGGAACTCGCTCTCGTCAGACGTCGCGGGCGCTCGGACGGCTGGACTTCGGTCGGTGTGGATACCAGCGACCGGCGACGTGCCGCCGCAGCCAACTCCCGAACCGTCGCATACGCTGGGATCGCTCGAGGAGTTAGCGACGCCGCCGTGGTGAGTCTGCGATCGCTCTCGACTTCGGACCGGCCGACTTTACTCGATTGGCACGCACGTCATAGTGGATGACCAACCACGCGATCAACTTTCAGTCCGTCGTCGACGAAATCCGCGAGACCGGTGAGACTGGCGGCCCTGAACCGTCGCTCGTCACCGTCGACGCACCCGACGTAATCGACGTCTGCCGACAGTTGTTCGACGCACTCGAGTCCCGGACCGATCCAACCACCTGTGAGTTCTACCTCCACCCGAACAATCGGCGGGTACTCGAGCGCCGGCTACTGGCTGATGAGCTCGCGGTCGAGTCAATGCCGTTTCTCGAACGCCAACTCTGGACAGATGTCTCGATGCCGGAGGATGTGATTCTCTTCATGCACCCGGATGCGGTGACGCTGGGTGGGTCGGTGATCGGTGATCACCCGGTGGGAGTAGGTCGGATCGCGGACGAGTAGTTCATTTCGACTGGTGAGGTTGCTGATCGTGGGTGTCGTGCGGATCCTGACGGTCGTGTCGGCCGCCATGGTCGTGGTAGTAATCGATGAGCAGCGTCCCGCCGCGAACGATGATGTAGAGCAACGACGTGAGCACCGCCAGCGGAACGACAAGACTCCAGAAACCGGTTATCGGTTGGACAAACGCGGGTGCAGGAGACGCGACGAATCCGAGCAGTTCGAACGGGAGAAAGAAGATCCTGATCGCGATCGTCATGACAGTTGTAACGGCGACCCAGAACAGGAAGATACCAAAGAGGACGAACGATTCACTGATCGCCCACCACAGGCGATCCGACGGGGAGTCAGGGAGCATGGCCGAACGAGGTGGCAGCTAGTCGAAAAGTGTGTCGGAACAGAACGATGGGACCGTGGTGACCGTGTTCCGGCGGTGTATGCGGGTGGTATGTGCGAGTGGCGTGCTCCGGCGGTGTATGCGGGTGGTATGTGCGAGTGGCGTGCTCCGGCGGTGTGCGAGCGGTGCTACTCGAGTGGCTGGACGTCAGTGACCGTTCCAACGCCCTTGCTCCGGCCCTCGCGGAAGACGAACTTCTGGCCCTCCTCGACGAGGTACGGGCGGAACTTGAATCGGACAGTGGTTTCGCCCGTATCGCCCGGCAGGAGTCGGCCTTCGTCGGGGTGGAACGCGGCCGCCTCGCCGATCGTCTCGAGGTGGACGACGGGTTCGTAGCCGTCGCCGATCCGGGTCGGGTGGTTGAGCACCATGACTTCGGCCTCGAACTCGCGGACCGGATCCGGGTCGGCGTCTCGCGGAAGGAGGACCATGCCGCGTTCGATTGCGCTCTCTTTGATACCCTTGAGCGCGATGCCGACGATGCGGCCGGCCTGTGCCTGGTCGACCCGGTGGTAGTGCATCTCGATCGAACGGACTTCGACCTCCTGGAAGCGGCCGTCCGGCATCGGCCCGATCAGGAGTTCGTCGCCGGCCTCGACCTCGCCGGACTTGACAGTTCCCGAGGCGACCGCGCCGACGCCGGTCACCGAGTAGCTGCGGTCGACGTACATCCGGAACTCGCCGGTGTCCTGTGAGGTCTTGGGGAGATGGTCGAAGAGTTCGTCGAGCGTGTCGAGGCCGTCCATCGTGATCGCGCTGGTCTCGACGATCGGAACGACGCGTTCGCCGATCTCCTCGAGTGCGGTGTCGACGCCGTGGCGGGCGACGCGAAGCGGTGACTTTTCGACCTCCCGAAGGAGTCTCTCGACTTCGCGTTCGACGTCCTCGACGCGTTCGTCGCTGACCGCGTCAGTTTTCGTAATTGCGACGATCGTCGGGAGTTCGGTCGCGAGCAGGACGCCAAGATGCTCTCGAGTCGTTCGGGTCGGTCCGTCATCGGCGGCGACGACCAGCAGTCCGTAGTCGAGTTTCTGCCCGACGAGGCCGCGAATCGTCGTTCGGAGCCACGGCTCGTGGCCGACGGTGTCGACGAACGAGACCAGCCGATCCGCCTCTTCGACCACGCCTGCGCGGTCTGCCTTCCGGTTCGGGTTGCGAACGCGGACGGGACCGTCCTCGTCGAAGCCGTAGACTGCGTAGGAGAGGTCCGCCGAGAGCCCACGCTCGACTTCGTGGGGCTGGACGTCGAGATACGATCGCGTCGCCCCGTCACCGTCGTCCGGGTTTCCGGTGACGAGTGAGCCCACGAGCGTACTTTTGCCGTGGTCGACGTGCCCCGCCGTACCGACGACGACGTGTTCGTCGTCCGTCTCGAGGACGCTGCCTTCGTTGATCGTCGCGACGCCGACGAGTCCCTGATTAATGCCCCAGGTCTGGACATCGTCGATGTGAGCGTCAGCCTCCTCGGCGAGCAACGAGAGAACATCCATCGTCTCGGAGAAGGTAGTGGGATTGACCCCGGCGAGTCCGCCATCGTCCGTCACGCCGACGACGTACGTCGCCTCTCCGTCACCGGAGAGCAATCGGTGTCGAAGCTGGGCCGCCAGGCTCTCGCGTCGCCCACTCTCGAGATGAACGTCACGTGAAAGCCGTTCCTTGAATTCGACGCTGCCACCGTCCTGTTCGCCACGGTCCAGGGCTCGCTCGAGAAGAGCCCGGTCACGGCTCATACCAACCGGTAGCGGGCCACACGCCAAAAGCTTTCTCGTCCCTGGTTACCAATTGCCACACATAGAGGGATGACGCCGGCTCCAGTTTCAAGATGCTCGAACCCCTACTGTCCGTATGAGCGTCAGCGGCCTCTGTCAGATCTGCGAATCGCGCCCGGCCCAGGAGCGCTGTGACAACTGTGGAACGCTCGCCTGCGAACAGCACTACGAGCGACGCCTGAGCCTCTGTGCTGACTGTGCCGCACAGGCCCAGCCAGGCAAGGACCCAAACTCGGACGATGTCGATGTTCACCGCTTCTGAGGACTCGCATCCGTGACCTCAATCCGAAACCAACTCGAGTCCGCCGTCGGCGTCGGCAAGCGATTCTGCGTCACCCTCGAGGAGCGCGACGGAGAGTTCGTCGCTCCCCATCCACTCGAGTCCAGCCCGCTTCCGATCGTCGTTTCGCGTGACGAGATCGGTGCTGAGAAACTGCCTGCGGAGTCGGAGGCGGGCACTGTTCCGGTCGAGGTCGACGTTGTGGTCGAGATTACGGATCGAGTACGCGACGGGCGTGTGATCGGTCGAGTCGTCGAGTCAGACTGTGGTGGCGTGGAATCGGACGCAGACTCGAACCCGGACTCGAACTCGAGTACGACTCAGAACGAGTGAGCGCTACAGTTGGGTTGGAGTGGAGAGGTGTAGAAAGACCGCTGTACTGAATAGGTCGTCGCTCAGTCCCGGTACTGATTGAGCCGCTTCTTGAGTCGCTTTGCCGCCTGACCGCTCGCCGTGGCGAACTCCTCGCCATCGTTGTCTCGCGGCTCCGCCGCTCGACTGTTCGAGGCGCTTTGCGCCTCGCTATTTTCACCCGCAAAAATGATACCGCGCGAGGAGTTCACCAGCCCGACGCCGTTCGCCAGTCCGAACTCGACGGCCGCCTCGGCGTCGCCGCCCTGCGCGCCCACGCCGGGGACGAGGAACGGCAGGTCGGGCACCTGCTCGCGGAGCTCTTCGAGTTCCTCGGGTTTCGTCGCGCCGACGACGAGGCCGACGTTGTCGTTCTCGTTCCAGAGATCCGCCAGCGCGGCGACGCGTTCGTACACTGGCTCGCCGGACTCGAGTTCGAGATCCTGGATGTCCGCGCCGCCGGGATTCGACGTGCGACAGAGGATGAAGACACCCGACTCCTCGTCGGCGAGGAACGGCTGCAGGGAGTCCCGGCCCATGTAGGGGTTGACCGTGATCGCGTCGACCTTCTCGAGAATCTGAGCGTACTGGCGGGTCGTATTCCCGATATCCGCGCGCTTGGCGTCGAGCAGAACGGGCACGCCCTTGCCATGGGCGTAGGCGACGGTCTCCTCGAGTGCGGCCCAGCCGTCGGGGTCCTCGTAGAAGGCGGCGTTCGGTTTGTAGACCGCGGCGTGTTCGTGGGTCGCGTCGATGATCCGGCGATTGAACGCCCATCGCGGGAGGTCGTACTCGGCGAGGTGATCGGGAATGCGAGACAGGTCTGGATCGAGGCCGACGCTGACGACGCTGTCGACCGTGCGGATGCGGTCGTGCAGGCGGTCGAAGAAGTTCATGCAGGCGACTCCCGCCGCGAGGGTCGAAAAGCTTCCTATCCGGCCGGAGCGCGGTGAGCGCGCACGACGACCGACAGCGAATCTCTGTGAAAGGGGTGAACACCCAACATAGGTGGCCACCAAATATTTTAGACAGCATCTACTTCCGCGTGATGCTACATACACCGTGTATGGACATTCGTCGGAAGATGAAGCCACTGTTGCAGTTCGGCCGCGTTCGTGACCACGTACAGTCGACACTTCGGCGCAGAACGAGCCCCAGTACCAGCACGCAACTCTCGGCGCGTGCAGGCGGGACGACGCAGTCCGACACTGACAGCGGGGCCAGCCTCGGACTCAGGTCATTGTTCGGCGGCACCGACGCCGCCGAGACGCCGTCGCCGGAAGCAGAGTCGGCCGCCAACTCGAGAACCGGCGCGAGCGGCAATCTGTTCCAGTGTTCGACGTGCAAGTCGGTCTACATCGCCGAGGAGAAGGAAACCTGTCCCTCCTGTGAGACCGACGTCGAACAGGTCCGGTCGACGTTCGAACGTGAGTAACGCGCTGTCTGCTTAGGCTCTCTCCTGGGTCCCAGTGGCTGTCTCTGTGTTTGGTGATCGAGACTCGGCTACCGGCCACGGTCATTGTTGCTCAGGACTCGAGTACTTCGACGAGATTCCCCTCCGGATCGCGCAAGAAGAGAATCGTCGTTCCGCTGTCGGTCGTTCGGGGCTCGCTCAGTGTCGTGACCTCGTCGTCCAGATTTGCGTAGAACGAGTCGAGATCGCCGACCTGAAGGCCGATGTGGGTCGCGCCGGGCTGGTTGAGCCCTGCTGCCGGTGCGTCTCGAGCGGCGGGTTCGAACGAGACGAGTTCGATGCGGGAGCCGTTCCCATCTTGGCCTTCGAGGTGGACGAACGTGCCGCTCGCGTCCGCGACGTCGATGGCGGTGGCGAGTTCGTCGCCGGCGACACTGAACTCGTCGACGACCGAGAGACCGAGAACATCGCGGTAGAACGGGAGGACGGTGTCGAGGTCGTCGACGGTGATGCCGACGTGGTGGGCTTCGGGCTGGGAGGACGGCGCATCAGCTGGCGTCGATGGCGAGGATGATGGTGGTGATGGCGCTGGCATAGCGAAAGCCGGACAGCCCGTGCGGAAAAACGTTCGCCTCCATCGTTGCCGTCCCCGCGTTCGACGCACGCGGCTCTCCCACATCACGCCGAGCCAGTCACACCTGCCCGGACCGCTCACATGCGAGTCGACGACTTACCCGTTGGGCCGTCGACCACGCCGTATGGGCCGCATTGCACTAATCGCGCACGACGAAAAGAAACCCGCACTGATCGAGTTCGCGACGCGTCACGAGTCGACGCTCACCGACTGCGACCTCGTCGCGACCGGCACGACGGGCAAGCGGCTGCAGGAGGAGACTGACCTCGAGGTCGAACGCAAGGAGTCCGGCCCCTACGGCGGCGACCTGATGATCGGTGCCGAAGTCGCCGCGGACGAACTCGACGGCATCGTCTTCCTGCGCGACCCGCTTCGCGCCCAGCCCCACGAACCCGACATCTCGGCACTGCTGCGCATCTGTGACGTCCACGACGTTGCCCTCGCGACCAACCTCGCGTCGGCGGAGTTGCTAGTCGAGGGGTTACTCGAGTAACACTAACATTCAATTGGACGGCTGACAGGCAGACTGGCGGAGTAAATCACGGCCTACAGCTGGTGTGCAGCGCGAACCCTTTTCTGGTGGGACGAGGTATCCTGGACCGTCAATTCGGCCGTTCCGGTCGTGTGGTATGGACAGTGACCAGGTGTGTGCAGGTACCGGTGTCGGTGCGTTCAGACCGGGACGAAGTGGTCAGATCGAGTTGGGTCGACTCGAGTCGGGTGGAATTGCCTCGGTCGGTTGCACGAGGTCCTGGCTACCGGCCACCGACTACCGGCCACCAGCCACCGGCCACACACTGACACCAGCTCTCGATACCGATCATGTCGCTCGGAGGAATCGCACTCGCAACGGACTTCGCGTTGCTCATCGTCGCCGCCGCCGTTCTCAGCTACGTCGCCAGGCTGACCGGCCAGCCCACGATCGTCGCGTACATCCTGACCGGTGTCGTCGTCGGACCGATCGGGCTCGGCATCGTCGGGGAGGACCAGCTGATCGAGATCCTCTCCGAACTCGGGCTTGGCTTCCTGCTGTTCTTGCTTGGGATCGAGATGCGATTCGACGACATCAAGGAGATCATGCGCCCCGTCGGCGTAATCGCTGTCGGCCAGGCGGTGTTGCAGGCAATCGCCTCGACCGCAGTCGCACTCGCCCTCGAGTTCACACTCTTTCAATCGCTGATGCTCGCACTCGCCACGACGTTCGGCGCGACGCCGATCATCGTCAAGGTGCTCGGCGACAAGGGCGACCTCAAGACGCTGTACGGCAAGGCAGACGTCGGCATCCTCATCTTCCAGGACATCTACCTCGTGCTGGCGCTCGCGATTCTCGCCGTCGGCACCGTCGACGATACCGCCGAAATCGCTACGAGCATCGGCCGGGTGCTCATCCTGATGGCCCTCATCGGCCTCGTCGCCTATGCCGCCAGCAAGTACGTCCTTCCGTCATTACTGCGGGCGAGTGCCGCAAACAAGAGCACGCTGTTCACCGTCGGCATCGCCTGGGCGTTCGTCTTCATCTTCGCCGCGGAGGCACTCGAGTTGTCAGTCGAACTGGGCGCGTTCATCGCGGGCCTCTCGCTGGCACAGCTTCCCTACAGCACGGAACTCAAAGAGCGGATGCGACCGGCGACGAACTTCTTCATCGCCGTCTTCTTCGCGAGCATCGCGTTACAGATGGAGCGCGGCCAGTTGCTCGCCTACTGGCAGGAGGCACTGCTCGCGTGTGCGGCGCTGCTCGTGATCAACTTCGCCATCGTCTTCGGGCTGTTCTACAGCCAGCGCTTCGACATGGAAACGTCGTTCCTCGGCACCATCTCGATGTTGCAGGTGAGCGAGTTCTCCGTCGTCCTCGGGGCGCTCGCGGTCAACGAGGGATTCGTCGAGGAGGGGATCCTCGGCTTTCTCAGCCTGATGGCGCTGGTGACGATGCCGATTTCGACGTATTACGTTCGCTACAACCGAGAGATCTTCGCGCGAGTCGAGCCGTACCTTTCGCGGTTCGAGCGTGAGGACACCATCGAAGCTGCTCCCGTGGAGTACGAGGACCACGCCGTCATCGTCGGCTACAACCGATTCACCGCAGAACTCGCGACGCTACTCGAGGATACCGTCGAAGACGTGGTCGTCGTCGAGGACGGCGCGGAGTACGTCGAGGAACTTGCCGAAGGCGACCACGAGTTCATCTTCGGGAACGCCAGACACGGCGAGATCAGACAGGAGGCGAACGTCGCCGAGGCGGACGTGCTCGTAAGCGTCGCTACGCGGGACGACGTCAACCGGCGGCTGGTCGAGGAGACGCCCGAGACGATCTCGATCGTGCGAGCGACCACCGAGGAGTCAGCACAACGGCTTCGCGACGACGGTGCGGACTACGTCGTCGAGACCGCTGGGCTCGTCGGCACTGAACTCGCCGAGTTGCTCGCAACGTTCGACGACCGCGAAGCGTTCGACCAGCGGCTGGCAGAACTGTCGGAGCGAGCGCGAAGCGAAACCCTACGGGCGAACGAGTCGGTCGAGCCGACTGCTGCCAGTCGCGACGGCGGCCGGGATCGAACCCGCCACCGCGACGACGACCGGGATCGGCGAAACGACGAAAACGGGGGTGAGACCGATGTATGACGTCCTGTTCGCGCTGACGCTCATCTTCGGTATCGCGGCAGTGCTCCTGGTCGTCGCCGCACAGCGATCGTTGCCGGTGATTCCGTTCTACCTGCTCGCCGGCATCCTCGTCGGCGTCGTCATCGATGAGACGCAGTTGCTCGACCTCGCTCAGTGGGGCGTCGCCTTCCTCGTGTTCCTGTTCGGGATCCACGTCGATCTCGAGGCCGTCCGTTCGACGGGTCGAATCAGCGTCGCCGTCAGTATCCTCCAGGTCGCGGTCGTCGGCGGTCTGGCTGTCGGCGCGGGACTCGTGTTCGGCCTCGACGCGATCAACGCCGTCTACCTCGGCGTCGCCGCCGCACTGAGTTCGTCGCTCGTCGCGACCAGCTATCTCGACAGCGCGGCCGACACCCGGCCGACGTACGCCAGACTCGCCGAGTCGATCCACTTCACGGAGGACGTACTTGGCGTGCTCATCGTCCTCTCGCTGAGCGCGTTCGTCTACGCGGCAACGCCCGCCATCGAACAGTTCGCCGTCGCTGGCGGCATTCTCGCGCTCGCACTCATCATCCGGTACGCCGTCTTCCACCGGCTGACGGCCCGCCTTCGGGGCGACTCAGAAGTGATGATGCTCGTCGGCATCGCCTTCGTCGTCGGCTTCATCGCCCTCGCCGAGGCGGCGAACCTCTCGATCGTCGTCGGCGCGTTCGCCGCCGGTATCGCCGTCGCCGACGACTACCCACACTCACTCGAACTCGTCGACACCGTCGACGATCTCGAGGACTTCTTCTCGCCGATCTTCTTCGTCACGCTCGGCGCGTTGCTGACACTGCCGGGACTCGAGTCGATCGGCTACACGCTCGTCCTCCTGGTCGCCATCGTCGTTCTTAACCCGCTGCTTGCGGCCGCGTTGCTTCTTCGGGCCGGCTTCGACGGCCGCACGGCCGTGCTGACCGGCCTCACGCTCGACCAGGTGAGCATCTTCAGCCTCTTCATCGCGATCGAGGCGCTGGCAGCGGAGCAGATCGCCGCCCCCGTCTTCGAGGCGATCGTCCTCGCAGCCACGCTCTCGATGCTGCTGGCAACGTACACCGGTCGACACGCCGAGTCGATCAACCGCTGGCTCCGCGAGCGCGGCGTCATCAGCGCGCTCGGCGAATCGGTCGGGACCCGAACGTCGGTCGCCGACGACCTCTCGGATCACATCATCGTCGTCGACTTCGAACACGGCGGGCGCGAACTGGTGGACTCGAGTACGGCCCGCGAGCGAGAGCGACCACTGCTCATCATCGAGGACAATCCGGCGCTGTACGACGAGATCCAGGCGGCCTGCGAGAACTACGTCTACGGCGACGTGTTGAACGAACAGGTCTGGAAACAGGCTCGGCTCGAGGAGGCTGCGCTCGTCGTTGCGCTCACACCGCGGCGGGCACGGGCCGAAGCGGTGGCCGGACTCGAGACGGACGTGCCGCGCATCGTCCGTGTCGACACGACTGAACAGGCGGCTGAGTGTAGCGAGCGTGGGGCGAGCGGCGTCATCTATCCGGACGTGCTCGCGGCCGAACGGGTCGGTGACGACCTTGTGGCGGTTCTCGAGGGGGAGATTTCGCGCGAGGAATTGGTAGAGCGGGGACGCGGTCGAGATCGGGCTGAGAGAGGGTCGGGGTAGGGGACACGTGGGACGCTGTCGGAGTGGGAGGACACGTCCGACTGCAATATTTGCCAAGAATGGCGGAAGGGCCAGTGACAACGGACGAAAACGCATAAAGGTCGGATACACGAAAGAGTATCCGAGCTGGATTTTTGATGAGTGAAATCGCCCTCGCTGCCGACTTTGCAATTATTGTAGTGACGGCGACAACGATCGGCGTCATCGCCCGGCAGTTTGGGCAACCGACGATCATCGCGTACATTCTAACCGGGCTCATTCTCGGCCCCGTGATGTTCGACATCGTCACCGAGGAGGGACTCGTCGAACTCATGGCCGAACTCGGGCTTGGCTTCCTGCTGTTCTTGCTCGGGATGAAGATGCGATTCGACGACATTCGGGAAATCTTACGCCCGATCGTCAACATTGCCGTCTGGCAAACGATCCTCCAGACGGCGCTCGCACTCGGCGTCGCCTGGGCGCTCGGCTTCGATCCGACCGAAATCGTCATCATCGCACTGGCGACCGTCTTCGGCGCGACGCCGATCATCGTCAAGATCCTCACCGACAAGGACGAGATCACCTCGCTCCCGGGGAAGATTGACGTCGGGGTGCTCATCGTCCAGGACATCTACCTCGTCGTCGTGCTCGCACTGCTCGGCGCTGACGAACTCGGTAGCGCGAGCGAAATCGCAACCACACTCGGTGTTATCGCCGTCATGATGACCTTCATCGGGATCTTCTCCATCGCCTCCTCGCGTTATTTGCTTCCGCGGCTGTTCCGACGCATTGCGGACAACAAGGACGTCTTCCTCATCGTCGCCATCGCGTGGGCGTTCTTCTTCATTGCGATCTCCGAGCAGTTCGATCTCTCGCTCGAGGTCGGCGCGTTCCTCGCCGGGATCAGTATCGCTCAGTTGCCGTACAGCAAGGAACTCGAGGACCGGATCACGCCGATCACGGACTTCTTCATCCTCGTCTTCTTCGCGAGTATCGGCCTGCAGCTCGCGGCGGACGACCTGACCGCCTACTGGCTCGAAGCGATCATTGCCTCCGCAATCCTGATGGTCGGCAACTTCTGGATCATGTTCTACCTGATCGACCGCGAGGGATTCAGCGTCGAAACGTCGTTCCTCGGCTCGATCAACATGGTCCAGGTCAGCGAGTTCTCGCTGGTCGTCGGTGCGCTCGCAGTACAACAGGAGTTCATCGAAACCGACGTGCTCGGCTACCTCAGCCTGATGGCACTGCTGACGATGAGCCTCTCGACGTACATCATCAGCTACAACCACACCATCTACGACCGCGTTCAGCCCTGGTTCGAACGGTTCGAATCCGAAGACAAGGACGACGTCGAACTCGAGTCCCACTCGGATCACGTCATCGCGATCGGCTACGACGAAATCACTGAGCGCGTGCTGCCGAGACTCGAAGACGAGTACGGCGATGTCGTCATCATCGACCGGCAGACGGATCACATCGAAGCGCTGGAAGCGGAGGGCCAGTACGACTACATCTACGGCGACTTCCGCCACGGCGAGATCCGCAAGGAGGCGAACCTCAAGGACGCTGCCTTCGTCTTGAGTTCGACTGTGCAACCCGAAGTGAACAAGGCGCTACTCGAGGAGGCACCGGACGACGCGACGGTCTTCGTCGAGGCGGAGCGAATCGACGACGCGCGCGAACTCTACGACCGGGGTGCAGCATACGTCATCATGAGTACGTACCTGACTGCAGAACGGCTGAGCGAGTACATCGAACAGTACGTCACTGACCGGGAGGCGTTCGAGCGGTCGATCGCGGACGACATCGTCCGTATCGAACGCGGAGACGGGGCACAGTCTGCACCGTCGGACCCGTCTCGCCAGCAGGGAGGTGATGACGATGACTGATCTGATCACCTCGCTTGCGATCGTGTTCATCGCGGCCGGCTTGTTCTTGTTGATTGCGAATCAGCTGTCGCTGTCGCCGGTACCGTTCTACCTGCTCGCGGGGTTCGTCATCGGGGCCGGCGAACTCGTCGCCCAGGACCAGTTACTCGATCTCGCACAGTGGGGAATCGCGTTCCTCGTGTTCACGTTCGGGTACCGGTTCGATTTCAGCTCGGTGCAGGGGGTGCTTCGGGACGCAGAAACGGCTGCTGGTACGCAGCTGATCGTCGTGGGGCCGATCGCGTTCGTCGTCGCCACGCTGTTCGGATTCGGCACCGAGAACGCCGTCTACTTCGCGATTGCGGCGACGCTCAGTTCGACGATGGTCGGCTCCGAGGTGCTCGAACAGGAAATTCGGAACAACCTCGTCCACGGCCGACTCGCCTCGTCGGTGCACTTCTTCGACGACCTGCTCGCGATCGGACTGATCGTTATCCTCTCTGCAGACCAGTACACGACGACGCTCGTCACCTCGCAGATCGGCTTCGCCGTCCTCCTGTTGCTCGCCTCGATGCTCGTCTATCGTCACGGCTTCCCGTGGCTCGTTCGCCTTGCCGGTGACTCCGACGAACTCGTCATGATGGGGAGTATCTCCATCCTCATCGCCTTCCTCGCCGGTGCCGAACTCGCCGGTCTCTCGGCCGTCGTTGGCGCGTTCGCCGCCGGCATCGCGATCCGCAGCGACGACGTCTCCTCGCTCGGTGTCCGCAACGGTATTGCCTCCATCCGTGACTTCTTCGTCGCCATCTTCTTCGTCACGCTCGGCTCGCTCGTCACGATTCCGAGCTTCGACGTGTTCGTCATCGGGGCCACGCTCACCGCGCTCGTCCTCTTCGTCAATCCGCTCGTGATGACGCTCGCGTTCGTCTTCGAGGGGTACGACGTCCGAACCGCGTTCCTCTCGAGTTCGAGTCTCAATCAGGTGAGTGAACTCTCGCTCGTCATCGTGATCGAGGCGCTGTTACTCGGGGCCATCTCTGAGACGCTGTTCGAGGGAATCATCCTCGCTGCGGCGGCGACGATGATCCTTACGTCGGTCGTCAGACGGTACGAGGAGCCGGTCTATCGGTCGATCGTCGAACGGGTCGTCGCGGGCCGCCAGACCAGAAAGATCGACGACCGAAGCGACGTCTCCGAGGGGCTAACCAACCACATCGTCATCGTCGGCTACGGCCGACAGGGACGCCGACTCGTCGAAACCTGCGAACGACGCGACATCGACTATGTCGTCATCGAGAACGATCCCGTCCTCTGGGACGATATGCAAACGGAGTGTCGCAACTACGTCTTCGGCGACGCGCTGTCTGTCTATCCCTGGGAGAAGGCCGCCGTCGAAGACGCCTCGCTCGTGGTCTCGACTATCGATCACAGCCTCGTCTCCGAGGCAGTCCTCGATATCGACACCGACGCCGACGTGATCCTCCGCGCTGGCACCTCCGCTGAAGCGCGTGAATTGCTCGACGACGGCGCGACCTACGTGAGCGTCCCCAACGTCCTCGCCGGCGACCAACTGGACGAAATTGTCGACGCCGTCGAAGCAGACGACATTGACGCCGATGCAATCAGACAACAGCACCTCGAGATGTTCGAGACACTCGAGCGCTACGGATTCGCGAGTCGCAACGAGCGCATCTGAGCAGACGAAGACAGAATCCGAATCCGACGGCAGGTCCGACATCTGAACCTTGCTGTGGTTTTGATAGAAGGAATGTCGCTATCGATACAGTCCCGTTACCGCTACTGGAGGTGGTGCTGAATCACGTCTGCACGCAACGCCAGATCCGCCTGCCGTTCCTCGCGAAGGTCCGCGGCGGTCAGGTCGCCCTCGAGGAGCGCCTCGACGTGTTCGGCGAGTTGCTGGCCAGCGAGCAGTTCCGAGACGCTGACGTAGAGGGCACCCGCCTCAAGCAGGGCCCGTGCCTCCGACTGGTCACTTGCTCGCAACACGATGTCGGCGTCGAAATTGTAGGAAAGCAATCGTCTGGAGACTGGCGCTGACGCGACCGTCGAGAGGATGATTCGGGCATCGTCGACGTTCGCTTTCTCCCAGGTGTAGTCTTCCATCGCATCGCCGACGACCACGGCGTCAGACTCCGCCGCGACCGTCTCCCGGCGGGCCGGATCGTTCTCCACGACGACATATGGCTGGTCGAGGTCGTCACAGGTCTGGGCCAGCCGCTTGCCCTGGCGACCGTAGCCAACGATGATGACGTGATCGGAGAGCTCATCTGGGACGTTGCTCCACGCGTCGATTTTGCCGTGTGCACTCGGAAGGAGTCCCCGCTTTACGAGCGCACGGTAGATCTGTTCGTCGTAGCGCTGGCTCAGACTCGAGGTGACCATCGTCACCGCAGCGGCGAGGATAATCGCGTCGAACAGCGTCTCAGAGATTTGCTCCAGCAACAGCGCCTGGATTGCGATGATCAGCGCGAACTCACTGACCTGATCGATGCTGAGGGCGGTAAGCGTCGCCGTTCGTCGCTCGTAGCCTCTGAAGAGCAAGACTGCCGTCGTGATTGCCGGCTTCACGACCGCCGTCAACACGACGAGCCCACCCGCGATGAGGAGTTTGCCGACGGATTCGTCCCAGCCGGCTTCGACGAACGGGAACGTAATGAGGGCACCGACCGTCACGAAGAAAATCGCGACGAAGAAATCCCGAACCGACTCGAGTCCGTTGAACAGGCCGAGATACTCGATTGGATCGTGTCGGACCGCGAGGCCGGCGGCGAACGCACCGACGATAATCGAGATGTTGGCAGACTGGGCTGCGCCGACGAACGCCGCGAGCAGCGAGACCACGCCGAGAATCATGAGTTCGTCCGAGTCGCCAGCGAGTCGGCCGATGGCGTCGAACAGATACCGATTGACGAGGAAGGCGGCCGCGATCAGCGCGAACCCGTATCCGACGGCCATCACGACCGGACCGGCCTCGGCCGTTCCTGTGCCGAGTCCGGTTCCGAGGACGAGCACGAGCAGGATCGCGAACAGATCCTGAACGAACTGGATCGAGTTCGAAAGCCGACCGCGGACGAGGCGCGACTGGATGCCCGTTTGTACCAGCCCACGTCCGACGATCGTCGACGAGAGCGCCGCCGCAATGCCGACGTAGATCGCCTCACTGGGTGCAACACCGAGTGCAACGCTCAGTGCGTACCCGACTGAACCGACGACGAGGATCTGGGCAAGCGCGGCGAGTTCACTGTCCCAGATTACCGAGCGAACGGCGGAGATATCGATACCGACACCGAAGGAAAAGACGAGCAACGCGATACCGTACTGGGCGATTTCGAGAGTGAGCTCGTCAGGGATACCGAACGCATCCAGCCCGAAGCCGGCGGCGATGCCTGCGAGGAGGAAAAATGGCACCGTCGGCAGGTTGTACCGATTGGCCACGAGCAAGAACGGGCCGGCGACGATGAACATGATCGAGACGGCGGTGAGCAGATCACTCATCGAGACCACCTCCGCTGCCACTGTCATTGCAATCGTCAGTTCCAGGACCAGTACCAGAACCAGAACCAGAACCAGAACCAGAACCAGTTCCAGTTCCAGTTCCAGTTCCAGTTCCGGTTCCAGTTCCAACACCACCAACCCCCGGGAACGGCTCAGCACTCTCTAACAGCTCGAAATCCGACTCGAGTGCCGCCTCGAGTTCGTCGTCGCTACCCTCTTCGAGGTACGTCTCCAGATACTCTCCAAGTTTGTCGGCCGCGAGATATGGAGTCATGAGCACACAGTGAACACCGCTTTCGTAGAGCAGACGCGCGTCTTCGAGGCGCTCTGCTTCGACAAGAACCGTCGCCTTCTCGTCGACCGACTCGAGTAACACCGAGTTTACCGCCGGGTCGACCGACGACGAGAGGACGAAGTCGGCCTTCGAGACGGCGACATCCTTCCGAATCGTCGCGTTGCGGAAGTCGCCGTAGACGGCGTCGTATCCTTTCGCCTCGAGCGTCTTGATGTGTTCGACCGTTCGATCGATGACGACGACGTCGTCGTAGTGGGCCGCAATCAACGGGAGGGCGTTTCGGGTCACCTTGTCGTAGCCGATGACGACCGCGTGATCACGATACTCCTGTTTGCCGCCTTCGAAGTCGCCCTCGCTCGTAAACCGCGTGATCGTCGGCTCGAAGCGCTCGAATAGCTGGTGGCTGAACTCGATGAGGTATACGGAGACGGCCATCGTGAAGATCGCAAGCAGCGTCATGAAGCCGAGGATTTCGGGCTCGATGAAGCCACCCTCGACAGCGACAGCGGTGACGATGATCCCGAACTCGCTGACCTGGATCATGTTGATGCTGCCGAGGAACGTCGTCTCGGAGCCAAAGCCCTGCCAGTCGAGTAGTGAGAAGAAGATGAGGAACTTCACGGGCATCAACACCAGAGCAGCGATGATGGCCTCCGGGGCGTACTCAAAGAGCTGTGCCGCCTCGAGGTCGATCGCGACCGAGACGAAGAACACCATGACGAACAGGTCCGTCAGCGGGTTGACCCGGTCCTGTAACTCCTTGCTGTACGGAAGCTGTGCAATGGCCACGCCGGCCATGAACGCACCCATCTCGATCGAAAGGTACGCCGTGATCCCGAACAGGGGCTCGAGAAACAGGTTGATGTTATCGGAGACGAACACGAACAGGAACGCCCACGCGATGGCGACGAGGAAGAAGATTTCCTCGTTGTCTGCAATCCGTCGGAAGACGACCGGTAAGACCGTTCGCGAGGAGACGAGCGCCGCAATCGTCACGAGCGCAACGAGGACGAGCACGACGGCGAGCGTCGTCGCAACCTCGGCGAGGCTGTCCGGCTGTCCAGCCGCGAGGACGGCCAGGATAATGACGACAACGACGTCCTGCACGAGCAAGACACCGACATCGAGCTTTCCGTGGAGCGAGGTCGCCTCGTCCTTGTCCGTGAGCATCTTGATGACGACCGCGGTCGAACTGTACATCACCGCCAGACCGATCAACACCGACTCGATGGGACCAAAGTTGAGCGCGAACGCGAGCCCTGCGCCCACGAGAAAGACCGCGATCATCTGCGGGATCGAAATCTTGACGATCGGCGAGAGGACGTGACGGATCTCCTCGAGTCGCATCTTGATCCCGAGCAAGAACAGCAAGAACGCCAGTCCGAGCTCGGAGAGCAATTCAGTCAGTTCGCTGACCTCGACGATCCCGAGTGCCGCGGGTCCGATCACGACCCCAGCGAGAATGTAGGCGATGATCGTCGGTTGGCCCGTCTGTTTGGCGACGAATCCGGCGAGTGTCGCACTGAAGAGAATAATAGCGAGATCGACGGTCAGCGCAACCTCAGTAGCCATTCTGTTCGAACGATACGAGCGTAGGAAAGTAATAATGTCGAAAGGCGATACCCTGGTTGGCGATTTCGGGTGGGAAACACCAGCAGTGATCCGCACCCGTTGGGTTCGAGCAACTGACACTAGCGGTTGCTCTAGGCGGGAATTCCCCCAATACAACCTCGTTCGTCCAGTTGATCCCCGCCGTCCAGCTCACGATCGGCGAACCGCAGCCATCACCGGCACACTGTCCAGCTAGTCTGTCGTCTGGACAGCGCTGAGAACTGCCTGCACGACATCCGTCGCTTGCTTGACCTCCGCACCGCTCTCGACGAACACCAGCGTTCGCGGCGGCTGCGTCGCCTTCGGTCGAACGCGAAGGTCGGCATCGGCGGCCGCCTCAGCCGCACCGTCCTGTCCAGCGGTGAACTCGAGTCGGGCGCGATCCGGCTGGACGAACACCTGGGCGAGTTGTGTGGTGTCATCACTGCTCTCGTCTGCAGCAGTATCCACAGCTCTAGTCATCGTCACATCGTACGCACGCGTTCCATCCGCCGTCGGCTCGGCATCCTTGTCCGCGTTCGTGACGGCGAGGGACTCGAGTCCGCCGTCTTCTCGGCCGTCGAGTTCGGAGGAGAGCAGTTGTGCGATTCGGGTGCCGTCGGTGATCCGGTCCTCGACCATGAGTGAGTCTCTGGTTGCTGTTCTGGGTGTGGGGGTTAACGCTCTTTGGCTTCTGGCTTTGAGTTTGGCTTTCAACTTGACTTCTGTCTGTTGAGTAGCTCACACTCCGTCTGCGTCAGGGACGAGCGCCGAACGTGCAACCGGAACCAGGTCGTCGACGTCGAGTCCCTCGCGGCGGGCGTAGATCACTGCTGCCGTCTCGATCGTGACGCCGAGTTCGCCCTGGAGTGTGTTGATCGCCCCGACGGCCTCGTGTTTGGCCATGCCTTCGGCGACGAGCGCGTCGAGGACGCGTTCGAACGCAGAGCGCTCCGTGAGAATATCTTCGTCCGGAACGAACGCTTCCGGAATCGTCACCTCGGTGGGGTCGAACCCGGCGACGAGTTCGTTGCCATCGGGTTCGAGGAGGCCGTCCTGCGTCGCCACGTCGATCAGGCGCTTCGACTGGTCAGGCGAGAACCAGTCACGGTCGAGCGAGAGCGCGACGACGAACTCGTTCTCCTCGAGTCGGTTCGTGCCGTTCTGGACGAACGGGGCGGCGACGGCGACGCGAAGGCTCATCGGAGACGACTCTCTGGAGCGTCGAAATAACGATGGCGGTTCGGTTGTGCGCGGTCTGAACGGATGCGTTCGGCTTGCACGCGAGTCGATAGTAACAGCGGTGTCGTCAGTCAGAGGCCTGACTGCCGCCGCCACCGCTGTTTCTGCTTGCACGGGACGGTGGCGGGAACTGGGTCGGGGACGGCTCCGACTGTGGCGGCTCCGGGAGGACACAGCGGTCAGGTTCGCTGTTGACGTGCTGGTACCGTCCGGGCGCGTTCGCGAGCGGATGCGCCGGGTTCTGGTCGCTATCGATCCGGGCGGCACGAACCTCGCCGAAGCCGGTGAGTCGTGCCTGGATGCCACGCCAGTGATAGCGCGTTGCAGCCGGAATCGAGACCGGCTGTGGGGGTTCTCCATCCGGGTGGCGCGTCGCCAGAATGGTGTTGTTGACGTTGCTCGCCAGCGCGTCGTGGTCGATGAGGACACCGACAGATGCGTCTCGCGGCGCGCGTGCGGCGAGTACGTCAAGTCCGAGGTGAAGTGCTCGGTACTCGGCGACGTTGTTGTCCGGCGGCGTATCCGCGGTCGCAACTCTGGCGACACGGGTGCCGTCGCGCGTTTCGATGACGGCGCCGAGCCCGCCACCCGACTGGCGGAAAGACCCATCGGTAGCGACGTAGAAGTCTCGGTGATGGGTCCGCGGGGGGTGGGCGATGTGAGGCGTCGGCGACTCGTCGAACAGGTCCCGCAGTGCGGACCGGCCGTGAGCGGCCATACTCGTGGTACGGGCTGTGTCGCACTTAAACTTATGGCACGCCTCAGGGGCTGAATCGAGGTCGGTGGCCCCTTCCAGAATGTGTTCTGAAAATGTGTGTTTGTCCGCAATAACACGGGAAATGAGACACTTCCACACGAGTTATGTGATGTCGTACCAGTATATATAAATAACAGCCCTTCCATGAGTCAACGTATGCAGGGTGCCAATTATTCACTCGACCGCCGGACGCTACTACAACGAACCGGCGCAGCGACGAGTATTGCTGGTCTTGCGGCAATTGCAGGGTGTATCGACGACTCGAACGGCGATGACGACGACGAGTTCGTCGTCACGCAGGGGGAGTTCGCGACGACGGTCGACCCGAACGACCACAACGACTCACCGACGTACAACGTCTTAGATCAGGTGTACGAACCGCTCTGGGACATCACACACGACGGTGAACTCGAGCCACGAATCGTCGATGAGTGGGATCATCCCGACGACAACACGATGGAGCTGACGGTTCGAGACGACGTGACCTTCCACGAGGGCCAGGAGATGACCGCCTCGGACGTCGCGTACACGATCAATCGTGCCGTCGACGAGGACGTCGGCATCGTCAGCGAACAGGCCGACCGCTACCCCGGCGTCACCGGCGCTGAAGCCGAAGACGACACGACCGTGCTCGTCGAGCACGAGTCGGTGGCGTCGCTGGTCGAGTTCAACCTCGCCACCGTCGCGACCGTCGTCAGCGAGGAGTGGATGGAAGACCAGGACCAGCCCGCAAACGAGGAACTGAACGGAACCGGGCCGTACCAGGTTGAAGAGTACACGCCGGATCAGGACATCATTTACACGGCGTTCGACGACTACTGGGGCGATGTCCCCGATATCGACCGCGTCCGCTACCGTGCAGCAAGCGAGGCGAGCACGCGAGTCTCCGAACTCGAGACGGGCGAAAGCGACCTGATCGTCAACGTCCCGCCGACGGACACTGCAGGGATCGACGAGATCGACGACGCCGAAATTCGGACGGTCACCAGCCTCCGGAACATCTTCCTGGTCATGCCGAACGACGACGAACCGTTCGACAGCCAGGAGTTCCGCCAGGCAATGAACTACGCTGTCGACGTCGATTCTATCATCGACAACGTGCTCGACGGCTTCGGTGCGCCAAGCTCCCAGCCCGTCCCGGAGGGTGTCTTCGGCTACAACGACGAGCTGGACCCGTACCCGCACGACCCCGAGGAGGCCGAGGCACTCGTCGAGGAGAGCGGCTACGAGGACGTCGAGATCACACTCGAGTCACCCGAGGGACGCTACCTCAACGACACCGAGGTCGCGGAGACGGCAGCCCAGCAGATCGACCAGCTGGATAACGTCTCCTGTGACTTCCAGATCATCGACTTCGAGAGCCTCACCGAGGTTTCGCTCGACGGTGACCCGTCGACGTCGCCGAACTTCTTCCTCATCGGTTGGGGGAACCCGACCTACGACTCGGACTACGGACTCACGCCGTGGTTCGTCGAAGGACAGGCGTCGTACAACTTCATCGACGAGGATATCGAGGAAATGATCCTCGAGAGCCAGAGCATCGATGACCCCGACGAGCGCGAAGAGCACCTGCAGGAGGTCAACGAAGAGCTGCACGAGGCAGCACCGTGGGTCTACCTCCACCGCGAAGAGAGCATCTACGGTATTCGCTCTGACGTCGACTGGGAGCCACGCGCCGACGAGAGCATCTTCCTCGACGAAATGAGTCGGTAACTGCCGGGGACCATCCAACTGCGTTACCGATTTCGAATACACAACACATAACAGACGAGCTATCTTTAAACGACTCGTACGCACACATAGTCGATGTCTCTTGCCAAATTCCTTATTAAACGAACCTTACAGGGCATTTTCGTTATCTGGGGAGTCGTCACGATAACATTCGGCCTCCGGGCCGTCGCACCGGGTGATCCCGTCGATCTGGTCGTCGATCCGGCGACGTCGCCCGAAATACGGGAACAGGTCCGCCAGGATATGGGACTGGACGAGCCGATATACGTCCAGTACATAGACTACCTGCAGGGCATTCTCGTTGGCGACCTCGGATTCTCGTATCAGTCCCGCCGCGACGTGACCGTGATGGTCCTCGAGCGGGTGCCGGCGACACTCGAGTTAGCAATCGCCGCAACGATCGTCGCGGTCGTCATCGCGATTCCGCTTGGCGTCATCAGCGCAACCAGACGCCACGAGCCGTCCGATTACGGCGCGACGATGTTCTCGTTGGTCGGGATCAGTACGCCGAACTTCTGGCTGGGGATCATGTTGATTCTCGTCATGTCGGTCCAGTTCGGCCTGTTCCCGGTGAGCGAGCGCCCGGTCGGCTTCGTCGAAGCCGTGACCGCGCTCGTGACGACCGGCTACTTCAACGACCTGATCACCTGGTTCCGCCATATGACGCTGCCCGCACTCACGCTCGGAACGTACTTTACCGCCCTTATTACGCGACTCACTCGCAGTGGGATGGTCGACGAACTCGGAAAGCCGTACGTAACGGCGACCGAAGCAAAGGGGCTGCCGAGCGTGCTGATCAGATACAAACACGTCCTGCGAAATACGATGATCCCGATCATCACGGTGCTCGGCCTCCAGCTCGGGACGCTCATCGGTGGCGCGGTCATCACCGAGTGGGTTTTCGACTGGCCTGGGCTCGGAACGAGACTGATAAACGCCCTCTATGCCGGTGACTGGCCGGTTATTCAGGGTGTGCTCATCTTCATCGGAATCGGGTTCGTCGTGATCAACATCGTGGTCGACTCGCTGTACGCCTACCTCAACCCGCGGGTGGTTGACGAATGATTTCAGATCGCCTCAAATCGAGCCTGAAGCGGGAGTTCGACCAGAGCCTGATGGCAAAGATCGGACTCGCGATCGCGCTCGTTATCATTCTGGTCGCGACCTTTGCACCGATACTCGCAACACATCATCCGGGCCAGACCGGACACTTCGACGAGGAGGGAAGCTCCTATCCACCGATCGGATTCGACTACGAGACACACGCCTGGGAGGACGGCGACGACGGCCGTGAACGCGTCCCGCACACGGTCGAGCCAACGTCTGAGCACGTACTCGGGACGAACAACCTCGGACAGGACGTCTACTCGCGAATGCTGTTCGGTGCGCGAACGTCACTGCTCGTCGGGTTGATCGGAACCGGGCTGGCGGCTGCCTTTGGCGTGCCGTTCGGTCTGGTTGCAGGCTACTTCGGCGGGCGAACGGACGACTCCATGATGCGGGTCGCCGACATCATGCTCGCGTTCCCGTCGCTCGTCCTCGCAATCGCACTCATCGGGGTGTTCGGCAGAAGCGTCCAGTACATCCCGGACCCGATCGTCATGGCCGGGTTCGCCGACGGAATGCCCGAATACGCGGTGTTACCCGGGACCGTCACCCTCGTCGTTGCACTCGTCAACTGGGTGTGGTTCGCCCGCGTCGCCCGCGGTGAGGCGCTTGCGATACGCAACGAAGAGTACGTGAAAGCCGCACGGAGTCTCGGCGCGAGCAACTGGACCGTGCTTCGCAAGCACGTCCTGCCGAACAGTCTCACGCCGATCATCGTGCTCGCGACGATCCAGGTCGCCGCGATCATCCTCCTCGAGAGTTCGCTGTCGTACCTCGGGTTCTCCGGGACGACGCTCTCGTGGGGGTACGAGATCAGCCAGGGCCAGGACTACCTGCGAACTGCCTGGTGGATCTCGACGATTCCCGGCATCGCAATCGTCCTCGCCGTGATCAGTATCAACTTGCTCGGCGACTGGCTCCGGGACGCCCTCGACCCGAACATCGAGGGAGAGGGAGGTGTCTAACATGAGTATGACTGAGGATATTATTCGCGTCGAAGGACTCTCGACTCGCTTCTTCACGGAACAGGGACAGGTAAACGCAGTCGACGACCTCGACTTCCGGATCGAACGCGGCGAGGTCTTCGGCATCGTCGGCGAGAGTGGCAGCGGAAAGAGCGTGACCGCTCGCTCGCTCATGGATCTCATCGAGTCACCCGGTCGGATCACCGACGGGCAAATCTGGTTCAACGACGCCGAACTCGCCGAAAGCGTTGCCGAAGACAACGAGGAGGCCGTCGACGGCGACTTCGTCGACCTGCTCTCGATCACCGAACAGCAACGAACGGCGCTCCGGGGAACCTCCTTCAGCATGATCTTCCAGGACCCCGAGAGCAGTTTCAACCCGAGTCTCACCGTCGGCGAACAACTCGCCGAGGCCGTCGAGGTCCAGCAACGAGCCAGTGCGAACCCACGCTCGACGAAAGCCAAGACACAAACCTCGGACTACTCCTTTGGCAACTACCTGCTCTCGACGATGCTTCCCTCCCAGCGATTCGTCACCGAGGAGAGTCGAGAGCGAGCGATCGAGCTACTCGAGTTAGTCGGCATCCCGGACCCGGTCGAACGGGCCGACGAGTATCCACACGAGTACTCGGGTGGCATGCTCCAGCGGGCGATGATCGCCCAGGCGCTTGCGGGTGAGCCGGACGTGCTCGTCGCCGACGAGCCGACGACCGCGCTGGACGTGACGATTCAGGCCCAAATCCTCGACCTGCTCGACGAGTTGCAAGCGGAGACGGGGATGACGATCCTGCTGATCACGCACAACCTGGGTGTCGTCGCCCGAATGTGCGATCGGGTCGGTGTGATGTACGCCGGCGAGATCGTCGAGCGAGGGACACTCGAGGACGTCTTCGACGATCACGTCCATCCCTACACGAAGGGGCTGCTCGGATCGATCCCGGATCTCGAAGGGGCGGCCGGGCGGCTCCAGCCGATCGGTGGAAACGTGCCGAGTTTGCTCGACCACGAGATGGAGGATCGGTGCCACTTCGCCGACCGGTGTCCGAAGGCGATGGATCAGTGT
Source organism: Natrialba magadii ATCC 43099 (assembly GCF_000025625.1). Taxonomy (NCBI): domain Archaea; kingdom Methanobacteriati; phylum Methanobacteriota; class Halobacteria; order Halobacteriales; family Natrialbaceae; genus Natrialba; species Natrialba magadii. Next base: position 194,565 of record NC_013922.1, on the reverse strand, counting down.
CTCGAACATCCACCCGAGTACGCTGCATCGGGCAGTGACGACCACACTGTTCGGTGTGTGCTCGCAGAGCGGTCCTACGACGAGAGCGACGCGATTCCGGCGGGCTACTTCGACGAAACCGAACGACCGGCGGGAGACAAACACGAGGACCCAGAGCGATCGGCGGGCGAACCGCCGGAGGAACCGACGCAGCCACAGACGACGGTCGACGAATCAGGAGGTGAGTCACGATGAGTTCCGACGAGCAAGCGACGAACACAGCGAGCACAGAGACAGGGACGGACCTGTCTGGAACCGAGGCTGGCGTGGCAGACGACAGTGAAACGCACGCCACCGCAGCCGCCACGACGAGTGCCGGCGAACCACTCGTCAGCGTCCAGAACCTCGAAAAGTACTTCTGGGAGAACGACTCGCTGCTCGACCGCCTCGTCGGAGAGGACCCGGTCGCCGTCCGCGCTGTCGACGGCGTAAGCTTCGACATCTACGAGGGTGAGACGCTCGGACTCGTCGGCGAATCCGGCTGTGGAAAGTCGACGACCGGCGAAACCCTGCTGCGACTCCAGGAGTCGACTGGCGGTCGCGTCGAGTTCGAGGGCGAGAACGTCTACGAGATGGATAGCGGAGCACTCACAGACTTCCGCCAGAACGCACAGGTCGTCTTCCAGGACCCCTTCTCGAGTCTCGATCCGCGGATGACGATCGGCGACATCGTCCAGCAACCACTCGATATCCACGACGTCGGCACCACGGACGAACGCCGTGCTCGCGTTCGGGATCTCCTCGAGCGCGTCGGACTCTCGACCGACCAACTCGACCGCTATCCCCACGAGTTCTCCGGCGGCCAGCGCCAGCGCATCGGCATCGCGCGCGCACTCGCACTCGAGCCGGAGTTTCTCGTCCTCGACGAGCCGACGAGCGCACTCGACGTCTCGGTGCAGGCGCAGGTCCTGAACCTACTCGAAGACTTACAAAACGAGTTCGACCTCACCTACCTGCTCATCAGCCACGACCTCTCGGTGATTCGCCACATCTGTGACCGAGTCGCGGTGATGTACCTCGGCGAAATCGTCGAAATCGGCCCCGTCGAAGAGCTGTTCGACAACCCGAAACATCCCTACACGAAGGCCCTACTCGAGAGCGTCCCGCGGGCGACCACGGACGAACGAGAGCGCGACCGGGAAACGCTCGCGGGTGACGTGCCGTCGCCGCGCAATCCACCGAGTGGCTGTCGGTTCCGGACCCGGTGTCCGATGGTGATTCCGCCGGAAGGGATGCAAATCGAGCAGGAGACCTTCCGCGAGATTATGACCGCTCGAGAGCGCATCGAGAATCGAGACATCTCACTCGAGACGGTTGGCGGCGATCAGATCGAACTCGAGGACGGTTCGGTGCCGTCGGAGGACGTCCCGGCGTTCGTCGATCTGCTCCACGAGCGGTTGTTCGACGAGCCACTACCGCAGCGCCATCGCGAGCGGGTAGACGAGGCGTTTGCCGAACTGGCCGACACCAACTGGGAAGCAGCAGAGTCCACGCTTCGAACGGAGTACGAGACCGTCTGTGAGCGTGTTAATCCGGGTCTCGGCGAGGGAGGACACCCGGTGGCGTGTCACCTCTACGGTGAGGCAGGCGACAGTGCAAACGCGGCCGATCCAGATTCCTGGTCCTGAGAGACTCACGCTGCGATATTCTTCCAGTTCGGAGTGTTCAACGCTTCTGAATCGGATCGTGACAATCATACACATCCGGCCCAGATATCTTGACGGAGACGCCCTATAGGGCCGGAATTGCGACACACGTCCGATACCGTGAACGAACGGAACCTATCTGTATTGGCAGTAGGTGTAATACCGTCACTAGCCTGGCACAGGTATGAACCGCACTAGCGCCTCTCGGATGGAAGCGGCATGTTCGCTGCTGTCAAAATCGGAACGTCGCTACTTACTGTATCAGCTGTCGGACGGCGACCGGGCAAACATCGACAACCTCATCGACCAGATTGCCGCCTGGGAACTCGACGAAGACCGACAGGAAGACCACAACGCCGTCGACGAGGACACGCGCCAGCAGGTGTACATTTCGCTGATTCACAACCACCTGCCACGACTGGCGGACTACGAGATTATCGACTACGACCTTCGGAGCGGCGACGTCGTCCTCGATGAGGGCTTCGAGGACATCAAGCCGCTGCTCGAGCAGTTCCGGCAGACGGAGGAACATCCGGAACTGCGAACGCGGGCGACGCTGTAGCGCGTCACTAGCCGGACTTCCGCTCCCTGCTGGGAACGGGCGTGACTGTGAAATACGGTGCGAGTCGAGCACCCAGTGTACCGACCCGCGCTCGCGACTGGAATCTGGAATAGCGACCAAAGCGACCGACGACATCTCCGAGAGGGCTCGTTTCGCGGATAGTTGTGTTTTGCTTCGTGTTCTCCTCGATGAGTGCCGTTTCGAGCGATCCGTTGGGCAAGCCGTGTCTCAGCGAACGGCGACGGTCAGCAAATCGTAACCGATAGTGTCACAGACGGGCGAGCACTGCTGTGAGCCGCGCTCGAAACACCGGACTCTTCCTCGTCCTCGCTGCCGCCTGGGGAACCGCGTTCGTCGCCATCAGCGCCGGACTCGACCACTTCCCGCCAGTGTTGTTTGCCGCCTTCCGATACGACATCGCCGGCATCCTGATGCTCGCGTACGCGGCCTACGCCGTCGACGACTGGTATCCGACCGGGCGTGCAGAGTGGGCCGTCGTCGCCGTCGGCGCGACACTCTTGATCGCGGCCTATCACGCGTTCCTGTTCGTCGGCCAGCAGCACACGACGGCTGCGGCGGCCGCGATTCTGGTGAGCCTCTCGCCCGTCCTGACGACCGGCTTCGCCCGCCTGCTGATGCCGTCGGACGCACTCTCCCTGCTCGGTGTCGTCGGCGTCGGTCTCGGACTCGTCGGCGTTGCCATTATCTCACAGCCGGAGACCGGTGAACTGCTCGCCCCGGACGTGGTCGGCAAGTTGCTCGTCTTCTGTGCCGCCGCTGCGTTCGCACTCGGCAGCGTCCTCACGCGCCGAATCGACGCCGCGTTACCCATCGAGACGATGGAAGCCTGGTCGATGCTCGGCGGGGCACTCCTGATGCACCTCATCAGTCTCGTCCTTCGGGAACCGATCGAACCGGCGACCTGGACCGACCCGCAAGCACTCGGCGCACTCGCCTACCTCGCCGTCGTCGCGAGCGCACTCGGCTTCCTGCTGTACTTCGACCTCCTCGAACGCCTCGGTGCCGTCGAAATCAACATGGTCTCCTACGTCGCACCGATCTTCACCGTGATCGCCGGCTGGCTCTACCTCGACGAGGTGATCGACGCCGCCACGCTGGTCGGCTTCCTCCTCATCGCACTCGGGTTCGTTCTCGTCAAGCGGCGTGCCATCCGCGAGACGCTCGGTCGGAGTCGAGCGAGCGACGCGAGGTCGAGTACTGACGCTGATAGCGACTAGGACACCGACGCGAGGTTGTGTGCCCGGACCACTGGGAGCCGACGAGGTACTCGGGACCGTCAGCCGTTCGACTGGCAGTGTTCGTGACCGACGTAGAGTGCGAGCAGGTTACTGCCGAGCAGGAACAGAAAAACCATCGTCTGGAACCTGGTCGAGAGACCAGTGAGCAAGAGCGGGACGTGAATGAACGGCAAGATGATCGCGCCCCAGAAGCCGACTGCCCGGACCCGGAGCGAAAGCGGTTGGCGCTGCACAGCAGTCGCTCGAGGTGGGTCGTCGTCGGCCGGATCAGCTGCGACATCGGGTTGGGTCGGTGACGATGCCGATTCGTGATGCTCCGGTCGTGACTCTGCTGACGACGTCGACGACGACGACGCCGACGACGACGATGATGACGATGACGACGATGACGACGATCCAGCGGCCTGATCAGTGGCAACAGAGGGCTCTGACATCGCGTTCTGTGGTCGGTCATGTCGGCTGGCGGCGACATATAGAACGGCGACCGTTTCGATCCATTCGAACCCATTCGAGAGAATTCAACCGAATGCGCACAGCAGCCCACAGAGACAGACCTGCAGAACTGACACAAATCGGAGGGAGGAGGTCGTGTACCTGCCTATTCTGTGATATCGGCGTTGTTCGGCTCCGATCACAGTATGGACGAGTATCCTCGAGTACACCTCGCTTCACACAGCGGCGCTAGTCAGTGCTTAGACCGTGGTAAGCATGGCTTACCAGTGGGTTGGCAAGCCAGGGATGGGTGGCGGAGGACGGAAACGGTCACGGCATCGCTACTCGAGTACGCTATCGGCAAAGCACAATCACCGAACCGAACGAAAGACAGCAGAACCACACCGTCACTCACACCACAACTGCTGAATGCATCCCGTGTCACGCTTGCCGACTGAACGGCACCGACCGAATAGCAGCCGGCAGCCAATCCGGCGAAACAGCAAGCAGCCGGCCAATTCGTGCCGCTGTGGCCGTCGAAACGGCGTTACTGGAAGCCGATACGACTGCCACGACGGCCGGTCGGGTCGGGGCCACTCGAGCCGCCCTTGAATTCCTCTTCGATGCGCTCGTAGTAGTCGAGGATGTCGTCCGTGATCGTCGGCCGGACGTTCTCCATCGCCTGTCGGAAGTGGCGCATCTCGACGATGTCGGCCTCGTGATCCTCGCGCAGGGCCTCGATAGCTGCCTCGCGGGCGATTGACTCGAGGTCGCTGCCGACGTAGCCGTCCGTGATCTCTGCAATCTCACGGAGGGTGACGTCTGCGGCCAGCGGCGTCTCCTGCGTGTGGATGTCGAGGATCCGTTCGCGGCCGTCGACGTCGGGCTCGCCGATCATGACGAGGCGGTCGAATCGACCCGAGCGAAGCAGTGCGGGGTCGATCATGTCCGGCCGGTTGGTCGCGCCGATGACCATCACGTCCTCCATTTCTTCTAAGCCATCCAGTTCCGTCAGGAGCTGGTTGACGACGCGTTCGGAGACGTTCGATCCGGTTTCGCCACCGCGGCCCGGGGCCAGCGCGTCGAGTTCGTCGAAGAAGATCACCGTCGGGGAGACCTGCCGCGCCTTGCGGAAGGTCTGACGGATGGCCTTCTCCGATTCGCCGACCCACTTCGAGAGCAGCTGTGGGCCGCGAACGGAGATAAAGTTCGCGTTGGTCTCGTTGGCGACCGCTTTCGCCATGAGCGTCTTCCCGGTGCCGGGCGGGCCGTATAGCAGGACGCCCGCCGGTGGATCGATCCCCAGCCGACTGAACCGACCGGGATTGTTGAGCGGCCACTCGACGGACTCCTGGACCTGCTCTTTGGCGTCGTGCAGGCCGCCGACGTCGTCCCAGGAAATCTTGGGGAGTTCGACGAGGACTTCCCGCATCGCCGAGGGTTCGACCTCGCCGAGTGCGCCGCGGAAGTCCTCGCGCTTGACGATCATCCGGTCGATCAGGCTCGGCGGGATGTCCTCCTCGTCCAGATCGATCTCGGGGAGGTAGCGCCGCAGTGCCTTCATCGCGGCCTCCTTGGTCAGGCTCTCGATGTCAGCACCGACGAAGCCGTGGGTTTCGTCGGCCAAGTGTGAGAGCGCGACATCGTCCGAGAGCGGCATTCCGCGGGTGTGGATCTGCAGGATTTCCTCGCGGCCGACCTCGTCCGGCACGCCGATCTCGATTTCGCGGTCGAAACGGCCCGGTCGGCGAAGGGCGGGGTCGACGCTGTCGACGCGGTTCGTCGCCGCGATGACGATGACCTGTCCGCGGGCCTCGAGCCCGTCCATCATCGTCAGAAGCTGGGCGACGACGCGGCGTTCGACCTCGCCGGTGACGTCTTCGCGTTTGGGCGCGATGGAGTCGAGTTCGTCGATGAAGATGATCGCGGGCGACTCCTCGCTTGCGTCCTCGAAGATCTCTCTGAGCTGTTGCTCGGATTCGCCGTAGTACTTCGAGATGATCTCCGGGCCGGCAATCGAGAAGAAACTCGCGGAGGTCTCGTTGGCCACGGCCTTCGCGAGCAGGGTCTTCCCGGTACCGGGTGGGCCGTGCAGGAGGACACCCTGTGGCGGCTCGATCCCCAGTTTCTTGAAGATCTGTGGGTGCTTCATCGGGAGTTCGACCATCTCCCGGACCCGCTGGATCTCGCCCTGGAGTCCGCCGATATCCTCGTAAGTGATCCCGCCGCCGGTCTTCTCGAAGCCCGAAATTGGCTCCTCCCGGAGTTCGACGTCAGTGTCCTCGGTGATGAGGACGACGCCCTCCGGCTCGGTTTCGACGGCGATCAGCGGGATCGCCTGGCCCGGCGAGCGCATGAACGGGTGGTTCGTCGAGCTCATCACGGGCACGATATCACGGCCGACGACCGGTCGTTTCAGAATCTGGCGTTTGACCATGCCCGCCGCGTCGGAGCCGAACTGTACCGAGGCCTCCTCCGGCGGCGCAAGCGTGAGCTTGTCCGCCTTCGTGGCTTCGGCTTTCCGAATGGTGACTCGCTCGCCGATGCCCACGTCGGCGTTCTGCCGGGTGAAGCCGTCGATTCTGACGGTGTCCGTGTTCCAGTCCTGCCGGTCTGCACGCCACACCTTCGCGGCAGTCGTGTCTGCACCTTCGATCTCGATGATGTCGCCCGGACTGAGCTTCAAATGCAACAGCGTGTCCGGGTCGAGTCGGGCGATACCACGACCCGAGTCGTTCGGGTACGCCTTCGCAACCTCCAGTTGAACTTCATTCATGATTCAGGATGCACGGCAATGTCTGTGACTCCGATTCCGGATCGGATAGGTTTTTTGCTCGTCAAAGTTTGCTAGGTGCTACCAAAGCTATGTTTGGTAGGTAGATACATAGAAGTGTCGACGGCGGTGTGATTTGAGAGAACTTGCGTGACACTCACGTACCTGGAGTAGGGTTCGCGGGCGCATCCGATTCAACTTATTATCCGGGCAGCACGTCGGTGAACGGCGGCAGACAGACCGCAGACGCAACACGAACACAGCACGAACCAACACAGACACACCACGAACACAGCACAGACCTACCACGAACACAGCACAGACACACCACGAACACAGCACAGACACACCACGAACACAGCACAGACCTACCACGAACACACCACAGACACACCACGAACGCAGCACAGACTTACCACGAACACACCACAGACACCAGAGAAGCATGGCTTTTTGCGCACGCTATCCCTCCTCTAGGTATGAACGTTCTCGCCTTCGACGGCCGCATGGGCGCAAGCGGCGACATGATCCTCGCCACCTTGCTGGATGCTGGTGCCGACCCGGACGTACTCGAGTCCATCACGGACGAACTCGACGTTGCGTACCAGATCGAGGAGACGGTTACGTGCGGGATTTCGGGGACGTCAGTGGATGTGGTGCTGACTGAGGAACACGATGGTCATGGTGAGTGTGACGATGGGCATGGGCATGGACACGATCACGACCACGACCACGGTCACAGTCACAGTCACGCTGATCACAGTCACAGTCACGCTGATCACACTCACAGCCACGACGAGGACGGTCACGAGCATACCCATTCCCACACTGACAGCCACGACCACGCACACGAGCACACGCACGACGACCACGAACACACCCACACTCACACTCACACCCACACCCCCGCCGAAGGACACGGCCCCCACCGCAGCTACACCGACGTCCGCACCATCGTCGAAACCATGGCCCTCCCCGACCCCGTCGAGCGCGACGCACTCGCCATCTTCAAACGCCTCGGTGAAGCCGAGGCCAGCGTCCACGGCAAGGCACTCGAGTCCATTCACTTTCACGAGGTCGGGGCGGACGACGCCATCGCGGATATCGTCGGGGCGGCGGCGCTGGTGCACGATCTCGCGCCGGATCGCATCGTCACCACGCCGCTGTCGACCGGCGGCGGGACGGCCACGATGGCCCACGGCGAGTACCCGATTCCCGCACCTGCGGTCGTCGAAATTGCCCAAGAGGCCGACTGGGCGCTTCGCGGTGGGCCTGTCGAGGCCGAACTACTCACTCCCACCGGGGCGGCGATCCTCGCGCACTTCGCCGACGGCGTCGACTCACTCCCCGAACTCGACGTAACGGCCGCCGGGTACGGCGCGGGCGGCTACGACCTCGATCCCCACCCGAACGTCCTCCGAGTGCTGGTCGGTGAGGGAGCCGGCGGATTGTACAAGGATAACATCGCGGTACTCGAGACGAACCTCGACGACGCAACCCCGGAGATACTGGGCAGTCTGCAGGAAACCCTGGCCGAGGTGGGCGCGCGAGATGTCTCGATTCTCCCGGCGACGATGAAGAAGTCGCGACCAGGCCATCTGGTGAAAGTGATCTGCAAGCCCGAGGATCGAACGCGGGTTGCCCGGCGGCTTGCCGAGGAGACCGGCACGTTGGGGGTTCGTGATGCGGGTGTGACCCATCGCTGGATCGCCGACCGCGAGTTCGAGACGGTGGCGGTAGACCTCGGTGGCGAGCGCTACGAAGTGACGGTCAAAATCGCCCGCGATAGCGACGGTGCGGTGTACGACGTGAGTGCAGAGTACGACAATGCTGTGGCTGTTGCATCTGAAGCGAGTACATCTATTCGAACGATCGTAGAACGAGCTGAGCAGATCGCTTCCGAGAAGTGGAACCAGAACTAGCAGCACCTAATATCGGCAACAGTGAATCTGCACGTCTCAAAATTAAGTAGTGAATATTCCGCGATCAGGTTGGGTGCAGTTGTTTAGCCGATGTTGACGACGTTACCGTTGTCGACATCGATGTCGCCGACGTTGATGTTATCACCACTCGTGGCCGTCACACCCTCAACGTTTGCAGCGTTGGTCTGGACGCTGATCTGGTTCTGGTTCACTTCAGCGTTGGATGCACTGAAGGCAGAGGCGCCAGTCGAGGTGCCCCACTTGCTGTCAGAGGCCGACGCTCCGAGGGCAGTCGCACTGGAGTACGACTCAGCGATGCCTACCTGTTCATTGTTGTTTTCCTGGTCGATGTTGATATCGACGTTTGCGTCGCCCTGATTCTGTGCTGCTGCCGTGCCGGCAAACCCCATGAACATGAGGCTGCCAAAGAGCGCTACCGTCAGTGTAATTGCGAGTGTTCGCTTCATGTGTTGTAATCCTGAGGCACGCTCCACGGCAGAACCGGGGCCGCTCGTGACGACGAGTTCAGTGGTCAAGCCACTGGTGACCCCGATTGCTGTGGCGCGTTGCCCGGTCACAACACAACAGTGAGGACTACTTCAACCCGAACAACGGTTTCACGGCGAATACTCCGATTAGCGTGATTGAAGCCGAAACTATCGCTCTGTGAGCCATCCTACAGATCGCTGAAACGCGTGTTTCCCTGGGACGATGCCAGCGATCTCCCCGATCCGTCGTTGAACAGCTATTGAAGGCTTGCAACAGACAGGTGGAGCCAGACACAGGAACTGGTTGACTGCTGATTGACTGTTTTGAGAACGGTAACGCCCTGCTTTGGTCGCTGTAACAATCATCCATCAGTGACCGTCCAGGTGCGACGAATTCGAACGAGCCGGGTGTGCGTCCCCAGATACCGCTCTAACCGGATGCAGGCGGCCAATTGTTCCGGCGGGTACCACCGTCGAAAGCACTCCATTCGGCCGGAGAAGTCGGTGTCTTCCGTTCAGTAGGCCCTTCCATCAGTTCGACAACAGCCAGATAACAAAGTCTATCATCGGGATACGAAGGTTTGCGCCGTGGAGATGCAGAAACAAAAGACTCTCACGGCTCAGATCAAACGAAACATGAGTAACACAACGACGAGACGGTCACAGTATACGACCGTCCTGATGGCGTGTATCGTCGCCCTATCGATGATCGCAATGGGCGCCCCCGCAGCAGCGGCCGGCGAAGATGTAAAATCGAACGGAGACGTCCATGCGCTCGAGAACGGCGAAGAACTGTATCTGGTCTTCGGTGCCGAACTCGACGGGATGACACTCGATGAGTACATCGAATCCCACGCGTCCGGCGAAGCTGACGCGACGGTGAACCAGTACCAGGATGTTGATCAGGTAAACATCAACCAGCAGTCGAACGCAACCTCGATCGCGATCGACGGCGGTGAAGCGACCGCGGTGCAGGAAGCGAACCAGTACAACGACAACGAGCAGTTCGGTGAAGCGCTCGCAGAGACGATCCCCGGTGAGACGACGTCCTTCGAGGACGTTGGCACCGTCAACGTCGTCCTCGGAAACGGTGACGGCAAGCACTTCGACGGCTGGGGTATCGCCGACAAGAAGGACCACAAGGATAAGGTCGACGCTGATGCCGACCAGGCTGCTGAAGCTGAGGTAACCCAGAGCCAGCTCGTCGGCCAGCTGAACTACAACGAGCAGAGCACCGCCTTCGCCCTCGCGGACAACGAGAGCGAGGCGCTCGCAATCCAGCAGTCCCACCAGACGAACCAGAACCTCCAGCAGGGAGTCGCGAACGCAACGAACGTCTACGCTGGTGGCGGTGACTTCATGGACCAGTCCGCTGACGCGACGGTCAACCAGGAGCAGGCGGCCTCCCAGGAGAACGTCAACCAGCAGGATGCCGCAGTCGCGATCGCCGTCGGTGAGAACAGTACCGCAACGGCGATCCAGTTCACCGAACAGTCGAACTTCAACGAGCAGATCGGCTCCGCAGACGCCTCGAGCGTCTTCGCCTCACTCGCCGGCATGAACATCGCGACGAGCGGTGTCGATGACACTGATGCGATGAAAGACACTGCACAGGCAGTGAGCGCGATGGATGAGAAGGCGGACGACGATAAGAAGGACAAGAAGTACGACAAGAAGGATAAGAAGTACGATAAGAAGCACGACGACAAGAAGGACAAGAAGGACAAGAAGGATAAGAAGGACAAGAAGCACAAGAAGGACGACGGTGACCGACAGGCTGCCACCTCTGGCGTCACCCAGGCCCAGGAGGTCGAGCAGATGAACGTCAACCTCCAGAGTTCCGCGATCGCAATGGCCACGAACGGTAGCGACGCCACCGCAGTCCAGCTTGCCCACCAGCAGAACCTCAACGCACAGATCGGCTTCGCTGACGCGCTGAACGTCTACGCCGGACCCGGCTACGTCCACGACAGCACCATCCACTCCGAGACCACCAGCATGACGCTCGGTGGCGGTGATGTCGCGGGTGCGCCAGGCATCGCGTTCGACGCCGACGCACAGCAGACCAACGACGTTGAGCAGGACGCAACCGCTCAGATCGAACAGATCCAGTTCGTCACCCAGGAGAACGTCAACGAGCAGCAGGCCGCAATCGCCGTCGCCGACGACAACGGCAGCGCTGACTCCGCACAGGTGACGATGCAGGAGAACGAAAACGTTCAGTTCGGAGCGGTCTCCGCAACGAACGTCTGGGCCGGAGCCTAATTCCCGCTTCAGCGCACACGTTCGCCCGTATTCCGTTATTCGACTCTTTCTTGTTTCTTCGCCGCGAGTACTGTGAACACCGACGCGACAGTGACGTTACGTGTTCGGGCTACGCTACAGTGTTCTGACCACGTGACGGTGTCTGCTTCTGGTCCTGATTCGAAGAAACGGTCACTTCCGAGTTACTGCACGCCGGATCGTCACCCTGAACCTGGTGAAAGCTGGCGAAAGACCGAGTCGTCACTGACCGAGCAGGTCAGAACGGGAGCCAGCTACCGAACGGCGATTCGTCTGACTCAGTCGGGGTCGTCGACACCTCGAAGCCAGGCTCACCGTCGGAGCTCGTCTCGACTGTCTCCTCGACAACAGACTCCTCGCTGACCTCCGTCAGGCTCTCCTCAACAGTTGTCTCGGTGATGTTGACGGAGGCCTCTTCATCTTCACTCGCCATCGCACCCGTCGAAATCGCCATCGCAAGTAGGCTGGCAACGACAACGAGCGTCACTGTACGTCGGATCGAATCTGACCGTAGTCGGGATGTCATGGATCGGTGCCCAGCGGGCATCGATGGCTCGTGGCTCCTAACTATAGCACCCGGTTCCCGTTTCACGACAACCAGCCACTTCCGTCGCTCCAAGTGAGTATTTGTGTTCTCGTCGACTGACAGCGCCGAACTCGAGTACTGGCCACTGACTGGTAGGACGGACCTACCGGAGCGCCGGACGCTGAACGAAGCTTGTCGACGGCCTCAGTACGGGGACAGTCACCGGGTCGTGAAAAATGACCATTACGGTGCTCGTGTGGCCCTTCAGTATGATTCAAGCACTTCGTCCAGTCGTCGCGCTGGCCGCGACGCTGTCAGTTACAACAGCACTCTCCAGACGCGCGTTCGCCGCACTCGCCGGCGGCGTGCTCGCCTTCCTCGCCGGCTGTCTCGATACCAGTTCGTCGACGGATCGGACGCCGACGAACGCGGGAGACACGGAGGGGGCAGAGAGCACAAACGGCACAAACAGCGATCATGCGGAAGCAGACGAGACGGACACAACTGAACTCGAGTCCATCGACAACGATGTACTCGAGCGCGCGGCAATTCGACCCGCAGACGAGAGCGAGCCGTGGGACGGGACGGACGGGGTCTACGGCGTCCGGATCGCGAACACGACCGACGAACCGGTGGACACAACGGTGGAGCTAGTACACGACGGCGATGGGCTGCTGAGTCGAAACCTGGAACTGCCCGCGCGCGGCGACGTGGTACTCGAGTTCGTCGCGGCTGGAGAGTACGAGCTTTCGGTCGAGACAGCAGATGGGACGACCGAGAGCGCCATCGACTGGGAGCCGGAGGACTGTGAGACGGGAGTGACGGAACTGACGGTCGGAACTGGTGGAAGTAGCACAGCTGTGTCGATATCCTGTTGAGGCCACCTGCGAACGGAAGACGCGGGTTTGCAGCCGAGTTGTGGCCCCGCTCGCCGGACGAAGGAGTTCGAATGGTGGAGTAGATAAACGAATTGGCCGAACTGGAATGGTAAGATTGTCAACCAGGGCGACTGTCGCCGGCAAAAACTCGCCAGTTGGGATCACTTATTCCCGAAGGAGAATCTATTTAGCATCGTGTCTGCAGAACTGTGGCATGAACGGGAGTGAGCGGAGCAGCGACACCGGCTGGCGATCGGGGATCGCCCAGGCGGCCACCGGTGTGCGTCCGATCGAGCCGAAAGTGAGAACGCCGGCACGGTGTCGCCGGCGACAGGACAGACACCGACTCGACCAATGGCAGTGATCGACGAGGACGGCAACATCTTCGGCGTTGTCAACGTCGTCGACGCGCTCGTCATCCTCATGGTGCTCGCCGTCGTCGTCGCTGGCGCAGCGCTCGTTATGGGATCCGGCGACGAGCCAACGGACGAGGGCGCGTCCGAGTCCGAACCGGAAGGCGAATCGGAGACGCGCTATGTCACGCTCGAACTGGGTGAGCAGCCCGAGTACGTTACCGAGCGGCTGGACAACGGAACGGTCGCGACGATTGCGGGAAGTGGCGAACAGGTAACCGTCACTGACGTCCACGTGACACCATCCTCGCCGAACGGCGCACAGGAGGCACTCGTTCGCGCGGAGATCGACGGGGTTGCCACGCCAGATGAGTACGACCGAGACGTCTTCCGCGTCGGTGACGGACCGCTCCACCTCGGTGAGAGCCTGCGACTCGATCTGGGCTGGTACGCGACGAACGGCACCGTCTCCGCAGTTAGCACTGACCACGACACGCTCGATATCGAGTCGACGACGACAACTGCCGAAGTCGAACTCTCGAGCGTCGCCCCCAGCGTCGCGGACGAACTCGCCGAGAACATGACCGAAACCGCACACGGCGAGACGATTGCGACGGTCACCGCCGTCGAGCGCGAACCGGCAACCGTCATCGCCGAGACCGAAGACGGCGAGCTGTTCGAGACCGAACACCCACAGAACGAGGACGTGACGCTCACAGTCGACCTGGCGACCACCGAACGGGATGGCGAGCCCGGCGTCCAGTTCCGAGGTGACCGGCTCACGGCCGGAAGCACTATTGCACTCGACCTTGAGTCGACGACTGTTAGCGGCACCGTAATCGAACTCGAGTAACACCGGTTGCCGCCTGTCGTCCTATGTTCGCTCTCGATATGATCTCCAGTCACTTCGGGCCCTTGGTTGTCGAGCGAGCGGCGGTGCTCTCGGGTGCTCAAGCGACACAGCGGCGGTCGTTCGCGGCGGTGAGACAGCGATGACCGATATTGATGCCGATCGGCCTGCAGAGTCCACCAAGACAACGGTCGATCACATTGAGAGCGATGGGACTCGCGATTCCAGCACCGCGGATGCGGGAACTGGAGACACAGAGACGGGAGGGACGGATACAGGGGACGGAGATGCGACGGATCCAGAGACGCGAAACGCAGATGCGCCGGGTTCGGATACCGGGAACACCGACAGCGACGGTGCGGATGATGGAACGTCACGGAGTGTTGAGGCACTGAACAAGCTTCGCAAATCCGTGACGAACTCCCGCCTGGGCGACGCCGGCGCGGCGCTGTCGCGTGCCGAATCACGAGCGACCGAGATCGCGCGACAGTCGCGGCTCGCATCCATCGCCGGCACCTGGAAACACTACGTCGAGCAGTCGTACTGCTATCGCTGGCTGACCGCCGAACCGGATCCCGACGTCATCGTTATCGACCTGCGCGAAACGTGGACGGTCGGGCCGGTGATCCGCCTGCTCGATTGGGTCATCGAACGCCTCGAGGTGGCACTCGAGTCCTCCGGCATTGCAGCGCGGGGTCGACAGCTGGGGGCGGCGGTTCGTGACCAGCCGATTCGCCTGGCGAGTCTCGTTCTGTTGCCGCTCGTCCTTCTCTCGTTGCTCGTCTCGGTCGTGCTCGAATCCGCAGTGTCCGAGCTACTGATCGCGCTCCACATCGTTGGCGCGGGGATTGCAGCGGTGGGGACTCGGGCACGGCACAGTCTCGACGAGGTACTAGAGACACGCGTTGGTCGGTGGCTGGTTGCAGCGTTCGAGCCGCCGGAGCCACCGGCACAGCGAGATGAGCCGGCGGACTCGGCGACTGAGGAGCGGACTGACGATTCCTGATCAGGGTTTCTGACCACATTTTCGCGTCGCTCTGCAGGATATCAAACTGATGCGTTCGAACTGCACTGATCGCAGAGAGCGAGTGGTGCGGAGGGACGAAAGGACGAAATTGGATGGACTACTCGAGTCGGAACTCGAACCGCGCCCCGTCTCGACAATCGCCGAGTGTGAGGTCCCAGTCGTGAGCGGCGGCGACCTGTTCGACGATCGAGAGGCCAAGCCCGGTCCCGTCAAGGTGAGTCGTGTATCCGTGCTCGAAAATGGCGTCCTGCTCTTCCTCGGGGATCCCCGCGCCGTCGTCTGCAACGTAAAAGCCGGCTCCTGACTCCAGCCAGCCGATTTCGACAGTCGTGTCGGGTCCACCGTGTTCGACTGCGTTGTTGAACAGATTCTCGAGCAGCGATTTGAACTGGGCTCCGTCGGCCTGGATCGGCTGGACGTCGTCTGTAACCACTAGCTGTGCGTTTTTCGTGTTGACCCAGCGCCAGGACTCGGCTGCAATCGTCTCCAGTGAGACGGTCTCGACGGACCGGGGCTCATCGTAGTGGGTCAGTGTGAGCATATCGTCGTGGAGTTCCTGGATGCGAGTCAGTGCGTCCTGGATCTCCTCGAGTTCGTCCTGGTCGTGGTCGGACCCCTCGCTCAGCTCCATGGTGTACCCCTGTGCAACGTTTACTAAACTCTGCAGATCGTGGGAGAGAACGCTTGCAAACTCCGTAAGGCGCTCGTTCTGCTCCTGCAGGCGTTCCTCTCGTTCCTTTCGTTCGGAGATGTCCCGAAAGACCCCGGTGAACAGTGTCGTCCCCCTGTAGTCGTGTTCTCGGAGGCTGATCGAAACCGGGACCTCGTGGCCGTCTTTGTGGAGTGCGGGCAGTTCCATCCCGTCCCAGTCGATGTTTCGGTCGCCCGTTTCGATGTAGGCCTCGAGTTGTCGCTCGTGAACCGGCCGCAACCGTTCGGGAATGATCTCGAGTTTCGAACTGCCGACCAGTTCCTCCGGCGGATAGCCGAGAATGTCTTCGATCGCCGGGTTCGCAAACACGATCTGGCTGTCCCGGTCGATGGTGAGAAGCCCGTCCGACGTATTCTCGACGAGCGTCTGGAAAAAGTCGACGTCGGCGTTGGGAACTGCCGACGGAGAAATAGGCGGTGCGTCGGCAGTGTCGGAATCGGGCATTCATCAGGGCTAGCTATTCCTCCCGTATAAACGTTCAGCCTCACATGTTTGTAGTCGACGACTGAACGGTTATTTAGGCTATTTGTCTCTGATTGGGTTGTTATTAGCTATTAGTATCTGTTATTGGGCAGTGGAGTGGCTGCAATTGAAAGTGAGGCCGTGTTCGCGGTAGTGGCAGGTTTCCAGCAAGCGGCGACTCTCGATTAAGAGTTCACAACGAGTGGCTCGTACCATTCGCGGTTCGTTTCGTACCAGTCGATGAACTCGCCGACACCCTCGCGGATATCCCGACTCGGCTCGTAGCCGATCAACTCGTTCGCCTTCGAGATGTCCGCGTGCGTGTGTTCGGCATCGCCATCCCGTGCCTCGGTGTACTCGAGTGGGAGGTCGGGATCGATCTCGTCGCGGACGACCTCCGCGAGCGTTTCGATGTCGATGTTGTCCGTCGACCCGATGTTCATCACTTCGCCGTCGGCGCTGTCGTCGGTGAGCAGGCGGTGGTTGGCGTCGACGACGTCCGCGATGTAGGTGAAGTCCCGCGTCTGTTCGCCGTCGCCGTAGATGACCGGCGGCTCGCCGCGCATACAGCGCGAGACGAAGTTCGAGATGGCCATGTTGGGACGCATTCGCGGCCCGTAGACGGTGAAATAGCGCAGGGAGACCGTCGGGAGGCCGTACACCTCGTTGTAGACGCGCATGTAGTGTTCGGCCGAGAGCTTGGAGACGCCGTAGGGAGAGACGGGTTCGTTCGGGTGGGCCTCGTCGTAGGGGAGGTACTCCGGTTTCCCGTAGACACTCGAGGAGGAGGCGTAGACGACCCGGTCGACGTCGTTGGTGCGGGCCGCCTCGAGGACGTTGACGGTGCCCGTGACGTTGAACTCGTTGACCTTGTCCGGTTCCTCGACGCTCTTGCGGACGCCGGCCTGGGCGGCCTGGTGGTAGATGACGTCGGTTTGGTTGGTGAGTGAGGTGAGGAGGTCGGCGTCGGTGACCGAGCCGTCGACGATCTCGCAGGAGCCATCGGAGTCGGTGGCGGCTGCTTCGACCGCTTCGACGTTGTGCTCCTTGATCCCGAGGTCGTAGTACGGTTCGTAGTTATCGAGCACCGTGACGTCGTGGCCGGCCGCGGCGAACGACTCGGCGAGGTGACCGCCGATGAAGCCGGCACCGCCCGTGACGAAAATGTCCATATCCGAACGAACACGTGTATGAAGAAAAGTGGATTGCTATCACTGCTGAGAGAAGCGTGGCTCCTGCACACCGGTCGCGTAGTCGTTGATTAGAGGCAGAGGCCACGGTGTCTGCACCGCTAACTCAGTGCAGGTGTGACGACAGTTGGGTGGCGCACAGAGACATGAGTAGGCCGACTGCGGGGTACAACGCGAGTTGTGGGACACGCGTACACCCTGCAGTCGGACCTGTGTCCGATTCACAGGGATGGTGGATCGGACAGCGGCAGTGGGCTACCGTCTGACGACGGTAGCGACGCGAAGAGGACGGTGTTGTCGACTCGTACGGTGGTTGTATCGGCAACGCCGCCTGCTTCGCTATCTATGCAGTGGTATGGGGCGTGTATTAATCTACTGGCCGCCATCGTGTAAACCGTGTGATTTTAGAGAGGTTACGGTACCCAACTGTATTGGAACCAGTCTCTTTGGACGATAGTCACACTCTCTACTATGACCAACCCCAACAGCGACTCCAATCCGGAGAGTGAGGACCTCCTTCTCCGTGTCAACGTCCAGGGGTCCGATTCACTCACAGCAGCGATTACGCGGGCGGTTGCCGCCAGAACCAATACTCCGGTGGCCGACCTCCCGCCGCTGCACGACCGGATAGATCCGGCAGCACTGGGTTCGCTTGTCGACCACGCAAATCGTCACGGGTCACCCGTCCGTGTAACCTTTCGGTATTACGGCTATACGGTGGCTGTGACCCACAACTGTTGCGTACAGCTGTTTGAGCCCCACTCTGAGAACTGCGTCGAGCGGTGAAGTGTGGAGGGCCTCCCCCTGAATCACGACACAGATTGGTATCGACTCGTCCGTTCAGTTGCACTGCATCATCGAAGCGACCAATCGACAGCCTGCTGTGTGGAGACGGGATTGTATGTTCGTCAATAGGTCATCATGGGTGAGAGTTATTGCTGAAAGAAGGGTAACGTCCGTTATAGTAGCCACTGCAAGTCACTGCACACCTGATCGCCAGCCTGCTCGGCGATCAGTGTGTAACTAGTTGCAGTTGTTACTATAGTTCTGTGCTCCGATGAGTTGTGTTGTACGACGGCGTGGAAAACGGTCGACCTTGGTGGACTACTCACGGGTAGCCGCGGTACGCCGGGTTGTTGCTCGAGAAGCGAGAGTCGTCCCTCTCAATCGTCTGCACTCGAGTGCGTCTCTCGTGGGTGGGCACGAGTGGCTGTGAGACAGGGCATCTACACGGCGAGGGAACAAAACAACAGTATGGCGGGAGTGCTGATCAATAGATGATCATCGACGAGTCGACCATCCGAAGTCTGTGCACTGATGCCGTGTTCGAACGGGGGCAACGGTATCACAACGAGGGGCGTATCCAGCGAATCGAACGGTTCGACGACATCGTCACCGCCGTCGTACGCGGGTCGTCTCACTACGACGTAGTCGTCGAATGGGGAGCGGACACCATCGACGCCCGATGTACGTGTCCCTACGACGGCGCTGGGGAGTGCAAACACGTTGTTGCAGTATTGTTGACTGTCGCCGCCGATCCGCCCCGGGACGAGAGCGAACAGGTGGAGTCGCTACTCCAAACCGTCTCGGCCGACGACCTCCGAGCGTTTCTCCGCGATGTCCTCGCAGAACAGCCAGACCTCCGTGAGCAGTTCGTTTCGCGTTTCGGCAGTGCCGGAAAGTCTGTCGACGACTACCGCGCCGAAATCGAGCAACTGTTCGACCGGCACACACAGGAGTATCCGGTCGTCACCGACGCCATCGACTTCTCGCAGTTCTTCGAGGTGGCTACGCACTATCGCGAGCGCGAGCGCTACCTGGAAGCCGCGACCGTCTATCGCGCGCTGTTCGAAGAGATCGACGCCAACGAGCATCGAATCGACGCCGCATACGACCACTACGCCAGCGCCTTGCAGTCTGCCCTCGACGGTTACGTCGAGTGCGTGCTCGCGGCTACGCTTGAGCAAGACGAGTTCGAGACGTACATCGGTGTGCTAGAAGAACAGGCGAGGGCGGCACATCCACCGAACAGCGAGCAGTTTCACCGCGCGATTGATGATCTCGAAGATCGGCGATGACCAGAAGGGGGCAGCCCAGGAGATGGTTTTAGTGTGGCTCAGCTTGAAGAATGGGTAACACGGCTGGACGTGGAGTGAGTATGAGCGACTCAAACGTGCGTGAACACCTCGAGGAAAAGCACGAACGCAACCGCGAGCAGCGCATCGAGGGCATCAAGCGCTGGGTCGAATATATCGAGTCCCACCCACCGGAGACGTGGGGACCACAGCAAAACGCCGTCGTCAATGACCAACTCGAAGCGGCCCAAGACGTCCAGACGTCTGCTTCTCACCAGCAGCATGTGAAAGACGTAGCGGCAGAAATCCTCGACGTGAGTGATGAGTCCGACGACAGATCGAAATAGATGTACTGCTACTCGTCGTCAGCAGCGCTCGACATTTTCGCCGCAGCCTCACGGTCCTTCAGAAGTTGTTCCTTGGACTGGCCGGTTGTTTCGGCCAGTTCATCGACAGTGGGAATATCCTTCAGGACCATCTTCTCACCTCTATAGTCTCTATTCGGACCATTATCTCTTTCGCACAGTTAGAGATTTGTGTTCTGTTACTCGATTCGAACCGATACGTACCGACCGTCAGCTCATCCCCAACGGTCCCCAGATCAGTTCCGTATTCAGCCGATCGTCCCGTCATTTTCGGTCGGACCTATCAGCGTTTCATGGGTACCTCTCGTCACTACTGGCGCGGTGTTTGC
This sequence comes from Natrialba magadii ATCC 43099, assembly GCF_000025625.1. Lineage (NCBI taxonomy): Archaea > Methanobacteriati > Methanobacteriota > Halobacteria > Halobacteriales > Natrialbaceae > Natrialba > Natrialba magadii. The sequence continues at coordinate 174,394 of NC_013922.1, read as the reverse complement.
CGTCAAGCGCTCGTCCATGGGCGTCGCCCCGCCACGAAGCCACCCCTCCTCACGGGATCTCGCTAACAGAGTCTCGAAGGTCGTCCGTGTCTGCCCATCCAAAACAGCGAGGACCAGTGAGGAGCAGTTCGACGTGTGACGCCGCCATCCCGTTTTCGTACTTTTCTCTCTCGGTCTGTGGATCATCGTACTTTCGTTTCAGGATCCACGCTTTTTCCCGGTACGGCGGAGCGAACAGTAGCCCCATTTCCCACACGTACCCGCCATCAAAGTCCTCGATCACGGCAACGATATGTGTGGCTCGGCCACAGAGGATATCGAAGGCGCGAGCCCAGAGTCTGATTTCGTCGGGCGTCAGGCCGTAGTCCTCTAATCGAAAGGCGACGGCGGGCGGGTCCGTTCGACCATCCAACAGCTCGTAGACGATCTTTCGGCGTGTCGCTGCTCCAGTTGTCCCACCCGCTCCGACGCTTAGATACCGCCGGTCATATCCCTTGATCTCGGTTAAATCTCGATTCACCAGGTCCTTGATCCGCTGGTGTTCTGTCGGTGAGAGACTGACGTTCTCCAACTTGTCGAGCAACTCGTCCTGCGAGGGTGCGGTTGAACCGCCACCGTCATGCGGTTCATCGTCACAACCGTCAGCATTCATTTTGTGGTTATACATGCTGGAAGCATATCAACTGTGCGATTGCCGTCGATATGGTTATGACAGTATATTCATTCGAGTTGTGGAGCGACCATCACTCAGGTGCGAATGCTTATTGCGGAAGCGCCCGAAGAAGGACGTATGAGACCCGACACGGAGACGGTGTCCAGCAGGGGGGAGACGGTCGGTCCGAGTAATGGATTCGACGCGTGGAAAGCCCTCCAGAAGGCGACTGACAAGAAGCGGGCAGATATCATCGCTGATATCGTTGGCCACCCCAAGGGAGCGCCCAGCGTTGAGGAACTGACGTACATGAATCCTCGACTGAGTGATGACGCCATTCGTCGCCACCTCAAGACGTTAGCAGACGTGGGCGTTGTGCAGTTGCTGGAGTTCGAGCCAGGAGAGCGCACTGGTGGCTTCCCCTACCAGTTTTTCGAGCTGTCTGCGGAGGCTCGTGCGTTATTCGATCAAAACGGGTTATTTCCTGAAGAAGCGTGGACGCGTCAATGGCAATCCGTAGAGAAAACGCCGCGAATTCGAGATATCGAAGCAATGCCGCGCCCCTCCCCTGGCGACGAGTAACACCATCTTCCAGAGTCGGGGCTCTGGTTACATCACGTCCCATCTTGTATTCGGTCGGATACTGGATGGTGACTTCCATCCGCTCTAACGGTTTTCCTGAGGTCTGAACTGGTACCTACTGTGAAGCCGGTGGACTTTCGTCTTCTGTCGCTGTAGCAGAACTCCGATTGTACCAGTTGTCGGTCGATCAGTTCCGGTATTCCTCAACAGCAATGACCGCCTTGACCGCTTCGTGCGTAAGGTCACCGTCCGCTAAAACGACTGGCGCGTCTACCTCTCGGCCAACTGCTGCGATGAGCGCGTCCATTCCGGTCAGGAACGGTCCCTGTGGGCCGACCTCATCTGCGATGTCGCCGGCGAGAACAGTGGTTTGTTCGGTAATCTCGTAGACCTCTCCCCACGAGAGATCGACCGCTGCCGCAGTCACGTCACCATTCGGAGCGTTTCCTTCCCCGACCAACACCTCAGCATAGGCTGGTGCCGGAAATACAAATTGTTCGTTCTCGTTTGCGAGTAAGTACTCGGCAGTCGCGTCAACACCGTTCAGATAATCGATGAGAAAATTCGCATCGAGTACTTTCATCTCTCCTCCGACAGACGGCGGTTCCTCGCTTTCGACTTCTCTTTCTCCTTCTTGCGCGCCTCACGAACGCGATCAGCGTGGTCGTCCGACCACCGTCCGAACCCAGCGAGGAGATCGTGCTCACCGTCCTTTTCGAAGAGTCGCTCGAGAACATCGTTACAGCTCTCCCCTTCGCGTCTCCGGCGATCGAGGTGCCGTTTCACCCGGTCGCTAACTCGAATCTGTTCGTCAGCGGTCGACATCGATACGTCAACGTATGCGTTGACACGACTTAGACGTTGGGTACAGGTACGCTACAGGACAGATGAGTGTAGAACCTGCCCACCAGATTCCCGCAGCGTACGAGTTCCGCTCGGGTTCTCGCGTGGCCAGCACGCTTCCGGCAGGTGCAGTCCTCGACGTTCCGTGCACTCGAGTACGGTTGGTCGCTAAAAGCGGACCACAAGGTGAGAGCGAGAGTGCTTGCGGACGAGGTCAAGCCGGTCGATCAATGAAGGGTGAGTTCGGAGACGTGTCAGCGACGACGAGGTCACTGTCACCGCCGCCGTCACCGTTGACCATACTCGAGATCGTCTGCGAGTTCCTCGGTCGTGTAGTGGCGCTCGACGTTTCGGTCGCCGAGCAGTTGGTGGAACTCCTTGCGAGAGAGGTCGGCGAGCTCACGCGCCGTTCCGAACGAGAGCATCCCCTCCCGATACAGTGACACAGCTAACTCTCGTCGGAGTACGTCTTCCCGCTCGTCTTCCGGGACGGGTATGGAATCGTAGACGTCCGAGGGAACATCGATCGTCCGCATATGGGATGATTGGCGGGACAGCTACAACAGTCCTCGGTTCAGTTCCGTATTCAGCCGATCACCCCATCACTCTCGGTCGAACCTATCAGCGTTCCGTGGGCACCTCTCGTCACTGCTGGCGCGGTGTTTGCCGTCGGGGTGTGAGCCAAAGGCTCGCGTCACACTGTGCTATTCCCGATCTGCCGATCGACTGGACTCGAGTAGTGCCAATACTCGACCGATAATCGCATCACTCCTCTCGTTGCGCAGGTAGTTTTTAGTTCGCGGAGTGCGAACTAGTGAGTGTGATGGCGACACAACAAAACACGACAGAGATTGAGGTGACGGACCTGCGTCCTGTCCTCGACCTCCTCCAAAAGCCAAAGTTAGCGGAGTTCTACGCCGTGCTTCGCAACGGGCCGACGACGATTCCGGCTGTCCTTCCGCAGGTTAGCATTGGGAAAACAGCAGCGTACGACTACTGTGAACTGCTCAAAGCAGCAGGCTTGCTCGCTGAGGCGGGGCGCGAAAACGGGAGCACGGTGTACGAAACACGTGACTTCGAGTTGACCATCGAGATCGATGGCGAGCAGATCACCGTGACACCCGAACTCGCCCGTGTTCTTGCCGAGCGCGACGAGAACCCGGAAGTCGATCGGTTCATCGATCAGTACGGTATCGAGACGCTCGCCGAGTTTCTCCCGCTGGCTCGGGCGTACGCTACCGGGTCGACGACCCACCGAGCGATCGCTGACAGCCTCGACATCTCTCGTGCTGCAGCCTTCGAGATGCTCGGCGAAATTCTCGACATTCTGGAGCTCACTCCCGAGTCGAATCACATCCACGGCGGCGATGTTGACGAAACTGCTGCCGCAACTGTTCACGACGCGACGCCGGACGAGTCGGCCGATACTGAATGAGAGTCGTCAACGTCCTCGATACCGGTATTTTCCACGGAATTGGCAAGCCACCGAGTGCTGCGTACGACGACCTGGAGACGATCATCACAGAGCACACCGTCGAAATTCAACTTCCGCGCCCGATTTATGCCGAACTCGGAGGTGATCCAACCGCCGATCAGCAGCCGTCCGGAAGCGACTACGTCGACCAGGCAATCCGTGACGGATGGATCGATATTGCTGCGCCGGTTGCTGACTCTGAACCCGTCGATGCTACGGTTCAGGACGCACGACACGTCATGGAATCGGCGATCACGCACGGGAAGACCGCAGTGTTTGCGGAAGATCACTCACTCATCGGCGTCACGATGCAACTGTTCGAACGCGCGGAAAACATTCACGTGAATCTGTTTACAACCGACCTGCCGCTACAGCAGGCAGCAGCCGCCGTCGTTCCCAGCTATGGCTACTACGATTTCGACGTGTACTTCGCCCCTCCACAGTCCGTTTCGACGTTGCTCCATCCATCACACTTCACCGCGGGCTATCGGTCTGAGTGACCGTTTCTGACGTGGTCGCTGTAGCCCACACTCGAGGCCGGCTGTGAATTCGTTTGGTGAGCGGACGTTCCGTGGACACCTGTCGTCACCGGTGGTGGCTGTGGTGGGTGTCTCCTGGCTCAGCTACCGAGCTACTCGAGTAACGAGACCCACGGCTCCTCGACCCTGGTGGCTGGCTGGACTCGAGTTAGTTCGTGGTTGGACTCGAGTCGGTGGGGCGGTTGGTGGTGGTGTGTCGGGGGTGTGTGACGTGGTAGTGGTTTAGGGGCGTGTGCGTGGCGTGTTGGGGGCTTTGGGGCGTGTGCGTAGCGTGTTGGGTCTTCGGGGCGTGTGGGTAGTGTCTGGTACGCTAGGGGCGCGTCTGGTGCGTTGGGTGTACGCTCTGTGTTCTGGGAGTGGCTTTCACCGAGTGGACAGCCCTAGCCGTGGACGCCAGCTGTCTCCGGTGGCTCGCTGCTGACGGTCTCGCCGGGGAGGTCCGCATCCGCCGGGAGCACCAGCCGACGCTCGGTGTACTCGAGTCCGTTCTTGCGCTGGGTGGTCCGGTGGACTGCAAGCCGGTGCTTCGACAGGTCGAGGAGGGCGTCGATCGTTCTGGAGACGAGCTTCTTCGCGTAGCTCTCGCTCGTGCCAGGTTCCTGTCTGCGGATCCAGTGTTTCAGGTCGCTTGCCGTGACGTACTCGCGGACATCCTTACAGCCGGCCTGCCAGGGGTCGTCGCCGAACTGCGGGTCGGTGCGAGCCTGCCAGAGTCGCGCGGCGAGTCGGGTGGGGAGAGCGTTTGCCGTTGCCCGGCGTCTGTCCGCGTCCATTCTAGCGAGTTGCTGGATCGGCAGCAGGTCGCCGAAGGCGAGTGTCGTGTGACCATCGTCTAACGGGTCCGCGCTCTCGGGCAGGCGGACGTAGGTCCGGCCGTCGTCCTTGGTGATCTGTTCGAGCTGGTTGCCGGGGACGTCGAGCTCGTGTGGGTCGATATGGTCGGCGGCGAGATGGGCACCCTTCTCGAGTTCGCGCGCCTGGAGTTCTTCGATGCGGGCCTTGTTGGTGGCGGCCTTCTTCAGGGCCGCCTCGAGTTTCGCGGTGTGGGGGTCGCACTGGCACGTGCAGTTGCACGCTGGCTTGGGCTTGGACTTGGGTTCGGTGTCGGACTCAGTTCTAGTATCGGACTCACCGCCTGACTCTACCTCACTCGCCGATTCAAGACGCGCTTCGAGCCGATCACAGTCACGCTTCAGTTCGGCGATTTGGTTGGACTTGCACTCGAGTTCAGACTCCAACGCTGCGATTCGTTCGTGGAGGGACTCGAGTGTGGGGTTGTCACTCATCGGGCTCACCTCGGGTGTCGTGGTCGTCGTCGGAGGTGTTGCTGGGTTGGGTGTCGTCGGATGCGTTACTGGGCTGGTCGTCGGCAGTGTCGTGGCTCGGCTGATCCTCTGCAATGCTCTGATCAGGTGCCGAATGGTCGTCAGGGATGTCAGGCAGTGCTTCCGGCCCGGAGTACGTGAGAACGTTCGCTGTGTCGGGTCGGTAGGGCATCGACGCCTCGGGGCCGATCGCGAGCAGGCCGACGCGGCTCGCCTCCGCTCTGATCTGTCGGAGGTGCCGGCGGAGTTCACGGCGCTGGTCGGGCTCTAGGTGGTCGACCGCGCTCGCGTTCGGCGGGGTCGTCCTGGCGAGCAGTGCGCGCGTGATCGAGTCGATGTACTCGAGGTGCGTCTGGAGGGGCTGGTTCGGGTCGATCGGTGCGTCCTGTCTGTCGGGGCTTTGATTACCCCGTGTCTCGTCGTTTGACATGGCTTCCGTAGGGAGGTTACGGAGGCTGTTCGCGGACTGGTGGGGCAAACACCGGTCCGCAATTTTGCAACCCAAAGCACTAGAGAGTTGCGTGTAGCTTCCGTACTAGAAATCATATACTCCATTGACATAAGTCTTGACTACAAATGGTGTTTTTATACAACTTCAAATGGTGTTTAGTTGTGCCCGGATACTGCGTCTTTTTCTCCTCTCTTCACAGGATATCGTGAACAGATGGTTGAACGGGTCTCATGGATGGCTCCTGTCGACTACGAAATTATGCTCTTCTTTGAGGATCATCCCATCCAGGCCACCCCAAAAGTGATTGCCGCGAACATTGACTACGATCGACAATACGTCGGGAAACGGTGTTCAGCTCTTGCCAACGCTGGTCTTCTCAAAACAGTTGGAACTGGCCTCTACACACTTTCAGAGATCGGTAGCTCGTATCTCGAGGGTGAGTTGGAAACTGGTACTCTTGAAGAGCCAGACAGTTAGCAACAAGTGGAATTTTAAATACGCCTCGACGTCAAAAACAGCACACGATCACAATCCACCAGTGGCTGCTCTGCTCAATACCTGGAGACCAACGGATATAACACCAGCTACGTGAACCACATATACGATGACTGACGGGGAGACGATAAGTCGACGTGAGCAGTTGCGTGCACTCGTTCGTGTCGCGCAATACCGCCCCAAGCTCGTAATTGCAATTATTTTTGGTGGCGTCTTTGCTGCGTTGTTAGAAGGTGTCGGACTGGGCTTCATCATGCCCATCGTGGAGATCGTCCAGTCTCCCGGTGATCCAGCCGCGGAGGCCGATGGAGTGATGGAGCTGTTCGTGATGGCCTACAACTTCCTCGGGATTCCATTCACTCTCGGTCTCGTGGTCACCGGTGTGAGCGTTGTGTTAGCCATCCGTTGGACAATGACGTTTTTCGTTCGCTGGATGCGAGAGGCGCTAGTGATCGACTATACGCGCGAGATCCAGAAGCAGGCCTTCGATAACGCGCTCGACGCACGGATTGAGTACTTTGATCGCGAAGGATCCGATGATATTCTGAACGCGATTGTAACGCAAGCAGAGTACGCCGGGCGAACGATTACGTACGTCGTGCAATTGCTTGAACAAGCGCTCTTGGCTCTAATGTACTTGATCGTTGCACTCGTTCTTGCCCCATTTCTCACGCTGTTTGCGGGCGTATTCCTCGGTGGTTTTTCGGTCCTCTTTCGGTACGTCCTTGAGCCCGGATACGAACTCGGGGATCAAGTTGCAGAGGCAAACGAACATCTGCAAGAAGCCGCCCAGGCTGGAACGCAAGGAATCCGAGATACCAAACTCTTTGGATTGAAATCAGAGTTATATAATGATTTCTATACTTCGGTGAACAACTTCGCCCAGTCAAGCATTAGGCTTCGACGCAATGAACAGGGAATCAACAGCTTCTACAACCTCTTGACTGCAGTATCGGTCTTCTTGTTGATCTATCTCGCAATCGCGTTTGCAGACATGTCACTCAGCGCACTTGGTGTGTTCCTCTTTGCGATGTTCCGCCTCGGACCGAAGGCCAGCCAAGTAAACAAGTTGCTCTATAAGGTTGAGAACAACCTTCCGCATCTAGTTCGGACGCAGCGGTTCATTGATGAACTCGAGGCGAGTCGAGAGCCCCAGACGGCGAGCGAACCTGTGCCGGACGAAATTGATCACGTCGAGGTCGACGATCTTCACTTCTCGTACCAGGGTCAAGACGACGAGGCTCTCTCGGGCATTTCGTTTGAGCTCGAGAAAGGCGAGTTTATCGGCTTCGTCGGCCAATCTGGGGCGGGAAAATCAACGATCATTTCGCTGCTTGCGCGGATGTACGAACCCGACTCGGGGGAAATCCGGGCGAACGGTCGGTCGATACACGAGATGGATGTCGACAAGTGGCGCTCAAAAATCGCAGTCGTGCGGCAGAATCCGTTTATCTTCAATGACACGCTACGGTACAACCTGACGATCGGAAACCGTGACGTGACCGATGCGGAGCTGGACCGAGTCTGTGAGACCGCAAAGGTTGACGAATACCTCGGCGAAATGCCAGACGGCTACGAAACGCAACTCGGTGACGATGGCGTACGATTGTCCGGTGGACAAAAACAGCGAGTGGCACTGGCACGGGCGTTGCTCAAAGACGCCGATCTGCTCGTATTAGATGAAGCAACGAGTGATCTCGACTCGAATCTAGAACAGCAAGTACAGGAAGCAATCGAGAACATGGATCGAGAGTACGCAATGGTAGGTATCGCACATCGTCTATCAACAGTGAAAAACGCAGATCGGATATACACAGTAGAGGCAGGCGAGATCATTGAGTCAGGCAAACATGAAGAGCTTATTGCTAATGACGGGGAATACGCCGAACTGTACACAATCCAGTCACAAGTAGAGTAAGTTACTGGTTCTTTCCTGTAGGGAATAACTGGGAGTCAACTCTAAGCACCTTCGGAATTCAGATAAGCTATGGAAATTGATGGAACTGTTATCGGTCCCAATCGTAGTCCGTTTTTCATAGCTGAAGCGGGGGTCAATCATAATGGCTCGTTAGATAGAGCCAAGAAATTGATCGATGTCGCGGCCGATGCTGGTGCAGATGCGGTGAAGTTCCAGACGTTCAGCACAGATCGGCTGGTGGCTCAAGATACGTCAACTGCAGCGTATCAGGAATCAGCCACCGGTGAAACAGATCAATATGAAATGTTGACCCGATACGAGCTGAATAGGGACGAACATAGAACGCTACTCGACTACTGTTCAAAAAAGAACATCACGTTTCTTTCAACACCGTTTGATATTCAGAGTGCAGATATGCTGGCTGATCTCGGCGTCAGTGCGTTCAAAATCGGTTCTGGTGACCTAGATAATCACCCGCTGCTTACTCATGTTGCGGGACACGGTTTGCCAATGATCGTAAGCACTGGAATGGGTACGCTCGAGGAGATTAAGGCAGCTAAGACTGTAATTCAGGCCGAAAATCCGAGCGCAGACATTGTATTTCTTCACTGCACTTCATCATATCCCACAGAAGTAAGCGACGTGAACCTTCGTGCGATGCAATCAATGTCAGACGAATTGGAAGTGTCTGTTGGCTATTCGGATCACACAACGCTGACTGAACTACCTGCATTAGCGACAGCTGCTGGTGCCTGTATCCTTGAAAAGCACTTCACACTTGACTCCACCCTACCAGGCCCTGACCATGAGACATCCCTTGAGCCGGATGAGTTAGAGGAGGCTATTGACAAAGTCGATGTCGCAACCACTGCTCTTGGAGATGGTGAGAAGCGGCCACTTGCCGCCGAAATGGAAAATCGCTCAACAGCAAGGAAAAGTATTCATGCTGCCGTAGATGTTAACGCTGGCACAACTTTGTCGGAATCGGATCTAAAGGTAATTCGGCCATCAGATGGAATCTCTCCTAGGAAATTTGAATCAGTCATTGGTGCCAAAACCCTCATTGATATAGAGCAAGGGAGTCCAATACAGGAGTCGTCAATTTCCTTTGATGAGTGATTCCATACAAGATAGGTAGTTTGTTCGGTTTCACTCTTTTAAAGTCGCTGGAACACCTGTTACAAACTCACCTGGTGGTACATCTTCGCAGACAAGACTGTGCGATCCGACTAAGGCGTTCTCGCCAATTTCAACATTAGGCAAAATAGTGGTATGAGATCCGATTCGTGCTCCGTCACGAATTACAATGGGGCCCTCCTCACCATCGATTGTAGAATTGCTGTGTATATCGCAGTGAGGCCCTATTTGCACCCCCGATTCGATGAGGATGCCTGCGTGTGCGTTGATAACAGTGAAAGCACCGATATCAACGTATTTAGCTAATTCCAAGCCCTCAGGCTTGTGAACAACCCAATTATACTCGGTCAGTTCGCCGTCCCGGATCTCCGGTTGTTCCCATTCGTCAAATCGATCACGCGGATCTTCGGTCATATCGGTCTTTATTCCTTGAGGCCCCTTTTAATTGCATCCCCTAATAGCCAGCGAGTCCATGCTACTCAGCGTTTAGAACCACCTTCCGAATGTTAACTTCTTTCGAAGGATGTTCTCATCGATGTTTATAGTCCGTATTCGTTCACAAATACGGGATCCAGCACCTCCATAATCGTACGGGTTGTCTTGATTTTCGTCCAATACCCCTTCGTTGAGACATTGGTATATCTTCTCACGTATCTGTTCGGACTCGTGTTCAGCAGAAAATGTATTTTGTGTCCGCTCTCGACCTCGCTGGCGCGGACCGATGTCGACTACTGGCAAATCGAACGAAGGTGCCTCGATAATTCCGCTCGAGGAATTTCCGACCATCACGTCTGTTGCTGCCATTAGACCGAGATATTCTTTTCGGGGCATGTTCCTGAACGTTCGGACATCAGCTCCGAATGACCGCGACTCGATCTCATCGATCATCTGATTGCTCCCTGCGTCCGAATTAGGATAGATAATAACGGCCTGTGCTTCAGTTGACTCGACAGCATCCAATGTGGCTGCCATCTGTTCGCCTGCCGCGTCCGGTTGCGTCGTCACCGGATGCTGGAGGACCATGAGCAATCGGCGATCCGGGTCCAGGTCGTACTTCTGTAGTACCGATTCTGGATCTTCGTACTCCCCAGCCAGAATGTCATCGAGACCAGGTGCACCAGCGATCGTTATTCGCCACGATTCTTCGCCCAACTTTTTGATCCGTTCTGCGCTACGCTCGGATGCTGGAAAGTGAATATGGGAGAATTTTGTGATTGCGTGCCGAATGCTTTCATCAATCATCGCGCCGTGAGCTGAATCGCCACCATGAACGTGGGCGACTGGAATGTTCATATGTGATGCAGCAAGTGCCCCTGCAAGCGCTTCGTCACGGTCACCTAGCAGGAGCACAACATCTGGATCGAGGCTTTCAAAGGCATCTGCAAGGCTTGCAGTACCGATTCCTAGGGATTTTGCCATAGCAGTTTCAGAATCCCCAGAGAGTTGCATCAGTACCTCGCGATCGATCGAAAATCCGTCTTCGCGGATTTTCTCTACAGTCATACCGTGTTGAGGGGAAAGATGCATCCCTGTCGCAACGATGGAAAGGGTGAGGTCGTCATGATTCTGTATTGCTTCCATTGAAGACCTCAAAAGGCCATATTCGGCTCTGGTTCCTGTCAGGACGAGAATTTTCCGTCGAGTACTGCTCATACAGAAGGAACAGTGCACATCGACATTAATGCCGTTACTTAGGAGTTGGTTTGCTACTCGAGAAGACTGCGGACGAGTTTGAGTTCCCAGGGTTCGTCGACATCAAAGGATCGCTCTGGCGGCATCTCATAACCAACCGTATGTGGTGTGTAGAATGACTCGTGCTTACGCCAAGCCTCGATAGAGGTTACGAACACAGCACCATTCGGATGGTAGAGTTCTGGTATATCTTGGCTTCGGTCTGGTTCGTCAGTCCAAAGTGTTTCGAAGTCGAAGAACTCGTACAAGGACCCGTTCTCATCTCTTGTCACAGCCCATTGTGGAGGAGTAACGTACTTGGAAACAGTAAGACACGAATCAGCCTCTGTGTCATCAAGCTTAGCGAGTGCTCCATCGATGTCTGCCGAAGTACGGAGAGGAGAGGTTGCTTGCAGTATGCAGATATAATCGTAGTTGGTTTCTTCACTCTGTAAGTTACTGACTGCATGAGTGACTGTATCTGGTAATGCCGCCGTGTCAGTTGCAAGCTTTTCAGGTCGCATGAACGGAACGTCAGCACCGTACTCCTTGGCCACTTCCGCTATCTCCTTGTCATCAGTCGAAACAATAGTACGGTCAATTCGATTTGCGGACGTAGCATGTTCTATCGTGTGGGCAATGAGTGGCTTTCCTGCCACTTCACGAACGTTTTTACGTGGGACTCGTTTCGATCCACCGCGAGCAGGAATTATGGCGAGTGTTTCACAAGTCATCTGAATCGCTATTTAGGGAGCCCATCTATCGATCCAATAAGTTCGATAATTTCGTTCTCAGAGAGTAAATGTGCGTCCACCGAGGTATATTCTCCATTTACATGCTCAGCGTTGGTGTAATTAACAGCCTCGTATCCAGGTGCGTCTATCTGAGGAAGGAGTACGAACATGTCCTCCAGTTCTCGAGCTGCCGAACACTCGTCGGCAGAGATTAGCTTCTCATGGACACGTTCGCCCGGCCGGGCACCGATTATGTCAATTTCAATACTTGAGACGCTATGACCGTATGTAGGCGCGTACTCCTCAACCATTGTTTCAGCGAGTGTTCCAATCTGGAGTGCTGGCATCTTCAAAACAAATACCTCCCCGCTCGTCATCCGCTCATGAGCATCAAGAACCAGTTCCGCTGCTTCGCTGATCGGCATAATGAACCGCGTCATCTCTGGATCAGTCACTGTTACCGGACCGCCAGATCGTATCTGTTCCATAAACAGTGGGACTACTGACCCACTGGAAGCTAGCACATTTCCGAATCGAACACACCCGAATCGGGTTTCGCGATCACCTTTATAGGTGTTTGCAGCGATAACGAGCCGTTCCGACAATAACTTTGTAGCTCCCATAACCGATGTCGGGTTTGATGCTTTATCGGTACTTACGGCGACAAACGATTCAACCTCTTCATCAAGAGCAACCTGAATAACGTTCTGGGTACCCTCAACGTTCGTCTGTACCGTCTCGAAGGGGTTATACTCATTTAATGTGACGTGTTTCAATGCGGCAGCATGAAAGACTACATCAATATTTTCCATCGCTAACTCCAGCCGATTTTTATCACGGATATCCCCTAGTAGGTATCGTACTGGGGCATCATCTCCAAGAGATTTCTGAAGTTTGAATAGTCCCTCTTCGTCTGTGTCAAGTACCCGGATTATTTCGGGATCCTCAGAGAGTACTTCATGCACAAGATGAGATCCGATGGATCCACACCCGCCAGTAACAAGAACCCGCTTTCCAGTGAGAGAGGTCATTGATATCTAGCTATACTAAAGGAGTAAAACAGTTTTCGGAGTATCGTTCTACAAGCTACTGGATTGCGTCCTTAACTGCATTAACGACTCTGGTAATTTCACAAGATGATAAATTTGGATGCATTGGTAAGCTGAGTACCTGTTGAGATGTTTCTTCGGTGACTGGTAGGTTGGGGATCGTCTCTTTCGATTCTTTGTAATACGAAGTCCCATGAACGGCAGGATCCCAATAAACCTTAGAGGAAATATTACGGTCAGCGAGGGTCTCTATTACGTTTGATCTATTGACTGTATTTCCAAGTTCAATTGTATATAGTTGATGAACATGTGTTGCTTCTCTCATTGGTGTGTGGGGATGCACCCCCTCAAGATTTTCGAATTTCTCAGTGTACTGAGATGCAACCCGTTGACGGCCAGTGATCAGGTCAGGAAGGCGATCCAGTTGTGAACATCCAATTGCCGCAGGCAAATCACCCATTCGAATATTCGTTCCTACATCGGCATACTGACCTGATGATGCACTCTCAAAGTAGTTCTCGGAGACACGACCATGAGACCGGTATAGACGGATACGTTGAGCGATATCATCGTCATCAGTAATCACCGCACCTCCTTCGCCGGTCGCGACAATCTTGTTTTGGCAGAAGCTCAGAACTCCTATATCACCAAATGTCCCCAGTTTCTGCCCACGGTATTCTGCACCGAGTGCTTCAGCAGCGTCCTCTAACAGGTAGAGGTTATGTTTGTCGGCGATTTCGCAGAGCTTGTCTATCCGACAGCTAGTTCCGTAACAGTGGACCGGAAGAATCGCTGCAGTTTTGTCGGTAATTTGTGACCGGACATGATCCGGGTCCAAGCCATAGGTGTCTGCTTCAATATCTGCAAACACCGGTTCAGCTCCAACAAGCCTGACGGCATTTGCCGTTGCGATGAATGTGAACGATGGCACAATCACTTCGTCGCCACGACCAATCTCGAGCGCCTTGAGGGCAGCTACGAGTGCTGTTGTTCCAGAGTTGACGACAAGCGCGTGCTTCACGTTAAGAACGTTCTCAAGATTAGATTCGAATTCAGAGACAAACGGACCCTTTGCCCAATAGCTACCGCGAGTTATCGACTCAATTGCATTTGATATGTCAGACTGATCCCAGTCAATTTTAAACAACGGAATTGGATTAGCTTCTAAGGTCATATCGTTATTAGATTGAGCACTATAATAGTGATTGGGATATAGATGAGTATCTCCGGGTTGGAATTTGAAGAACCCATATAATAAATCCAAAATCCCACATATGTTTTATTCTACCATCTGTATCGATTGTCATAATTATTTGCTCGTAGGGTGTTGCAAGAGACAGTGACTACCTCAACGGGTTTTCGATGGGAGAGTTACAAAATGCTCTTGACAAGGTCGGTAGAAAGAAGCCGACACAACGGCTCTGAGCCGCAATCTCTCACAAAGCGGTGTTTAGAAGACAGAACTAGCCAAGTGGTTCAGCGTAGAGCGACGGACGATCTATAGTTGGCTCAAGCGACTTGATACTAATGTGTCGCTTGAGCAGGCTGTTTCTGATCTTATCGATCTGGGAAAACTCAGAAAATTTAGAGAAAAGAACAAGAACAGTTCGAAGCAACTGTCCACGAACCACCTGAGAAGGTTGGGCTTGACGCGCCGGCATGGACGCCAGCCCTCGTCCAGCAGTATCTTGGCGAGACGTACGATGTCAAATATTCAATCCCAAGTTGCCAGCGGTTACTCAAAAAGTGGGATTGAGCTATCAAAAACCACGCCGTACAGCTGCCGAATCCGATGCCGACGAGCAAGAAACGTTCCGCAAAGGTTAAAATAGAAGGAAATGGACGCCACAGTAGTCTGTATTGACCAAACCAAGAAATCCGTCCAAGCCGAGTCGCGTGCCGCGTGGTTTTCCCGCAGGATGGGGTCGTCTGTCAAATTATCTGGTCAACGTGACTGGATGTGTCTCTTGGGTGTGATTACCCAAGATGGTTATCGCTTTTTCGTTTGATTCGAAGAGTATTATTTTTCTAATCCATACTATAGACGACACCTTTTGTACTGAGTGCCGATTCATCACTAAAGTTGGAGAAGGCTTGTGTTAGATCAGTCGGACACGTAAACCGACAATAGTCATTTATACCGTGTCTGGCTTGATCCAGACTATTTAACTTATTACTTTCCGTAGCACCCTAAGAGGGCCATCCAAAATCATGGATCAAAATGACTGGAAAGGATATATAGTAAATATCTTGTTTGTATTTCTATTGATTATTATATTATTACCTAGTACGGTAGTTGTTAATACAACAATAGGGAACGCATCATCTATAATTCTAACCTTTTTGTTCCTAATAATAATATATTCAATATATGGTGGAGTGGCTGTTGAGTATGTTAAGTCCATCGGAATTGCTTTTTTCATAATATTTCTTGTGTTGCTGTATCACATACATAATGGGCGTTACAACCTCGCGCACAATGCATTTTATCCAATCTATGGCGTTCTTTACCCAGTTATATTCATGTTTATCTTCCCCAATTACATAAATTACAGAGTGATATCAAAGGCTATCGCAGTGTTTTCGTCAGTGGTCGTAATCATTGGGTTGCCAGCACTCATAATCGGAACATATGATTTATTTTGGTTTCAAGTCCAGGCAGTTGAATATAGTTCTGTAACCCGGTTGAGATCAATCTTCGAAGGTAGTCAAAATTCACTAGGCAGGTTTTTAATGATTGGTTCAATATTCGCCTTCTCAGAGTATCATAACACAAGCAATACACTTTGGGGGGGAGTAGTAGCTATAAACATATTTGGGTTATATTTGACTGGTAGCAGAGGAAGTCTTGCTGCCTTTTCTATAGGTTTCTCTATTTACTTAATATACTATTTTTACAATAAGGAGATTTATAAGAAAGTGTATGCAATAGTTCTCTTTGGATACTCGTCAGCACTTCTTTTCTTTTTTGGACTAATACCTTGGCCAAATACAATCAAAAGCATTGATTTCAGTCATAGATTTGAGATATGGGATGCTACCCTGAACGCCTCTTCAAATAATATCATTTTAGGAAACGGATTAGTACCCCGGAGCGAATTGATAGCCCCATATCTTTATACACCAGAAATAATGGGGGTGAATCCACATAATGGGTATTTATCAATTTTACTGTATTCTGGTATAATTGGACTCATTTCATACCTCTCCATTATATACCAGGTTTTACTTCTGTCCATTGCTAGAGATGAGTCAAACGTCCTAATGATGTCTGTTTCCATCTCAATCCTAACCGAATCTTTTGTAGAAGATGTTATGATCATTGGAACCGGCTTCAGTACAATAATCTTATCTATGTGTTTTGGGTACTTGATTAAGGAGAGTGAAATTAGTAATAGAATAATCATCAAGCAGAAAACTACTGACTAACCGCCACCAGGTCCACCCTTGGAGATACTAAGTGAGCATATCAATTGAAGTGCCTCGATGGGGCGAGAGCCACGGTCGCAACAGCGACTCGCACGCTCTTACAAGTGTGCACGTGAACGTCTTCGTCAGCGAATTCCCCGTCGATGTGGGCGACGTATTCGCGGTCAAATGCGACGTCCCCATCGAATGGGACGTAGACACGAATTCACACTTAGATTGACAAAACTCGTGATTGGAGAACGTGTAGATTGAGAACAGCCACTTTCTGAGTGAGACTTTCGAATGATCGAAGATCATATCGGTCTTGCAATTAAATATATCACTAATCACGGCACTGGCTAGATGAGAGCTTGAGGAAAGAACAGGTGGTGGCGAGAAGTGTCCAATGCAACTCGCTAATCTGCTCAGAGAGACCTTAGACGTGGATTGTGATGAGGTTGGGAGAACGAGCGCACCCAAACACCCGTCAGGGTGTTCGGGGTACGACTGCATTCGATGGGATTGTCAGTTCGGGAGGTCGTTGCAGCCCTCGAATTATTCGATATTGACTGTTCTCACAGCGTAATTTGGAACTGGGCGCACAAATTATCAGAGGCTCAGAGCGACCCTCCGACGGCGCAGCCGTCGCGGGTCGCGGTCGACGAGAAACAGATCGAGGTCAACGGCGATAAAAATGGTTGTACGCTGCAATCGACACAGAATCGAAGCTACTGCCCGGGATCGACGTGTTCAGCCGTCGCGGGACTGGTCCCGCGGCGGCGTTCCTGCACCGACTCTCCGAGAAACACGAAACCGACGAGACAGAGTTTCTCGTCGATGCTAGCGGCTATCTGACTGCCCTCACGCACCATGAATTAAGCGGTCAGCTCGACTACAGCGGGCGAAACCACGTCGAAGAGTGGTTTCAGACTGTCTCAATGCGAATCGACCGTTTCACTCGTTCTGTCAGGGCAGTCTGGCCAGCACAAGACGCTGGCTTAAACGGTTCAGTCACCAATATAACCACGATCGACCGAATCAAGCGCTCAATGGCCGAACGCCAACTGAGGAGGTACTGAACTATAGTAACAACTAAAACTGTTTACACACCAATCGCACGGAAGGTGTTATGCCTACGGATACCGCTGATGTGGTGTCCTTATGTCTTTAATCTTATAGTGAAGGTCAAATGAAGCTTCCCTCCCCATTATCAATAATTTCCACATTGACATTTCTTCTTTTAGCTTCAGAAATAAAGTCTAGAGAAGCAGAACGCATTTTATCAAGTTCAGTTATTGCTGTTGATTCATCCACATTTTCTAATCGAGAAGTCCGTCCCCTCGGCCGAGTTTCTTGACGTTCAAGACATTGAATTGGGGGGGCATCCACAAAAATCAGTTTGTCAGGAATCGGGAGTCTGTCCATAATATCTTTCGCACCCCATTTATCAAGAACTAATAACCGAAGATGGAATTGATACAGTCCATCATCACATAGATAGATATCATCGTGGCCCAGTTTACATGAAAAGAACTCGAACTGAGCTGCTTCGCGGAATACAAAATCTAATACATTATGTTTGTCGTTGTAATTACGTATGATTTCTGCAGTCGTCTCAAGAACACCAGGATATTGAGTAGTGAATTTTTTACCATAATAATGCCCCATAATAGAAAAAAATATGTGGTTAATTTCATCTCTTTTTGGAATTCGTCTGAAAGGAGACCTAATTGGCGTCTTTGAATCTAATAAATCCATTAAGTTCCGATGGAAATTCTCCCTTTCTGATGTTTTCATTGCATATGTTGTTTTCCCAGCCCCAGACGGTCCAATTATTTCAATGGTGCGCATATAAGGCAGATAGACCTAATTGAGGAAGTAGCTATGGGTTTTCATGGAATATTAGAGGGACAATTGAAGACGCCCTTGTATAGCACTTTGTTGATTTCACAGCGTAGCTTTGACAGCGTGTTTGAGCGCTTTTCTCCCTGGTTTTCGCAGTAACTTTCCTCGAAGTTGGAACGTTCGGAGATACTGTGTGAGTTTATCTTTTGAGATGCCTCGATGAGGCGAGAGCCACGGTCGCAGCAGCGATCCGTGGCTCTCGCAGGTATTGACGTGAACGTCTTCGTCGGCTGATTTCGCGGCAATCACGTATCGCTCGCCGGTGCCGCGATCGACGATCGTGAACACCGGCGGTTTATCCTGGTCGTATGATCCTCGCCCACGCGTGGACAGGCCACGCGAGCGCGACTCTTGGTCGCGCTCGCGGCCTTTCAACTCTGCAGAAACGTAGACTTCGTCGATTTCGACGGGACCAACGAGGTTGAGCGAAGGCGCGTTGAGCGCCTTCGTGAAACGTTCGATGTGCTGGTAGATCGTTTTGTACTGGTCAATCTCTAGCTGAAGTTGGTGAAGACTCGTGTTAAACCGGAGAAACGCGTAAATCGAGAACAGCCACTTCCTGAGCGCGACTTTCGAATGGGCGAAGATCGTGCCGGTCTTGTCGTTGAACGTGCGGTCGCAATTCTTACAGAGATAGTGCTGAAAGTGGCCATAGCTGCCGTTCTTGACCGTCAGGTCAGAACGGCAGCGAGGGCAAGTAACACCGTTACGCCAGCGAACCTGCTTTAACAGGTCCGCTGCGACCGATTCCGACCCAAACACATCTAGCGGAATCATGCCTAACGGACACCGCTGACGCGGTGTCCTTGCTCTCTTCGATTCCACAGCGACAGCTGAGCAGTATCAACAATCTCCTACAGAAGAGCGAAAATGGAATTATAGGAGTTGGCAAAAACTAATGTATTGGAATCCAATTGTTATTCATTATGGGTAATAGCGTTCTGGAGAGTGTCTTCGGCTAAAAAGTAATTATAGCGTTCTGAACCGGAGTATCGATTAAGAAATTCCTCTTTCCCCATATACCCATACCTTTTATCACCTTCATATACATTGATCGGACTCTCGATTGACTGTTCTACTGTGTCTTTTATTTTGAGTGCTAACGATTCAATTTCACCACCAGAAAGGATATCCTTTAAGACTGATTGTATCTTGTCGGAATCTTCTACTGAAACACCTCTCCTTTCGTCTAGCCTATCTGTGTATGATTCTAGTAATTTCCGTTTATAGCGGTGTTCAACCGGTAGATGGGTGTAAAATTCCAAATATTCCCTATCAAGGAAAGGGTGCCAATAATCGTATCCAAAGTTGTTGTAAACTGACGAGTCACACATTAGATAATGCGGAATGCGGTGACTCCAGTACCAACTTTCACACTTTTGGATGGCAGTTGTTTGAGAAATTTTATTATCTTCTTCCAGCCAAGATGAAACTCTATCATGGAGTTCACCATTCGGAATTTGATTTGAATAGCGATCCGTTCCTGTATAATGACGTGAAAGAATGTCGAAGACCACTTCTTCAGAGTTTATTTCAGCCTTATTTAAAAAATTGGTAGGGATACGTTTTCCTGCTTCAGCAATTGTATGACCCTTAACGATGACGCCGCTGTCTGGTAACGTCTTATCGTTTTTTATTTTTTGCAAATAAGCAATGGTGTTTAATTCTGGCATTGGTGCTCGATGGCCTTCGACATGCTTTTCCACTGGTTCCCAGTGATTAGATTGGTAAATTCGGGTCAGATCATCATGAGATACCCTCAATTTTGTCCAATTGAACCCCAGTTCTTTTGAAATTCTTCCCGCATGGTTGAATTCGTCGTTCTGCTGATCCCCCGTAACTGCATACACATTGTCAGCCTCATGCTTATGTAACATATAAGCCAATAACCTGGAGTCGTATCCACCACTTAGAAAAAGTATAATTGGGGATTCATCAGCAAATGATATTAGGCGTTTTGTGATAATATCCAGCTTATTCTCTAATTCTTCTAACGCATTTTCGTTGTTTTTGATTTCACCCCCCACTTCGTATTTATAATGGCTTGATATTTTAACCTCGGTCGTATTACCTATCTGATTGAAGGCATGTATTTCCCCTGCTTGGGTTTTCTTGATCTTTGGGTGCAGGGTGTCATTCTGGGAAATATAACCCGATTTTAACAACTCCTTTTTAACTCCTGATGGAGGTTCTTCATTCTCCAAGTTATGTTGTAATTTCTTATACTCATCAGAAATATGTAGCCTATTTCCAAAATTTGTGTAAAAAATTTGCCGGCTCCCGGCTTGATCAACGGTTAACATCAACTCGTTACTTGACTCTATAATAGTCGCAAAAAAGCCAGTTGAATTCCCCACTATCTTTTTGAGGTCATCTGATGTCTGCACACCCCCAAATAACTCACACGCATCTACCCCAGATATGATATCACCGTTATAAACTATTGTTCCACTGAATGAGACCCCATTTTTTTGGGTCCAATCATTATGGTTAGAAATATGAACATCAGGCAAACGATCTTCCATACCTGCCTTTTAACAGACCAATCAATAAAAGAATTGTTTCCAGTAGAGCGTTGGTGCCATTTAATTACCCCATACAAGTTGAAATAATGGCCGGGGTGGTTTAAAGGTCAATCTTCAGACGGATACTATGGCAGTGGAACTGCAAGAAAATCATCGAATTAACGACGTGCTGCATATCAGCATACACGAATTTGTGCTCTCATGATCTTAATCTTCCAAGCTTAGAAAACTGTCTGAATGAGTGTTGAGGGATAAGAACGCGGTGGTGAGGAGTTCCCATCAACTCGTCAACTTTCTCAGGGAGGCACTGTCTAGTTTAGAACCTCGGTTGGTGTTTGTCTGCTGAGGGTCTCATCAACTGCGACCCGCGATGGCTTTGCCATCGGTGGGTCCGGAACGCTATCAGCCAACCAATGTACCCAGTGACAGATTGCTTGATGAGAGCGTTCGACCGCCGACCAAGCGAAGAATTACTTGTATCTCTCAAAGCGAACACCCAATGGGCGTCGCCGTCCGTTCACTCTCCCAAGCTTCATCAAATTCCGCCGCGTAGGACTCGCTGAGCAGGTCTACAAGTGACATAGCCAAATTAGCTCTACGACCCATGCTCGCTTCTCAGACTAGGCTACTAAACAGTGCCGGGTGCCAACTTTATTCAATAGGATTAGCAGTTTGAGAGGGCATCGCAGTGCTTGAGAAACAGATTGAAATCGAAGTTGCTGCTTGAAGTTGATATCTTCAGCCACCACGTGATCGACTCCCCAACGGTGTGCACTGACTCCCTAGGAAACACGGTATCGACGAGGCAAAGCTTGGGCAGTTAGATAGTCGCCAATCTCTATGAAAAGACCTCCACGAGTTGATCGATTGTCTTGACTGTAACGCACGAAACGCCATCAAAAATTGTCCCAGACTATCCCGATATAAGTCCGCACTTTCACTACTGTTGGCGGAGCAACCCAGCCAACGCACGCCGCTGGCTCAAATGTTTCAGACAACACTACAACCATAAGCAACCGAATCAGGCATTGAAAGGACGAACGCCAGCTGAGAGGTCGCTGAACTGAACAGTACCATCATTCCTGATTGTAGCGGTACTAATAAATAGCCAACTCACAAATGATTGCTTATCCTAGCTGAGAATGCACGCAGAATTCTCGTCCCTAAAGGGCTTGTTAAGTCACTGTGATAAACTTATCGCCACTAGAGATATTGATTTTATTGCTAGCGGCAGAATGCCGTTGAATGCCCTATCAATTGATGCCGAATTGAGTTCCCGCAGAGAATACAACAATGGAATAATTGTCCTAAGGGACAAAGGTGGAGAATTCTTGATTGGAGAAGATGATTTTCAAGCAACAAAAGACTGTAATGTTGAGATGGTTAAATATACGCAAAATGGCGGTGGGAACAAAGACCAAAGCAAATTTGGGTTCAAGTGGCCATCTATTACACAAATAGCTAAGCCAATAGCGGCCGCTGGTTGTGCACTACGGAGAGACCAGGACCGATATCCAATTGACATAATATCGACCGGGGATTGGTACAAAGCATTCATGCCATTGTTTTTCATATCCAAAAACAAAAAATACTCTCCACAATTTATATCCTTGAATACCATTTTAAAATATGATGACAGATCCAGAACCTCAAAGACAAAAGTAGAGCATTATCTATCTCCGAGTCTAAGAATAACTAAGAAAGACCTATATAAATGGGAGAGTGGGAATATTTTAATAGACGAAGACGTAGCAAAGACCCATCAAGAATATCTGTCAACTGACATATCGTATGACCCAGACACTATAGTTATGTTAACACAACCCTTCTCGGAAACAGGACAAATAACACAAGAAGAAGAGTACAGAATAGTCTCAGACCTAATTAGTGAATTGGGTGACCTTGGGTATCAGATCCTATTGAAGCCACATCCACGCGAACATGCTAATAAGTATAAAAATCTAATTGGACGGAATGACGTGGAAATTCTTGGAAACGAAAAAGGAGAACCGATAGAAAGACAAATTGCGAAATATGATGCTCATGCAGTTATTGGATATAACAGTACAGCACTATTAACAATAAGTGCATTTTATGATTTGGATGTCTATACTGCTGAGCCATTCTTGCGAAATAAGACAACCTATGAATCAGACATTCGCTTTTCAGAGGTTACGGAAGGTCTATTAATTGAGTATACTTCTGGCAAATCCATATAGATGGGTGTCAAAACTGATGTTTTGCCAATTGTTCGGTGTTGTGATGAGGTTTTTTATTGATGGACCAATTAATTTGAGTAGAGCATGAAGTTGCTTCTCTTAGTCGACTGGTCGTATCCCTGTGATCACCAATTTCTCACTGAAGTCTATGCTAAGAATTTTATTGATAAGGGGCACGAGCTGACTTGGGTCATGCGACCGCAGGACCCCAACCACCAAACAATAGAGTATAAGAATTGGAACGATTCTGAGGTATACATACTACCCTCTTCAGCCTATAATCCTGGCCGAGATGCTGCACGATTCTTCACTGGTCGAATTCAATCTAATCCACTATTCAAGACCGATATCGATTTTACTAAGTTTGATCTTGTCCATGTTCGAAACGACCTCTCAATGGGGTTAGCCGCATGTTATCTAGCTAATGAGTTTGAGTTACCGTATGTCCACCAGATTTCTCATTTGAAAGCAAACTCACTTATTGAAGAGGCGAAGCAAGGGTTTAATGGCCGCACTTCTTGGATTAAGGGGCATCTAGGTAAAAAATTACGCCGGTACGTAGCTAACTCCTCAGATATGGTTCTACCAATTAGCGACGCCATGAAACGATATTTGCAAAATAATAGTTACACCACCCCAATGCAAACTCTCCCGACTGGGGCTGAAGTTGTGGGAGATATACCTACTGAGAATATTTTACGAGAGAAATATGGAATCGATGAGGAATACGTATTGTTATATATGGGATCTATGTCCCCGTCTCGAAAATTAGAGTTTCTGTTTGATGTGTTAAATGTGCTTGAAATAGACTATGATGTTAATCTTGTAATGGTCGGGGGAAGATTAAAATCGAATCGAGAACGCCTGAAGCAGGCAGCAAACAAAAAAGGTGTCTCTGATATTGTCAAATTCACAGGTTGGGTTTCGGACCGGGTTCAGATCCAGAGCGCGATCGCAACAGCTGATGTGGGCCTTTCACCACTACCCACAGATAGTGTTCTTAGCACTAATGCACCAATAAAGACACTTGAATATATGAGCCTTGGAACACCCGTTGTGGCGTCAACTACCCCAGATCAACAAGATGTATTAAAAACATCGAGGGCGGGACTTGCCGTTGACTACAAAGTAAAATCATTTGTTGATGCAATTGATGAACTGTTGTCCAGCGAAGAGAGAAGAAATAGAATGGGGAAGAGAGGAAGAGATTACATTAGAAATAATAGGAACTTTGGAGTACTATCAGACCTGGTAGAAGACATATATAATCAAGTGATAAGGGAGAATAAAAATGAGTAATCCATATTGTTATTAATTATATTCCACCACACATAACTAATAGATGATTGTTATATAAACATCTTGTCTAAAATAGTGTGGTGTCTCATTTACGCATACCATTGACATTCCTATTTTATTGATTTAGTAGTGTCATCGTCATTAGTACCAACCACAAGTAGTATGTGACCATAGCCTGTCTAACCGCGTAATGGAAGACGAAAACGGCTTTGAATATTCTTCAGAAATGAAAGAGTATTATAAGTCAGACAATGTGGCCACGAAATACCACGAAGCGTTTTCTGACGATGGAAGTTGGCGACACAAGTTGATAGCGAAGCGTGAACGAAATGCGATTGAAACGCTACTCAGAAAGGTCCCACACGAGACCGTACTAGATATTCCGACAGGGACTGGAAAACTCGCGCCTGTATTTGCGGACGCTGGTTCTGACGTACTAGCCTGCGATATCTCCGAGAATATGCTTCAAATAGCCGAGACAGAATACGAACGGGCTGGAATATCGGATGCCCGTTTTCAAGTCTGTGATGCAGAGGAGATCACCGAAACGATAGACGAATCGTTCGATGTTGCGGTCTCATTACGACTGCTGCACCGAGTTCCGACAGAGGTGAAGCGAAACATCCTAACCGAACTCGGGAGGGTTGCCGATTACGTGATCGCATCAACCGCCATTGAAACCCAGTTCCACTCCTTCCGCCGTGACGTAAGACAGTCCGTCCTCGGCGGCGACGAACGAGATCATTGCTATGAGTCGCCAGAAACAACTCAAGAAATTTTCTCTGATGGGTTTGAGATCATCTCGTCGAAAAGGGTGCTTCCGGTCTTATCCCAAGAACGTGTCTATCTTTTGCAGCCAGTCGAATAATGACGACGGTCGTCGAATTTGTCGGACTGCCAGGAACCGGTAAGACAACGCTCTCTCGGGGAGTCGCTAAGAAACTCACGACTCGAGGAGTTCACGTTACCGAACCGACGTATGAACTGGAAACGCGCTCAACAGTTCGTCGGGTTGCGTTGAAATCACGAACCGCAGCGGTCGGATTTGGACGCTATCCTTCGGCTGGACTTTCGGCATCACGAGCTGTATTCAATACCGATCAGCAATCGCTCACCGACTACATCCGCGTACTGTTCAATCTGCTGTATATCACCGGGACCATAACCAAACGCAGATCAGCCGGTGGTGCATGCCTTCTCGATCAAGGAGTCTATCAGGGGATCTGGTCCGCTGGATTTCGCTCACATCACAAGTGGGCAAAGATTCTCGATCGATTCGACAATATACTTCAACGGCTAAGTCCCGACCTCATTGTATTCCTTGAAGTTGATGAAGCAACGATCGCTGACCGACTCCGCAAGCGTAGCGATGGCGACACACGTTTCGAGCCAGGGACAGAAACCTTTGATCGAGGACGCGCTGGTTACGAACGACTCAAAGCACATGTACAAACGGGTAGAGATGGCCCTCGATCAATTGTTCTCAAAAACAAAACTAGAGAAGCGCTTCAGCAGAACACAACTCTCGTTGCAGACGAGATTCAACGCATAGATAGTTAACTACAGCCTCAATGATGGTTCCAGGGAGTTGGAAAATTACTCAATAAACAGAAACAGTCCTAGTCTGTCTCTTCGACCAGTTGGTTCAATGCTGCTGTTGTCTCTGTAACAGTACGTTCCCAACTGAATTGCTCGTGAAGCTGTGGGTTCGTCTTTGACTCCAGGATCGCACGAACCTGTTCACTGAACGCATTCGCATCCTCCTGCGGAGCGTATGCAACGTCATCGCCGAAGGCAGCCCGCACCTGCGGCAGATCTGAACTCACTACTGGGACTTCCGCTGCGAGCGCTTCCATGATCGTTCGCGGAACACCCTCTGCCCGACTCGTGAGGGTGAGCAGATCTGCGGCTCGGTATATCTCGGGCATCTCGTCGTACGGAACCGAACCCAGGAATTCGGCTTCTGATCCGCCGTTTGCCTCAAGCTTCGATCGAAGCGGTCCGTCCCCACAGAAGTAGAGGTTGATATCGTAGTCGTCCGAAAGTCGGTTGACAGCGTCGAGAACCCTCTCTGGACGCTTCCCTTCCACCAACCGCCCGACAAACAACACCACGGGCCCCTCTGCATCAATCAACTCGCTCTCCGGACCATCGGGCGTGAACCGCTCGGTATCGATCCCGTTCGAAACCACATCAATCCGACTCGAGACACCAAATTCGCGAACCCGCTCCTTATCGGTCTCCGTGTAACAGAACACCACGTCCGCCTGATTGAACGTCCACCGACCGAGTGTCCGGAGATACAGGTCGAAGGCCCACTCTGGTGCGTTCTGCGAGTACAGTCCGTGATTCGTAATCGCAAGCGGAATATCGCCCAGAAACCGCTTCATCGCAGCCAGGTTCGTCGAGAAGTACAGATGCGAGTGCGCGTGCATCACATCGAACGCCTCTGCCTGGGAGAGATACTGTGCAATCCCGTGGCTGATATCGTTCCCCAGCAAGTTTACCGTGGGATCGTACCGAACCACTGTATACCCGTCTCGTTCCTCGATGTGGGGCAGGTCGGGATCCATTCGAACCGTGACGACCGTCACGTCGTGTCCCATCGCGGCCTGGTCTCGACTCATCGCGTGGACGTGATACGGTCCACCGCCTTTCGCATCGGGATAGATCTTCTGTGCGACCCGTAGAATCCGCATTGGTACTCGCATACTCGAGTTGCCTGTTATGTTATTCGGTTCGAAACGAGGACAAACGGAGTCCTACAGGGAGAGACGAGCGCTCGAAACGAATTATCGGGCGTTCACGGGCCCACAACAGATTGCGTCTGAAGGGACACTCGAGAAGCTGGAAGTTCGAGGCTGGACGTATGCAACCGGCGACCAGCTCGCCGAAAACGAGGTGTAGTTAATCGCCGAGGACACGATAATCACGTCACCAGTTCGGCAGACAAGGTCGCAGCCGAACTCGAGTGCAACCGCCACGCCACCGACGAGAGCAACTCGATGGCGTTGCCCAGATCGACGGGGTACTCGAGTACGGTCACCCAGACAGCAGTGATGCATCCGTCCGCGTGCAGACCCACTCACAGGAGAGAGGAAAACGGTTAGTCGTGGAGTAGATACCCCTCACAGTAATGAGTACAGCCAGTGATACCGGCGACGCGACCACCAGAATCGAGGTCCGGGTTCCACACAGGCTCCTCGAGAAGATCGACGAGGAGGACGAGCGTCGGGGGGGCACCTGGCGGTCGGGGGCGGTCCGCGACTGGATTGAGCCACCAGTGAGACTGTCCGACGAAACGCTCGAGGAACTTGTAGAGAGCAGTGAACGCAGGGAAAACGCAAGCAGCTGCTGACGTTCGCGACCGCCGCTGCGTGAACGACTGACGTCGAGTCTCTAAATACAACGAGTCAGAGAGGGTGTACTCGAGTGCAACCGGGCGAAACGTACAGATCGGGCGACAGGTGCCGCGAGTGTGGGTGTGTGCTGACCAATGCATCACGAATGGACGACACAGTACTCTCTTGGCAGACAGTATAAGGCGGTCCAACACGTACCCCAACGTATGCGAGGCGACGCTCCGGAGTCAGATGGTAGCCTCACTGGCGTCGATATCGAGGGCTTTCAATCGGTGTTCGCTGATGCCGACGTACAGTATGCTGTGCTGTTCGGATCGCACGTGAGCGGAACAGCGTCACCGGCGTCGGACCTCGACGTTTGCGTTCGGTTTCCAGACGACTGTACTCGGCACGAACGATTTCGGCGGCGCAATCAAATCGATAGCCAGCTCCAGTCGTACGCCGAGATGTTCGTCGATGTCAGTGATAGACAGGCGGTACCCGATACCGTCGCGCTGAACGCGCTTCGAGATGGGTGGCTGGTGTACGGCGACGAGGAAACGAAAGTGGCAGACGAACGACGCCTTACACAGCGCGTCGAGGACTCCCACGAACAGCGCACGCGACAGCGACGCGAGTTCATCGACCGACTCGCTGCGGGAGATGTCTAATGGTCGACGAGGAAGTAGTTGGAGACCGGCTTGCGTTGATCAATCAATACACGAACGAATGCAAGGAGATGAGCGATGGTTCCAGAACGGAGTATCTCGAAGATGTCGTTCTTCAGCGTGCTGTCGAACGGTCATTGATGAACGCGATCCAATCCTGTATCGATCTGGCGAGTCATATCCGGGCTTCCGAGAACCTCGGGACCGCCGAAACCTCACGTGAGGAAATCGAAGCGCTCGTTGAGGCCGATATTATTGCGGCCGAAACTGGGTCGAAGCTCGCGGAAGCTGTCGGTTTTCGAAATCACCTCGCCCATCGGTACGGGGATATCGACCACGACCTCGTGTACGATGTGTTGCAGGAGGATCTCGAGTGGTTCGACCGGTTTCAGCAGGAGGTTGCAACGTGGTTTCAAACTAGGTAGCGAGGCGGATTCCCCGCCCCACGGTTGGCAGGGTTGAAACGCCGCGTTGTGAGTGATGTTGATTCCCTACAAATAACGAGAATAGCACTCGAGACCGCTTGTGCAGAGCGTATGAAACAATATCCACCAGCGAAGAGTGCGTAGAAACGGGTATCCAGTTACAGATGAAACGATAGCGTATGACCACGGAAATAATGATACCCGAGGACGCGAAATCGCGGCTCGAGGAACTCCAGGCGGAGATCCGACTCCAGACGGGACGGAACGTCACGCAACAGGTACTGGTGGCTCACCTCATCGACAAGGCGTACGAATCACGCAGTGACGTGATCGATTCGTTCCGGGAGCTATCAGTTCCTCTCTCGGAAGACGAGAAAGAAGCGATGCGTCGTGATCGGTTCCGATCAGGCGTCGAAACGGACGAGAGCGACATCGACGACGTGCTCTACGGATAACGATCTGTATCGGTACCAGCCTTCTCGATGCGGAGCAGGAACTGGGTGCCTCGAGACGCGACGCGGCGAGGACAGCGCTCAAGGCAGTCTCCGACGGCGAGTGTGGTCACCCAGACAGCAGTGATGCATACGTGCGAGCGCATATCCGCACCTTCACAGTAGGAAAAACAGTTATTCGTGAGACAGACGTCTCACACAGTAATGAGCACTGACACCAGTGGTGACGGTAACGGCAACGGGACTACCAAAATCGATGTCCGGGTTCCAAGCAGGCTCCTCGAGAAGATCGACGAGGAGTACGAGCGTCGGGGGGACACCTCGCGGTCGGAGGCGGTCCGCGACGCACTCCGCGACTGGATTGATCCACCAACGAGACTTTCCGATGAAACGCTCGAGGAACTTGTAAAGAGCCGTGAGCAGCGAGGGCAGGGTGAAACGCAATCAGTTGATGACGTTCGTGATCGCCTCGGCTTGAATGACTGACGTCGAGTACACTGAACAAGCGATCGGCCATACCGATAAGTCGCCGAGCGTGTAAGCCGAACTGTCTACAGCCACGTTTGCGTCTGCAGCCAGGAAGTCTGCGTCTCGAGTGGGTGCCTCGAACTGACCAACGACGTGTGGATCACGCAAACGCAAAGATCGTAGCGAGGTCCGGAGGAGTATACAGAGAGAGATCCGACCGGTCGTCCGCAAGCTGTCTCAGTTCGGCGCTGAACCCAGAGTGCGAAAACAGCGCATACACAACAGTGCGATCAGCCCCCTTCCACCGAACGTCTTCCTCGAGTGCCTCGAGAGCAGCGAGCAAACTGGGTCCGACAGGCGTCGTAGTCCACTTGCACTCGCCGAGCAGTAGCGTCTCCGTTTGTGGATCGAGTCCGACGATGTCGATTTCTGCTTCCTTGTACCACCACCGACCGACACGCGAGCAGTCAACCGGAAACGACGCCTGCTGGACTGCCTGCGACACACGTCTTCGAACGTCTGACTCGTACGGTCTGGGAGTGCATCGGGAAGCGAGTCTCGAACTGCCGCTGTTCGTCGATACTGGTGCCTACTCCGTCCACCTGGACGATCGCGAGGAGAACCGTGAACTCGCAAGCCGAGTTAAGAACGAAGCGGATGCTGAAATAATTCTGCGGGCAGTAGATATATGACAGAATAACTCGTTAGTAGGTATATGGAAATGACTGATACGCCTGACGGGATACCCGGTGAGGACGAAGAGCCGCCTGATTTCGATGCCTGGGAGTCTCCTGAGGAGTTGCTAACGGGGAAGCCGACGAGAGAGCGGCTGCTTGATGTCGTCATGCAGTTGCGAGAGCCGACGAAGGTGTCGAAGATTGCTGAGCGTGCGGAGTGTGATACGGAGACCGCGCGTGACTATCTGGAGTGGTTTACGGAGATGGGAATCGTTCGTGAACTGTCTGGTCGACCTGTGCGGTACGAGCGAAATGAGTCGTATCTGAAGTGGCGTCGAGTCGAGCAGATCCGCAAACAGTATTCGGAAGCGGAGATCGTCGAGCAACTCAAAGACACGCTTAACGCAACTGAGGAGTACCAGCAACGCTTCGATACGACGTCTCCGAGTGAGGTATCGTTGGTTGATGCGAGCCGTGACGATGCTATTGAGGACATCTGGGAGGCGGTATCGACGTGGAAGACACTCGAGAAACGAGCAGCGTTGCTAGATGCGGCACGCCGTGATACTCTGTCGGGTGGACGCGCTGGGGAAGTCGATGCCTGAGGGCGAATCGGATGACATTGGCGGCATCGATAGTGATGTCTTGGAACGAATTGGTCGACGGGTACGCAGCAGCGCCCGGTTCTCAAGTGTTGAGTTTCGCCCATCTTATGCACCGAACGCTGTGGTAGCTGATTTCGATATGGGATATTTTCCGGCAGATGTGGAGCGTGCGTATCTTCGTATTCGCTGGTTCGAGACGGATGATTTCAATGTCCATTATTCAGAGCAGTATCGTGACGGGGAGACATGGGAATGTCGGTGGGACAGGCATCCAAACGATCACAACGACCGGGAACATTTTCATCCGCCACCAGATGCACCAACGCCTGGAGAAGATGCGACATTTGCCGGTGATTGGCGGGAACTAATTTCACATGTGTTATCCGAGTTAGATGAGCGAATTCAGTCGTTTTGGGAATGAGAAGGATATGTCCTCTGAGGGATCTCGCTGGTCAATCTAAAGGTCGAGGTTCCCTCGCTGCGTAAATGGTCCGGGAGCACATCGGGAAACGAGTCTCGAACTGCCGCTGTTCGTCCCTGCTCTACTGCTTCCCTATTTGGGGCGACAAACCTGACCCAGAACCGCAGTCACCAACGTCGTGTTCCCTACACAATCCCGGCCATACACGACGTGCATTTACTGCAATTTTTCGTCGCGGTCGATCGGTATACACGCGATAATATGATCCTGTGCATAATGAAGTGATCGGAGAACCCTTGCCGTGACGATTTCACCTGTACGGCCAAAACTGTGGGTGTTCGCCTGCCTACTGTAACTACTCCAAGAGAGAGACACCAAGATACGATACCAATTCACGTACTGCGTCGTCGACGGCGGAGGCATCGAGTGTTCCGAGTTCGCGGTCGATATGATCGGGACTGAGAGACGCGACAGCCCAGGGAAGAATCGAACTCTGTTTTGGGAGGCCCCCGTCGATCAGGTCAGTCTCGTTGATCGGAATGCGGTCGTCGTACCATGTCTGTGTTGTGAGCGTGAGAGCGATGTATTGATCGCCATGAAACGGCATCTCCGTCGTGCTAATCACAACCCAGGGTCGGGCTGCGTCGTCACCCTTAAACGGATCGTCTCCATACACGATTGTTCCTCGTGAGAGCGTCATTCGGTTCCGTTCTCACTCGCTTCGATCCACTCGTCACGATTCTCCGCTCCGTAGAGGTCGTTAAAGAGCTGATTGGCTCGGTGGACGTCGTACGCCTGCCGAAGGCGTTCAAGATCGTCTGTGAGTGCCCAATAGGCCCCCTTGTGCCGGACGAGGCCGCGGTCCTCGAGGCGGGACAGTACCGGATGAATCGAGTTCTCATTGATCTCTGTTCGACGGCTGATTTCTTTGGCCTTCCAGGCACGGTCTCGGTTCTCCCAGAGGAATCGAAGGACTAACTCCGGATTGCTGAGTTCCTCGAGTTCCTCCGGAGAGCGTTCGTTGAATTGGTTGATGTCGATCGACATAGGTGAATGCTAGGGATCCAATGTATTATATCTAGGCACTGTATGGAACGTACGCCCCCATCAATCGTTTCATCCGGTCGTAGTTCTCCACAAATGGTGACCATGGAAGCTTGCGCTGAACGTATCGTAGCCGATGACGACATCGCCTCGATTGTAGTCCATCTATTCGCCTGTAACCGCGTACTCCTTCCATTCTTCGGGATCTTCGGCACCATATTGCTCGTTTAGTCGTTGAACGGTCTTGTGGAAGTCATACGCATCACGGACGCGATCCATATCCCCAATCGCCCAGTATTCCCCCTTATGCCGAACCAGGTTTGCATCCTCCAGACGACTCAGGACAGTACTGACTGAGCCCTTCTTCACTCCTGTTCCAGCAGCTATTTCGGAGGGTGTGAACGCCTTGTCATCGTTTCGGGCCAGATACGTGATAACCCGCTCTGCGTTCGTCTCTCCTCTGAGTTCAGTGTCAGAGTGTTCGTTGAACGTCTCGATATCGATCGGCATACGTGTCACTAAGATATTTTGAGTCATAACTGTACTCTTGCCACCAGTGTCACTATGTAACTGATGTAAGCACATCGGTTCTCGGAACACCATACTCAGTCACATCGTGTGAGACAGTTCTTGGGGTGTAGACAGAAATTACGATTTCCAAAATCGTAATTTCCAAAACTGAGGTGGGTGAGCCTGCGCCCCCGCGGGAAAAGTGGGAGGCCGATGCTGAGAGTGTGACGCGTCTGGAACCTGACGAATGACAGAGATCAAAACAGCAACCGAGACGGTCATAATAGCCATCTCGATAGCCACCGCACCCCAACCGTAATTCTCGTAGAGCGGCAACGTTGTCAGGGATGTCACACCAGATCCGTCTCGAGGACGATGTCTACGAACGCCTCAAAGCGACCAAGCGTGATGACGAGTCGTTCAGTGACGCCGTGGACAGGCTCATCGGCGGACGGTCGCTCCGCGATGTCTTCGATGACAACCAGGTGGACGAGATGCGAGACGCAATCGAGGCCGCTGAGCAAGCAGACCGTGACGAAGTCAGGGAGGTTGCGGAGCGGTTCGACTGATCGTCGACAAGATAGTAACACCTGCAACTAGTGACACGCTGATCGCACTTCCGCGGTTCTCGCTCGCCACGCTCGCTCCGAACCGCGCTGCTGTCGTGCGATCTGGTGTGCAGTGACGTGCAGTGGCTAGTATAGCTACCCTCCCAACAACGCCACAAATTAGGTTCGGTGTCTACTGTTCACGACAGGGAGGATGTCACCGATAGCCAGCACGCTCGAGTTCGTCCAGAAACGCCGGCCGGTTCGAGTGTTTTTCTCGAAGGTGCTCAACGAATACCGCAACCTCCTCGTCACACTCGAGCCGGTCTAGTTCCTCGAGGTGTTCGATGATGGTCCGGTAGTGGTCACGGCCAGTATCGGCAGCTAACTGCGCGTCCAGCGACTCTCGATACGCCTCGAAGTACGCCTCCGGATCGACTGCGGCGACAGGCTCGCGATACTCCCGAAACGTCTCGAGATCGTCGCTCTCCAGGATCTTCTTGAGGCCCTTCTCCAGCGCATCCTCACGGACGTATAACTCGAGTAGCCGATCAGGATCGAGTCGCCCGAGTTGCGTCCGCAGTCCATGCGAAATCGACTCCCACTCCTCGGCCGAACAGACCGACCGTAAGTCGTCGTAGGCATCCCAGTCCTCGAACCGAACGAACAGGGTCCGCAGCACGTCACGGTAGCGCTCGTCGTCGCGGCCGTGATAGAACTCGGCTGCCTGCTGGTAGACAGCAACGGAGTGTGGAAACTCCTCGAGCCCAGCTTCGAGAACTGCCTGTGCTCGCTGATCTTGTCCGTCGGCTCGCAACACGTCGACGTACTGGCAGTAGAACTCGCTTCGCTCGGTGTATACCTCCTCGAGGACGGCCTGTCGCTGCTCGCGATCCTCGAGTTCTGAGAGGACCCACAGATACATCGAAAGACGCTGTTGTGCGTCCATAGAGAGCGTCGACTGTCGTACAGTGCGATCCCGAGCGTTGGCCGCCGCGTTCCCGTCCGGCCGTGATTCGGTCTCCTCGAGGATCGTTGTGAGCTGGTCGCCGATGAAGTCGGTCACGTCGAGCGGGCCGACACTCAGATGGTCGATATCCAGTTCGCCGCCGGTGAACAGTTCGACGTCGAGTCGCCACTGGGTCGGATCCGGGAGCCCTGCGTCCGTCTCGACAGCCTCATCGCCTCCCTGTGATGGTTCGGCCGCTGCGCTGCTCTCAGTTCCCGTCTGCGACATTGTCTCGTCAGTGCCGATGCCCTCCAACGCCGGGAGATCCGATTGCACGAGCGAGAGCAGGTACTCGAGTTCGTCGGCCGTCGAACAGACCTCGCGGAGGGCGTCGTCGTAGGCGTTCCTGACGAAGCGAAACTCCGCACGCAGAAACTGTTCGTACAGGTACTCGATGTGTTCACACGCCATTTCACGATCGAAGCCCGCCTCGCGAACACAGGCGGCGTAGGCATCAATGGTAGCCTCGAGTTGCCGCCCGTAGTGACCACTGCTGTCGTCGATCCGTTCCAGATTTTTGTGAATCGCCTCCGAGAGAGCCCGATAGATATCGAGTGCGCGCTCGTGTGCGCCACTCTCCCGGTAGGTCGCTGCAAGTTCCTCGTACTCGTCGAACTCGAGGCGAGTATCGTACTCGACGATTCCGTGGCGGCCAGTCGCCGTCTCGAACTGGCGGTTGAGATCGCGCTTGTAGTCGGCCACGTGTTTCTCGACCGGGTGGCCGGCCGTGGCGAGAAACCGCTCTCGAAGGCTGTTGTTGGCGGCGAGGACATCACGCAGAAACTCCCGAAGTGTTCCGGCGTCTGTCGTCTCGAGTGCTGACTCGAGGTCGTCATCCGCTGCGGACGGTTCCAGGCCCCCAGAACTCGACGTACTTGACGACTCGTCCGAGGACAAATCCGGGTGAGCGGTATCGAGTAGTTCGTCGTATCGGTCTCGCACGGCCAACAACACCGCGACGATGTGTTTGCAGTCGCCGGCGTAGTCGTACGGACAGGAACACCAGCTATCGAAGTCCGCAGCCGAGAGGTCGACGGTTGTCCGGTACTCTCGACTGCCCTGTACTGTCGCAGTCACCGTCCTGCCCTCGAGGCGCAACGCTCGGAGACGCCCCTCCTCGAAATAGGAGACGCCGCGCTGGAACGACTGTGCGGTACAGCGCTCACGAATCGCGTCGCGGGTTGGTTTCCGAAGTTCCTCGACCGGACTGTCGGTGCTTGTGGTGGCGTGAGTCTCAGACGCAGACACAGACACAGACTCAAAATCGGATTCGGATTCAGATTCGGAATCAGTATCGGGCGACGGAGGCGACCACGACCAGTCCGCAAGTGGCACACGGTCAGCCACTGCAGCCGTCCCTCTTCGGTGGACTTCCTCGAGAAATCCGATGGCAGTGTCCGCCGGGTCAACAGCTCCCCAGCCGTGGTGGGTCCCCCAGAACTCCGTTGCCCAGACGAGATCGCCGTCGACGACGATACCGACGTTCCCGACGATATCTTCCCGGTCGCGATACCGCTTGGACGGCGCACCGCCGAGTCCTTCCTGCAGTAGTTTGTTGTACGTAAAGTCGTCCCAGGCGTTCGCGAGTGACCGCGTTTCCGCATGGCCGACGAAATCTGTTGGTGGTGCTCGCTGTGGATCGACTTGTATGACCTCCACAGGAATCGCGTGCTCTTCGTGGATCGACTCGAGTAACTCGAGTGTTCGTCGGTGATCGACCTCGACGTCCGCCTCGGCGTAGTAGCGCAGTTTCATCTGTCGCCTCGAGTGTGTATGAGACCGTCAATAACCCCAACCGCAGGGTCGGGGTTCTCGGCCTGTTCCGCCTATAGACCAGCGTAGGTCTTGACGGCTTTGCCAATGGCCGAGTTTGGTGAATCGCCATACTGTGTGGCGTTGTGTTAGCCGACGACGTTCGGGATCGCCTCGACGTGAATGACTAACGTCGAGGACACTGAACAAGCGATCGGCCACCGTGAGAACCGGGACCCACAAGTCACCGATCGTGTGATGAACCAGCACCGGACCGAAAACGTCATGTCCAATCCAGAAGTGATGAAAGAGTTTTCATCCATGACCTCGAAGGAACTCATGAGAGCGGATGACCTATATCCAGACCGAGGTTCCGGATGAGGAGTACGAACGACTTCGCCAAATTGCAGAGCAACGAGATCTCTCGATCCGAGAGGCGCTTCGGGAAGCCACAGCAACGTGGATCGACCAACAGGAAACAGTAGATGAGACTGATGAACTGTTCCGGTCTGTTGAAAAGACCCGAGAACGGGCAGCAGGTCGGAATCAGACGACCCTCCGTGACGAAACTGATCTCGTCGAAGAGTGGGAGGGCGATGCTGAGAGTGTGACGCTTCTGGACCCTGATAAATGACAGGGGTCGAAACAGCGATTGGGACAGTCACACCCAGCCATTTCGATAGTGTCGATGGAACAGTCCCGCGAACGTGTGTTCTTGGGCCGAAGTTTTTGTACGCGCTGTACAACCCCGATGAAGCGTTCCACGATGTTTCGTACGCCTTTTTGACCTTCGTCCGCGAAGAACAACTCCCGTATCGTCGGTTTGTCGTCAACGAACACAGTATCGATGAGGCTGCAACTCGGCTCAAGAAACGAGCTGATATGACGTGCGTGACGTCGTTTCTTTCGGCAGTCGAAACGAGCGAGTTCTTCGATATCGTGTCCATCGATGCGGAAACGTTTGAGCGTGTCCGGGAGCGGTTCCTGAATTGGGACGACAATTCTGCCTCGTTTACGGATTTCACGATTGGCGTACAGATGGAATGTCGCGGATTCGAACACATCATGTCATTCGACTCGGACCTCGAAATGTTCGATGTGTCTGTTCATCCACCGCTGCAGCGGTGAGTGTGGTGTGGGACCTGGTATCGAGAAAGGCGACGCAGCGATCGCAGCAACTGCGCTGGAGCGTGACGAGCCAGTCCGTGCTGGCGACGGTCACTTCGAGTCGATTCCTGGCGTCACCCACGAAAGCTGTCGATAGTTGTCACCCATCAGCTCAGATGAACGTGTGTTCTTCTCGGGGTCGAGATAGGTACCGTTAATCCGCTGGAATAGGAGTTCAATCTCCGTTGAGACGTTCATCGCGGTCGAGACGGCAGTGCTCGCGGAGGCTCGAACACAATCTCCAAGTAGTAATATCTGATTTCACAAAAACGAATGCGCTTCGCAGTTCGACTCGGTATCTCCCTCGTCCTAGTCGTCGCCCTCTTCGGCCTCGGCATCCACTACGGAGCCACCTACGACGAGAACTGGCCCCACTCCACCGGCGACCAGCTACAGGACGACTACGACGAGTTCACCGGCGACCACCAGCTCGTCTTCGGCGAGGTGCAGTCCATCTCCGAGGACACAATGACGATTCACGTCACCGACTCGGCTGACGAGGTCGCGGCCGAACTAGAAATCCACGACCACGACGCCACCGACCAGGTCGACCCCGACGGGCTGGTCCAGGTCTACGGTGTACTCGAGTCCGACCGCACAATGACGGCCGACGAACTGGTTGTCGTTAACGAGGACAACACAGCCGAGCAGTACAAGCTCCTCACCTCCGTCGCCGGCGTCCTCCTCGCAATCGCCTACTTCTTCCGCCATTGGAACCCCTCCCTCGACAAATTCGGCTTCGAACCACGACCAAACAAAGAGGAAACACACGATGGCTGAACTCCTCTCACACGTCCTCATCGCCTACGCATTATTCACCATCGCGAGCTGGCGACTCGAGTGGCTCACGAAACGCTGGGTTGCAATCGGGATGATCGGTGCGCTCCTCCCGGACCTCAACCGGATCGGGATGTTCGTCGACGACGCGACCATCGAGACGGCCCTGGGCGTTCCCTTCGGGATCGACGCCCTCCACACGCTCGGCGGTGTTATCCTCCTCTCTGGCATCGGCGCACTGGTCCTCACGGAAGCCCACAGACGCGCCTTCGGCGTCCTCCTCGCAGGCGCACTCACCCATCTCCTCACGGACGGCCTCAAAGCCTACGCGGACGCCGAGGCCGGTGCCTGGCTCTATCCGTTCACGTGGTATCGCCATCCGACGCCGAATCTGTACGTCTCTGCCGACCAGAGCGTCCTCCTCGTTACCGGACTTCTCGCAATAACAGTCTTCCTTGTCGACTACCGATCGCACTAACAGTCTTCCTCGTCGACTACCGACTCACCGCCACACCGCCAGCCACAGATCCCTGACCACGCCCCAGCACTGGCGGATCACGAGCTTCAGATCCAGCCAGAACGACTGGCGGCGGATGTACTCGAGGTCGTATCGGAGTTTCATCTGCGGAGCAGTGCTTTTCGCGCCGTTGACCTGTGCCAGTCCGGTCAGCCCCGGCTTGACGAACCAGCGCTTGCGCCAGGCGGGTGCGTCCTCTTCCAGCAAGACCTCCTCTTCGGTCCAGGCGGCCCGTGGCCCGACGACGCTCATGTCGCCGCAGAGAATCGACCACAGTTGGGGCAACTCGTCGAGATGTGTTTTTCGCAAGAAACGCCCCACGCGCGTAATCCGGTCGTTCTCCGTATCGGATGACGGAACGGCAGATTCCCCCTCGGGGACCATGGTCCGGAACTTGTAGACGGGAAACGTCTCGCCGAAACCGGCGGTGCGATCCTGACTGTACAGGACTGGCCCGGGGCTGTCGAGTGTGATCGCCAGCGCGATGACGAGCATTAGTGGTGCAAACAGGACGAGACCGATAGTCGCGAACAGCAGGTCGAAGCCGCGTTTGAACAGATGATCGAGCGGATCCCACGGCTCGATGTCGACGGTGACGATATCGCCGACGGCGCGTTCGGAGACGAGGACGCTATCGGCGTACTCCCGATGTGTCTTCGCGTCGACGCCGTGTTCGTGGCACACGTCGAGTGTCCCGAAGAACTCGGCGCGGTCGGGCTGGCGAAATGCGAGCACGACGGTGTCGATATCGAACTCGACGAGGATGTCTTCGAGGCGGGAGAGGC
This sequence comes from Natrialba magadii ATCC 43099, assembly GCF_000025625.1. NCBI lineage: Archaea > Methanobacteriati > Methanobacteriota > Halobacteria > Halobacteriales > Natrialbaceae > Natrialba > Natrialba magadii. The sequence goes on along the minus strand of NC_013922.1, from coordinate 135,002 downwards.
CGCCGAGGCGGTTGAGCATCGTGATATCAGTGCCAGTGGCAGGTGACGAGTCGGTGACCCCGCCGTCTGCGGCGGTAGTGGACGATGACCCCCCGCGAAATTCGTCGATGTCGCCGGTCGGACAGAGATAGCCAAAGATGGGCGAGGTGACGGCCGGTGCGATCCGGTCGATCTGTCCGGGGTCATCGCCCACGATCAGCGCCCGTTTGGCCGACTCGTCCGGTCGGTGTCGGATCCAGATCAACCACACCGGGATCATGACCAGTAGCAGGCCAATCGTCATAACGAGTGTCGCTCGCGGAAGGCGGTACGACCAGTTGAAATACCCGAGCGTCGAGAGCGCGAGGCCACCGACGATGATACGCTTTTGAGCGAGAAAGATCGTATCGAGCACGCGCCGGGGTTGCGGTTTGTACAACGGAATGAGCGCACCAGCGACGGCAGCGACACTCAACCCCATCGCCCAGTAGAGCGAACTGCCCGAGAGAACGGTTACGTCGAGGCGGTTGAACACGGGGACGTGCGTCGTAAACAGCGACTGTGGGAGTTCGTGGTTCGCCACCAGCACTGCGAGCATCGTCAGGAGAACGACACCACAGAGGCTCACGATCCGATACCGCCATCCTGTCACCATACACCACTTGTCGCCACTCCCATTGTGATGATGTATTTGACATTTATTCGTGATCGTTTGTTTCTGGAACGTATACTGTACTCTAAAAGACATACTCTGGGTGAGAGAAAAGAACGGGACTGATGAACGTCGGTTCGCTTCCGTCCGGGTGCACCGACGGCGTCACCAAGCTTCAAACGGCTATTCAGACACTGAGGGACGACACAGGTAGCTGCTGATTCCTCCTACGACTGGAGTCGTGGGCGTCCTCCGTGCATTCCTGTGAGTTCACGCACGGCCGCGACACCCCGTCACACGAGCGTCTGACTGAGCTTTTTGAAGGACTGTGTGGAGGTCGCTGGTATGCACAGAGACGCGACAGTCGGATCGGTCGGAACCGTGTCCCAACTGCCAGCGGCCGAGAGCTGCTAATCCATGGGCGCAACACGCTCCAGGACCCGTCGACTGCCGACGCTCGGGACGCGCGCAAAACGGTGGCCGGCCTACCTCCTCGCCATCTGCTGGCCGGGTGCTGGCCACTGCGTCCGCCGCCAGTGGGCGCGGGGCTGTAGCTGGGCCCTGCTCTGTGCCACTGCCCTCGTCTTTCTCAGCGGCGGCGCGCTACTCGAGGGCGGACTCGCAGAGCCGCTCGTCGTCACCTCGCTCCGACACGAAGCGCTCGCGTTCCACGAGTTCGCGATCCCGCTCGCGATCGTCGTCCTCAACGTCCTCGACCTCTATTTGCACACCGCGTTCGTCACGGATCGCCGAACCCGCTCGTGACGGTTTCATCCGCACAGCTAACGCCGTGGGCTTTCGCCTGTACCTTCTGTAACCCCCACAACCGCATCCGACCCACACCGCAGCACAGAGGCTACACCCTTTTCCATGTGGAGTGAGAACACGCGCCCATGAAGAAACAGCAGGCGATTACCGAGTCGGAACAGCCCACGTCCACCGAGGAAGACGGTGGACTACTCGCGCGACTCAAGAGCATCGTCAAATCGGAGTGAAACTCGCGTCGAAATCAACCCGGGCGGCGTCCGAACTCGTGATCGTCGCTCGAGCATTCGTACCAGCGGCTGTCGAGACGGTCGTCAGTGATGGCAACCGAAACCGATTCTAGCAGAGCCTGTTCGGTTGCCCTGGATCCAGCGGTGCTCAGTGGGCACGCCGTCGATCGAGTCGGCTGGTTACGATCGCCATCAGGTACCCGATGAGGAGGGTGATTGCAAGCCCTAGCAACACGTACTCGAACGGAGTCATACGTTCCACCACCTATGATAACACATGTCATGATGATAGTTAACATTTGTTGGTGTCGGCGAACGCATCGTGACGGAGAGAGCAGAGCATCGACGACGGGCGAGTGCCTGCACCTGCAGACTCACACCCGTCGGAGATCATGCTGGGATTCGGCGAGTACGTCGTGCCACAAATCAGTACCCGAGATCGAACGCCCAGTTCGTGACGAGCGCGAGAAACGTGATCGAGAAGAGTCCGGCGAGGACGAGAAACGACGGTCCCCAGCCGAACAGGTCGGCTAACAGGCCGACGCCGACAGAGCCGGCGGAGCCGATGACGGTGTAGAACGTTCGAACGAGCCCGAAGCCGGCGCCCTGTTCGGTGGCATCGAACTGATCGAGGAATCGCGGATCGAGCGCCGCAAAAAAGCTCGAGCCGAGACCGATCAGCAGGAGTCCGACGCCGATCGCCACTCGTTCCGAGCCGGCTACCAGTCCGAAAAGGCCGACGGTTCCCGCGAGCATCGCCGTCCCGATTGCAAGGTCTCGACCGTATCGATCGGAGAGTTCGCCAAGCAGGAACTGGCCGACGGCGCGCACGACGAAGAACGCCGAAAAGGCCGCGCTGGCGACTGTCGCCGAGTAGCGGTGGTACTCGATCAGAAACGTCGGGAGGAACGTGAGCAGACCCTGGACGATGAACGTGCCGAGCATGGCGATCACGAGCGTAAAGGCGACCGCCGGTCGCGAGACGAGTTCGAGAAGCGCACCGGGTTCAAACCGCTCGCGCATCGGCTGGTCGGGCCGTCGTGGCTCGGTCTGGCGCACCCGCCAGGCGAACACTGCGAAGACAGGGAGGCCGACGGCGAGCGCGAGCGCGACTGCTGGCCGCCAGCCAAATCGGACGCCGACCCAGGCCGCCGCGACGGGCGCGACCAGGCCGGCGAGCGGACCGCCGATCGAGTGGATTCCCACCGCGCGTCCGAGTTCGTCGTACGTTCGCGACAGGAGCGTCGTCGCGACGGCGTAGTGAAGCCCAGCGACCAACCCGAGGAGGACAGCGAAGAGCACGAACACGGGAAACACCGGTGCGAACGCCAGCAACAGGCTCGCGATCGCCGTGCCGCCAACGGCGAGGAGGATCACCGGTTTCTCCCCGTACCGGTCGCCGAGGACGCCGCTCGGGAACTGCGAGAGGCCGTAGGCGAGCCACATGCCGGACAGGGCGAATCCGATCTGTGTGTTTGAGACGTCGAAGTCCTCGACGATAAACGGGATGACCGGGCTGATCGCCATGCGCGCGAAATAGGTCACGAAGAACGCGAGCAGGCAGAGAACGAGAACTGTCGTTCGATACTGCCAGCGCATTACTCGTCCGCCACGTTCGTCGAGATGCGTATAAGTGTAGTGATGTCACAGACACACATCGTCGCCGTTGACCGGCGTCCCGCGGTCCTCAATCGTTCGCTGCGCGATGGCCGAGTGGGGCGAGTCTGTTCGAGCGCCTGCGTACTCGCGTGCAGCAGTCACTCGAGACGGTCGTGTTCGCTCGTTCAGTTCGAGCCACAGTTATTCCACGACCGCCTATCCTGGGCCAACCAAGTGGCGTACCCTGTGACGGGTCACCCCGCGGTAACCGCGGTCCAGATCTCGTCGTACCGTTCGATAACCTCGTCCGAACGGGGCCAGTTGGGGTGGAGGCGATCCATCTCGTCATCGGTGATCACGAGATCATCGATGAAGTCCTCCGGGTCGCCGGTTTTGCCCCAGTCGTCCCAGTTCTCGCGAATCGCCTGGCCGAGTTCGCCGTCGGTAAACTCCTCGTTTTCCAGCGGTGGGCGGTACACCGTCGTCTCGACCATCTTCTCCAGACTTTCATCTCGGAACATGAAGTCGGTGAACATGGTGCTGACGACGGGGTGTGGGGCATGTTTCGGAATCGCGAGTTCGTTCGGCGAGATAACCGATCCCTCCTCGGGAATGAACCAGTCGACGTCGCCGTCGTGGTCGTACATCGCCCTGAACGCTCGACCGTCCGTGTGCGTCCCGATGGCTGCATCGCCGCTCATGAGCAACTGCATCTGCGTTTCGTGTTCGTCGCCGTAGTTGAACACGAGATCACGCTGTTGCTCGAGTACCTCCTGTATCTCCTCGAAGTCGTCGGGGTCGTTCGGGTCCTGGCCGGTGTAGAGGGCACCGAGTTCACAGAAGAACCCCGCTTGGTGGGCGAAGATCGACATCTCGTCGGCATACTCCTCATCCCAGAGGATCTCGATCGATTCCGTGGGGTCCTCGATTTCGTTGGTGTTGTACACCACGACCGGCCCGAGCACGATCGAGTGGGGAACGCCGTACACGCCGCCGACTCCTTCGTCGCTCCAGAACTCCTCCCGGTGGAGGTCGAAATAGTCGTCGATGACGTCGACGTTCGGCATCTCGTCGACCGGAATCGGTTCCAGCATATCCTGCTCGTTCGCCTCGTGGATCCAGTTCGTGCTGAGGCCGACGTTGTCGATGTCGTGGCCCTCCGGGTTCGCTTCGATGTTCGTGAACCAGTCCGCTGGCGTCGAGTACGCCTCTGTTTCGAAGTTGTTCAGGTCGTACTCCTCGGCGAACGCCTCGGCACCCCACTCGTTCCACTCGGCGTACCAGTTCCAGGCGTGAAGGCTGTCGCCGTACTCCTCCGGCGGCCAGTCGTCGAAGTCGATTTCGATCGGGCGAGTGTCTACACCGCCGTTGTCCCCGCCGAGGCAACCGGCAAGGCTAGCTAACCCAACCCCTGCTGCACCTTTGAGTATGTTGCGTCGATGTACCATGGGTATCCACATCGGTGGTTTTCGGTGCATCTATTTAGAATTGAGGTGAATGTTACCATAGTACATGGGTGAAGTCAAGGTGTCGTATACAGAATACGAATACAGTCATAGTCGGATGTCTGACACTGAAGGCTATAACCAATAGCTTTCTTGCGTCGTCGAGTCGACAGCAGACAGTCATAACCACGTATCCGGCGGGAATAGGACTGCAGTCTAAAGTGGCGTATGAGTAACAATAACCATATAATTCCCCACATCTGGAGCCGCACTACGTGGATAGATTGACATCTGCCAGTAAACGACGACCTGCCGTTCATCCCTCGCCGTTCGGCTGGACCCTGAAGGAACGAGGCGGTAGTATCACGGTTTCCATACCCGAATGTACCCGCCTTTCGGAGGGGAGGAGAGAGGCACAAGAAAGTGTGGAGAGTGAGAACCAACGTCGATCAAACCGAGACGGTCATCCAGCTCCGTCCAACAAACTACCAGATCCACATACTGTTTTTCTCATAGAAAGCTCGGCATCGAGTGGCGTATTCGATCACTCAGTGCTGGATGCGAAACGGAGCCACAACTGATGACGAACAAACGATCGAGTCACAGCGTGGTCGACGAAGCCGTGATCCAATTCGACAATTGGCGTTACTGTTGGACGCTGGAACCGATCCAAATGCGAATAATCAGCATCATTTGGCGCGAATAACTGCACATCTCACGGCGCTCTGTACGGGACTGCAAGAGAAACCCAACGCCGATGCGACCGTGTTTTTCACTGATGCTACACTATCGTTCGAAGCTGCCCGCTCTATTCACGGGATCCGACTTCGAGACACAGACGGGGGAACGAACCGCGCTACCGATACATCTACTTTGTGAGTTGTCAGCGAAGCATTCAGCTTGAATACCATTCAGAAGTTCACTCTACTGCCGGTCAACTATGGGTGGCACTCGAGACGGACTGCTGAGAGGAGCGCCTCCGAACGATTCCCGAGGGACCGCACGAAGAGCTGTAACCGACATGTCTGACCAACTCGCTCGAAAACGCAGCGTCACGTGTTCGATTCCGTCGGCCCCTGGCGGAGTAGTGGGAAGGCTCCGTTGGGTGGGAGAACACTCTCCGGTCGTGGCTGCTGTGAGGCGGTGGTGTTTTATCGTGGTTCCAGCCCGGGATTTCATTAGCCCGTCGTGATCTCCGTCCAGATTTCATCGTACCGTTCGATGACGTCGTCCGACCGTGGCCAGGCATCATAGGAGCGCTCGAGTTCGTCTTCAGTGATGACGAGGTCGTCGATAAAGTCCTCGGCATCGCCTTCTTTCTCCCACTCGTCGTCCCACTTGTCGCGAATGGTATCGCCGAACTCGCCGTCGGTGAACGCTTCGTTCTCCATCGGCGGCCGATAGACGGTCGTCTCGACGAGTTTCTCCATGCCCTCGTCTGTGAACAGGTAGTCCGTGTACATCGTGCTCGTGATTGGATTCGGACCACCTGTCGGAATCGCGACTTCGTTTGGACCGACAACGGTCCCTTCCTCGGGGATAAACCAGTCGACGTCGGCGCCGTGGTTGTACATTGCCCTGAACGCCCGGCCATCGGTATGCGTGCCGAGAGACGCGTCGCCGCTCATGAGCAACTGCATCTGTGTTTCGTGTTCGTCGGCGTAGTTGAAGACGAGATCGCGCTGTTGCTCGAGTACCTCCCGGATCTCTTCGAAGTCGTCCGGATCGTTCGGATCCTGGCCGGTATAGAGGGCTCCGGCTTCACAGAGGAAGCCGCTGAGGTGTGCCATCATCGAAATTTCATCAGCGTACTCCTCGTCCCAGAGGATGTCGATCGACTCCGGCGGGTCCTGGATTTCGTTCGTATTGTACACCACGACCGGACCGAGCACGATGGCATGCGGGACGGCATACACGCCGCCGACGCCGTCGTCGCTCCCGAAGTGTTCCCGGTGGAGATCCATATACTGGTCGGCCACGTCGACGTTCGGTAACTCGTCGACCGGGATCGGCTCGAGGGCATCTTCTTGATTCACGCGGTGAATCCACTCGGTGCTGAGTCCGACGTGATCAATCCCGTGATTGTCAGGATTTGCCTGGATATTCGTAAACCAGTCCGATGGCGTTGCGTACACCTCTGTCTCGTAACTGCTGAGATCGTACTCCTCGGCGAAATTCTCTGCCCCCCACTCGTTCCACTCACCGTACCAGTTCCAGGCGTGAAGGCTGTCGCCGTACTCCTCCGGTGGCCAGTCGTCGAAATCGATCTCCACCGGTCTCGTATACTCTCCATCGTCTCCCCCGAGACAACCGGCCATACCCGCGACACTGATCGCCCCAGCTCCTTTCAGTACGTTCCGTCGGTGTACCATGCTGTAACCATGACTACGTTTCTCCCATCATCAGTTAAGCATTCGGGTGAGAATGACACTCACTCCGTAAGTACATACCAGGAGTGATGAAAGAGGATCGTCGAGCCGAAAAAAGAGGAGACCGCTGCTAGCGGATCGCAATCCGTTCGACGTCGGTAATCAGGACTGCCACTGCAACCATGAGCAATGCGACCGCCAGGAACACAATACTGATGACGTTGATTTCTGGTGACATGGTGTGTTCGATTCGACCCCAGAGGTACACCGGAAGCGTCTCCATACCGGTACCGCGGACGAAGTACGTGTAGACGAACTCGTTGAACGACATCGTAAACGCGAGCAAGCCGCCGGCGATGACCCCCGGCAGAATATTGGGCAGTGTCACCCGACGGAACGTCGTAATCGAGTTCGCTCCGAGATCCTTCGATGCTTCCTCCAGTGTCGTATCGAACGAGAGGAACGACGGGAGGATAATGAGCGCCGCGAACGGCAGGATACGAACGACGTGTGCGATAACGACCTCCCAGTACGAGCCGGTGCCGCCGAACATACCGAACAACAGTGTCAGTGCGATACCGACGACGATCAGCGGAACGACCAGTGGGAAGGCGATGAGGACTGTGATCACGCCCTTCCCCGGGAAGTCGTACTTGGAGAACGCGTACGAGTACATGATCGCCAACGCGACGGCGATCGGCGTCGCAACGAGACTCACCTGTAGCGAGGTGAAGATCGCCGACCACGCCTGGCTGTTATCGAGGAAGATATGGTAGAACTCGAGCGTGAAATTCTCCGGTGGGAAGACCAACACACTATCTGCAAACGACATGAACGCAACGACGATGATCGGGAGCCACAGGAACAGGAACAGCGGGAGCAAGATGAGGAATCCGACCCGCTTCCCGTGGTCTTCGAGGAACCGTTCGACTGGACCGATCACAGTGTTAATATTCATTATGTCTCACCTTCAGTTTCGGGGCGTTTCAGGATCTTGTCTTCAACACCAGCGAGTACGGCGAGCAGCAGTGATGCGAGCACGACGAGCGTGAGGAACACACCGAGTGCCGCACCGAAGTTCCAGTTGAAAGCCTGGTTGAACTGGTTATCGATCACCATACCGATCATCACCGATCCCGTTCCACCCAGCAGTGCCGGGGTAACGAACGCACCGAACGCCGGCACAGCGACCAGAATCAGGCCAGCGTAGATACCGTTCTTTGTCATCGGCAGCGTGACGGTGAAGAACGCCTTTAGCGGCCCGGCACCGAGGTCTTTCGCTGCTTCGATGAGGTCCTCGTCCATCGTCTTTATCGACGCGTAGAACGGCAGGACCGCCAGTGGCAGCCAGACGTATATCAGTCCGACGAGCACAGCCTCATGCGAGAACATGAATCGCTGGGAACCCTCGACGATGCCGACGCTATTCAACGCCCAGTTGAGAACACCATCCGCTTGCAGGATGTTGATCCAGGCATACATGCGAACGATGTAGTTGGTCCAGAACGGAAGAATGACGAGCAACAGCAGTACCGTCGTCTTTGTGGAGAATCGGACCATACTGTACGCAAGCGTGTAGCCGAGCGCCACGGTGAAAATTGTCGTCCCCGTGGCGATCAGGAACGTATCCCAGATGATCCCGAGGTAGAGCGGATCGAAGATCCGGGCGAAGTTCTCCAGTGTGTAGTCGGCCGGCGGCAGCCCAGTGAGGAACGCATACCAGAGCATGATTAGCACTGGGACGATGACGAACGCCACCAGGAGCCCGACCGTCGGTCCCACCAGTAACAACACTCGCAGCCGTGGTCGGTCACGGATGTACTTGAGGACCGACTGCGAGTATTCGTTTATCGTCGACTGTTCGGTTTTTGTTGCCATCCTACACAGCCTCCTTTCCAGGGAATATGAGACAGTCGTCGGTCTTCCACTGCACGTAGACATCCTCCCCGATACTGAACTCGGATCCTGTCTCGTGTTCCTGTTGTTCAATCACGAGGAACTCTTCGTCCTCCGTGTCGACGATATATGCGATGTTGTCTCCACGGTACATCCGATTTCTCACTGTCCCGCCCACCTCGAACGCGGTTCCGTCTCCAGTCGAGGAGGCTTGCTGCAGCTGGACGTTCTGCGGTCGAACGCCGATGTCGACCGTCTCGACGTCGGGTGCGACGTCCTCCGTTTCAGTTACTGGCACCTGAATCGGTCGCCCGTTTAGTTGCACTTCGACCGCATCGTCGTCCATTGCGACAACTTCTGAGTACACCGAGTTCAGGTCGCCGATGAACTGCGCAACGAACTGCGATTCTGGATCGCGGTAGATCTCTTCGGGCGTTCCGATCTGCTCGATTTGTCCTTCGTTCAGGACGACCATGCGGTCGGAGACCGACATCGCCACTTCCTGGTCGTGGGTCACGTACAGGAACGTAATGCCGGTCTCCTCCTGGATCTGCTGGAGTTCGAACTGCATCCGCTGGCGGAGTTTGCGGTCGAGCGAGGCAAGCGGCTCGTCGAACAACACGACACTCGGTTCGTTGACCAGTGCCCTCGCGAGCGCAACACGTTGTTGCTCCCCGCCGCTCAACTGGTCGATATTTCGATCGTCGTAGCCCACGAGGTCGACGATTTCGAGCATCTCCGTGGTTCGACGCTGCTGTTCGTCCTTTGGGACACCTCGCTGTTGCAGCCCGTATCTGATGTTCTCAGAAACTGTCAGGTGGGGAAACAGCGCCAGATCCTGGAACACCATGTTCACTTCACGTTCGAACGGTGCCATCCCGACGACATCATCTCCGAGAATCTCGATCGAACCACTCGTCGGCGACTCGAATCCGGCGATCATTCGAAGAATCGTCGACTTGCCTGAACCGCTCGGTCCCAGGACAGAGACGAACTCACCCTCTTCGATGTCGAAGTTGGCACCCTCGACGGCGATAACGTCGCCAAATTCCTTCCGTAGGTCTTGAATTGATACAATTGACATGGCTCTCTTTGCTATTTGTTGTCGTGGGGCATTAATGTTTATCCCGCGGTAACTGCCGTCCAGATCTCGTCGTATCGCTCGATGACTTCGTCTGAACGGGGCCAGTTGTGGTACAGATTGTCCATTGTTTCTTCTGTCAACACGAGGTCGTCGATGAAGTCCTCGGCATCGCCTTCTTTCTCCCACTCGTCGGTCCAGTTTTCGCGAATTATCTCTCCGAGTTCACCGTCAGTGAATTCGTCGTTGGCAACCGGTGGACGATACAGGGACGTGTCGATCAGCTGCTCCATCCCTTCGTCGCTGAAGAGGTAGTCCAGATACATCGTGCTCGTAACCGGGTTTGGCGCGTTTTTCGGGATAACGAGCGTATCCGTCCCCCAGGTCGCACCCTCCTCCGGAATAAACCAGTCGACGTCACCGCCATGGTTGTATATCGCCCTGAACGCTCGGCCGTCCATGTGTGAACCGAGCGTTGCATCACCGCTCATCACGAGTTGCATCTGTGTCTGGTGGTCATCGGCGTAGGTGAACACGAGGTCGCGCTGTTGTTCGAGTACCTCCTGAATCTCTTCGAAATCGTCCGGATCGGTCGGATCCTGACCGGTGTAAAGTGCACCAGCCTCACAGAGGATCGCTGGTTGGTGAGCGATCATGGAGATTTCGTCGGCAAACTCCTCGTCCCAGAGGATGTCGATCGATTCGCCTGGGTCCTGCAATTCCTCCGTGTTGTACATGACGATCGGGCTGATCACGATTGAGTGAGGGATACCGTAGAGTCCACCTGCACCGTCGTCGCTCCAGAACTGCTCCCGGTGGACGTCGAGGTACTGGTCGGGAATCTCTACGTTCGGCATCATATCGATAGGAATCGGTTCTAACAGGTCCTCTTCAACGGCCCGATACTGCCATTCGGAGAAGGCACCGATTTGATCGATTCCGTGATTCTCCGGATTCGACTGGAGATTGGTAAACCAATCACCGGGTGACGCGTATGTCTCAGTGGAGTAGCTATCGAGATCGTACTCCTCGGCAAACGCTTCGGTCCCCCATTCGTTCCACTCGGCGTACCAGTTCCAGGTATTGAGTTCGTTGTTGTATGATTCTGGCGGCCACTCCTCGATAGCAACGGGGCGAATCGACTCCCCGTCGCTGTCCCCACCGAGACAGCCTGCGAGACACCCTGTCCCGAGCACACCTGCGGTTTTGAGAATCGCGCGTCTATTTGTCATAGTGACATTCAACACCCCCATCCATGTCGGGCTATTTAAACGTTTGCTGAGGAATCATACGGCGATATCTCGCCCCGATTACGACACCGGTGAAACTGGGTTTTCGTTCTATTCAGAAGGTACACACCCCAGGGAGACCCGGAAAGAGATGCCCAGAGCCGCTCTCGTTCATGCCACGTCAATAATTCGAGTATTCGAAACAATAATATGGGCGAATGTATATGTGTGGTGTGTGATGGCGGAACAAACACAGGCCAAGAACCCAGTGAAAGGCGTTGAGCGGGCCTTCCACATACTCGAAACGATAGAAGAGCATAACGGACTCCGGTTAACAGATGCCGCAGCCGAAGTCAATCTGGCACGAAGCACCACACACCGCTACCTGAAGACACTCGAGGCGATGGGATACCTATACCAGGACGGAAATCAGTATAAATTGTCTCACCGGTTCCTTCGCTTTGCGTCGCACGTGCGCACTCGGGATCCCAGATACGGCCTGATCGAAGAGAAGGTGGAGCAACTTGCCCAAGAAACCGGCGAACTCGTCCAGTTCATCATCGCAGAACACGGACAGGCAATCTACGTCCTGCAAGCAACCGGTGAAAACGGCGTTCAAATCAACACCAAGATCGGAAAATCCGATCCGGTCCATACGACCGCCGCTGGAAAAGCAATCCTCTCTACGTGGTCCAGGGACGAAGTGAGCGAGTTCATCGATACGTACGGGCTTGCGAAACTGACGTCTCAATCGATTACAACTGAAGCAGAACTCTTCGACGAATTGGACCAGGTGCGAGCACAGGGGTACAGCGTCAACAACCAGGAGAACGTCGAGGGGTTGAAGGCCGTCTCCGTCCCAATTACCGGTGCTGGCGAGAACACGCTCGGAGCACTGAGCGTCTCGGGACCGACACACCGTATGAAAGGCGACTGGTTCACCGGCGAGCTTCCGGATCTCCTGCTCGGGATTAGCAATGAACTGGAGCTGAATTTTCGGTACTTAGAAAAAATGGATTCCAAATAATGGGACATATCTTGTACAATAACCCAAGTAACATCTTTTTAAGTCATCGGTGCGATACGATCGATGTTTACGCATGTACAACAGTAAAAATCACCGATAAAATTACTGGCGTACACCTGTAAATGGCCCTCGTCAAACGACCGACAGCTACGATACATTTGTTGTTTGTTCCCACACAACATTCCCACATATTCGAAAAACCAGTGATAGTTTCGGACGGACGGATGCCTGATCAGTAGTGTCACCAACTCCGTCCGAGAGGGCGGGAATCCGCTTCAACTGCTGATGAAATACGTATAGATATCGCGCCACGGCTGTTCGGAGACTGCTACTACTCGGTTACTTTGTACTCCGGGACGAGTTCACCATCCCGGGCAACGACCACGCCGTCTTTGATGACGTATCGTCTGGTTGCCTGTGAAATAATAGCCCACTGTGGCGATGGCTCGTCGAAAACCACAAGATCCGCGGGCGTTCCCTCCTGGAGTCCGTACTGGTCGCTGATCCCCAGGGCAGCTGCCCCCTGCTCAGTAATCATGCGCCAGAGCCAGCCGAGCCCCTCGTTCGTATCGAACCACCGGTAGTCATCGGCGAACGTCCGGTCGCCGTGGAGCTTGGTCGATTCGACGAGTGCACCCTCCAATGAGTCTGCGTTGCCGTGGGGGAAGACGAAATCTCGATCATTGTCGGTTCCGTGGGCGAGGGTGACACCTTCTTCCAGCAGTTTGCGAACCGGCATCGACGGCCTGGTGCTCTGATAACAGGTAACGATGTTTGCATCCATCGCAGTAAACGCATCGATCAACTCATCCAGTTGCCAGTCTGAAATGTGGGAGAGACAGAAACAGTGGCTCGCAGTCACCCTGCCGTCATACCCGTTCTCTCTCGTGTACTCGAGAAGGCGTTCGAGCGTATAGCCGCCAAGCGTGCCGCCGTCCTGGATGTGTACGTCCAGCCCGACGTCGTGTTCGCTCGCGACGTCGAACCACGCTTCCATGGTTCTCTCGATATCCTTGTTACTGCCCGCCGGATCACTCCCGCCGACGAGGACCGCTTCACCGGTAGATTCGTCGCGTTTCCCGAGTTCGATCGCGTCGCTGAGGAGTTCCTTCCCCGCCGCATCAGGGACGTGTCTCGCTGCGGGGACCAGCTGAAGGTCCGCAAGCTGTCGTGCCTCCGCTCGTGCCGCAGTCACGGCCTCCATATTCTGGAGTCCGAACGTCTCGTGATTGACGGCGACGTGGCTACGAATATAGGTTGTTCCTGCAGCGACAGCCATCTCGATGTTCTGCAACGCACGCTGTGTAATGTCTTCGACGGACGCATCTGCGAAATACTCCTCTTCGCGAGTCTTGATGTCACTGAAGTCGAACGCAGATTCGTTCCCCTTCGGTCTTCGTTCGCCACACGCGGCAAACGACTTGTCGATGTGCATGTGGCTGTCGACGAATCCCGGTCCAACGAGATTCTCCTCGGCATCGATTTCGGTGTCGGCAGCCGCATCGATTTCCTCGTCGAGCGCGGTGATCGTTCCGTCCGTAATTCCGATGTCGAGTATCTGGTCGTGTTCGGTACTGTACGCGTTTCGAATGATACTGTCGTAATCTGCCATCATCTCTCCTGTAACGCTGTCGGGTGCGTTACATCATACCATGGACAAAATCCTGCATAAGTGTTTGGGGTAGCAAACAGTGTTCGCAAAACCGACGTATACCGAACGGCGACTCGGAGTGAGTAGTGAGTCCCACGGTTGAATACTGGTACGTGGATTGGTGGGTGACCGCCCGTCCCAACCAGTGTACTCTCTGTCGGTTAGTGGTAAAACGAAGCTCTCGCAGCCGGTTACTCACTCCTCACGAACGCCACACCAATCCATCGCCGTTAGCGCGAGTATCTGGGCCGTCTCGACGAGCGAGTCAATTTCGGCGAACTCGTCCGCACCATGGGCGTTCTCACCGCGAGGACCGACGCTCGGGCACGGAATGTCATAGTATCGGTTGTAGAATCGTTCGTCGTTGCCAGCGAGGCCCCCGCGGTAGTCAACCTCGCCACCAGTCGTTTCTTCGGTCTTCTCGCAGACGAGTTCGAAGAACTCACTCTCGAAGTCCACCTCGTGTGGGTTCGTCTTCCAGCCGAACCACTCGAGTTCGGGTGGGTTCTCCGAGAGCCACTCGTCCTCGTCGACCACCTCGGCAATCGCCGCCGCAACCTCTTCTTCGATGTCCTCGTGTGTCTGTTCCGCGCTGGGTGGCCAGCCGATCCGGTACTCCATTATCGCCTCGCCTGGGACGGTTGATGTCCACGATCCGGGGACCTCGATGTTCGTCAGGCTGAGGTTCGTCGTTCTGCCTTCGGCCTCCGGGTACTGGTTGATGGCTGGGCCGTAGTCTTCGATGCGTTCGTTTCGCTCGTCGTAGAGATCCATCAGCCGCTGGTAGATCTTGAACGCTTCTCCAACGGCGTCGACACCACGGAATTGGAACGCCGTGTGAGCAGCCTTCCCAGGAACCGTCACCCGGAAGTACCGAACGCCAGCGCTCGCGACGCCGAGCGTTGGAACACCGGACGGTTCGGTGATGATCGCCGCGTCGGGCTGGTGACCGCGTTCGAGTGCGGAGAGGACACCGCCGACGCCGCCGGCCTCCTCCTCGATCGTCGTCTGGAGCGTCAAATCACCGTCGAGTTCGACGCCGAGGTCCGCAAGAGCCTGGTACGCCATTGTCATTGCGGCGACACCACCTTTCATGTCGTACGTGCCACGGCCGTATATCCGGCCGTCCTCGACAGTGCCTGTCCAGGGGTCGTACGACCAATCGGAGATTGGTTCCGGCGAGACGACGTCTACGTGGCCGCTAAACGTAAGCGATGGCCCATCTCCATCACTGAAGTCGGTCGCCGCGATGTTCTCCCGTCCCTCGTATCCGTACTCGGTGTATGTATTCGTCTCGAAGAATGCCGGGTGCTCCCGCAAGGATTCGATATCCGGCTCCCAGGCGTCGATCTCGAGGTCCAGTTCGTCGAACTTCTCACGCATTACTCGCTGTGCCGGTTGCTCCTCGCCAGGCAGGGAGCGGGCGGCAACCAGTTCCGAAAGAAAGGCGACCAACTCGTCGCGATTCGACTCGATGTACTCACAGACTTCTGTTTTCGTGGCTGACATCAGTCCCCGAAAACGAGAAACGTCCATTTATACGTTCTCCAATAGGTGCTATTTGCTGGCAATCCACACAGTAGTACGTGGCCGATTCGACACCAGCACGGTCAGCCACTATCAGTCGAAAAGTTGCATTGTCAAGACACACGTTCCATGCGGTTCATCCCCTTGGATGAGTGTGAGAGACTCCCCTTCGATGGGTGCGCACCGCGCCTACGTCGGGTATCGACGTGAGTGTCAGAGCATAGTGGCTGCCACTCGAGGACGGCGACCACGCCTCGACTCAGTTCGGGTGCGTATCGGCACGGGGACCGGCAATACCTGTGTTAGCACTGACCAAACATTTAAATAAGGAAGCGTAATGGGTTGGGGTGTGGTTACACGATGGTTAATCGACGCGACATCATCAAAGGTGCGGGAGCAGCTAGCATAGCGGGTCTGGCCGGGTGTCTCGGTGGAGACAACGGCGGCAGGGACATCAGACCGGTCGAGATCGATTTCGACGACTGGCCGCCAGAGGAGTACGGCGGCAATCTTAACGCCTGGAACTGGTACGTCGAGTGGAACGAGTGGGGAGCCGAGGATTTCGCCGAGGAGTACGACCTCGACAGCTACTCCACAGAGGCGTACTCGACGCCAACCGACTGGTTCAGCAATCTACAAGCCAGCCCAGAGAATCACGGGATCGATCACATCGGTGCCTTCACGGAGTGGGTTCACCGCGCCCGTGAGGAAGAGATGATCGAACCGATACCGATCGACGAGTTACCCAACGTCGAGGTCGCTGATCAGTACCTCGATCCACACCGTGAACTGTTCTGGAGCGACGACGGCGTCGGTGGCGTCTACGGACTACCCCACTCAGTTGTGATCAGCCCGATCGTGATGTACAACACCGAGGAGGTCGAGGACCCGCCCGAGTCGCTCGACATCCTCTGGGATGAGGAGTACGCGGATGAGATTTCGATGATGGCACACCACGGCGGGTTCCTCTGCGATGTCGGAGCGCTGTACACCGGCCAGGATCCGAACGATCCGGACGACTTCGAAGAGATCCAGGAGGTACTCGAGCAACAGCGCGACCTCGTCTTCAACTACGCCGACGAACACGAGACACAGATGCAACTCGTGATGAGCGGTGACGCTGCCCTTGGAACGCACACAGACGGGCGAGCGTTCAGGGCGATGTACAACCAGGGCGGCGACGTCGACTGGTTCATCCCGGAAGAAGGCGCGACCTGGGGGACAGACGTGATCCTGCTGCCACAAAACGCTCCGAACCCGGTAACGGCGACGATGTACATCGACCACCTGTTCACGGATACTGGCTGGGAGAAGTTTGTCGAAACGACGGTGTACCGACCGCCGTTCGAAAACGAAGAGTTCACCGACGGGGAACTCGGCGACGCCATTCGCGAAAAGTGGGACGATGAGTGGGACAAACACGGCGAGGCGGAAGATTTCATCGACGACCTGGTTATCACCGACGAAGAGTTCGACCGGATGCACCACAACTGGCCCCGCTCGGACGACGTCATCGAACGGTACGACGAGATCTGGACCGAAGTCACCGCCGGATAGTACTGTTCCTTTTCTTTGTATTGAAGAGATGGTCGCTGACGATGTAGATGTCCGCAACGAAGCGCCAACGGCAAGTGAACCGATCCAGTCAACCGCGACACGAAGACCGAGGCGGAGACCGGAGCGATCTGCAACTCACTCCGTGGTTCCACACCAGTCGATCGCCGTCAGCGCGAGCGTCTGGGCGGTCTCGACCAGCGAGTCGATCTCGACGTACTCGTCTGCACCGTGGCCACCGTGCCCACGTGGCCCCACGGAGATGGCTGGAATGTCGTAGTATAGCTGGTAGAATCGTTCATCGACACCGCCGAGTCCGCCAACGTATGAGGTGTTGCCGCCGGTAATCTGTTCGGCGTGCTCCGTTGCGAGTTGGACGATCTGCTCGTCAGTGTCGACTTCGTGTGGATCGGCGTCCCAGCCGAACCACTCGATCTGTGGCTTATGTTCCGCCAGCCAGGAGTTCTCCTCGGCGGCACCCATAATCGCGTCGGTTACCTCCTGTCGAACCTCCTCGCTCTGCTCGCCTGGCGGCCAGCCGACGCGTCCGGTCAACACCGCCTCGCCGGGTACTTTCGATACCCAGTCGCCCGCCTCGGCAACGCTGACACTCAGGTTCGTCTCACTCCCTTCGGCCTCGGGGTCCTGTGCGACGGCGGGTTCGTACGAGATGCGTTCTCGTCGTTCCCGGTCGAGTTCGGTGAGTGCGTGATAGACGTCCATCGCGTTCCCGATCGCGTTCACACCGCGGTACTTGCGGGCAGTGTGGGCTGCCTTCCCCGAGACAGTTACTCGGAAGTAGGAAACACCTGCCCCCGAGATACCGATGTTAGGGATACCGAACGGTTCCGGGATAACCGCCGCGTCGGGCTGGTAGCCGCGCTCGAGCGCCGAGAGCACGCCGCCGACGCCGCCGGCCTCCTCCTCGATCGTCGTCTGGAGCAACAGATCTCCCTGGAGATCGATACCCAGCTCTTCGAGCACCTCGTACGCGTGAATGAACGCAGCGATGCCGCCCTTCATGTCCATCGTCCCGCGGCCGTACATTTTGCCGTCCTCGATCGTCGGCTCCCACGGATCGTACGCCCAATCTGCCACTGGCTCGGGTGTTACGACGTCGATGTGGCCGCTGAACGCGAGACTCGGACCGTCCCCGGATCCAGCCCGTTTTGCGACAATATTCTGTCGTCCATCGTAGCCGAACTCGTCGTACGTAACTGTCTCGAAGAAGCCGGGATGGTCCTCGAGGTTCTCCACCGACGGTTCCCATGTGTCTATCTCCAGGTCGTGCTCCTGTAGCCGTTCGTGGATGATCTCTTGTCCCGGCTGTTCCTGCCCTGAGATAGACTGGGCGGCGACGAGTTCTTCGAGCAGCGATAGCATTCGGCCCTGTTTTGCTTCGATTTGTTCACATACTTCAGACTTCATGCTACCACCAATCACAGCACCTGATTTATATTTTATCCCACCTGCTAATCAGAAGTTGTCTCAAACACAGCTGCGGTGAGTAATTTGAGTGCATGAGCGAGTGATTGTCGTCCGCCGCCGACAGCCACCGGTATCTTTAGGTCAATGTCAACTGATGTCATAGTCATGTCCGACGCACAACAGCGTGCGGTCGTCAAGCGAATCGAAGAGACGCGCGACGAGCTGGTAGGGCTCGTCGAATCACTCGTCGAACAGCCGACACACGAAGGGAACGAGGCGGCGGCCCAGGAAGTCGTCATCGACGAACTGGAAGGAATTGGACTCGAGCCGGACGTCTGGGAACCCGACGTTTCAGAACTGGAAGACCACCCCGGCTACTTTGACACGAAAACCTACGAGGAGTATGGCTACGACGGGCGACCAAACGTCGCTGCCACCATTGATGGGGCAGGGGACGGACGCTCACTCGGGTTCAGCGGCCACATCGACGTCGTCCCCGTCGATGAGGAACGGTGGAGCTACGAGCCGTGGGCCGCGACGGTCGAGAACGGACGCATCTACGGACGGGGCACCTGTGACATGAAAGGTGGGCTCGCAGCCGGGATTCACGCCGCGAAAGTGCTCGACGAACTCGGCGTCGAACTCGCCGGCGATCTGATCCTCGAATCGACGATCGACGAGGAAGCCGGCGGGACCGGCGGGGCGCTCTCCGCGCTCGAGCGCGGCTACCAGCCCGACGCGGCGATCATCACCGAACCATACGGGGTCCCCAACATCGGCGTCGCCAGCGCGGGCGTGCTCTATTTCAGAGTAACCGTTCCGGGCAGAGCGGCTCACGCCGCACACGCGTTCAACGGGGTCAACGCCGCCTGGAAGGCGACCCGAATCTTCGAAGCGCTCAGAGAACTCGAGTCCGAGCGCAAACAGCGCATTTCCTTCCAGCCCGCGGTCAACGAGCGACCAGCGGCGGAGGGCAGCGTGACCAACCTAAACGTCGGCATCTTCGATTCCGGCGATTGGCCGTCGACGGTTCCCTCCGAAGCGACGATGGAGTGTCGGCTCGGATGGCCACCCGGTGAGTCGCGCGAAGAGGTGCGCACGGAGATTGAAGAGACGATCCAGGACGTCGTCGACCAGGACGAGTGGCTCTCGGAAAACCCGCCCGAACTCGAGTGGTTCGGCTGGAGGGCGGAGGCTCACGAGGTCGACCGCGATGCGGAGATTACGCAACTCGTGAGCGACAACGCAGAATCCGTCATTGGCGAAGACGGAACGTGGGTCGGCGGATTGGCGGGGCTGGATGAACGGTTCTACGTCAACTACTACGACATTCCGTGTCCGAGCGTTGGCCCTCGCGGAGAAAACATCCACGGCGCGGACGAGTACGTCGAGATCGACTCGCTGGTCGAGACCGCCCAGACGCTCGCGCTGACGGCGATCGACTGGTGTGGCACCGAGAGGACGTGATCCGAGTGGGTGGTGTCACTATACCGGTCGTGCCCGCGTGACCGGCCATTGTGTTACGTCCACTCGCGAACCGTCTGTCCGAGGGCCGCGATCCCGCGGTCGATTTCGTCGGGCGAAACGTAACTGAACGAGAGCCGCAAACTATTGTTCCCAGTATCCTCGGGGAAGAACATCGATCCGGGGAGATAGGTAACGCCGTTTTCGGCGGCATCAACCAGCATCTCTTCGGTATCAATCTGCGCTGGGAGCGTAACCCAGACGAAAAAGCCACCGGTGGGTTCGGTCCACTCAGCTGTTGGCGGCATGTGGGTTTCGAGGCTCTGTTGCATCCGATCCTTGCGCTCTCCGTACGCACGCCGTATGGCATCAATATTCGCCGCGAGCTTGCCCGACGTACAGTAGTGGGCGACGAGGCTCCGCGTGAACGTGTTGGTACCGCCCGCACTGAGCTTGCGTAGCACCGCAAGGATCTCCTCGGTCGCGATTATCCAGCCGGTCCGAACACCCGGGGCAATCGTTTTCGAGAAGGTTCCGATGTGGACGACGCGTCCGGTATCATCGAGAGCCTTGAGCGGCGGCAGGTCGTGCTCTGTGTACCGCAGGTCGCCGTACGCGTCGTCTTCAATGATTACGAAGTCGTATTCCTCAGCCAGTTCGAGCAGTCGCTTTCGGCGATCCATCGAAAGTGAAACGCCAGTCGGATTCTGGAAGGTTGGAATCGTATACAGGAGCTTCGGTGAGTCGCGACCCTGTTGTTCACGCAGACGCAACGTTTCGGCAAGCGCGTCGATGTCGAGTCCGTCGGCGTCGACACCAATGCTCGTTAGTTCCACGCCATGATTTCTGAAGACGCTGATTGCACCCATAAACGTCGGTCCCTCCACGAACATCGAGTCACCTGGTTCGAGGAAGGCCCGGCAGATCGTGTCGATGGCACGGGTGCCACCGTTGGTCACCAGCACGTTCGATGTCCCACAGTCGATGCCGCGGCTGTGAGCTCGGTCGGCGAGGAACGTCTCGAGTTGCTCGGTGTAGCTACCGCCGCCGTACTGGAGCACCTGCTCGTCTTCGTCCGTCAGGACGGTCTCGGTTGCCTCGATGAGGTCGTCTTCGGGGAGCGACTCCGGATACGGGAACCCGTACCCAAGCGAGACGGCGTCGGGGGCCGAAATCGTTCGCCAGTCGCCGTATCCAGCCTTTCCAATCTGCTCTTTCACCGTCGTCGCAAAAATATGGTCGAACGCACCGGATCTCTCGGATTTTTTCATGCAGTTTCTCTCTGCGTCCATAGTACTGTGTTTTGCCCTATTAAGATACCCATCAGTGTCCATTACTGTAGGGATTTGACTGTCCACGATGTCGCGAAAGTGGCCTGGTTCACCGCGTCGAGTCCACTCTCTTATATAGAACTCGCGAACTGACCCAAAATTATTTATTTGTGTGTTTGATGCTAACACCTATGACTACATCCCGCACAGGAGCCGAGTATGTCGTCGATGCGTTGGATCAGTATGGTGTAGAACACCTCTTCGGTAATCCAGGTACAACTGAACTTCCGGTAGTTCAGTCACTAAGCGACAGTTCGATCGAGTACGTTCTCGGACTCCACGAAGATGTCGCCGTCGGAATGGCGTCCGGATACGCCCGAACCCGACGCTATCACTCCCACCACGACGAGGACATAAATCCGATCGGTGTCGCCAATCTGCACGTTGCCCCCGGTCTCGCACACGGGGTCGGGAACGTCATCGGCGCCTATTTCGCCGGGTCACCGCTACTCGTGACGGCCGGCAACCACAGTACGGACTTCCAGCACGAAGAGCCGATTCTGTCGGGTGACCTCGAAGAACTGGTCCGTCAGTACACAAAGTGGAGTGGCGAGGTCAAATCCGTCGAGGCACTCCCCACGATGCTACGACGGGCGGTTCGATACGCACTCACGCCGCCGACCGGCCCCGTCTTTCTTGCCCTCCCCCTGGACGTGATGCTGGACGAAACGACACAGGAAGTCGAACGACTCGGCGAGATTCCACGCGCCGGACGGGGCGACCTCGATTCGATCGAGGCCGCAGCCGACGCGATCGCCGATGCAACGGAACCCGTGGTTATCACCGGCGACGAAATCGCACGGTCCGGCCCGGACGCGGTCGAGGCAGCCGTTTCGTTCGCCGAGTCGAGCGGTGCTCGTGTCCACGGCGAGTTCCTCCCCGGGGAAGTCAGCTTCCCGATGGACCATCCACAGTGGGGCCACTACGTCCCTGGAACCGAGAGCCAGTTCGCCGACCTCGTCGATACCGACACAGTCGTCCTCGCCGGCTGTTCGTCCCTGACGACATCGATTCGGCATGAAGAGCCGCTGTTCTCACCGGAGACGACGATTATTCAGATCGGAATGAACCCCCGAGAACTCGGGAAGAATCGACCGGCAGACGTCTCCGTTATCGGTGATCCGGGCGCTGTGATGAGCGAACTGGCCGCCGAACTTGAAACACGCATCTCGGAGGACGAGCGCCGGAGACGAATCGACACTGTCCAAGAAGCCATCGAGCACTTCAGCGAACAGCAGCGGCCCGCAGAGGCGGACGACGACGATCCCCGCGCATCGAAAGGTGAGCTCGGACAGGCGATGTTCGAATCCGCGTCTGACGCGTTTCTCGTCAACGAGGGCGTAACGAGTAGCAGAGCCGTCCGGTGGCACGTTCCGTACGGCACGGAAGGGAAGCTGTCGAACAAAAGCGGCGGACTCGGGTACGGGCTCCCGGCGGCAATCGGCGCGGCCATCGCCGAACGCGAACGGCCGGACCCGCGGGACGTCGTGGCGTTCATCGGCGACGGCTCATACTTCTACTATCCGCAGTCAATCTACTCCGCCGTTCGGTACGACGTTGATCTCACTGTCATCGTTGCGAACAACAACAATTACCGTATTCTGAAGGACAATACGCTCCGCGTCCTCGGCGGCAACGAGGACGAGCACGACTTTGTGGGGATGGACTTCGAACCGCCGCTGAACATCACCAAAAACGCGGAGAGCTACGGCGCAAGCAGCCGGATGGTCTACTCCCCATCGGAAATCGCATCGGCAATTGAATCGGCACGCGACCAGGATGGAACGACCGTCCTCGACGTGTTAGTTCACGATTGAGACGGACTGCTGTGACTGGTTACTGGACAGTCGAGAGCAGCTCTCTGCACCTTCTTTCGGTCAATACTACCCAGAACGAGATAGCTATCTCACGAACGCTATAGTAACTCTGGAACCATTTACAACCAATCGCACGGCTGCCGTTCGAGTGGATACGTCTTGCCTGTCAGCAGGCACCAACTGCCAGCTTCCGCTTGGATTTGGTGGTGTCCTACTTGCGGCACCCTCCAGTGTAGCATCGTCGCATATTATATAATAAAAATTATCTATCTTCGCCAGGTGTGTTGTAGTTATGCCAGAGATGACCAATACTGAGCTGGCGCTCACCCGATTGTGACTGAGGAGGTATGAAAGTAGTCAACTTGGTCTTGAAGGTACAGAGCCACTTTTCGGCCAGGTGTTTCTTGGTATAAGAGAGTTGGTTACTCATCCCCATATGGCCAGATAACGCCCTATCGAATGCAACATCCCAACAGATATATCACTCGGTGTTGGAAAATATAGTAAAATCACATGGCTACCACGGCTGAGTTGGAGCTCTCTCACCCACATTCCGAGACAGTAAGAAGTATTCGTCAGCGAAATAGTATTGTGTTAATCTAGCAATACCTATCGAACCCATTTATAAAATAGATTTTACTATTAGGCCTCGAGACAGCGAAGTCGTCCTCAGAACACAAAGCGTTCCGATGGACCACACGAGAACGAAGCCCGCGTTGACACCAGCAGCTCTGGAACGCTGTTACCTGGGTGGATGGCAGTACAGACGCGCCAGAACGACTGTCCCCACTTTCCCTGGAGAAGAGAAACACATCTCCGCAGTGTGCAACGAAAAGACAAACGAAGAAACCGAGGTTCAGACAACGAGTATCCCGCGCCGGCGCTACTCGAGTACAACCTGCTCGCCGTTCTCCACGTCGTCCATCGAGACCTCGAGTTCGCTGTCGCCGATGATGTACTCGCCAGGATATGGCACCGTCACGGCAAACGAGCCGTCCTCGTCGACCGTCACCGTCCGTTCGTACGTGAACGTCTCGTCTGAGACGCTGACCTCGGTCTCGAGTGATAGCTCCTCGCCGGCCTCGCCAGAGCCGGTAATCGTCGCGCCGGGGACGACGGCGAAGGCGGAGGCCTCCTCATCGAGATAGATGGCCTGGTAGTGTGCGAGTCCGTCGGTCTCGTTCCCGCCAGCGCCGTAGTTTTCGTGGAGTTGTGTCTGTGCCATCTCAGCTGGCATCTCGGATGTCCCGGGCATGACGACGTAGCCAACTCGGTCCTCGAACTGATCGTACCAGTCGTCCGGATCACTTGCGGTCCGGAACTCATCGAAGTTGTTCGCAGCGTAACTGTAGCTACTGGCTTCACCGTTCACGAAGAAGTTGTGCATCCGGTTGTCACCCCACGGACTCAACACGAAGTTGTCGGGATACTCCCGGTCGGTTTCGAGGGCGTGCTCCTCGATCGCGACCGTCGCCGCAACTTCTGCATCGCCGTAGGCGGTCTGGGCACTCAGCGATGGAACGAAGAACAGGCTCATGCCACAGACGAGCAGGGCGATCCAGGCGAGCGTCGCGAGCTTTCGCCAATCGCGGGAGACGATAATACTCGGTTCTGGGTCGCCACCGTCGGCTGCAGTCCGCCGGGTGCTGGGTGAGCCGCCCCGATCGTCCACATCGCCTTCTCTGAACGGACGCGGCAGTCGGGCAAGGTCGACCCACGCGAGCAGGTAGACGAGAGCGAGACCGCCCAGAACAGCCATCGGGATCGCGAGCTGTGCGGCAAACCGGACCTGAAACCCGGCCAGAGCGATCCAGAACAGCGTGTAGACGGACAGCAACAGCCACGCCGGCTCGTATCGGCGGCTGACGACCCAGATCGCCCAGCCGAGGACGATAATTGCGAGGTAGAACGTCGCGCCGAGCTGTGCAAGTGGCTCGAGGATGATCGAGTTCTCTGTGGCAAACAATGATGCAGTCTCCGTTGCACCGTGATGCTCCCGGAAGAACACGTCATCAGCTCGTTCTCGCAGCCGGCCCCACTCCTCGGTCCAGTTCGACCGGAACGCTGCGAGAGCCACACCAGTGAGTAGCACCTGAAGACCGACGAACACGCTAACGGGTACTCCGTGATCGACTCGCCGCCATCCTTCACCAATTACAACGACGCCGAGCGCGCCAACCACGACCACAGCCGGAACGACGGCGATGAACGACTCGTGCCAGCCCCAGCGGAGGTGTAAGAACGCGGACAGGAGGGCACTCACGACGAGGCCACCGATCAGCGGTCCGTTTGCGAGTACCGGCGACACGTCCTCGCGAGCGTCGAGTGCGGCCTTCATGCCGACGTAGCCGGCCGCCGGGATGTACATCAGGATCGAGCCACCCCAGGCGTGTGCCGAGAGTGCGAGCGCCACGCCGAACGTGACGGCAGCAAGCCAGGCCCACGGCGATCGACAGTGGCCGAGCACCGCCTCTCGTGTCGTCGGTGCGACCGTCCGCCGCCGTCGGAGGTCCATCGCCAGCCACGCGAGTCCGAGCAGCGTTACGCCGAGCCAGAAGTACTGGTAGAGCCGGTGCTCGAGAAAGCCTACGCCGGAGTAAACCGCGTGGACGGGCATCAGCGCAAGTAACACGACGGACGCGACGCCGACGCGAACGTCGTCCGTCACGACGACAGCCAGCCAGTAGATGACGACACCCAGCGCCAGCGTCGCAACCACAGGCAGCCAGGCAGCGACCATATCTGCCGCCCACTGATCGCCGCCGAGCAGTTCGGCGACAAACCAGTTCGAGGCGTGGGTGAGCGGACGCAACCCGGCTGCACCGTCGGGCATCGACGTCACCACGCCCCAGTCGGTCACCCCGTCGGACTCAGCAAGCAGTTCGTCCATCCAGTACCGGTAGTAGTACGGATCGTTCCCCGGCGAGACGACGTACTCGTCGCGAAACACCGACCCATAGTTCACCAGCCGCATCACAAACAGGAAGACCAGTGCGCCCGCGAGTGCACCGACCGACCGCCAGTCGACGGTCACGACGTCGCTGAGATCACGCGAGACCGATGTGGATTCGCTCTCATCGGCAAGTTCCTCGCCGGTCAGCCCGGCTCGCACGCCCTCACGGCTCGAGACGCGGTACTCACCGTCGTCTTTGACGACGATATTGCGGGAAACGAGTTCGCCGAACGTCCCGGAGTCAAGCGGCAGCTCCGCAAACTCCCACGTCTCGTGGTCGTCGTCGACAGCGAGAACTGTCTCGAGTGTCGCTGCTCCGTCGTCGTACTCCTCGACGAACGACGCTGCTGCGTCGGCGATTGTGTGGGGTGCCGGGTCGTCGGCGTCGGCCATTAGCCACTACGTTTGCGTGGGAGCGGATAAATACTGTGAGAATACCATCCCTCCACGACACCTCCTCGCCACCTCTTCGACACCTCCACGACGCCTCCTCGCCACCGACAGAGCGAAACCGACCACCGGACCGAAACCTCAGTCGGTCTCGAGTTCCGGCGCGCTAACCGACGCACCGGGAACCTCCGCTGGTGGGACATCCTCTCCCTGCAGGAACGCCGTCGCCTGATCTCGGTCCTCCGGATAGCCGACGTCGACGCGCCAACCCTCCATTCGAATTGCGTCGATCGTCCGCCCGGACTGGATCAACAGATCGATCGCGTCCGAGAGTTCGTACTCGCCGCGGTCGCTCGGCTGGACGAGTTGACACGCGTGAAAGATTGCGGGTGTGAACGTGTAGAAGCCAGTCATCACGAGATTCGACGGCGGGTCGTCGGGTTTCTCGACGACCTCGACGATCTCGCCGTACTCGTTCGTATCGAGCACGCCGTAGCGCGAGGCCTCCTCGTAGGGCACCTGCTCGACCAGGAACGCCGCATCTGCGCGATCTTCTTGCTGGCGGGTCACCACGTCGCCGAGGTTCGACCGGAAGACGTTATCACCGAGCATGAGCATGAACTCGTCCTCGACGAGTGACTCAACCTGGAGGATGGCGTGGGCGAGCCCCAGCTGCTCGCGCTGGTGGGCGTACGTGATCGGCACGCCCCGATACTCGTCGTTGTAGCGGTTGATCAACTGCTCTTTGAGGTGGCCGACGACGACGAGCAACTCCGTCGCACCGATCGCGATGAGGTTGTCGAAGACATCCTCGATGATCGGCCGCCCGTCGACTTCGACGAGCGCCTTCGGCTTGTCGTCGGTGAGCGGCTGGAGGCGAGTCCCCTTTCCGGCTGCGAGAACGACCGCTTGCATAGACACTGCCCACTTCGAACCGGGATAAATAGCCACCCCCTGTCCATGCTGGATGCCCGCCAAATTGCCGCGTGTGCTCGGATTTGCAGCCGACACTAGGACGACCAGTGAACAGTCACACTTGGCGACGGATTCCGACCCTAAAAGCGCGACACCACCCTCGGCTTGACGGTGACACTACTGAGACGAGAGTTCTAGTTCGATAGTAACAACTGCAACTAGTTACACACTGATCGCC
Source organism: Natrialba magadii ATCC 43099 (assembly GCF_000025625.1). Taxonomy (NCBI): domain Archaea; kingdom Methanobacteriati; phylum Methanobacteriota; class Halobacteria; order Halobacteriales; family Natrialbaceae; genus Natrialba; species Natrialba magadii. The sequence continues at coordinate 107,462 of NC_013922.1, read as the reverse complement.
GAGCAGGCTGGCGATCAGGTGTGCAGTGACTTGCAGTGGCTACTATAGCATCTCTATCCACAACCTAGTACTAGAATCGCTACTCCGCGGAACCCACACTCGAGTCCCCACCCTCACCAGCGATCTCTCGCAGCAGTCGCACCTCGTCTTCCTCGGTGATGTGCTCGGCGTCGAAGCACGCGCGCAAGACCTTGTGTGCGAACTCGGGATCGGCGAGACAGCCCTGGCGGTCGGATGACGCAGACTGGACGGTGGACTCGAGTGACTCGAGTTGCTCGGCGAGTGCGGCGATGTCAGTGGCGATGGTGTGGGTGTGGGTGTCCGTGCCGAGTTCCGTTCTCGCTCCCGTCTCCGACCCGGAACCTGCAGCGGCGTCTGGCGTCTCCGCCGGTTCGTCTGCCTGTGTCTGTGTATCCTGGCGATCGAACCGACGCGATTCGTACGTGTTTCCGGTGGACTGTTCGTCACTGCGCTCGCTTCCAGCCTCGGACTCGGACTCGGACTCGGACTCAGACACAGCCACTCCCTGTCCAGCCCCATCGCCAACCGCATCGGAAGCCTCCGACGCAGCGCTATCAGCGTCGCTGTCCACGGACTCCGCCCCGCTCTCGTTCTCGATCACGTTCCCGTCTCCGTTCTCGTTCTCGTTCCCGTTCCCATTCCCGGCCACCACCGATTCCGGCTCGGACTCGAGTACCCTCTCGCCATCCACAGTGGCTTCAGCGCTGGAGTCGGACTCGCCAGCGCCCTCGTGATCACGAGCCGCCGCCACTGCACTGTCTTCGTCGTCGAACAGGTTCGCGACGAACTCGCGTCGGCGCGACCACTCGAAGCCGTCGATCGAGTTCACCCGCTGGCTGATCGTCGCGCTGGTGACGCCGAGCGTCTCGGCGAGTGCGGCCTGCGTTGCGTCGGGCCGGGCAGCAATCTCCTGGAGTGTCTCGCGCTGGCGTGGCGTCAGTGCTGTCGGATCGGTCGGTACGTCGGGTGTCGAATCCGTCGAGTTGTCGGTGGTCATCGTCGAATTGGTGGCTGTGTCCGAAGCTGTTGGTGCGCCATCCGTGGAAACAGGTGTCTCTCCCGTATCGTCGTCGCAATCCTGGTCGGGAATTGTTTCTGCAGTGCGCTGGTCCTCGTTTTCGTCTGCGCTCGCTTCGGTTTCTGTCCCCGGGTCTGCGTCCTCGTCGTTGCTCACACCGACAGTCACATCCTGCTCCGCGACCCCCCTCTCGTCACCACCCGCTCCGTCTGCCTCCTCTCCCTGTAACGCCGACTCAGCACTGTCTCTCTCTTCACTCTCACCATCCCCACTGCTCGCAGCACTTTCGGCTGCCGTCTCGCCTGGATCACCGTACTCCTCGAGTACCTGCTCGACGATCGAGACGGTTGCACCGCTGACCTCATCAGCGAGTTCCTCCAGCGAGGCGTCCGGTCGGGATACGGCGACGTCGAGGACCTTCTTGTGGAGGATGGCACGAGGCATCCGGTTGTGAGTGCTGTGCGTCCGGGTAGCTGTCGGTGATGATGTCGAGTTGCTCATTCTCACCAGTGGACCGCTGTCAGTTAACGTATCTGACATCGACCGACCCGTTATATCTTTCTCAGATAAAACACATATTCAAGGGAGCCTGAAAGAGAGGGGCAGCGGAAAGAAAGACAGGAGACGGGGCGCTGGCCGTCTTCGATTCCGAGTTACTGAGAGACACCCAGTGCTTGATAGCTGTCTCCAGTGAAAACGTGTCAAATGCGTCACGTCGAGATTTCGGTCCGGCCGAAGACGCGCGAACCAGTGCTGGCGGTGCTTGACGCAGAGCAGATCGACTACACGGTCGTTCCGGCCGACGAGACCAGCGAGTACGAGTCCCTCGTTTCGTTTTCCCTCCCAAAAAGCGCCGTCGACGTCGTCCTGGATAAGTTAGAGAAGGCGGGACTCGACGAGGACGACCATACGGTAGTCGTGACGGCGGAGACGGTCATCTCCCGACAGTTCGGCGCGCTCAAAGAACGGTACACGGGGGAGATACTTGCCGACGCACGCCTCGCTCGCTACGAGCTGTACGCCGAATCGGAGGAACTCGTACCGGCGATTCCGGTCTACGTGACGATGACACTGATGAGTGCGATCGTCGCGACGGCAGGACTATTGCTCGATTCGGCCGCCGTCGTGGTTGGATCGATGGTGATCGCACCGTTGATCGGCCCGACGCTCGCAGCCAGCGTTGGAACCGTTCTCAACGAACACGATCTGTTCTGGACCGGCGTTGTGTATCAGGTGCTTGGCATTAGCGTCGCAATCGGCGGTGCCGCGGTGTTCGCGTGGATTTCGAAGTCGATGTTTCTCGTCCCACCCGGGATCGAAATCCTCGAAATCGACGAACTCAGCGAGCGGGTTCTTCCGAACCTGCTCTCGCTAGTCGTTGCCTTTGGGGCGGGAATTGCCGGCGTGTTGAGCCTCTCGACGGGTATCTCCGTTGCGCTGGTTGGCGTGATGATCGCCGCTGCACTGATTCCGCCCGCCGCAGCCGCAGGCATCGCGATCGCGTGGGGCGTTCCAAACGCCGTCATCGGCTCGCTTATCCTCGTCTTCGTTAATCTGCTGGGCGTCAATATCACGGGCCTGTTCACCCTCTGGGCGATGGGATACCGTCCCCGCGTTCGGAGTGAGACGGGGATCGCACGGCAGTTAGTCCGCCGCCGTCTCGTCATGTTTACTATTGTCATCCTCGTCCTGTCGACGTTCCTGATCGGCGTCACGTGGGCGTCGTATGAGAGCGCATCGCTCGAGAACGCAGTCACGACGGAGGTGGAGGACGTGCTCGACTCACCGGCGTATCAGGACGTCACCCTCGTCGAGGTGGAGCTATTTCTCGAGGAAGAAGTCCCGTTTGATCCCGCAATACGGATCGAAGAAGGAGCCATTCTCGAGCAGCCTGAACGCATCGTCATCACAGTTGAGCAACCGGCTGCTGTCGAACATCCGGAACTCGTCTCGGAACTGAACGAACGAGTCACCGACGAAACGGGAGACGGTGTACGGGTCGACGTTCGGTTCATCGAGTACGAGACGGCGTGACCTCGTTCCTGGCGAGGTCACCGGGGACGAGCACCACCGACGAGTAGCCAACCCCCAATCTGATCGATCACTGCTCCGACACCCGCTTTGAGGACCCCAGATCCGCAACCGGCGGCCCGATGAACCGCCAGACGAGCGGATAGGCAAACCCGATCACCGCGCCAAAGCTACCCAGAACGACCAGCCCAAACACGTGCAGGTACGGCACCGGCCGGGAGAGATCCAGCACGACGCGCATCCAGATCGGGACCGCGAACGCGACACCCACGAGCCAGACACCGAGTCCATACCAGACGCCAAGCACCAGCGACGGCCCCGGCCGCAGCACGTGCCAGCGCCTGTTGAGCACCGAGACACCACCCGCGAACCCAGCACTCGCCACCACACACCCGCCAATGAGGACCAGCCAGCCCGCGGCCGTACTCTCACGGCCGACCAGTTCGGCGACCAACTCGAGTCGCCCCGTCCAGACGAGGGCCCCACCAACGACGAGTGCCCCGAGGAGACCCACGATCCCAGCGGCGTAGCCGAAGACGAGCGTTCGGGCCAGCAGGCCGTACCGCGGCGGTCGGCCGTGGCTATTACGGTCGCCGACGGCGGTTGCAGCGGTGAACACGGCGACGGCGATGACGAAGGTCACGACCGAGGCGGCGATGCTCAGGAGGTCACGCGTGTCGAACGGCGGCTGGTCGAGCGTGTAGTGGAAGGCAAAGAGGTCGGCCCAGCGAGAGTCGTGCATGGCCGTCAGTTCGGACTGGAACACGGGCGTCACGTAGTGAATGTCCGGAAACATCCCCCAGAGCCCGCCGAAGACGACCAGCCAGAGATGGCGGCGCGTGAGATAGCCACGGAGCGCAAGCGGTCCCGCTGCGAGGAGGACGAGCGTCGCGCCGGCGAGGAAGTGAGTGAGTGCGGGAGCCATGTCACGCGAGACCTTCATCGCTGTATCCACCCGGACAGCACAGACCACGTCCAAATGGACAGCGCAGAATCACCCGATGCTACCGCCGCCGGAACGATAAACGGCAGGGTAGCCTGTCACGTTCGCAGAATCGTCGACACAGCCGCCGTCGACTTAGACGGGCCAGTACTCGCCGTGTGCCTCACGGATCTCCTCGAGTGCATCGACGAGCGGCTCCGTGTTCTCGTCGAGCCACGCGTAGGGATCACCCTCACCATACTCGGGCAGGTCGTGTGTCTCGCCGGTCGCGCCCTCGAGTACCCCCAGTGTCGCAAACGCCAGGTGGCTGATCTGGTAGCCGCCCTCCTGCAGAATGAGGTAGTGGCCGTCGGTCACCGTCGAGGCGAGTTCCGCGGCGCGCGAGCCGAGCATCCGGAAGCCATCACGCGAGATGAGGTTTCGGCCGAGCGGATCGGATGGGCCGGGGTCTTGCCCGGCGCTGTAGACGAGCAGGTCTGGATCGTACTCGGAAACGATGGGTTCGACGAGGCGGTCGAACACACGTTCGTAGCCCTCGTCGCCGGTACCCGGCGGAACCGGTGCGTTGACCGTGTACCCCTCGCCGTCGCCGACGCCGACCTCCTCGAGGCCGCCGGTCTGTGGATGGTACGTCGGATCCCAGGCACCGTGGTCGTTGTGAATGCTCAGAAAGAGCACATCGTCGCGGTCTTCGAAGATTTCCTGCGTGCCGTTACCGTGATGGACGTCCCAGTCGACGATTGCGACCCGATCGACAGCCGGATCAGTATCGAGTGCGTGCTGGGCTGCGATCGCAGCGTGGTTCAGGAAACAAAAGCCGTCGGCCCGGTCGCTCTGGGCGTGGTGGCCGCTCGGCCTGGCGAGCGCGTACGGGACCGTCTGGGAGTCCGCAGCAAGTGCGTCGTCCGTTGCAGCGAGGGCTGCACCGGTGGCATGCTGTGCTGCCTCGAAGGTGGCATCACTCATGGCGGTGGTAGTGCCGTCGATGTACCCGCCGCCGTCCTCGGCGAACTTCTTGAGCCAGGAGACGTACTCCGAATCGTGGACGCGCTCGATCGCATCCTCCGGTGCAGGGTCCGCAGTCGTGAACACGGCATCCCCAAACGTCGACTCGATGATTCGCTTGATATTCTTCGCCCGTTCGGGTTGATCCGGATGCGGTTCATCGGACGCAAGGAACGGCATCGACGGGAGTTTGAAGGCGCCGTCCGGAGGGGCGTGATCGAACGTTCGCGGGTGCCAGTAGACTGACAGCGACGTATCGTTGCTCATAGAGAGTATAGTACGAGTGAGAATAGCAACCACTATGATAATACCGGTCAGTCCCAGATCGAGTTAGGTAGTTGACTGCTATTCAAATATCTGGGCGTGTAGTGAGTGGTGGTTCACATGCCACAGAATCGCTGCTGAGGAAGGGGTACAGAACGGAAACGGAAAACGGCGGCGGTCAGCGCATCGTAATGCGCTGGACGTTCGTAATCGCCAGTGCCAGCAGAATCATCCCGACTGCAACGAGCAAGAAGACGACACTGATCACGTTCACTTCTGGGGACGCTTCGAACCGGATCTGGTTCCACAGGTAGATTGGCAGCGTCTCCGTTCGTGTATCCCGAACGAAGTAGGTGTAGACGAACTCGTTGAACGAAATCGTAAACGCGAGCAACCCGCCTGCCACAATGCCGGGCAGGATATTGGGAAGCCGGACGTTGACGAAGACGTCGAGTTCGTCTGCCCCGAGGTCCTTCGCGGCTTCCTCCAGCGTCTCGTCGAACCGGAGCATCGTTGGAATAATGATCAGTGCGGCGAACGGAATCGTCCGCACGACGTGTGCGATGACGACACTCCAGAAGCCAGTGCCGACGTTGATGACGCCGAAGAACAGCACCATCGCCACACCGACGACGACCAGCGGGACGATGATCGGAAGTGTCACGATCAGCTGGATTACGCCCTTGCCGGGGAACTCGTACTTCGCAATCGCGTACGAGAGAATCGTCGCGAGGACGACGGTAATCAGCGTCGCGATGACGCTCACCTGTAACGACGTGAAGACCGCATCGATCGCGGCGTCGTTTTGTAAGAACTCACGGTACCAGCGAAGGGTAAATTCGTCTGGTGGGAACGCAAGCGCGCGGTCGGCTGCGAACGACATCAGCGTGACAATGCCGATGGGAATCCAGAGCAGCGCAATGACTGCCCACATAAGACCGAGGCCAATCGCACGGCCGCGTCGGTCGACAAACCGCTCGATCGTACTCGGAATCATTGGGTATCACTCCGTCGGGTGACGACATCGCTGGCACCGAACTTCACGGCGACGAGTAGCATCAACACGACGAACGCGGAGACGATAACACTCAGCGCCGAGCCGAACGGCCAGTTGAACGCTTCGGTGAACTGATTCTCGATCACCATTCCGATCATCAACTGGTCAGTCCCCCCGAGCAACGTCGGAGTGACGAACGCACCGAACGTGGGGATTGCGACGAGAATGATCCCACCGATGACGCCGTTTTTCGTCATGGGAAGCGTCACCGTGAAGAACGTCTCTATCGGTCCTGCGCCGAGATCCTTCGCAGCCTCGATCAGGTTGTCGTCCATGTTTGTCAGCGACGCGTAGAACGGCAGCGTGGCAAGCGGGAGCCAGACGTACGTCAGGCCGAGCAAGACCGCTGTGTGGGTGTACATGATCCCGCTTGGATCCTGTGCAAGACCAGTGACGATCTGCATCCAGTCGAGCAGGCCGTCCCGGCTGAAGATGTTGATCAGCGCGTACATCCGGACGATGTAATTCGTCCAGAAGGGGAGGATGACCAACAACAACAGCAGTGTCGTCCGCTTCGAGAACCGAGCCATACTGTAGGCAAGCGTGTACCCGAGGATAACGACGAGCGCCGTCGTCTGGACCGTTAGCACCGTCGTTCGCCAGACAACCCGCAAGTAGAGGTCTGTCGTAACGACGTTCAGGTAATTCTCGAGCGTGAGCGATGCGGGTGGCATGCCGTCGTGGAACGACAGCCAGACCATGTACGCCAGCGGCAAGATGAAGAACAACAGCAGTACAAACGCTGGAATGCCGACGAGAACGAGAAGGCGTGCACGAGGTCGATCTCGGAACGCATCCAGGATCTGTCTGAGGTACTGTCGACTTCGCTGTCGAACGCCGCCGGCAGTCGAGCCTGAGTCAGGAGTCGGTGTCGACACGATCTATCCCTCGAGTTGGACGGCTTGCTCGTCTCGTACGGAGACGTTCTGTCCATCGTTGAACAAGAACGTCTGCTCAGCATCCCAGGAGAGTGCAACGGTATCTCCAGTTTCGAAGCTGTCTGCTTCAGTTTCGACCTGGAACACTTCCTGGCCGATATCGACAGTATACACCATCTCGTCTCCGGCATAGATATGGTTCGTCACTGTTCCCGACATGATACCGCCGGTGCTGGGAGGAACGAGATCAGCATGTGATGGTCTGATACCGATATCGATCGTGTCACCAGCAGCAACGGTGGTCCCGTCGTCGTACGGGACTGTAGCGGACGTATCGCCGATCTCGAATTCGATTGTATCCGCAGTCTGATCGACGACGGTTCCCGTGACGGAGTTGAGATCGCCCATAAACTGGGCAACGAACCGTGTCTCAGGCCGGTCGTAGATATCCTGGACCGAGCCTTTCTGCTCGATTTGGCCCTCGTTCAGGATCACCATCCGATCGGAGATCGACATCGCAACCTCCTGATCGTGGGTGACATAGAGGAAGGTGATGCCGGTCTCCTCCTGGATCCGCTGCAGTTCGAACTTCATGTGCTGGCGAAGCTTTCGGTCGAGCGAGGCAAGCGGCTCGTCGAGGAGGATAATAGAGGGCTCGTTGACGATCGCCCGCGCAAGGGCAATTCGTTGTTGCTCACCACCGCTCATCTGATCGATGTCTCTGTCACCGTAGCCGCTGAGTTCGACCACTTCGAGGATATCTTCGATTCGCTTTTCCCGCTCTTCGCGGCCAACACCGCGGCGTTTGAGACCGAACGCGATATTTTCAGCCACCGTCAGGTGTGGGAACAGCGCCAGGTTCTGGAACACCATGTTGGTGTCTCGTTCGAACGACGGCACGCCAACGACGTTCTCACCGTTGATTCGAATGTCCCCACTCGTCGGGGACTCGAATCCGGCAACCATTCGTAACATCGTCGACTTTCCTGAGCCACTCGGACCCAGAATGGAGACGAACTCCCCGTCTTCGACCGTGAACGAAGCATCCTCGACAGCCAATACATCATCGTATTCTTTCCGAACGTTTTCGACTTGTAAAACGGACATGAGTGCAAAAGCGTAGCGTAGTAGTTAGCCAGCGACGACGGTCGTCCAGATCTCGTCGTACCGGTCGAGCGTCTCTTCATCGAGCGGTTCAACAAAGATTAGTTCGTCAGGGTCGAGCCAGTCAGCAAACGCGGCTTCCTCCTCGGAGACAACCTCTGTGAGTTCGTCCTCGAGATTCTCGATCGGTGGAACATATCCCATCTCTGCGAACAACTGGACACGTGAAGGGATCTGGCCGCCGTGTTCGATCCATGCAGCACTTGCACGGGGGTTTGGCGCACCGGTTGGAATGACGAAGTTGTCGTACGTGTACATCATACCCTCCTCTGGGACCGCGTAATCGATCGGTGCGTCGTTGAGGAACTGTGCCATCCACGTTCGGCCATCACGCAGCGGCCCGACGACGACCTCTTCGTCGATGAACATCTCCATCGCAGACGAGAACTCGTTCCAGTACGTGACGTTGAGGTCACGCTGTTGCATGAGCACTTCTTCGATCTCCTCGAAGTCGTCGGGGTCGTTTGGATCCTGGCCAGTGTACAGTGCTGCAATACGACAGGACACTTCCGGCCAGTCCTCCATGAACATCATTCCGGCGAGATCCTCATCCCACAGCACACCCCACGAATCCGGGGGACTGCTGAAATACTCGGTATTGTACGTCAGAGATGGCTGCATCACGATCGACTCGGGAATTGCATAGACCTCGCCGTCTCTGCCGTAGTATTCTTCTGCGTCCTCTCTTGCAAGCGGATCGAGGACGTCCCAGGCCTCCATCTGCTCGACAGGGAGTGGCTCCAGGTAGTCGTTGTCCATCGCCCGGACAACCCACTCGTTTGTTGCACAGATGTTGTCGATTTCGTCGTTACCAGCCTCTAATCGAGAGTACCATTCGCTGGGTCCGGAGTACGCCTGCGAGTATACCCGATCGATTCCCTCGTAGCTCTCCTGAAACTCATCAGTATGCCAATCGACCCAGTCCGTGTACCAGTTCCAGACGTTTACTTCGGACTCGTACTCCTCGACGGGGAACGACTCGATCTCGATTGGGCGAACGTATTCGATATCGTCGCCGCCTCCAAGACACCCAGCGAGGGCTGCTGCGCCCGCGCCGCCGACGGCCCCGAGAACGGACCGACGGCTTGCGTGATTGCCATCATATGCCATGCTTGTGAGTCCAATCCATGGTATATAAACCCACCGGAGAGAGCCACTAACAATCATGTTTAATCTTAACATATTACACTCAATAGGACTCCATCCGAGAATGGGTTGCCCAATTGAACACTACGTGACTTGCCATCACCGTCCGTTGAGCAGCGAAATAGCACAGACAGTGTGTATAGAGGGACTGGCGGCTGAAGTCACCACACCAGTGAGAGAGACCGATGATAGGACGCAACGTGGGTCGTGAGGGCAGGTCATAACAGAGTTGATAACCACCCGCACATAGAATAGCAGACAAACCATGGGAAGCCAATTCAAATCATTCACCGAGAAACTCCTATCATTCCGTACAGAGTCCGGCAACGAACAACCAGCACAGCGGTGGATTCGTAACCAGTTAGATGCAGTTGGGTTCGAAACCTATGAGTGGACGGCAGATCCGGAGCTGCTTGCGAACCATCCATCGTTTCCATCAGATCCGGCCACAATAGAGACCGCAGACCGGCCATCGGTGGCTGGCGTTGTTGAATTCGGGGATCCTGATGAAGGCCAAACGATCGTTCTCAACGGCCACGTCGATGTCGTCCCTGCTGAGGAAGCACAGTGGGATACTGACCCGTTCACGCCAACGTGGGACGGCGAGAAGCTGATTGCCCGTGGCGCTGCAGACATGAAAGCCGGCCTGAGCGCCTGTCTCTTCGCTGCAAAAGAACTTGCTGCACAAAACACAGACAGCGACGAACTGAATGGGCGTCTTGTCGTCGAGAGCGTCGTCGGCGAAGAGGAGGGCGGAATCGGTGCAGCAATGGCCGCACTATCGAACCCGTATCCGTTTGAGCGAGATGCAGCAATCGTTGCGGAACCAACAGAGCTAGAGTTGGTCACAGCAGTCGAGGGCTCGGTGATGCTCCGGCTGGAACTCGAGGGGAAATCTGCTCACGCGGCGACACGGTGGCGTGGGGAATCAGTACTGCCGCACTTCGAGCGAATTCGAACAGCGCTTCGAGAACTGGAGACGGAGCGCTCTCTCACCGTTACACATCCACTCTACGAGCGGTTTGAGACACCGTGGCCGATCTCAGTTGGAACAGTTCAGGCTGGTTCGTGGGCCTCCTCAGTTCCGGCGACGCTCACCGCTGAGATACGGGTCGGTGTCGCACCCGGGGAAACAGTCACAGAGGTAGAGTCGGCCGTCCGCGACCGGATTGACGCTGTCGTCGACGGAGACGACTGGCTCGAAGCACATCCCCCATCACTCGAACGGTTTTCAGTCCAGTTCGAACCGGCGTCTGTGTCCCACGATGAGCCGATCGTCCGTCACTTGCAAGCGGGAATGGAACAGAACGGCCTCGCAGATACCGCGCCAAAAGGCGCGACGTACGGCGCGGATTCGAGACACTATCAGGCTGCATCGATACCAACCGTTCTCTTTGGGCCGGGGTCGATCGACAATGCACACTTCCCGAACGAGTCCATTCAGTGGGACGCTGTTGAACAGAGCAAAGATGTCCTCGTAGACACGCTTGCAGCTATTCTGGGGGAGGACACACCGACCAACACGGCCCGTACCAGCCACGAACCTGAAGGGTCACGTTCGAAGAATTAACGTCACGGCGCTCGTATCGACGGACACGACGATGGTCCAGCGACACCAGCGAGACGAGACGCAGGCAGTTCGAGCACCCACACGCCACCCATGAGCCGAAATCTCGGCGTGACCGAACTCGTACGCAACACACTCCCAGAGTGGACCGTCCCCATCTTCGAGGTGACGGCACTGTTTGGCGACGAGTTCGTCGTCGTCGGCGTGCTCGGCCTGTTCGCACTCGCAGGAGCCTATCAGGCCACCAGTACCAATGACACCAACCAACTGCTCCCGGATCGAACCGCGTTCGTCCTGGCGGTCGTCCTTGGTGGCCTCGCGCTCACACTGGTGCTCAAGACAGCGTTTGGCTCCCCCCGCCCACCCGAATCGCTGCAGGCGGTCCCCCGCGAGAGCGACGGGTTTCCGAGCGGACACACGATGGCCGCGACAGTCCTCTGGGGCGCGCTCGCGATCTGGAGCCGCCGATCGACGGCCCAGAGGCGAACAATCGCCGCAGCCAGCATCATCGGACTCGTCGCGTTCTCGCGGCTCGCACTCGGCGTCCACTTCCTCGTCGACGTACTGGCCTCGGTGGTGTTCGGACTCGGCTACCTGTATCTCGCTGCACGGCTCACGAACGAACAGCCAGCGACCATGTTCGCCGGCGCGGTCGGTCTCGGAACGGTCGCGCTCCTCATCACCGGCGGCGAGACGGACGGCTGGCTCGCCTTCGCCGGCTGTGTCGGCGGCGCTGGGGCCTGGTGGGTGAGCACGCAGCCGCGTGTCCAAGACATCTGGACCTCGATTACGCAGTGATCTCGAGCAAACCGTCTCTGCTACGCTTGCTCTCGAGTACCGTCCGCTGTTCCTGACGAAGCCCTATCCGTATCGGTTGCCGACTCCTCAACAGTCACGTCCTCTCCTGGCCGGTCTGCTCGTCTGACCCATCTGAACTGTCCGAGTTCACATCCCCAGTCCGGTGCTCGGCCAGCGCCTCCGCAATTGTCAACTCACCCGCTGCAACTCGACGCGCGAGCACGTCGTCGATTGCCCGATTCGTTCGACTCTGTTCGCGCGAGCGGTCCTTGATGACCTGCAACTCGCCAGCCGTCGGCTCGATGTCACGCGCGTCAACCACCTCACCCTCGAGTCGGGCGATGTTCACCGCGGCCAGCACGTCCTCCATGCCGCGGCCGCCGGTGCCAAGATACGGCGTCGTCCCCGTTTCGTCGACGAGTTCGACCCGGACGTCCTCGAGTTCGTTGACGAGTTTCGAACTCTGGAGGCGCGCCCCGTCACCGATCCGGACGACGGGGTCGGGTGCGTCGCTTACCTCCTGCTGGATGACGTCGACGGCGTCGGCGATCGGTACCTGAAACGCGGCAACGACCATTTCGCCGTCGAGGACGGCGATGCCGGGTTTCCGGCCCGGGTCGACACCGACGATGATTCGTCCGCCCGACCCTCGCATCGCGGTCAGCGCCTGGTCGACCGCGCGGCGAGAGTCCTCTGGGTCGGCGACGATGGTCTGGTGGCCCTCAAACTCGCCAGCAGCGGCTGCGTCCGTGATGACCACGGCCGTCTGTTCTGGCAGTGCAGCGCCCAGTTCGACGGTCGTGAACTCGGTGCCACGGTCCCGGAGTTCGTTGACGACGCCGTGATAGACTTCGAAATCCGCTGTCGCGACGACGATCACACGCAGTCTTCGCTGTGGATGTGAATAAACGTGTTCGACCGATTCGGCCAGCCAGTCAACACGCGACGGTCGGTTTTCGGGGGCTTTTTGCCCGGACAGACCCAACTACGGCCGTGAACGACGCGGCACTTCCGACCGGTTGTGGACCGGTCGACGAGTTACTCGGTGGGGGATTCGAACGCGGGACCGTGACACAACTGTACGGTCCGCCAGCCGCGGGCAAGACGAATCTCGCGCTCTCAGCCGCCGTCGAAACCGCTGTGGAGGGCGGGACCGTCGTCTACATCGACACCGAGGGCGTCTCCGTCGACCGATTCGATCAGTTGCTCACCGCACGCGTCGGCAACACTGGGGCCGGCACGGACACTGCCACCGACAGTGACACCCCCGTCGCGAGAGACGGCGGGCCCGGGCCCGGGCCCGGGACACTCGAGTCCGACCTAGACTCAAGCGACACCGATCCCACGCCGGACGTCGAAACCGTCGCCTCGCGAATCGTCATCGAGGACGCACTCGACTTCGAAGAGCAAGCAGAGGCCGTCCGCGACGCCGAGGAGTTCGCCGAGCGCGCGGATCTGATCGTCCTCGACAGCGCGACCGGCTTCTACAGACTCGAACGGACTGGTGAGGGCAACGACGGCGAGGCGCTGCGAAGTGTTACCCGGCAGGTGACACACCTGCTCTCGCTCGCGCGCAAGTACGATCTGGCGGTCGTCCTCACGAATCAGGTGTTTTCGGACCCCGAATCGGATCGCACGCGCGCACTCGGTGGCAACACCCTCGAGCACTGGACCGGTGTCGTGCTCCGACTGGATCGGTTCCGGGGTGGCAAGCGACGAGCGACACTCGAGAAGCACCGGTCGAAGCCGGTGGGTGAGAGTTCGCAGTTCCGGATTACGGATTCGGGTGTCGAAGGTGGGGCGGAGCCGGCGTCGCGATAGCGAACCACGCGACGCGAAGACACACCGCTTTTGTCGTGAGACGAAAAGAGATGAGCGATGAGTGAACGCGCCGAGGACGGACCGACACCGCCCTCGGAACGGATTGTCGCCCTCGATGCGCTGCGCGGGGTTGCCTTGCTTGGGATTTTGCTCGTCAACATCTGGCTGTTTGCGATGCCAGAGGCGACGCTGTCGAATCCGACGGTGCACGGCGAGTTCACCGGTTGGAACTACTGGGCCTGGTTCGGCACGCACGTTTTCGCCCAGCAGAAGTTCATCACGCTGTTCACCTTGCTGTTCGGAGCCGGCATCAGCCTGTTCACGCAGAGTGTCCGGTCGAAATCGACGGAGCACGCTGCGACCGTGCTGTCGGCGCGTCGCTTCGGCTGGCTCGTGCTGTTCGGACTCGCCCACGCCTACTTGCTGTGGTACGGCGACATCCTCGTGGCGTACGGCGCGTGCGCGTTCGGTGTCCTCGTCCTCCGAGACCTTCCGGCCCGAACCCTGTCAGCAATCGGAATCGGGCTCATCGCAGTGCCGTCGCTTCTCGAGATACTGGCGGCGCTGACGGCAGACCCAAGCACGGTCGCGGATACGTGGCGGCCGGCCGAGTCAGTTCTCCGCGCTGAAGTCGAGACCTACAGAAGCGGCTGGATTGAGCAGTTCGACCACCGTGCGTCGACGTCGTTCCGCCGCCAAACCACTGACTTTGTCGGCTACACCGCCTGGCGCGTCGGTGGCGTGATGCTCCTCGGGATGGCGCTGTTCAAGTGGGGCGTGCTGACGAACGAGCGGTCCGCACGATTCTACGCCCGGCTGGCAGCCGTCGGCGCGGTCAGTGGCCTTGTCGTGATCCTGGCTGGCGTCGCCTACATCCACGCCCACGACTGGGGCGTCGAGGGCGCGCTCCTCTGGCGGCAGTTCAACTACTGGGGCAGCCTCCCGCTCGCTGCTGCCTACCTCGCACTCGTGATGTGGTTCTGTCAGTGGCGACCCGACGGCCTCGCAACCCGGTCGTTCGCCGCCGTCGGCCGCACCGCGTTCAGTAACTACCTCCTGCAGACGGTGCTCGCCACGTCCATCTTCTACGGCCACGGCCTCGGCCTGTTCGGCGCGGTCACGCGGGTCGAACTGCTCGCCATTGTCGTCGCCATCTGGGCGGTGCAGGTGCCGCTGTCGGTGCTGTGGCTGCGGTACTTCCGGTACGGGCCGATGGAGTGGCTCTGGCGGGCGCTGACGTACAAGTCGAAACCGCCGCTTCGGGAGTCCCGTGCTGGATCGGACACAGCGGAGCAAAGCGACGGGTAGTGCAGAAACCGGTCGAACCCGACAGATCAGAGGTCGGTCGTCCGGAATCGCAGGTAGCTCGCACCGATCGGCACCACGATCCACGCGAGCAAGATGAGGAGTGCGACAGCCGGCTGTTCGTAGATCGCCGGATTCTCCGCGGTTCCGTGAAGTCCGATATCAGCCAGTTCCGGAATCGCCGCGAGCAGGTTACTGAACGCGGCCATCGGATTCAACGCGCTGAGCACCTCTCCCCAGCCAGGGGTCGTCTCGGGCATCTGGAAGCCCGAGAGGACGTAGACCGGGATGATCGACCAGAGCTGGAATACGAAGAGGACGTACGCGAAAATGGCGGCAAACGACGCCCGCGTCGACGTTTGTGAGACCGCCGAAATCGACACCGAAATTGCGGTAAACGTCACCGTGAGGAGGACAATCGCGAAGACACCTGCAGCCACCTGCGTGGGATCGACCGAGACGCCGAACAGCGCGGCGATCGGAATTGCGATCACGATCGCGGCCAGCGCTGACGTCGTGATGACGACCACTCGGCCGATAAGCGTTCCCAGAACGACCACCCATCGCGAGAACGGCAGGCTAAGCAACACCGTCAGCGCCCCCGTCGAGCGCTTCTCGACGATTGCCGGCGCGACCACGCCGAGCGCAACCAGCGGGACGAGAAACATGAGCGGGCCGAGCAGTTGTGGCATTAGTTCGACGACGAACTCCCCTTCCCGATTCGCCCAGCGCTGGACCTGCTGGCCCGCGGCGTAGGCGAGTCCGCCACCGACGAGCGCGAAAATGGCGATCAGGAGGTGCGCCTGGCGCTCGCGAACCGAATCCCGAATGTCCTCGCGGGCGAATAGCAGCAGTCGCTCGAGGAATCCCGGCTGACTCATGCGCCACCTCCGGTCACCGTCGCGAAGAGATCCTCTAGCGACGGCTCCGTCGTCGACACGTTCGTCACCGTCGCCGAGTCGTGACACGCCGCGATGACGGGTGCCTTCGCACGATTCGCACAGGCCACCTGAATCTTCGTCCCGTTCGTCTCCACCGAGGCGACGCCATCGATCGCAGCAATGCGATCAGGGGCACCGTCCGGAACCTGCGAGCACTCGAGTGTCACCCGTGCAGTCCCGCCGATCGTTTCGCGCAGGCGGTCGATGCTGTCGACGGTGACGAGTTCGCCGCCGTCGAGGATGCCAACGCGGTCGCAGACGGCCTCGACCTGTTCTAAGATGTGACTCGAGAAGAAGACGGTCGCGCCGCGGTCGTTCTCCTCGCGGACGATGCGGCGCATGGTGCGTGCGCCGTTGGGGTCGAGGCCGGTCGAGGGTTCGTCGAGGATGAGCAGGTCGGGGTTGCCGACGAGGGCCATCGCGAGCATGAGTCGCTGGGCCATCCCCTTCGAGTACTGCTCGACGGGGTAGCTGTCGGGGCCGAGCATGTCGACGCGTTCCAAGAGGTCCTCGGGGTCGTCGTTGGTGCCCTTGGCCTCGATGGCGAGTTCGACGTGTTCGCGGCCGGTGCGCTCCCCGACGGCGTCGTAGCCGTCGGGGAGGACGCCGGTCCGTTCCCGGATGGCGACGCTGTTGGTCTGGACGTCGTGGCCGAGCACGCGGACGGCACCGCTGGTCGGCTGGACGTAGTCGAGCATGATGTCAATCGCGGTCGACTTGCCGGCCCCGTTGGGGCCGAGAAAGCCGAATATCTCGCCGTCTTCGACGGCCAGGTCGACGTCGTGGAGGGCAGTCACGGAGTTGCTACGAAGGAGGCCGCGCCGCTCGTAGCGTTTCGTGACGCCGCGCAGTTCGATGGCGGCCATACAGCAGAGGCCACAGCCATCGCTAATAGACTTTGTGTTCGGCTGTCAGGTCTGTGCGGTAGGAATCCCAGAAGAACACGAAAGAAGCGAGCGGCCGATCGGTTCGCGGATCGCAGCGGTAGGGTGATCGGTTACAGGAGGTCGACCGTCTCGAGTGCGTCGATGCGACCGGCACCGGTCTCAGGATCGTCGCGGCCGTCGCCCGTCGCACCGCGTTCGATCGCGTTTTCGACCTGATTTACGTTGGCGTTCGGATCGAGTTCGCGGACGAGGCCGACGAGGCCGGCGACCTGTGGGGCGGACATGGAGGTCCCGGATGCGCTCGCGTACTCGGTACCGGGAAGCGCCTCGTTGTCCGGGTCGAACGTCGAGAGGATCATGTCACCAGGCGCACCGACCGAGATTTCGTTCGCGCCGTAGTTCGAAAAGTCTGCGAGTTCGTCGGCTTCCGTGGTCGCGCTGATGGACGACGCACGGGGGATACTTCCCCAGAGACTGATCCAGCCGCCCTGCTGGAGGTTCTGGCTGTCGTTGCCAGCGCTCACGACGACGGACGTTCCCCGCTGGGTGACGCTTCGGACGACCTGCTGGCGAGCGATGCGATACCCCTCCTGATTCTCTTCAGGCGGCTGTGGCGCACTGCCGATGCTCATATTCACGACATCGAGGCCCTGTTCTGCGGCATGATCGAGCGCCAGGAGGGTGTCTCCAACGCTGGCGAGGAGGGGTCCTTCCGACGGGAAGACACGGAGTGAGACAATCTCTGCATCCGGCGCAACGCCGGTCACGCCTTCGGAACCAGTCGCTGCAGCGATGCCGGCGACGTGGGTGCCGTGGTACTGCACGTCGCCCGTGTGGTCCGACTCCTCCCAGTCGATGAACGTCCGACTGGCGTCGACATCGACGTTCCCCAGATCGGGATGGCCGTCGTGGACGCCGGTGTCGATGATGCCGATACGAGTGTCCGCACCCGTCGCGTGATCGTGCGCGTCGAACGCGTTGATCAGGTCTTTGTCCCACTGTTCGTCTTCGAGCTCACCCGTCGGCGCCTCGGTTGGCTCGTCGGCAACGTCGAGTTCGTACGTGAAGTCCTCGAAAGCGCTGTTGACGCCGTCGACGCTCGTCGGATCTGCATCCTCGGGACCGAGGATGAGATAGACGTTCGCGTCCGAGATTTCGTGGACGACCGTGAACCCCTCGCGCTCGAGTTGCTGTGGGCTCCCACCGGTGACGACGTACCGCACCTGTTCTTCGTCCGCCGCTACCGTTCCGACCGTGAGTAGTCCGAGCCCCGCCGCTGTTCCAGCCAGTACCGTTCGACGTGTGGTGTTGTCTGCCATGACACACCACACTTGCTATCGGTTATGATTATAGGCACCTGGAGAGTTCAACTACTGAGAAAGTGAGTTACGGTTATATAATCCATCAGCAGGCTGTGGCTCGCCACTACTACGCGGAATTCATCACCGCGATGTGAAACCCGTCATCACACGCAAAAGACGAGGAAGCGACGCAGAGGAATAACGCAGCTGTTGGGAACTTACAGTTCGTTCAGCTTCCGAAGCAGCTGCCCGCGGTACTCCTCGTCGCTCGTCACGCCCTTGACCTCGAGGACGTTGCGCTCGAGTTTGTCGAGTGCAACGCGGAAGGCGTTCTCCGCACCGTAACCCTCGCCCGTGCCGGCGACCTGGCCTTTGTTCGTTCGGAGCCGGATCTGACAGTGCACCAGCGGCGTCCCCCGGAGCTTCTCTTTGTGCTCCTTGAAGCGGACGTGCGCATGGAACACCTGCATATCCGCGTACTTGTCCGAGACATCCTGGATGCTCTCGACGATGCTTTCTCGAGTAATCGTGTCGAGCAGCGAGATGTTCGTAATCTGGACGTCCATGCGCTCTTCCTCGGTGAACGTGAGTGCACGGAGGATGTCCGTCTTGGTGATGACGCCGATGACGACCCGGTCATCGTCTTCTGGCGTGACCATCAGTCCCGCGTAGTCCTGGTCGAGCATCCGCTCGACGGCCTCCTTCGCGGTGGCGTCGAGCGTGGTCGTCACGACCGGGCTGTTCATGATGTCGTAGATCGGCACGTCGAGCAGACGCTGCGAATCGCCAACCCGGTCGCCCGTCGTCATCGTGTGATTCTTCCGGATGACGAAGTCCGCGATGTCGTGGGTCGTAACCACGCCGGTGAGGTAGCCGTTGTCGTTCAACACCGGAATTCGTGAGATGCCGTGCTCACGGAGGTGGTTGATCGCCTTGCCGATGCCGTCGTCCTCCTGTAACGTCACCGGGTCGGACGTGTAGATATCCTCGACGGTGAGCGTGTCCAGGTTCTCGAGTACCGCCTCGAGAATCGCGTCGTCAGTGATGACACCCCAGAGGTCGTCGTTTTCGAACACCGGTGCGACCTTGGCGTTGCCCTCGATAAGCACGCGTGCGGTTTCTCGCACGTCTTCCTGTCGGTCGACCTTCGGGGAAGGCGTGTTTCGACTCGGTTTCGTGAGTGCTGCGACCTTCGCGTCGTCCTCGACGTGAGATTGGAGGACCTCCCGCTCGCTGATGACGCCCTCGTAGTCCCCGTCGTTCGTAACGATAATTCCCTTGGGGTTGCCGTCCTCGAACGTCGAACGGACTTTGCCCATCCGCGTTCCGACATCAACCTCGATGTAGTCCTGGCTGGCGATATCAGCGATATTCATCCTTACGAATGGGTGTACTGCGTCAAGGGTTTTGAACATACCGCACGTTTTGGCCGGGTGGGGACGCAAGCAACCGTTTTGTCCCGTCGTGATGTCACGCGATTATGGTGCCAAACATCGGCGTTCTCGGACGGTACACCTACCTCGCGACCGAACTGTTCTGGGGAGCAATCGCCGCTGCCTTGCTCTACCGGGCCAATGCGCTCCGGAAGGCTGCGGTGACAATCCTCGCACTGTACCCGATTGCCTACCTCTGGGACCGCTACACCCTCGCCGTTGGCGTCTTCGACATCAAACTCCGGACGGGGATCGACATTGCCGGCATCCCACTCGAGGAACACCTGTTCATGGCGGTCGTGCCGGGACTGGTGATCGGGTTCCACGAGACGATTTTCGGTGATGGTGGCGCTGTAGCCGACGGACAGGCAACAAACACGGCGGAGACGGACGAGACGAGCGCAGGTATCACCGGGTGAAACCGATCCGGGCTGTCTTATTACTCGCTCTCGATAGTCGAGGTGAATGGATCGATGGGACGAGTCGACGAGTGAGTCGGAGTGGTCCACGGACGCAGCCGACTCGAACGGTGGAAGCGAGAGCGGCGACGGTGCCAAACCGTCTCATCGCTCGCCTGCGACCACCGCGAGCGACTCCATCGAGGGCGAGACGACCAGTTCGACTGCCGGGTCCATCCTCGGAACACTCACTCGCCTCTTTGTCATCGCACTCCTCGTGACCGCGCTCCTCACCGGTGGGGCACTCCTCGCACCCGTCGTCATCGATGACCTCGATTCCATCGACGACTTCGACTCTATCGGGGACTTTGACTCCATCGGGGACCGCCCCTCGCCCAGTTCGGAACCGCCACCTGCCGGCGAGCGCAACCCCGCCGTCACGGACCCCGGTGATCCCGGTCAGTCGAGCTACGAAACCGACGTCGAGACCATCACCTCAGACGACGTCGAGGACTTCGTCCACGCCGAAGTCAACGAGCGCCGAGCCGACCACGACATCGACCCACTCGAGTGGGACGGTACAGTTGCCTCGGTGTCACGCGCCCACAGCGTCGACATGGCCGAGCGTGATTACTTCGCGCACACGAACCCCGACGGCGATGGGCCGTACGATCGGTTTTCCGAGGTAGACGACTACTGTCGGGCCTACGGCGAGAACATCGCGATGACGTGGGTCGATCGGCCCGTCGAGTCCAGCGGCCAGGACGAAGTAGTCGAGTACCAGACCGCGGAGGGACTCGCGACTGGGCTGGTCAATCAGTGGATGAACTCGACCGAGCACCGCGAGGCGATCCTCGAGGAGCACAGTGATTTCGGCTGGGACCGTGGCGGTGTGGGCGTCTACATCGCTGAGGATGGCGCGGTGTACGCGTCGCACAATTTCTGTCTGGAGTGGTAAAACCGGCAGGGGAACGATTATGGTCACGGCATTAGCAGAGTCGGACAATGAGCGACGATCGAGTGCAGTCCGACTCGGCTGGTGAGGACGAGTCGGCCGCTGGTGACTCCGACGCCGAGACTGGCGACAGTCCTGACAACGACACCAGCGCCGACGATCCGTTCCAGCCGAGCGGTGGTCCCCAGCGCGTCGTCTCCGACGAGAGCGTCGACGATATCCTCGACTCCCTCGGCGAGACGACGAACTCCGGCATCGACATCAGTGGTGGATCCGATTCCGACGCCCCTGCCGACGGTTCGGGCCCTCCCTCCGAGGCCCCGGACGAGTCATCGTCCGAGAGCACAATCGAGCAAAGTGGCACCAGCGACGAGCCAGCCACTGAACGTGCTGGCGAACAACTCGACACGTCGGACGACCACGAGTCCGCTCCCGACTCGAGTACCGCCACACCATCCGAGACCAATTCGCCCGACACGACCTCGAACGAATCAGCGGACGCGGAGGCCGACAACGCAGCAACTGACGACGACTCGGCGGACGCGCCCACCGGCAGCGCCAGCAACACCACGGACTCCGAACCGGGACAGAACGTCGACGATGCCGCCAGCGAACTCGCCGCACGGATCGACAGCGGCGACGTTACCGGCGCAGACGTCCGCGCCGCCGAAGCCGGCACCGGCCGCGAGTCGACGCCCGAGATCGACGACGTCGACCTCTCGCTGGACGACCTGGAGACTGGTGGTGTGGATGGGAACT
The DNA here is from genome assembly GCF_000025625.1 of Natrialba magadii ATCC 43099. Classification (NCBI taxonomy): domain Archaea; kingdom Methanobacteriati; phylum Methanobacteriota; class Halobacteria; order Halobacteriales; family Natrialbaceae; genus Natrialba; species Natrialba magadii. The sequence continues at coordinate 85,770 of NC_013922.1, read as the reverse complement.
CGAGTGCGGATGGCCAAGCGACGACACCTACTGACTCGCTCCCCGACGATGCCGGGCCGCTCGCTGGCGCGATCGACGCGACAGCGTCTTCGGCCGGGACTGGAACCGGAACCGAAACAGTCGACAGCGCGACGGGGGCAGGAAGTGAGAGCGGAGGGGCCAGTACGGAAACAACTGCGGGCGAAACTGCCGACGGCTCGGAGTCGGGCGGATTCATCGCTCGACTCAAGCAGTTCTTCTCACGATAGTCGTCGGTCAGTGGTCGGTTTTCGACTCGGTCCGGGAACGCAGGCTCAGGCTCAGGCTCAGGGTCAGGCTCAGCCGACCAGCGTAATCAACACGAACAGCGTGGCGACTGAGGCGAGCGTCGTGACGAACACGTTCAGCGAGGCAAACTCCTCGTCGCCACCGAGTGAGTTCGCGAAGACGAACGTCGAGACGGCAGTGGGAGTGCCGAGCATCACGACCGTCGCGGTGAGCGTCGCGGCGTCGACGGCGAGCGCGGAGAAGACGACCCAGGCGAGTACCGGCATACAGCAGATTTTGAGTGCGACGACGGTTCCGGTTGCACCAAAATCGATAGCGGGCGTCTCGAGTTGGAGCGACGCACCGACACAGAGCAATGCGAGCGGGAGTGCCAGCGCGCCGAGCACATCGAGTCCGGTTGCCGCCCCCGACGGTACCGTGACGCCAAGTGACCCAACGCCAAGGCCAACGAGCAGCGAGAGTAGAACAGGGTTCGTCGCGAGGCCGCGCAGTTCAGCACCGATGTCGGCACTGGCGCCGTTGATCGTCGAGAGAAGGACGATCGTAAGCGGGAGTTGCATCAGTGTGACGAAGCCGAGAATGACGCTTGCGATCCCCGTTACGTCGTCTCCAAAGGTCGCCGCGACGAGCGGCAGGCCGAGATAGCCGAGATTCGAGTGGTACGACTGGACGATAGCGACACTCCGACGTGCTGGCGACGACCGGTGGCGGTGGACAAGCCAGGCGAGCCCCGCCGTCGAGAACAGGACGACAGTCACGCCGACAGCGAGTTCGAGCGAAAGGAGCGAGCCAACCGCCTGATTGTACGTCGAGACGAAGATGAGTGCGGGGAGAGCAACGTAGTAGGCAGCGGCGTTGAGTCGGCCGGTTCGGCGCTCGTCGAGAACGCCACTCATCCGGAGCCCCGCTCCGAGGAGCAACACGACGAGCAGCGCCAGCAGCCGACCGAGGACCTCCATACGTCGCCCAGTTGGTTCGGGGGTTTTTACCGTTCGGTTCCGGTCGATACTGCGACACGTTGTGACGGTGTGACAGCGTCAACCAGTTCGTGATGGCTACGGCTGAGCCACAGACGTCCGCTGTCGGCCCCGATTATTTGCGGCTGGCCGTCGTAGGATACCTGAGAAAGCGTGTACGACTCGATACTCATTCCGACCGACGGGAGCGAGCAGGCGAGACGAGCAATGTACCACGGGATTGGCATAGCGAACGCGTTCGATGCGACCGTACACGCACTCTACGTGATCGAAACGAAGGCTCACTACATCTTCACCAGCGCCGGCCACGATCCAGGCGAACTCGAGGAGTACCGCGACTACGGCGAGCGTGTCGTCACCGAGGTCGTCGACGAAGCGGCAGAGGAAGGCCTTTCTGCCGTCGGCTCAGTCCGGACGGGGAGTGTCGCGCAGGAGATTACGGACTACGTCGACGAGAAGGATATCGACGGCATCGTCATGGCAACGAGAGGGCGAACCGAACTCGGTGATTACATCACCGGAACGACGGCCGAGAAGGTTGTTCGGACGGCCGACGCACCTGTGACGACGATTCGGCATCGAGGATAAGAGACAGTTCACACTCGAGGGGGCAGAGTCTCAGTGGGCTCGCTCTCGTTCCAGCGTTCAGGCCACACCGCACTATCGCGTCACAGCGTTCCAGTACAGCACCCCACCCCCATCACGGTACAGCACTCCAGAACATCACTACCACTACTCCCCGAATCACGCTCGTTCGTCCACAGCCGGCTCCTCATCCGTCTCATCCTGTATCTCCGTCACCACCCCCGTTCCCGCCCGCTCGACTACCACGTCCCGGTTCTCAACCAACTCGTCGACCGCCTCCGCGAACTCCTCGGACTCGAGTGTCTCGTACTCCTCGCCAAGGCCTTTCCAGAGACTGTAACACAACACCAACAAGACGAGTGCAAACGGGAGGCCGGCAGTGATCGCCGCAGTCTGGAGTGCAGCGAGTCCGCCGCCGATGAGGAGGACGGCAGCGATGACGCCCTCGGTGAGCGCCCAGCCGATACGCTGGGTTCGCGGGGCCTGGTGGAGTCCGCCGGAGGTGATGTGGGCGAGTACCAGCGAGCCGGAGTCCGAGGACGTGACGAAGAAGGTGGTCACCAGCAAGACGGTCACGGCAGAGAGGATGGCCGTCAGGGGCAACAGCGTGTAGAGTTCGAACATGGCAACTTCCTCGCCGACCTCGAGAACCGTCTCGACGATCGTCTGGTCGGTAAACAGCTCGAAGTGAAGCGAGGTGCCGCCGAAGATGGTCATCCAGACGAACGAGAAGAGCGAGGGGAGAAACAGGACCGCCAGGATGAACTCACGGACGGTCCGGCCGCGCGAAATTCGGGCAATGAACATGCCGACGAACGGCGACCAGGCGATCCACCAACCCCAGTAGAAGATGGTCCAGTCGCCCTGCCAGCCTTCGTAAGGGGCCCCGTCGAAGGAGCCAGTCCACAGCGACAGTTCGGGAAGACTCGACAGATAGTTCCCGAGCGTCTGGGGGAACAGCCCCAGTACGAACAGCGTTGGTCCGGTGAGCAACACGGTCAGCATCAGGAACGTCATGAGAATGACGTTCAGGTTACTCAATCGGCGGATCCCTGCCTGCAACCCGAGGCCGACCGAAACCAGCGCGAAGGCGGTAATGATCCCGATAATGACGACCTGTGGCCCCGCCCCTTCGGGAACGGCAATACCAAAAACATCACTGCCGAGGAACGACAGGCCTGCGTTGATCTGCAACGCACCGAGTCCGAGCGACGTCGCGATACCGAACAGCGTCGCGAACACGGTCAGGATGTCGATAACGTGGCCCCACCAGCCGTAAATGCGCTCGCCGAGGAGCGGCCAGAACACCGAGCGGAACGTCAGCGGCAATCCTCGATTGAACGTGAAAAACGCAAGCCCTAGACCAACGAGCGCGTAGACCGCCCACGGGTGAATCCCCCAGTGGAAGTACGTAAGTGCGATTGCCGACTCCGCGCTGGCAGCGGACTCCGGCTCGGTACCGAACAACGGGTCGGCGAAGTGAAAGAGCGGCTCGCCGACGCTCCAGAACACGAGGCCGATCCCCATCCCCGCGCTGAACAACATTGCGAACCACGACAGGTCGCTAAACTCCTTGTCAGCGTCGACGCCGCCGATTCTGATCTTCCCGTACTTGCTCAGCGCGAAGTAGAGGACGACGAGGATGAACACGTTGATCGCGAGTACGTAGACCCAGTCGAACGCCGCGTTCACGCCATCTGAAACCTGGTTGAACAACAGTTCGGCCCGATCCGGTGCGAGTAACGTCCCGAACACGAACGCGAGGATGACCACCGCCGAGGTGATGACGACCTGCGGCTGGATATCTACGCCGGCGATCTGTACGTTCGTCCCTCCAGGTTCGATATCAGGATCCGCCTCGAACAATCCGTCCGTCACCCACTCGTCGTCACCGGACTCATCATCAGCCATAAATTACACGAGTGTGTTCTCAGTCACACCAGCGACACCGGCTACAGCCACGAGCACGACCATGACCACGGACACACCCACAGTCAGTCCACGGCTCACGCTCATCTGACCCGGACCCGGGATACACATACATCCCCTCCACAATCGCCGCCGTTATGAGGCCACTGCTTGCCAGACCCTGTTCTCCCTCTCTGCAGGCGAGCGCTTGCTCCACGTGCCCGATCACGTGAGGCAGAGACAAAGACAGATCCAGAGCGCAGGGACGAGACTCGGAGCTGTACCCCGACCTGTACTCGAGTCCATCAACCACGCCGAGTAGCCACTGCTGCGGACGTTGCTTGTTGACGGAAGAGACGGTAGCTTCGACGGTTCGAGAAGGGATATCTGTAACGTGTACGCGGTGCCCGGAATACCGTGGGTTGGGATCTCGTGGCACTACCGCACTACGTGTTAGTCGGGAATGTGTTCAGAAACAGCGGTTGGAGCAGAGTTGAACTACGCCGAGACGGTCGCTCTCGCGGTGCTCGAGCGCTGCGACTTGTCTGGTTCAAACTACCCGTAACAATTTTTCGAGCGATGTGCTCGTCGTGGTTCGAAAGACGCTCCGCGTCTTTCGTCATCACGAAACGGCGAAGCCGTTTCGAACGACTCCGCTCCTCGAAATGTGACGCTCGAAAAATGGGTTGGGGCAGATTTGAACCACGGTCGTTTCGCTTCGCTCCACTCCCTGATTCAAATCAGCCAAACATGACGATTCTGTCGCTCACGGATTTGTTCGCGACAGAAATAGTGGGTTGGGGCAGATTTGAACTGCCGGCCTCCTCCATGTCAAGGAGGTGTCATAACCAGACTAGACCACCAACCCGTCCGGTTTTGCGTGCATCGTGGCGCGTCGCCACCTTGTCTGCACTCGTTGGTTGCCGGCCACCCTAATTGAAGGTTTCGAATCGGACGCCGTACGCGAGTCGACCCCACGCTCCGATAGGCTTAAGTTGATGTACGGATTTGAGCATCACAACACAACAACGTACATTGGTGTCCACTATGCAGGAGTTCGTCGAACGGGTGACCGAGGGACAGGATCTAACACAATCGGAGGCTCGAGCGGCGTCGACGGCCGTCTTCGAGGAAGCCACAGAGGCCCAGATCGGTGCGTTGCTGACCGCGCTGCGTGCGAAAGGCGAGACTGAAGCCGAAATCGCCGGCTTCGCACAGGGGATGCACGAGGCCGCACGAACGATCACGCCCGACCGCGAGCCGCTGGTCGACACCTGCGGAACCGGTGGAGACGACTATAACACGATCAACGTCTCCACGACGAGCGCAATCGTCGCCGCGGGGGCAGGCGTTCCCATCGCAAAGCACGGCAACTACTCCGTCTCCTCCTCCTCCGGCAGCGCAGACGTCCTCGAGGTCGCCGGCGTCGACGTGGAGGCCGAACCGCCAGCCGTCGAAGACGCGATCGAGGACGACGGCATCGGCTTCATGCTCGCGCCGGTATTCCACCCGGCGATGAAGGCCGTCATCGGCCCGCGCAAGGAACTCGGCATGCGAACGATCTTCAACGTGCTCGGACCGCTGACGAACCCCGCAGGTGCAGACGCGCAGGTGGTCGGCGTCTACGATCCCGAACTCGTGCCGATTCTCGCGAGCGCACTTGCACGGATGGACGTCGAACGTGCGCTGGTCGTCCACGGTGCCGGCACCGACGAAATCGCGATCCACGGCGAGACGACTGTCGCCGAGGTCGAAGGCGACCACGTCGAGAAATTTACCGTCGAGCCCGCGGATCTCGGACTCTCCGGACACGCAATCGACGACATCGCAGGCGGAACCCCGGAGGAGAACGCAACCGATCTTCGCGGGATCGTCGCGGGTGACGTGACTGGAGCCAAGCGCGACGTGATCCTCGCCAACGCCGGCGCAGCGATCTACGTCGCAGGCGAAGCCGACTCCCTGTCGGAGGGTGCAACCATCGCACGCGAGGCGATCGAATCTGGCGCGGCGGCGACGAAGCTCAAGCACCTGTGCAGCGGCGCAGCTGACTCCGAGACAGCGGCCGAGGCGGAGCCGAGTGCCCAATGACGCGCGTCAAAATCTGTGGTCTGACGAACGCGGACGATCTGCAGACCGCGGTCGACGCGGGCGCTGACGCCGTCGGCGTCATCTGCGACGTTCCGGTCGACTCGCCTCGTGAAGTCGCAGTTCAGGAGGCGCGCGACCTCGTCGCGAACGTTCCACCGTTCGTCACGTCCGTTCTCGTTACGATGCCCGAAACACCGGCTGCGGCCGCCGAATTGGCCGCAACCGTCGAGCCCGACGCGCTCCAGATTCACGGCAGTCTCGAACCGGCCGCACTCGAGTCCGTTCGCGAACAGACCAGCACGGAACTCATCTACGCGGTGGATAGTCAGGCGGTCGACGAGGCCGAAGACGCCGCGGCCGCCGCTGACGCACTCCTCGTCGACAGCACCGACGAAGACGGCGGCGGTGGCACGGGCGAGACCCACGACTGGGAGCGGACCCGCGATCTCGTGGCGGCACTCGAGACGCCTGTGATTCTCGCGGGTGGGTTGACCCCCGCAAACGTTACAGAGGCGGTACAGACTGTCGAACCGTTCGCGGTCGACGTCGCGAGCGGCGTCGAGGCGACTGGCGGCGTAAAAGACACCGACGCCGTCCGGTCGTTCGTCGAGCGAGCGAGTTGTACCAACAGGGAAGCGCCGGCCCAACCCCACCCATACCACACCACACATGACTGATCTGACGCAGACGTACGACGACAGCCAGCCGGTCCAGTTCGACATCGACCGCGCACAGTTCTGTGCCCTCGCGGCCGGTGAAGAAGCGGCGACGGCGACGGCGACGGCAGCGGGTGCCAACGGCGGAAGCGACAGTGCCAACGAGCGCCCTGTCGTCGTCCGAACCGTCGCAACGCTCGACGTTGAGACGACACCGCTCACCGCGTACGCGGCCCTGACAGGTCGCTCGAGCGGCAGTGACTGTACGCGCTCGCCGTACGCCTTCCTGCTCGAGAGCGCCGACAAGACGCCCTCGAGCGACCCCGACGGTGCGTTCCGACCACGATCCGAGGGGGCTGAGCGACACGCGCGCTTTTCGTACGTCGGCTACGACCCCGATGCCGTCGTCACCGTCGACCCCGACGGAACACACGTCGAGGCACTCAGCGACCGAGCACCGCAGGCGGTACTCGAGTCCGCTACTGGGAACAGGGGAGAGAACGCTGGAGACGAGGACACCGTCGACAGCCTTCGACACGTCATGCCGGACGTCCGACTCGAGAACGTCCCGGACTACGACCGCGACCGCCAGCACCTCGACGGCGGTCTCGTCGGCTTTCTCGCCTACGACGCGGTCTACGACCTCTGGCTCGAGGAGGTCGGCTGCGAGCGGCCCGACTCGCGGTTTCCCGACGCCCAGTTCGTCCTGACGACGAAGACGCTCGCGTTCGACGAACACGACGGCACCGTCTCGCTCATCTTCACGCCAGTACTCGAGTCCGGCGACGATCCGGGTGCGGTCTACGACGAACTCCGTGAGGAAGCGGCGGCGGTCGCGTCGACGCTTCGCGACGCTGAGCAGCCAGAAACGGGCGGCTTCGTTCGCGAAAACGAGGTTGCCGGCTCACAGGCAACCTACGAGGAGAGCGTCGAACGCGCGAAAGAGCACGTTCTCGACGGCGACATCTACCAGGGAGTCATCTCCCGGACGCGAGAACTCACCGGCGAGATCGATACACTGGGCTTCTACGAGGCGATGCGTGACGTGAACCCCTCGCCGTACATGTACCTCCTCGAGCATGACGATCTGACTGTCGTCGGTGCGAGCCCCGAGACCCTGATTTCGGTTCGTGGCACGGAGATCATGTCAAATCCGATCGCGGGTACCTGCGCCCGCGGGACGAGTCCCGTCGAGGACCGTCGACTCGCAGGAGAGATGCTCGCAGACGAGAAAGAGCGCGCCGAGCACACCATGCTGGTCGACCTTGCACGAAACGACGTGCGCCGGGTCGCAGACGCCGGCTCTGTCCGTGTCGACGAATTCATGAACGTCCTGAAGTACAGCCACGTCCAGCACATCGAGTCGACGGTCACTGGGGATCTGGCCGCCGAGTCCGACGCGTTCGACGCGACGCGAGCCTCGTTCCCTGCCGGGACGCTCTCCGGCGCGCCGAAGATCCGTGCGATGGAGATCATCGACGATCTCGAGACCGAGCCCCGCGGCCTGTACGGCGGTGGTGTCGGCTACTACTCCTGGACCGGCGACGCTGATTTCGCGATCGTGATTCGAACGGCGACGGTCGAGCACGAACACGAGGACGGAAACGGGAACGGGAACGGGGACGGGAACGAAACCGCCCAGGACCGAATCCGCGTCCAGGCCGGTGCCGGACTGGTCGCCGACAGCGATCCCGAAGCCGAGTTCGAGGAGACCGAGAAGAAGATGGGCGGCGTACTCGCTGCACTCGAGAAGATCGAGTCCGAGCCCCAGGAGGTGCACCGATGAGCGAGCAACGCGTTGCCCAAGAGACGAGGACACAGCGCGGAGACGGCGAGTCCAAGCGCGTTCTCTTCATCGACAACTACGACTCGTTTACCTACAACCTCGTCGAGTACGTCAGCCAGCAGGACGACACCGAAACCGAGGTGCTGAAAAATACCGCCACACTCGAGGCGGTGCGCGCTGTCGACCCGGACGCAATCATCATCAGCCCCGGTCCCGGCCACCCGAAGAACGACCGCGACGTCGGCGTCTCGATGGACGTCCTTCGCGAATGCAGTCCGGAGATCCCCACGCTCGGCGTCTGTCTCGGCCTCGAAGCCGCCGTCTACGAGTACGGCGGCAGCGTCGGCCGGGCACCAGACCCAATCCACGGCAAGGCCTCGAGCGTCGACCACGACGGGACGGGCGTCTTCGCTGGTCTCGAGCAGGGCTTTCAGGCCGGGCGCTATCACTCACTGGTCGCGACCGAGGTTCCCGACTGCTTCGAGGTTACTGCGACGGCGATTCATAGCGGCAGTGACGGCGGTGATGATCACAACAGCGACCGCGATGACAGCAACACCCACACCCACGAACTCGTCATGGGGATTCGCCATCGCGAGTATCCACTCGAGTGCGTGCAGTTCCATCCAGAGAGTGTGCTCACTGCTGCGGGGCACGATATTATCGAGAACTTTCTCGAACAGGTGTGAGTGTGAGCAACGGCAGTCAAGCAGCGAGAAAGGAGTCGAACGAGTTGGACCGGGCGGCGATGTGGTGGAACTGGCTGCTTGCTGAATCAGGTATGTCTACCCAGAATGGTGCGGTGAGCGTGTCTGTCGTCGTTTTCAACCGAGGTAGCCGACCGTGTAGAGGCCGGCGAGGACGACCGCGGCGATGAGCCCGAGGCGGATGGCGAGTTTGATTGCGATGCGAATCGCGACGATGGCGACTGCGACGGCGGCGAGTCCCGCCAGGACGAGCAGCACCGTCGACCCCGTTAGTGGTTCGAGCATAGTCGAATCCCCGTACCCCAGTGCCGTAATCTTTCCGGATATCGTGACAACAGAGAATCACTGAGTGTTCACGACTGGTGACCCATTATCAGGGGACGCGCTTCCAGTGAGGCAACGCGTCGATTTCACCACTCTCGAATCTACTAGAATCCTGGTATATGAGCGCTCTCGACTTCACTTTCAGGATGCTCTAACAATGATTAAGGCACTTGACTACGTAGTTGTGAGCACGACCAACGAGGGCTCTCCACGGCCCTCCCACGACAGATAGGAGAGAGACATCACTCCAATCAAATTTGTGTTACTCCAACACAGGTGGGATAACAACACCACATTTTATGAGGTATGCATGAATACCAGACCTTCGTCACGAATGATGAGAGCCAGGACTCCGCAAGACCCACGAATCGACACAGCGCGACGTAACACCTGCGAGGTGACGCGCGCGTGAGCGAACACGACATCTCCGCGGCCGACCTCACCCTCCCGATCAAGCGCACCGAGGGGGAGACACTCGAGGAACGGATGACGGACAACGCCTATCACAACATCCTGCCAGCCCGCTATCTGCGCAAGGACGCTAACGGCGACCTCATCGAAGAGCAGGAAGATCTCTTCGACCGCGTTGGCAAGAACATCGCGCTGGCCGAAGCCGTCTACGAGGCCGAAACGCACGATCTCGAGATCACCGTCACGCCGGACCAGCTCAAGCCGGATCACCCGCGTCGCGACGAACTCGCCGCGGAAGTCTTCGGCGAGGGAACGACCGTAGACGACGATGTAGAGACGGTCTTGACGGAACACAACGTCAACAAGTTCACCTACGACACCGTCGTCCCGGAGCTGCCGGACGAGGTCCGCGAGCACGTCGAAGACGTCGCCGACACGTTCACCGAGGGCATGGAAAACCTGTCGTTCATGCCGAACTCGCCGACCCTGATGAACGCCGGCGACGAACTCCAGCAGCTTTCGGCCTGTTTCGTCATGTCTCCGGACGACGACCTTTCTGACATCCACGAGACGGCCAAGAAGGCCGCAGAGGTCTTCCAGTCCGGCGGCGGCGTCGGCTACGGGTTCTGGAAACTGCGTCCCTACGGCGACGCAGTCGGCTCCACAGGCGGCATCGCCTCCGGGCCGATCACCTTCATGCGCACGTACGACCAGCTCTGTGAGACCATCGCCCAGGGTGGCACCCGCCGCGGTGCCCAGATGGGCATCATGCGCGTCTCCCACCCCGACGTTATCGAGTTCATCCACGCGAAGAACAAGGACGTTTCCCTGGCCCACTGTCTCCGTCTCAACGACCCCGACGACTACACCTACACGTCCTTCAGCGAGGCACTCGAGGAGGCCCGTGATCTGATCGACGAGGACGGGCGCGTTCCAAAGCACCTTCGCAACGCTGTCGAAGGGCATCTCTCTAATTTCAACATCTCCGTCGGCGTCACTGACGGGTTCATGGAAGCGCTGCAGAACGGCGAGGAGTACACCTTCACCAACCCACGGACCGAGGAACCGCACATCGCGACCGAGGAAACCAAGGAGATGTACAGCCGCTACGACCTCGGCGAGCACATCGAGGTCGGCGAGCCGCTGTCGATCCCTGCAGAACTCATCTGGGAGCGGATCGTCGAGGGCGCCCACGAAAACGGCGAGCCTGGCGTGATCTATCTCGAACGGGTCAACAAGGAGCACTCCTTCGACACCGAGGAACACGAAGATCACCGTATCCTGGCGACGAACCCCTGTGTAACCGGAGATAGCCTCATCAGCACTGAACGCGGTCTCATTCCTGCCGAAGAGCTGTATGAGCAGGGCGTTGCCACCGACGTCGTCGTTGACGGACGACTTAGCGAAGATTCGATCAAAGAAGCCAGTAGCGTCTACAAAACTGGTGAGAAAGACGTCTACAAACTCACGACCAAAGAAGGGTACGAGCTTCGACTCACGGCAGACCACCGCGTCATGACTGCTGACGGGTGGGTCGAAGCACAGAACCTCGATACTGGTGACACGGTTCATATCCAGAACCGGAAGGGGAAGTTCGGGCAGCACGGAACCGCTGAGCAAGGCCGGACGCTGGGGTGGCTCGTCGGGGACGGCCACCTCAAACACAGCGAAGAGCGTGCTGTCTTGAACTTCTACGATGAGGATGCCGAAATTTCCGAAGCGTTCGCCGAAGACGTAAACGAAGTTGTTCGCGAACCACTCGGAAACGCGAACTACGAAATCGGCGTCAACTCAATCAGTCGCCACGATGAGTATCGTGGCGCTCAGGCGATCGAACAACGGATTCGATCGACTCGCCTGTATGAATACGCTGAAGAAGTCGGACTCACCGAAGAGAAGCTTCAGGTCCCCGATACAGTGATGCGGGGCAGTGAAGAGATGGCTCGTGGATTCCTCCAATCGCTATTCACGGCAGACGGCTGTGTTCAGGGGAACGTCGAAAAGGGCGTTTCCGTTCGGTTGTGGAGTTCCGACGCCGATCTCCTTAGCGAGGTCCAGCAACTCCTGCTCAACTTCGGTATCGCCAGCAAGGTCTACGAAAACCGCAAGGAAGCTGGCACTCGAGAACTCTCTGACGGTTGCGGTGGAACGAAAGCGTACGAGACGAAGGCACAGCATGAACTCGTCATCGTCAAGGATAACCTCGAACGCTTCGCTGACGAGATCGGGTTCTTGCTCGAGTACAAGACCGAGGCGCTCGAGGAACGTCTGTCGGAGTACGACCGCGGTCCGTACAGTGAACAGTTCGAAGTGACCGTCGAATCCGTCGAATCCGACGGGCACGAAGCGGTCTACGACCTGACGGAGCCAGATACGCATTCGTTTGTCGCGAACGGATTCGTTGTTCACAACTGTGGCGAACAGCCACTCGAGGAGAACGAAGCCTGTAACCTCGGTCACATCAACCTCTCGACGCTCGCAGATACGGACGCTCCCGACTGGCGCGTCTGGTCCGAGGCCCACGCGGACGAGTACGACTCGCAGGCCGAGGCGGTCGACGCCTTCCTCGAGGAAGCCATCGACTACGAGGAGTTCGACGAGCGCATTTCCTACGGTACCCGATTCCTCGAGAACGTCGTGACGATGTCCGACTTCCCGGTCGAGGATATCGAGCAGACCGTCCGCGACATGCGCAAGATCGGCCTGGGTATCATGGGGCTCGCACAGCTCTACATCCAGCTTGGCATCCGCTACGGTAGCGAGGAGGGGAACGAAGTCGCCCGCCAGCTGATGACCCACATCAACCACGGCGCGAAGGCGACGAGCCACGAACTCGCGACCGAGCGCGGCTCGTTCAACGACTGGGACGACTCCAAGTACGCGAACCCAACCGAGTACCGCGAGTGGTTCGAACACCAGACGGGAGAGGACGCCGACGATTGGGAGGATGGCTTCCCAATTCGGAACCACAACGTCACGACCATCGCACCCACTGGAACGACGAGCATGGTCGGCAACACCACTGGCGGCTGTGAGCCGATCTACAACGTCGCCTACTACAAGAACGTCACCGACGACGTCCAGGGCGACGAGATGCTCGTCGAGTTCGACGACTACTTCCTCCGAACCCTCGAGGCGAACGACATCGACGTCGACGCCGTCAAGGAAGAGGCCCAGGAGCAGATGGCGACCAACCAGTTCGAGGGCGTCGAAGGACTCTCGACGGTGCCAGACGCGATCGGTGAACTGTTCGTCATCACCTCAGACCTCTCGGCAAAACAGCACGCTGCAGTCCAGTGTGCCTGCCAGAAGGGCGTCGACTCCGCCATCTCGAAGACCGTCAACGCGCCGAACGACTCCAGTCTCGAGGACGCCAAGGATGTCTTCGAGTGGGTCTACGAAAACGGCGGCAAGGGCGTCACCTACTACCGCGACGGCACCCGCTCGAAGCAGGTGCTCACCACGCGCGCGGACAACGCCGACTTCGCCGACGAAACCGAAGCGGCAGAAGCGCTCGTCGACCAGATCGACGAGATCTTCGGCGGACTCGAGACCTTCCTCGAGAGCGAGGACGTGCAGGCGGCCCTCGATGAGGACATCGACGCGCTCGCTTCCGAGCCAGACCAGTTCCGCGATCCCGACGCCGAACCGGTTCACGTCGACTTCACCGAAAAGCGCGAACGACCCGACGCACTCCAGGGCGTCAGCCAGCGCATCGACACCGGATACGGCAAAGTCTACGTGACGATCAACGAGGACCCAGAAACCGGCCAGCCGTTCGAGCTGTTCGCCAACATCGGCCACTCGGGTGGCTTTACGAACTCCTTCACCGAGGCGCTCGCGAAGGTCATCTCGACCTCGCTGCGCTCGGGTGTCGACCCAGAGGAGATCGTCGACGAACTCTGTGGCACCCGCTCGCCGAAGATTGCCTGGGACAAGGGCGAACAGATCCAATCGATTCCGGACGCCATCGGCACCGCAATGCGCCGATACCTGGAGAACGAGATCGACAAACCCTACCCGACCCAGCAGACGCTCGAAGACGCGGCCGAAGCGGATACTGAAGCCGAGTTCAGCGAGCCGGAAACCGACGGCGGCGCCGGTGTCGCCGACCGCGACACCGAGGACGCGACGCAGGACCTCATCGACGCCGGCGAGTCGCCGGAATGTCCATCCTGTGGCGCACTCTCGCTGTACTTCTCCGAAGGCTGCAAGACCTGCGAGTCCTGTGGCTGGAGCGAGTGCTAACTGGCAGGAGTCGCCTGCCAGCTGACGGCACAATCACGACGAAGCGGACCACCTCTCTCCTCTTCGATTTTTGCGCTTCAGATCCGTCTCTCGCTGCCTGGGCCGCTCTCACGAAAAGTCGTCTACGTGATGGCTCGGCGTCTCGTTCTCGGTAACCCGGTTCCCTGTAACCACGCGCCGAACCGCGTTCGTCCCGTTCTTTCGCAAAAACCGACCCAGTTCAGGAACCGTCGGCGACGACCGGTACGGACCCAGCGTCTCCGGAACCCGCGGCTCGAAATCTGGGTCGTTCAGATTCTGTACACCTTCGACCAGCAACTCCCCAAGTATCGACCGCTGTCGCCGTTTGACTGCGCCGTACGTATCTCGCGGCTCGATCGGAACGTCGTCGACGGCGACGATCCGCCCGCCGTCGACCCGCTGCGTGAGCTGTTGGAGCGTCACGCCTGCCGCCGGTTCGTCTTCGAGATACTCCCAGAACGCTCCGATTCGCCCACGATACTCTCGGATGTCCCCCAGATGAAACGAGAGCACACCGTACTCGAGTGCCGCCAAGATCCGACCGGTCAGGAGCCCGAAGCCAAAACGGATCGCGACGTCGGTTTCGGTAGCAATCCTGTCGACGAGCGGGTCGGGGAGCGACCGCCAGCGGTCGTCCTCCCAGAGCGGCGAACAGCGGACGACGGTCGACTCAGTGAGTGCATCGACCGTCGAGTAGTGATGGCGTTCATCGTACGCCGGCGGGCCGCGAATTGCTCTCGAAAGCTCGGTGGCCGCACAGACGGGGAGTAATGAGCCCCAGCTCCGGAACCGGCGGGCCAGATACGACGGAGACTGGTCGCGAAGACGAAACTCGTCGTCGTTGATAACGATGAGCGGGAACTCGACCGACGTCTGTTCAGCGAGTTCTCGAATCGCCGACAGCTGATACGCGGGGCAACACTCGTCGTCGAGGAGAACGCAAACGCGCTCGCAGTCCATCGGCGTACTGTACGTGAATTGGGGGTTTCAACGCTCGTTCCCATTCCCGTAGCTGCAAGTGATACGAACTGTTAAGTGGAAATGTATTGTGTCCCAGACACGATCGAGTAGCTATCCACTGTGTTCATACGAACGGAACGCATCGGTCGAACCGAATGGTGTGCGTCTCGAGGACAAGTGACTGCCGACGACCAGTACCCGAACCAGCACCGACACTGGCACTGCCCGGTGGGCGACCCGACCAGTGTCGTCACCGCACTCTTGTTCTGTCCAATGACTGAGTCGAGCGAGTCGAATACGGCGGGTGCAGTGGGTTCAGAGGATGCAGAGGGTGCAGAGGATTCAGAGGATTCAGAGGATTCAGGGGATGCAGAGGGTGCAGAGGACTCAGAGAATAGAGAACACCCAGCGAACTCCGAACACAGACGAAACGGCCGCCCCTGCCCACACTGTGAAACACCAATGTACAAACGCCACTGCAAGTACATCTGTCCACAACACGGCGTCGTCTTCGACTGCGCAGACACGTTCTGGGTGTAGCACGGATCGGATCGGAGAGTTCGACTCGTACTCGAGTCCCGCCGCTGTGAACGATCCAGTCTCGTTTCGCTTTCGCTCTCTGTCCGTCCTTTCCTGTCCCCGATCCAACGACCAGCGAACGGAGCGTACTCAACCGTCGATCGCAGATTGCTCGTCGGTACGTGTCCTGAAAACGCGATAGGCGGGACCGGCGAGCAAGACTAGCGCAGCGAGACAGCATGCGAGCGTCAGTACGAGGCCCAGTTCGCCGAACCCGCCGGCGGTGACGGTGCCAGCCGACGCGCCGACGACGACTGCTGCGATCGTCCACGGAAGTTCACCGATCGCGGTTCCGATCACGAGGTGCCGATACCTGACGCCGCTGACGGCCGCAGCACAGGTCGAGATATCGGACGGGATCGGTGCCAGACGTGACGCGATGACACCCCGGATAGGGCCCGCGGTATCGAAGTATCGGTCGATGACGGCGGTAGTCCGTCCCAGTGCGGAACCAATCCAGCCGGCTTCGGTCGGCTCTCGGCGTTCGGAAACCGAAGTCGACACAGCCGTGTTTCCATCAGGGCCAGTCGTGGACGGACGGCTCGAGCCACGCCCGGTAGTAGCTCTGGCGACCAGAAAAATCGGCGTCACTGTGACGATCACGCCAGCGAGGGCGATCGGTACACCCATCGTCACGCCAAAACCGTAGCCGACGACCGCGGCCAGCGGCGTCGTCGGCCAGGCAAACAACGGCCGAACGAGATAGAGGGCACCGATTGCACCCCCGAAGAGTGTTGGACTCGCCGTCACCGACTCGAGTGTCGCCACGGTCGCAGTCGGCGAGACGAGCAGCCCCGCGGTGACCGCTGCGCTGGCGACCACCACGCCAGCGAGTACTCGAGTCGACACCGAGGGAACCGACATCGGTCGAGATTTTGGAGCAGGTATTGAAGCTTTTGTGCTCTGGTGGCGCACCGAATCGGAGAACTGGACACCAACTAGTCGCCATCAGTCGCTCAGAACGGCCACGCCGGCCGAAACGTCACAACGTTTATTCGCGCTGCTCTGTGAGCACTCATCGATGGTGCGTGACGGGGCCGACTCCGACGGTTCGACAGCCGACGATGGCAGCGGAGACGCTGGTTCAACACCTGAAACGGGTCGTGAGCCTGCCGACGGTGAACGACTGACGGATTGGCAGGACCGGCGTGGCGAAGGCGAACACCAAACGACGGCGGCGGCCCCGTCGGAGGCTGGCAAACGACAGCGTCCGGATACCGAGACGGACGATACCGACTCCGGAAACACGGCCGCACGCTATACACACGACGACGACCGCGTCGAACTCGGCCTCGCGTTGCTCGAGCGACTCGAGCACGACTCGCTCTCGCTCGCCGATGTCGTCGACCGCATCGAGACGGTGACGAGCGATCCGACGGTCACGCGGACGATTCTCGACGAGGCCGAACTTCGTGGAATTATCGACCGCGAAGACGGAATCGTCCGTCCGAAGAGCCGTCAGTACGTCCGCTTCGAACAAGATGTCGTCCAGCGAGAGGGAGAGTTCGACTGTCAGCGCTGTGGCTGCGGGCTCTCGACGGGACACTTCATCAAACTCGAGGCGGGCGAACTCGGCCCCTTCGGCTCCTCGTGCATTCGGAAGGTTACGGGCCGGGATACGGACTGAGAGCGACGAATATGAACGGGTCAGGTTTCGAATCGACACAATCTGCATCTGCAGACTCAGTGCCGTACTGGCTCTGGAACGCACTCCCGCTGGTGGGTATCGTCCTCCTCGGGTGGGATCCGCTGGTCGTCGTCCTTCTCTACTGGCTCGAATTCGGCGTGCTCCTGTTGCTGAACGCGCCGAAAATCATGCTGGCCAGCGGCGACCGGACGGGACGACTGCCGGACGATGTCGTCTGCTGGCCCGACGGCCCAACAATTCGCCTCGGAACGGCCTGGCTTGCTATCCTCTCGGTCGTCGTCTACGGAGTTGCGTACCTCGTCGTGACGAGCGGATCGCCACTCTGGTCCGTGTTCGGCGAGATGACGCTTTCGAGAGGCAGTACGGGCGAGATCGCGGCCGGAACCGTGATGCTCACGGTCGGAGCGATGCTCGGCTCACAGTTGCTCGCATTTAGAGCTGAATTTATCGGCGAGTGCGAATACGAACGTGTCACGCCCGCGGTGCAGTTCGTCCGACCGATCGGACAACTCTGGCTGTTCTTCCTCGTGCTCCTCTTTGCAAGCGGCCACACTGTCTTCGACGGGAATCCGACGGTGCTCGCGACGGCGTTGATCCTGCTCAAGACCACAGGTGACGCGCTGGCGAAGCGTGGACTTCGCGTTCAGCCACCTTCCGGAGCCGCCAGATCACGAACCGAATCGTTCACACCGACTGCACCGCCCGACTGGACCGGCGAGCCTTCGGTACGCGCCCTCACTCTCGTCTGGACCCCGGTCATCGTCGCCGGTTCGGCGCTCGCCGGGACTCTCACACTCGGCCTCTACGGACTCCTTATCCTCGAGGTGATCGGTCATCCGTACACCGGTGTGCTCGCCCTCGGAGGTATACTGCTCGTCACCACACTCAGTCTCACCGCGTTCGGTGTCGGCGTTCTCCGCCGACGATACGGAGGACTCGAGTACCGAATCTATCCGACAGGGGTCGCAATGTACAACACGCGACACGAGACAGTTGCCCGGTTCGTCCCACACCGGGCTATCGAGGACTGCACGTGCTACCGCGGCATCCTACCCCGAGTACTTAACCTCGGCTCGGTCTGCCTTCGACTCGAGGAGCCGCCAACCGGAGCGCGGGACGGTCGATTTCGAACGGTGTTCTCGAGTACCGAGAGCGCTTCGTTCGGAGCGGACGATGACGACGTGGATGTCATGTTGCGGGCGCTCCCAGCGACAGAGGCACGGCGTGCCAGGGAGTTGATCGACAACCGCCATCGACAGCACCAAAATGAAGTGAAGGCTGCGTGAGGAGAAAGAGAAGTATGGTTGCTGGTATCGGGGACGGCTATAATCGGACCCAGAACCAGACGAAGCCGGACCAGACGAAGCCAGACCAGACTGGACTGAGCTAAAACAAAAAAGAGCCTGAAACGCGACTACCGACCCTGTCGAAGCTCAGTGATCAACTGCTCGATCGTCTCCTGTTGTCGCTCGATGAGTTCGTTCTGTTCCTCGACGGCCGTCTCGAGTGCATCGAGTCGATCGAGCACCGCTGGTGCGGGTGCGGGTGCGGGTTCGTGGGTGGGATCAGTATCGAGGGCAGCATCGCCATCGGTCGTACTCGAGTCGGCTGGTTCTTCGAAGATCGGGTCGGTGTCGACAATGCCGGCCTCTCCTGTGCGGTCCTCGTCAGGTGAGTCGGTAGCGACATCGCTACCTGTCGGTGTGGACTGCGCTGAGTCAGCCGAGCCGACGCCCGTCGACGACTCCTGGTTTTGCTGTCCCCACTCCGCTACGCTGGAGGTCTCGCTCGATGTGTTCGCCTGCGTCTGTGTTTGGGTTTGGGCCTGGGCCTGGGTTTGTGTCTCCTGCTGGGCGAGTGGGTCCGAGGCCGCGGCCTGGCTGGCCTGTGCCTCGGTGTCGGACATCGACTGGTCCTGTGGTTGCGATTGGGATTGAGTCTGTGGCTGTGTCTGTTCCCGAGCACGACCACTATCCTCCCGGTCTGAAAGCTCCGGCGGATTCGCATCGAGCGGATCGACACTGTCGCCGAAGTCCATCGACGAGGTGGATTCGTCAGGCTCGTCGTCCTCGTCTACCCCGACAACGTCATTGAGTTCGGCGAGCGACTCCACGTCGTGGTAGTCAAACAGCGCCCGCTGAAGGCGTTCCCGGAGATCGTTCGCCTCATCGTTCGGCGCTTTGATCCGCTGTGGACGACCGTCAACCGCGAGGACAATCTGCGTCGCAACGCTGCCGTCTTCGAAGGCGAGGTTCGTCACGTCCTCGAAAGCGTACTCCTCGTAATCCTCGTCCCAGACGGCAGCGCCGATGTGCTTGACCAGCCGATCACTCGTGATGATCAGCGTCAGCTCACTGAAACGGTAGGTCTGGACAACCGTCTCACCGGCATCCGTAATTCCGTTACCGTTCAACACACCCGCAATGACCGGGTGCAACACGTCGTCCGTCGCCTTCGATGGCACGGTAAACTGCCTGTCGTCCTCGAGTGGGTACTCGAGTGTGAACTTGGTTTTGCGTCGGCCTTCCGAAAGGGTGAGTCGGTCGGCGTCGTGTGGGTAGTCGTCGACTGATTCATCGCTCAGCAGACCCTCGGAGCGATAGACGAGTGTTCTCGAAGATGTGACGAAGAGTTCGTCCTCCCCCCCGAGCGAGACTCGTGCGGCGATCTCCTCGCCATCGAGAGTAGATTGAACGATGCCGGGAACGTTCATGGGTCGCAGTTCGTAATAACGTGTGATAAATCCGTGGGTCCAGATTGCACGACGAACGGGAATGAGAAGCTTAAAGAAAGGCAGGCGACTACCGGAAAGTGAGCCCGGGTGGCTTAGCTGGACATAGCGCCGCACTCATAGGGTTCAGAGATTCGGTGCGGTTTCGCCTTGGAAGCCTCCGTGTCCCCACGAGGACTCTGCCGAGCCTCGGACCTGGGACATGCGGAGATCGAGGGTTCGGAGCCCTCCCCGGGCATAAAACTATTTGTTCCGGTGCCCAAGAAAAAGGGTACGGGAGTACGTTCCACCCACAATTCTATTTCCAGATCTGGGACTGAATACCTGTCCTCCACAGAACTGGTTATATATGCCCCAGAAATAAGAAATTTGAGGGGTTTAGTCCCTCTGTGGTACGCCACACGAACCGGTGGTGTTGGGTATCCACACGAACCACGCGAACCGGTGGTGTCCCGGCAGTCTGGAAATAGAATCGCCACCGCTCACGGGGTGGTTCGATGAAGGCCGTCGGGCTCGCTTACCACGAGTATTCGGCCAACTACCTGTTTGAGCAATACGGGCTCCAGCCGTTCTTTGCAGCCGACAGACGAGTGAAGGACGGGGGCGGGTCACAGGTTGCCGCGTTCCAGAACGACGGGGAACAATGGGTAGTGAAGCTGTATTACCAAGATAGCGGTATCGCCCATCCCGGTGAGGACGATGACGGAGATATTCAGCCAGGCGCGACGAACCCACAGGGAACCGAGTTCTGGATTGAGGAAATGCGTGAGTTCCGGCTGTCTGTTGCCCGCCACACCGACGAAGATCCGGCGGGACAGCAGTCCTTCAACGCGCACCTCGCTCCCCGCTGGCAGGGCATGCAGACCGAAAACAAGTGGGGTGAGAAATCCGAGTTCTCCGTCCCTGACGGAACTGATGAGCGACCGGTCCACGAAGCGGTGAACATCAAAATCAACGGGTCGAACATCGCTTTCGAGCGGTACGAGGAACTGCTACGAGAAGCCGCTGAAGCCGTGGGAATCCACCGCAGGTACTTCGAGGACTACCATCCTCACTCGAACACGCAGGACGCCGAACGGTACGTACGCCTGCTTGATGAGCGCAGTGGTCCGGTCCACGCCCGTGACGGGCCAATCGCGTCACTCGGCCACTTGCTTGAAAACGACCGTAGTGGCTACAGAAAACTCGTACAGAACGACCGGGATGAGAAGGGCCGGAACGTGAAGGGATACTACCACACGGCTACTCTCGGACCTCAGCGCGTTACTGAGGTGTTCCCGTCCCACACCTTCCCGAGAGAAGTGAAACACTACTACAGCCGCGAGTCCGCCAGCATGTCCAGTTCGCGGGCACTGGCACATCCGAAAGTCGGAGCGAGTTATCAGGTGAACCTGTGGGATGAGAAAATCGGTGTCAGTCCCGACGAACTTGAAGAACTCACGCGGCAGCTTGACGAGACGGTGCTGTCCGTACTGGCCGAGGCCGGTATCCCGATCCACCCCGGAGACGACGAACAGGGTGACGGGGACAGCAACGGTCCCGGGCGGGGCCTTTATGGGCCGTTCGTTGCGGATGACTACTTCGACCCCACCCAAGAACAGGATCGTAACGTCGTCTCGCTGGACCTGACGCAGATCCGAAGTTCTCAGGAATCGGTCGTTATCAAACACCTCGCTGACGGACTCAGCCCCGTAGAATGGGAGTCTCTGGAATATCTGGTAACAGACGGTGGCGACGTTTCACCTGCCGACATAGCCGAGGCAAATGACCGCCACGTAGATAGCGTGAGGCGAGCGCTGAACCGCATCCCTGAACTCGTAGAGGCTGAGTATGGGTCTGTCTCGCTCCGGTCGAATCACATCGCTGAGATGGTCCACGAGTCCGTACAAGAGGCGAAGGACGCCACTCGTCGCGCTGTGGAAGCCGGGGCGAAAGCGATTGAGGCCAGCAAGCGCGGTATAGACGAGACAACCAGCGCGTTGGTAGCGTGGTGCGCAAAACACGGAATCGACGTAGACGACCGGCAGGACGCCCGTCTGAAGCTCCGAATGCGTGGCATCCGGAACGTCAGTGCCCGGATTGAGGAAGCGTACCGGTTGTGGTGTGACGCCGGAAAGGATCCGGCTCGGTTCCGGGGCGGACAGGTAGACCTTGGTGAGCGCGGCGTAGCTACGGTCTGGCACTACCTGTAGCGGCCCGCCCGGTGAGAGGCATCACTATCAAACACTCTTATTTTCACTTATTTCTGCGTGTAATACCTGGTTCTACCCCCTCGCCGCGCCCCGCGAGGGGCGGGCCGGTTGGCCCCCGTCCCGCACCCACGCGGGGAATCCCGACCGCCCCGGTCGGGATCCCCGTTAGGAGTGTGGCTAAGGCCACACCATCAAAATACACCACACCGCTGCGCGCCGCAGGCGCGCAAAAACGCACCCCCGTAGGGACCACGCGAAACTTTGGCGCTTCTCATTTTAGATCCGTCAAAAGGTTATACAAAGATAGATTATCGTTCTACAGTGAAATAGGATACCAATAATGAGTCTAAGACTAATCTCTGCGCTTCAGACGGCCTATAGCAAGATTACGGAATTTATCGAGGAACATGGGTTCGTAGCTGGACTTTTGACTGGTATACTCTTGACATTTGTCATAACCCCTCTCCTCACACCAATTTTTGTTCCTATTGGGGATGCTGTTGGTGTATACAATTCACCAGTGATAGAAATTGAGCATGAAGTCGGGGATCCGGATTATCGTGAGGGTGATGAGATTGAGTTGTTGGACAATCTAAGTTGGGAAAGTAGCTATGTGACATACCAAGTCCAATTCACCAATAAGGGCGATGCAACCGCCGAGAATATCGAGGCAGAAGTCCATCTACCCGGTTGTTTGGTTAAAAATTCTGAACTGGGGACCTCAGAAGGTGTATCTGTCCGCGATCCAATCCTACCCAGAGAAGAGGAAATCAAGGAAAATGGTGATAGCAGAGAATATTGTTCACAAACGGTGAATATTGGAGAGTTGGACCCGGGTACGGACGCAACTGTTGCTTTTGTAGTGGACACCGATGTTCTCTCCGAGGATACACGATATTATGGACTGAACACAAATCTTCCAGTCAAAACCGATTACATGTGGGAATCACAAGGCGTGTATCTTGAAGATAGTACTATTCAACAGTCCGAAGAGTATGAAGTGAAAGAAGATATAATTGAAAATGCGGGAGATAACTACGACGAATATATTTATGCACTCTATTATTTTGAAGATCTAACATGGTGTGCATATCAACCCCGCGAGAACGTTCATGAAGACGCAGAAGGCTTTCTTATTTCTGAGGAAGACAATGGTGAACCGGGAGATCCCTGTCCAATTTTGGATGAACACTCACCAGCGTATAACGACTAATCATTTCTCTACACCGGATCATTGAACGACCGGCTGAACCTCAAACATTGGGGATCCGTCGCTCTCGTAGAAAGGGAATCAGACCATTTCGTTCCAGTTGAGTTAGGGCTTGATCCTTGCGGCGCGGGAGAGTCGCGATCAATCCATTCCACATTGACGCGCGTTTGTACCACAGAGTGCTGTCTAATTTCAGTTCCAGAGAGGTGATATACCCTCTATTTCTGGGGGACGTGACCACTTTCTGGCCGCCGTATGGCCTAATTACAACCATTACCGTCATTTCGCCCCTTCTATCTAGAAACTCACCCGCAACTATCCCCACCTCACATAGTGGCGACGATCGAATTGCTTCACAGTGAGCGGTTTACTGGAAAACGCTTTGACGATGAATCCCCACAGTTCACCGTCTCCTTATAAATGAATCCAGAATCTGCCGCTCCACTTTTCCAGTTGGTGAGGTTCTGGAAAATGTTTCGATCATCACGGACTGGAATATATGATGATCCACATCATGGCATAGAAAAGACAATATACTATGACTATCGCTATACCCATAGGAAGGCACGCATAGACAACAGAACCATAGATCCATTTGCTGATTATATGATTAAAATAGAAACAAAAAGAAATATGATGGATCGGTATGGTGTAGGAGTCTTCTTCTTCTATATTGCTATCCTTCTGCCCATCTCCGTGCTGGTATCTTATAATCTATATCCAAATGCTATAACAAACATTGCCGAACCAGCCGAACCAACCTTTTACCCAGAATCTCTTCTTTTGATGATCAATTTGGTCGGATTTTCATTCATAATATTGGTTTTTGTAATTCAGAATGCAACTCAAAGTTTCTCATCAAATCTTTCAGAGGAAGTTTTAAACGACAACTATTTAAGATTTATTGTCATACTATTCTTAGTTTTCACTACATTCAATATTACATCAATATATTTTGGACTTTCAGGCTTAGCTACGTTGATAAGTTATAGTTCAGCAATAGCATCCCTAATGTTGCTATTATCACTTACACTGATAGTCGCTCACTACTTAGATGTGTCAAATATTCTATCGAAAAGGAAAGACAGGAATATAGAAAAAATAGATAGAGAGAGACTATTTAAGCCACCAGAAATAGAAAAAGAGGATGAGCATCAAGAATTGATCAATGAAACATCTTTCTACAGAAACATTGGTTTGGAAGCAGTTGAAAATAATGAATATGATGTAGCAGACACTTGTATAGACTGTTTAGAAGATTACGGAACAAACTATTTAGATATCGTTGAAACACCCGTGGAAAAAGAGTTTGTAAGACATCTAAATGATCAATATTACTTTTTTATTCACGACTTAGGTGACGAATATTCTCATCAAAAGAATCTTGAAACATTAGTTGATTCATTAGGCCATCTGTCCAGGGAAACGTATAAAAATACCAAAGACAGTCGTCAGACTTTGCTCTGGTTAAATTCCTTGAAAGAGGTTTTCGAGATCACGGAAGATGGCTTGGATCGGACTGATGCCTATGGGACCTCAATTCGAGAAATCAATCGGACCATCTTATTGTACTTAAATGATGATGATCCACACGGTTTCGGAACATATGGTGCGTTGACAACACCTTTAGAAGAAATCGTTAGCACGTCCGTCGAAAAATCAGGCAATTCTGCAGCCATTCAAATTTCCCTCGCACAATTTGAATGGCAACTGATCACAATTATAAATAATATCAGTACTGAGAATCGTTTATATTCTGACCAGGTTATTGAGAATGTACTGAATGCAATGGTCAACATCCATTCTCTGAGCAAGGATTCAGATGTTGTCGCTAACGATCTTGTTTTGGCATCCTACTTTAGATTGAACTCACTTATGGCAAATATAAGGTACTATGGGATATATGGGTTAGATCCAAATCACGCGGCTCTAATTAGTAGCATTACATCAGAGCCACCAGCAGAGGCAAAGATAGCTCAAAAAGATAAGCCCGAATTTTCAAACCCACGTACTGAACGAGAGTTATTAACAATAATGATGGTTCTCGGATCACTAGTACGGGAGGTGACAAACCAATTTTCAGATACTAACTATTATGACTTTTACTCTGGCTATCCAGAGTTGCTATTCATATGCTCTTATGATTTAGATGGAATGGTCAACGATGATGTGGGAATCATCAACGTTGAAAAGCAATTAACAGAGTATTTTTGTGACTCTTTAAGAGAAGAAATTGGCATAAATAATGGTTCTCGCCCTAGGGCGACTATCATTGACCAGTTGTCCAACTATCTCGTCATTCTATACTATACCCATCTGGAAGACGATGACCGGTTATTTTATAATTTAATATATTTCGCGAAACTTTATTCGGAAATAAGGGAGGAGTATAGCCAAGAGGAGGCAAAGTGGCTATACAGGCATTTGAAATTATTCGGGGCTCTAATCCATAATCGCCCTCAACTGAACAAGAGCAGAACGTTACTCAATCAGCTCTTAGCCCATGATTTTTACGAACCTAACCACACACACAGTCAAATCATGACATCAGCGCTGTCTAATAAGGGATATCCAGATTTAGATGGCATGACCGGATACCCCCTTTCAGCTAATCAAGTTTGGTCACAGGAGCAGCAGATGATAAATCAGAAATTCAAAATGTACTTACAAAACAGGTGTGACCGATATCACAAATACTTAAAAAGAGAGCAGAAATGGATTTGATCATCAAGCGGTCTTAGCTGAGAACCTGATTAATATTTAGCCAATTATCTCTACCTAGTCTGTCTGTGCTTAACTATATCTTCTGGATGAATAGCTTCATTGTACACTTGTGGTAATCGGTCAGGTGCAGGGATACAATCTACTTCATATTCATTTCCATCCTGAAAGGCAAATACCTGAATCACATCCCCATATGTCATCGGATCAGATGAGAGTTCGCTGATTTTAACTTTAGCTACGTCATCGTCTGATTCTATATCACTCGGTTCAACACGCGTTAAGACATCAGATCCCATTCGTAACTCTACAGCATCTGCGTTGCCAATCTCAATACGAGCCGGTATCTGATATTTTACCTCATCATCTTTTAAAGGGAAACCCATAAAGGTGAGATCGACATTTACATTCGGACACTCTTCTGGATTCGATGTCCCATATGGTTGTGGTCGGAAATGGAAACTTGAAGCATTATTTTCTAACATCGCTTCTGCTCCATCTGGAAAGATACTGTGCATAGAATCAGTAAGGCTCATCTGACCTTTTGGTGTGAATGTCCCCTCCAAGATTTTTCGCCGTCTTTCTTCCTCAAGGGGATTTTGATAAACAATATTTACTTCCCACCGTACCGCACGAGTGCCTGTGACTTTTAGGGCTGCAACAGCCGAAGAGAACGGCACAGTAAGATCAGAAAAGGTTCCCTTCCCTTCAAGTTCCGTCCCGACAATACCCATGAAACTTGCTTTCTCACCACTCTCTAAATTTGCAGGTTGAAAGTCAGTCTTCTCTTCGTCCGATAATCGGTATAGCGGTCGGCGGAAAACCTTCGTCTCATAAACATCATTAGAGCATTCCACGACAGATTCTAACTGTAAGTTATCTGCAAATCCATTTCCAAAGTTCTCAAGATCAATACGCACTAACCCTTCAGACCA
The DNA here is from genome assembly GCF_000025625.1 of Natrialba magadii ATCC 43099. Lineage (NCBI taxonomy): Archaea > Methanobacteriati > Methanobacteriota > Halobacteria > Halobacteriales > Natrialbaceae > Natrialba > Natrialba magadii. Next base: position 58,816 of record NC_013922.1, on the reverse strand, counting down.
TTCCTCCCACACGCTACGTCGAATTGCAGGCTTGTGATCCGCTCTTAATAGTTTAGACTGTCTGTTTTGAATGACAGTCTGTCTGAAATATAGTACTACGAGTAACGCGCTAAGAATGGAAGTTAGTATAATTCCGACCGCTTCTATGCCGATTGATCCAAACAATATATAGGATGCATTAACAAGGATGACAACTCCAAAAACAAAAAGGAAGATAATCCTATTTATATTGCTTTGTAATGATTCTGATTGGATGATATCATCATTCATTATCTATTTTCTCGCCACACATCCATTATAAATAATGCGATGAGAAAACAGCTGCTCAAAAGTGGACAGTAGTTATTTGTGTCATTAGCTAGTCAGTGACCATATGCCAAGTGATACCTCTATTCCCGTAGAGAGTGAAGTTTTAGAACTTGTTCGCTCCCAGAAACGCGGGGGAGAAGACTACAACACCCTTCTAAGAAAGATGGTCGCTCAGTACGATCCCAATGTGCAAACGGATCCAGCACAGACTCGGAAAGAGTCAATCACCCAGTGAAAGAACGGGCCAAAATCCACTGGAAAACGCTTTTACGATAAATTCAGGAAAAGGCTATTTTGTGTCACAGTTATATAAAACCGGAACCATAGTTGACGGATTCTGTACCACAGAATTATGGCGTTGTGGTACTCCTAACCATCGATTCCACGGGGTTAGCGGTCGTTAAGTTTTTAGCAAAGGCAGCAGATGTACCACTCGACAGAAGTGAAAGTACGGTCGGAGAAAGCCCGACCGATGACAACCCCGCTGAGTGGCGTGATTTCCACCCAGCGATTCCTTGGACGGGTTGTTGGTGTTGTCTCGGTAGTGGATTCTCTTTCCGGTGGCTTAGGTCTTACGACTGACGCACCGGCTGACACTTGCACCGAATACGAGTCCTCCCCCACAGAAGGGCCCCTTACCTCTGTTTCCATATTCGAAGTGGCGTCACGGGAACGGGGTGATATGGATGAGTAATCCGAACTACTCGCTTACTGATGATCCCGAACGCTATGTTCAGAATAACCGGGACCGATTACTCAATGTCCTGAAAAACGGCGATGACGAATTTACCCGGGCCGTCGTATGGGCGATTCTGGACGAATACGGCGATGATGTGACGTTAGAAGAGCTCCAGCTTGAATTGGATCGGTTGCAACGGAGGGATCTGGATGGGAACTAACCCGTCAGTCGTCGCTGTCAGCCGCGTCTGCCATCCGTTTGGCGCGGGCGATGAGTTCGGGTCGATCCTCCAGAAACGCAATGATTTCCTGTCGCGTTTCCACTTCCTCCAAGAGCTTCGGGTTCTCTTTGAGGATCTTGAGGGTATCTCGGCTAATCTCCCGTTGTTCGCGCTGGATTCGTTCGACAGCTCCAGGTTCGAGGATCTGTCCGCACCACGCGCACTGATCCTTGTGACGCGGCGTCTTTCGAGTACATCGCGGGCACTCTATCGGAACAAGCGGGTCCGGTTCGTCCTCTTGGACTTCCGCCCCGTATGCCTTCGCTATCTCACGTTCACTTTCCCCGCTGAAGATAGCGATATACCTGCTAGCTACGCTACTCCCCTGTTTCCAGCCCATGTGAGCTTCCAAATTCGCCTGGTTCACGTTTTGGCTGGCGAGGTAACTGGCGCAACTTTTTCGGAAGTTCGACAGCGTTGTAGGCCGTGTGACCCCGGCTCGGTCAGCCGCTGTTTCGAGGATCTTTCGGAACATCCGATCACTGATCGGTTCGGGCGTTGTCAGCTTGCACCACAGCGGCGCATCACGGTCGTCAGGATCAGGATGGTCCTCGAGCCACCGTTGGAGGTGAGGGACCGCAAGAATCAGCGTGGGCGACCTCTGGCCGCGTTTTCCGTCCACCGTGACCTGCATCCCGTAATTGCTGTCCGTCACGTCTCCGATGGAGATGTCTTGGAGCTCGTACGGACGCGCTCCGAGGTTCCACGCCGTGGCGATGAGCGCGGCGTCACGCGAGTTCCGCGTTTCGTCGATCATCGGAACGATTTCCTCATCCCATCGAAGCATGTTACTCGGATCCGGCTTCGGGTTGTAGTCGCTCGAATATGTACTGGGTATCCAGTCGATGCTGTCCGGCTTTCCCTCGCCGTCGGTGGTGTGTTCACCGAACATTCGGAGGGCTATCCGGTAGTCACGGTTCGATTCCTCGTTTTCGTATGTCCGGTTGATGTATCGAACGACCTGTTCGGCCGAATCCCGGTTATCCAGCGCGTCAGCGAGCCCACCGACAGCTTCGGCCAGACGGACACAGTTTCCGAGGAGCTTCTTATGGCGAGCATCACCGTACTCGGAGCGCAACAGGTCCATCCTGTTACTGAACTTTATCAGTGCCTCACCGTCTTCGTTGGAGATCTCGTCGGAAGTACGCGCCCGTTCACGCAGATTCTCTATCTGCGAACGGTAGTCACGGTTCGACATACCCCGGTAGATACCTTCCTATTATATATGGGCATCGGAACCATTTGTTCGAGCCCCTCCCCGGGCATTTGTAACGACACCACAGGTCGAAGACGAGTGGTAACGCCGGGACTGGTAGTAGAGTGTTACATTCGATAAGAGCGGTGGCGCTGACACATTGTCCCGCTCGCTCAGAACCCAGGTCTCTGAAGAGACTGCAGGGAACGAGCGAGAGTGCGAACTGATCGGTTCGGGGTTGTCTGCCAGGCGTCAGACGCACGGCAGCCATCCGTCAGAAAACCATCATCGGATTTATGTGTGGTCGTGTGGCAGGGTGGTGCATGGGGACGGGGATTGACCCGAGTCAAAACGTTATCCAGCAGATTGCAGCGATCGAAGGACTCGAGCCGACAGAGCTCGAGCCACCGCTGTACGAAGTGATAGACCCGAGTGCACTCGATGTGTTGGTCCGATCGACAACGCGGGCCACGGCCATCGGTGCACGGCCTGACGCAGAGGCCGGAACGGGAACGGGAACAGGAACAGGAACTGGGATGACCACTGAAACAGGTACCGACACAGAAACAGGGACTGGGACAGCATATACGCCCACCGAGGGACTCTCGCAGATTGTGTTTGTCTATCGTGGACATCGAGTTCGCGTCGACGGAACTGGTGCCGTCGAGATTACGCCACGGCAATATCCAGAATCGGGATCAAATCCGACGGAGGATGCCGACGCCCAGAGCGATTGACCGCTGGCGGAAACAGCGGCCGTGATCACCGTGGTGTTGCCAGACAGGTTCACCACGAAGTGAGTAGCGGCTGCTACCGAGCTACAGCTACCGAGCTACAGCTACCGAGCCACAGCTACTAAGCTACAGCTATCGAGCCATAGATACCGAGCTACAGCTACCAAAGCAGATTGGTGAGTAAAAGCCGGGACAGGTACACCGGGCAGCGATTACGATTCGACTCGGATCGTCCCATCTGCGGTCACAGTGACCAGACAGTCGTTGTATTCGAACGTGACAGACCCCTCGTTTCTGAGCCCGTTCGCACGCGGCTCGAACAGTCGCTCGAGTGCATCGGCGTTGATGGCGTAGTGAAGTGGTTCGAGCTCGGTCGCGTCTGCGTTGCAAACAGTGGCAACAGCGGTCGCGATCGCGACGCTCAGTGGCTCGTCGTCAAGTCGGTCGTACTGTACGGTATACTCCCCTGTCGCTACTGGTGATTGTGAAGTCATCTCAATCTCAGTCATTACTGCTGACCCCCGCTTTCCGTGGAAGGCAGTTCTTCCTTCACGGTTGGTTGTAAAGAGCCTGCTCGTTAACTGTGTAACTACACCGATCTCCGCTGGTTAAACAGTTAACCATCCCCTGTCGAAAACACGTCATCGAACAGTGTCCCGAAGAGTTTGGCCTCCGACGCGCGAACGTGTTTATGAAACGCCGGTGAGGAAATGTCGAGTGAGTCTGCGATCTCTTCACCGGTCGTTTCACGCGGCCAATCGAAGAACCCACCGTGGTAGGCCGTCTGGACGACCTCGCGCTGGCGCTCGGTCAGCTGGTTCAACAGCACACGTCGACTGGCCGCATCGAGTGCCACCGGCGTCTCTGCAGGCTGGTCGCGTCGGGCGATCATCGTGGCGTCGATCCCGTTTCGGTTGAGTCCCGAGATAATGTCGCGAATCTCGACAGCGTCGGAGACGCCGAGTCGGGCCCGCGTTGGCTCGGCCGCCGCAGCAGAGACCGATCGAAGCGTGCCACCCTGTGCATCGACGACCGAGCCGATAAAGGGAGTGACAATCCGGAGCTGGAGAAGCGTCTTCCCTTCTGAACGGGCGATGACGGAGCTATCGACGATACCCGTGATGGACGTCAACTCGTCTGTATCGAAGCGATCAGCCGCCGTTCCCGATACAGTAGCGTCGTCCTCAGCTGCGGTATCCACGGACACGAAGACGACCGTCTCGTCCGTTCCAGCCGTCGCGCCCTCGAGTTCGACCGCCGCGTCGAGGTGAGTCGCGAGGGCACCGAAAAGCGAGCCACGGTCGATCTCGAGTTCGACTTCGGTACGGGTGTCGTCGGTAGCGGCGCGTCTGCGTTTGACGGCGTCGATCGAGTAGGCGATCGTCTCACCGAGTTCGGTGAGCATCTCGCGGAATCGATCGTCGAAGGCGTTCCGGTCGTCGGCGTAGAGCGAGAGCACGCCGTAGAGGAAATCGTCGTAGACGAGTGGAACCGCGTACACCGACTGGAACGTCTGCGAGAGAGCTTCGGCGCGCCAGTCGCCATCGTGGACGGCGTCTGCGATATTGTCGACAGCGGTGGGTGTCCGCGTGCGTGCGGTTCGGCCCGACGGCTCGGCGGCCGAGTTGTCGACTGTCGTCACGGTGATGGCGTCGAGATACCCGTAGTCGCGTCCAGCCTGGGCTCGCATGCGGAGTTCGTTCCCGCTCGGATCCGGCGCACCGATCCAGGCCATCGAGCAGCCGTCGAGTTCAGCGAGCCGGTCGCAAATTCCCTGCTCGATTTCGGATCGCGAATCGGCCATCAACAGCAGTTGTTCGATTTCCTGGCGGACACGGTTTGCCGCATTGAGGCGCTCTAGACGGTCGTTCTGTTGTTTCAGCTCGCGCTCGCGCTCGTGTAGCCGTCGCGTTCGGCCGATACGGTCGAGTGCCGCCTCCGCGGTACGGGCGAATAGCTGGGCCAGTTCGACCGTCTCGTCGTCGTACGTGTTCGGCTCGGCTGCAGTGGCGACGAGCACGCCGTGTTGGCCAAGCGGGACGAAGAGTGTACTTCTGACGTCAGTCTCAGAATCGTACACACCGCCAACCTCCGACACATCGTCGAAGACGGACGGCGTCTCCGAAACGAACGCCTCCCAGGAGAGACATTCACCCGGCTGGAGCCGTGGTGGCGGGCCAGCAAGGGATTCGAACGCGGTCGAGTAGGCGGCCCGGACGAGTTCGTTTTGCTGATCGTCAAACCGGTAGACGCAGGCATTGAGGTCGAGTACGTCAGCGGCAACGTCGACAATGTACTCACAGGCGGCCTGCTTCGATTCGACGGTGAGCAGGTGGCTCGTGGCGTCGTGAAGGCCATTGAGTGTCTCCTGATACTGGACGCGCTCGGTGACGTCGACAGCGGTGCCGATGATCCGTTCGATCTCGGATTGGTCATCGTCGGCTGGGCCGGAGACGGCCTCCCCGCTGCCCCTGTCGACTGTAATCGGCCGACACCAGGCGTCGAGTATCTGCCCGTCGACTTCGTTCTGGACGTGAATCGGGTAGCCCTCGAGTGCGGCGTGGAAATCGGCGCGGACCTTCGGGTCGTCGTCGAAGAGATCGAGGACGGACCGTCCGACGACTTCCTCCGGGACCGTATCGAGCCGCTCGAGTCCCTGCCCTTCGGCCAGCGTCACTGTCCCGTCGGGGTCGAGCGTAAAGAGGATGATCGGCGCGTTGTTGACGATTGCCTGCAGACGTTCAGTGCGGACCTCGAGTTTGCGTTCGCGCTCGATACGATCGGTCACGTCGCGGAAGTAGACGGAGACGCCGGTCGATGACGGATAGATTCGGGCCTCGATCCAGCGGTCGTAGGGACCGTAGTAGCGTTCGAGCGACCGCAGTTCCTGCTCCTCCATCGCCTCGAGTGCAGCTCGCTGGAAGTCAGTGCCGACCATCTCCGGAAAGACGTCCAGGATCGGTTCGCCGAGCAGTGTTTCCTTGTCGGCATCGAGCGTCGCTGCAGCCTGTTCGTTGACGTAGGTAAACCGCCAGTCGGCATCGAGGGCGAAGAACGCATCCGTCACGCGACGGAACGACTCGTCCAGTTCCCGTTCGACGCGGTGATACTCGGTGACGTCTCGGACTGAGACGACGATACCGTCGATCGGGTCGTCGTCGAGTCGGTTCGTTAGCGTCGCCTCGTAGACCCCCCAGGTTTCTGTATCCGCGCTGGTTCGACACCGGTACTCGACCGCCTCCGCCGATCCGATTTCGGCCGCTCTGACGGCTGCGATCGCGTCACGGACGTCGTCGGTATCGTCGGGGTGGACCTTGTCGAGGAAGTGGGTCCCACACAGTGTCTGCAAGTCGTCCGCGGTCGCACCGGTCGGCTCGTCTGCACTCGAGTCGTCTGCCGCCGACGGACTGACGTACGTGATTTCGCCCGTCTCGTCGAGGACGAACAACAGGTCAGCAGAGCGTTCGAGTAACGAGCGATACCACTCGCGCTGGGCCGTGACTGTCTCGGTCAGCGCGGCGAACTGGACCGTCCGCTGTAACCGGTGTTCGAGTTGGCGACGGGACTGCAGTATGGCTCGTGGAACGATCTCGAGTGGAGGTGGTGAGGGGACAGAAGGCTCGGCCGTCGCCGTGGTTGACGATGCCGGCTCTGCGGACTCGGTCTGTGATCCCGTCGTCGAATCCGTCGCGTCGGCTGTCTCACTGTCAAACGACAGTGAGATGTGCTCCGAGTCAGTGGCCGTTCGCTCGGAATCGTCGGGAGAGACGTAGAGGATGGGGTACTCGAGTGGGCCGGGTGTTTCAGGAGTTATGGGGGGTTCGGATGCCTCGAGTGCTTCAGCTGTTTCAGATGTTTCAGCTGTTTCAGATGTTTCAGCTGTTTCGGATGTTTCAGCTGTTTCGGATGTTTCGGATCTTTCAGGCGTGTTGGATACTTCGTTTGGGCCGGACATCTCGGATGGGTCGGATGGTGCAGAATCCACAGTTCCCTCGGGTGCCTCGAGGAGACCCATGTCCGAAAGTGAGTCAAGGTCGTCGGTGAGCAGGCAGTGTGGTGGTGGCTCGGTACTCGAGTCAGCGCTGACAGCCACGTCTGTCTCGGCCGCGGGCGAGATTACGGAGGCAACGTCGCTCGCTGCGAGTGTCTCCGAGACAGTCTCGCGCAGGGAGGTCGACCCGGTAACGAGGACGCGAATTGTGGAAGGGACACTGGACGACTGCACGGAAGGCTCGGCCTGAATGGCAGTCTCGAGCCAGTCGTTCATACCGCCACTGCGTCCAGCAGTACCAAAAGCTTCGCGCAGAATTATTTCCGACGTCTTCGGTTAGAAATGGTAATTTATTCTTTCCGTGCTCAGTAGCCGATTGCAGCGCCGTCTTTGCGCGGCTCTGTCGCCCCTGAAAGCGCGTCGCCGTTCTGACGGACGATCTGGGCACCGCCGAACATCACCGGCGGCAGGACGCCGACGTCGTGGCCCTTTCGAGCGAGTTTCGCCAGCGCTGGAAGTCGTTCCTCGACGCCCAGAGTACCGTCCTCGCGGTAGCGCCAGCGCGGCGCGTCGAGAGCGTCCTGCAGTGACATGTCGTAGTCGATCAGATTCGAGAGGACCTGAAGGTGGCCCTGTGGCTGCATGTAGCCGCCCATCACGCCGAAGGCGAGCCAGTCGTCCTCGTCGAGTTTCGCGATGGCGGGAACGAGCGTGTGGAACGGCCGTTTGCCGGCCTCCAGACTGTTCGGGTGGTCCGGATCGAGCGAGAACGACGCGCCGCGGTTCTGGAGCGCGATACCCGTTTCGCCCGCGACGAGACCGCTGCCGAAGCCGGCGAATCTGGAGTTGATGTAGGAGACAAGGTTGCCCTCGTCGTCCGCAACGGTCAGCAGTACGGTGTCGGCATCCTCAGCGTTCGCGTTCGGAACGCCGACTGCAGGGTCCTGAATCGGGGCGTCGCCGATCGCGTTCGCCCGCTCGCGCGCGTACGACTTGGATGCGAGCGGCGGGACCGTCTCGTACTCGGGGTCCGTGATGTAATGGTGGCCGTCGACGAACGCCAGTTTCATCGCCTCTGCGAAGGCGTGGATGCGCTCTGGCGAGTCGTAGTCGTACTCACCCGCGCCGATCTCCTCGGCGATATTGAGCGCCTCGAGTGCGATGAGTCCCTGATTGTTCGGCGGGAGTTCGTACACCGTCGCACCGTTGTACGTCGTCTCGACGGGGTCGATGAACTCTGGCTCGAAGGAAGCGAGGTCGTCGTGGCTCATAACCCCGCCAGCGTCCTGAATTTCCTCGACGATGGCGTCCGCGATCTCCCCCTCGTAGAAGGCGTCTGCCCCCTCGTCGGCGATTTGTTGCATCGACTCGCCGAGTTTCGGCAGGGTAACGACCTGCCCCGGCTCTGGGCTCTCGTCATCGAAGAGGTACGCCTCACGGGCGTTTTCGTCCGTGAATAGCTCCTCAGCACCGCTCCAGTGGCTGGCGATGATCGGCGAGACCGGATAGCCTTCCGTCGCGTAATGAATCGCCGGTTCGAGGACGTCGCCGAGCGTCTTCTGGCCGAGTTTCTCTACGGTCGCCTCCCAGCCGCGGGCCGTGCCGGGTACCGTGACCGCGTGAGGACCGAGGAAGGGCATCTCGAGTTCGTCTTCGTCGGTCTCACCGTCGACCGCGTAGCCGCGCGATTCGGGGTAGTACTGGCCCGGATCATCGGACTCGCGGAGGGACTCCCGAACCGTCTCAATCGACGTATCGGCCGGTGCGCCACCACAGGAGCGCATTGCACCAACTTCGCCGTCTGCGGTGCGATAGAGTGCAAACACGTCGCCGCCCAGACCCGTCGATGTCGGCTCGACGACGTTGAGCGCGGCCGCCGTCGCAACGGCTGCGTCGAAAGCGTTCCCGCCATCCTGTAGTATAGAGACGCCAGCTTGCGCTGCAAGCGGCTGACTGGTCGCAACCATCCCTCGTTTCGCGTACGCCGTCGACCGTTTCGAATCGAAGCGATCGAGATCGATTGAGTCGTTCACAGTGGTCACAACCGACACACTGACGTGAACCACCAAAAGTACTGGTGGCTGTGTCAAAGGACGTTCTGTCAGCTGTTGAACGGAATGAAGCGTATCGTGAACTGTATCCGGCTGCTATCGGCCCTCGTCGAACAGGGGTTCGTGTATGGCGCGGTAGCCGTCGTCGATCGGTTCCGTCTCGACGACCTCACGGAAGAGCAGTTCCCGTTCCATCTTGGTCACTACGGACGTATCGTAGTGAACTGCGTCGTACGATGGCTCCTTGCCCTCCGCACGGCGCTGCTCGACGAACTCGCGGTGGCGCTCGAGACGCGCTTGCCCAACGGAGCGCGAAAGCGATGGCACCCGCTCGACTCGCTCGTCGAAGACGTCACGGAACCCGGTCTCGAGTTCCTGTCCGATCGAGTGGCGCCCGGCACACATCGCGGCCAGCGTCGTCGTCCCGGTTCCCCAGAAGGGGTCGAGCACTGTATCGCCATACGCGGAGTACATCGTGATGAGCCGGTAGGGGATCTCGAACGGGTAGGCAGCGGAACGGTCTCGAAGATCGGTGTCCTGGCCGCTCCGCTCGGTATTGTCGGGCTGTTCGAGGTGCTGTAACTCACCCTTCACGTCGGTCCAGACGTCCGAAAACCAGTTGTTTCGTTCCTCCCAGAAGTACGCCGCCTCGTAGCGACGGTCTGCGCCGGGTTCGAAGGAGCGACTCTCGCCGCCGTTGCGAAAGAGCAGCACGTACTCGTGTTCGAGCGTCACGTAGGCGTTCGGTGGCAGCGTCCCGCTGCCCATGAACTTCGCGGCGCTGTTCGTCGGCTTTCGCCAGAGCACGTCCGGCAACGGATCGAAGCCGCGCGACTCGAACGCCTCGAGTACCCGCGCGTGATTCGAGAAGACGCGAAAGCTCCCGTCGACCGATCGGGTCGCGTCGCCGACGTTGATACAGGCGATGCCGCCGTCGACGAGCACTCGCTCGACCTCGTCCCAGACGCGATCGAGCTGGGCGTGCATCGCCTCGAACGCCCGACGACCCGCGCCGGACTCGAGTGCGTCGCCGATGGCGGGGTCGAGCTCGGTGAAGAGGTCGTCCCACATTTCGATCATGGGGTACGGCGGGGACGTGACGACGAGTTCGACGGTGTCATCGCCGACTGCGGCGAGGTCACGAGAGTCACCGACGAAGACGCGGTGGGTCGTCTCCATTGGCTTCACACTGTCGGCGTCGGCCCCTTAGCTCCTTCGTCAACGCTTCGGTGTGATCGTTCGCGCTGCGTGCCAGTCGACAGACGGGGACGGGGGGTGACAGTGACAGGAATTCGGGAAGTATCGAGAGCGAAAGCGAGCGCAAAAACAAGAACGGAAACACGGAGGCTACCGAGAGAGCGACAGGCGACGATCGTTACTCGTCGTCTTCATCGTCGTCCGCAGCGTCTGCTTCGTCCTCATCCTCGTCCTCCGGTTCGTCTGCTTCTGCGTCCGTCTCTTCGTCCGCATCGCCAGTCTCCGCTTCGTCTGCCACCTCGGCAACGTCCTCGAGTTCATCCTCCGCTTTCTCCGCCAGATCAGTCGCCGGTTCGAACTCCTCGATCGGCTCCCACTCCTCCTCGTCGCTCGCAAACCGTCGCCGGAGATAGGCCACTCCAGCGACTGCTGCGACCAGCAGGACGAGCCGCATGATGCCACTCGAACCCCCCTCATCGGTTGCCTCGTCGTCCGAATCGGTCACCTCCTCGACAGTCTCTGTCGTTTCCTCGACCGCCCCCTCCGCCTCGTCGTCCGATTCCATCACGTCCTCGATCATGTCCGGTTCGTCGACGTCCGAGAGTGGAGTCTCCTCGAGTGATGTCGACTCGCGACCGGCAAGAAAGCCGAGTGCGGCCCCCAGCCCGAACGTGCCGGCGGCGACTGCGAGCGAGCGCTGGTCCTGTGAGCCGTCCGCCTCATCAACAGCTTCGAGAATCGACTCACGCATGGACGAATCCAGTCCCATTCCGACGGCTTCCTTGACGACTAACTCAGAGAGTGTCCTGTCCTGTTGTTCTGACTCGGGCATAATCCGGCACGACTACACCACTGTACATAATTCTGTGGACCGTTTTTCACGTCCCGCGTGCGGGAAAAACAGGTAACCAGCACCTACCCATCGGACAGGCCACAGTATGACACTGCTACCACCCACTCCCGGTTGCGCAACAATCACCCCTGAGGACACTGAGAGACCGGGTTACGCGTTCACAGCCGCCTGAGTATGGTAGTCAAAGACATCGTTCGTCGCTGCCGGTCGTGTGGGAGTTCCTACTCGAGTGCAACGGACGAGCAGTAATCATCGGATAACGAAACCCACCCGGGTAAAAATGGTGTGTGTGGGTACTGTGAGCGTGATTCGACATCCTGGCGTCCTCGGTCGTACGACCCGGCGACGGCTCGTCGGAATGACCGCTGCGCTGACGATTGCGATCGTCGAAGCGCTCGCTGTCGGTCTCTGGTTTGGACTCGTCGTTGGCTCAGGAACGACGGCGGCAGCCTTACTGGGGCTCGGAATCCTCCTCTGTGGCTCGTTTCTCAGGGCCGGCATTTTCGATTCGACCGTTAGCGACACACGCTCGGCGGTCTATCTTCGACGCGGAAGCACCGCGATTACACTCGCCGCCGGGTGGGTCAGTTGGCTACTCATCGCCGAGTTCCTTGCCGGACCGACCGGCCTCATCGTCGCAACGGTGTTCCTGACTGGCCTCCTCACCACGCAGTTCTGTTTCGAGCGCCGCCTTTTCCAGCCGGACGTTCCCCCTCTTTCTTCGTTCGGTCCTGTGCTCTCCGCAGCCCTGCTCGCAATCGGGGCCTCGACGCTACTCGCGACCGCCTGGTTCGCTGACTGGACGAACGGACCGCCGCTGGTTGAACTCGAGATTGCGTCTGTCGTCGTCCTGATCGAAGCAGTACAGGTTGCAGCGCTTGCGTTCGTCTGCTGTGCCTTCCTCGCGCATCAATACAGGGTACAGCAGCTGCTCGATTCGAGCGTTTGAACGGAATCCTGCGGACGCGCGAGGAGTTCGAGGCAGGAGAGCCAAGAGAGTCAAGAGAGCCAGATCACTCGAACAAGGCGTACCGATCGCGACCGATTAGTCGTCGCGATCAGTATTAGGTCTCGATTCGTTCGGACGTGAGATGGGTGTTCTCTCTGTACATGACCGCCACCACCGTCGGGTCGCGATCACTGTGTGAACTGGACTCATCGATCGCGTCAATCGTCGTCGTATCGCCCTCGGAGACGGTTTCGTACTCGTCCCAGCCGACCGGATCGAGCCGTGTCGGTTCGACGATAACGCCCAAATCGTCAGCGTCGATGGCATCACCGCCACCGTGTTCGACGGTTACCTCGTCGGTGTCTGCGTCGTACTCGATGTCGAACTCGACAGTCGGGACGACGACGTGACTCCGGACCGACCGCGGTTCGTCAGGCACGACCCACTGGACGGTGAGCTCGGTTCCGGCATCGAACGAACCGAGCTCGAGTTCGTCACCAACAGTCAATGTCTCGTGGCGATCCGCGGGCTGGGTCTCGGCTGGTTCGCCATCGACCAGAAGTTCGAAGGAATCGGCGTCTCGGTCCGTTTGCTCGCGGTAGACGGCAACGAGTCCATCTTCGCGGTCATCGAAGTGGAACGACCGGTTCGGCTCCGGTGTGAAGTGGAAGAGAGAGCGCCGAGAAGAGTGGTTTTCACCCTCCTGAACTACCATGACGGTGATTCTGTCCTCGATTGCGACGTCCTCGAGAACGATGCTATCGCCATCGGTCAACGTCTCGTACGCCTGCTCGAAGCGATTGGCGTCTGCATCGGTAGGACCGTCCTGTCTGTGGGTGACCGAGAGGAACGACGGATCTGCAGGCTGACTGCCAGTGTAGACAAGTTCGACCTCACGTGCATCGTGGTCGTACTCCGCGTCGAGCAGGTCGCGGCCAGCAGTTGTGCGACCGATACTGTATTCCGTCTCCTCTGGGCCCTCCCAGACGAGTTCGACTTGCACGAACGGCTCGGACTCGACCGTGACGCTGTCGCCGGGCTCGAACGTGTCGTACTCATCGGCTGGCTGTACGGCCATCGGATCGTCACCTGCCCGTAACTTGAGTTCGTCAGCGTCGATCGCAACGCCTTCGACGTGGTCGATCGTGACGGTTCCATCGCCGTCGTCGTACGTGAGGTCCACGCGAGCGTTCGGTCGGACGACCCGTTCTGCGACAACCGCGGGCTCGTCGGGTTCGAGCCACTCGACGACGATGTGCGTGCCGTGGTCTACCTCGCCGAGTTCGATGGCATCGCCATCCGACAGCGTCTCGGTCACGTCGGTGAACTGGGTCGCTGCCGGTTCGTCGTCGGCCAGCACGCGGAATTCATCGGCGTCGCGGTCCTGGTCGTCCCGGTATCTTGCGGTGACAGTTTCGCCGTGACTGGAGAGGAACATCCGGGGTGGCCGGATCCGATAGGAGGCAAGCGACCGTTGTCCCCTGTTCGGATTGGCTGGCACCGCCAGGTCGAGCGAGACCCGATCGCCCAGCGTGACGTCTTCGACCGTGATCGTCTCGCCCGCCGTCAACGAGCGCAGGCCCTCGACCGCCGATCGATCGGTGCTCGCACCATCGTCCGTCCGGTGAACCAGTTCGAGGAGTTCGGGATCGGCCTCACGCTCACCAGTGTAGGTAATCTCGACCGTGTCAGCATCGTAGTCGTGGGTCGTCTCGAACGACTCCCTGCCGACCGTGGTCGTTCCGTAGTAGTAATAGACGTCTTCGTCCTCGTCGAACCAGCGCAGTCCGACGTCGGCGATCGGTCCCGTCTCGAGTTCGAAGGTATCTCCCTCCGCAAATCTCGTGTACTCGTCGGCGAGCTGGTCGTCGGCGAGGTCGCCGTTCTGCCACACCTCGAGCATGTCGGCATCGATCGATTCACCGTCAGTGTGTTCGAACGTCGCGACACCCTCGTCGGCGTTCGAACGGACACGAACGGTTGCGTCAGGTGCGGCGTCACGGTCCCGCTCTGGTGGTTGTTCGACGACCGCGTCGACGTGGATGAAGGCGTCCGAACGGTCGATCGACGCCTCGAGGACCTCGCCCTCTTCGAGTTGCCGGAGTTGTTCGTGGACCCACTCGTCGTCGACATCGGCCGCACTTGAGGACAGGTGAAACACGTAGCCATTTTCGAGCGTGGAATCGTCGCTGCGAATGCCGTGTGGAGATTCGAGACCGATGCCGACCGCGTCGACCACCTCGGTGTCGAGTCCGGGAGGTGAAACTTCAGACGCGTCCGGGACGATGGTAACGTACGACATCGAATCGAGGTGTTCGACCATCGTCTTGATGACGTCGGAATCAGAGAGAACGGACGCCTCGTCTCCGTTTGCTGTCGCGATGGCTGCGTCGATGGTGTCGTCGCTGTCGTCACCGAGTGCGATGACCAGTTTTCCATCGGCGGCTGCGAGCGGGTCGCCATTGACCTCGCCGACGGCCCAGCCCTCAGTTTCGTTGTCACCGATCTCGGGCTGCTCGAACGAGCCAGTGATCGCGGCCAGTTGCATTTCGTCGCCGATGACCAGAGCGGTTTCAGCGACCTCGTCGGCGTCGATTTCGTCGAACTCGTCGACGGCACCGTGGACGCCAGGGTAGCCAGGCTCTGATTCCTGGCCGTCAACACGCGAGTAGACGATGTGTCGAACGGACGTCTCGATGGTCGATTCTGCGGGAACCAGTTCAAAAACGGACTCGATGTCAGACGGGAGAGACACCTGACTGCCGGGAGCGCTGTCCGTCGCTGCACCGGTGTACCCGGAGAGGGCGATGGCTGCGACGGTACCGCTTCCGGCAAGTAGTTCACGTCTTCGCATACGCAGGCTATTTCTAATCTTCCCCCTTTAATCTATTGGAAATGTAAACTGTATTTGAGTCCAATAATACGTAGCCCTCACAAACGTGTCACTCGTGCGCTGTGTCGGTCGAAAAAGCGGGCGAAGCCGAGTTCGGTCGGCGTTAGCGGCGAAGTCGTGCAACAGTGTCTGCGCCGTCGCCGTCGAACTCGACTAACTCGTCGTCTGCGAGGTCCGAAAGGAGTCCGCGGAGCCACTCGCGACCGAACTCACCGTCAGGCGTGTAGTCGACGCGGATCCGGTGACCGAGTGTATCGAGTTCGAGTTCGTCGTATTCCTTGAGTGTCGAGATGATTCGTCCACGGAACTGGCGACGACTCCCCTCGAAACTGGGCTGCGTCGGGACGTCAGGTGCGGTAAAGTCGCCGCTGGCGTAGGCCGAACACCACTCGCGCCACGGACAGCCAGCCTCGTCACACGAGGGCGTCTGCTCGCAGGCGACACCACCGAGTTCCATGATCGCGTTGTTCCAGACCCGGGAACGACCATCGGGCATGAGGTCGGTCGCCACCTCCTCGAACGCCGCGTCGTCGTCCGGGACATCGAACGCGCGATAGAGGACGCGCTTGACGTTCGTATCGACGACGGCGTCGCCGTTGTTGAACGCGAAACTGGCGACGGCGTTTGCCGTGTAGGGGCCGACGCCCATCAGCTCCTGTAGTTCGTCGGGCGTCTCGGGAAACGTTCCGCCGTACTCCGTTTCGACCTGCGCCGCGGCCTCGTGGAGGTACTTCGCACGGTTGTTGTACCCGAGGCTGTGACCCGTCCAGAAGCCAACGACGTCGGCCCGGTCGGCGGCCTCGAGATCGGCCGTCGACGGCCAGCGCTCGAGGAACTCCTCCCAGGCCTCGACGACGCGACCGAGCTGGGTCTGCTGGCTCATCACCTCACTGACGAGGATTTCGTAGGGGTCGTCGGTCCGCCGCCAGGGGAAATCACGATGGTCGTCTTCGTACCACGCGATCAGCGCGTCGCGGACGGACTCACAGTCATCGGGGAGGCTCGACGACTGTGCCGCCTCCGTATCGGTCATCGGTCTGGGTTAGGCGTTCCAAGGTTTAGGGCTAGTGATCTCCGGCGCTCGGGGTGGACGCGTTGGGCTGGTGCACAGTCAGCCAAACGGCGGGTACCCAAATAGACAAGGGCAAATCTTTAGAACCGATAGTGCTGAATGCTCACATGCACCGGGGCAAGGTTGCCGGCACCGGATACAGGAACAGTTTCCGGCGAACGTTTCCAACCAGTACTGACCCCTGGTGCAGTGACGCTTCGCACAGCGATACTGGGCACACCCGCGCCACAGCGACTCGCGAACGCGAGACTCAACGGCGGGCACGATCACGACTCCAGGTCGGCTGTCACCACCGACGTGGACGGACCACCAGTAGGATCCACCCCGTGATCACAACTGAGCGGAGAGCAGACGAACGTCACGTCGATGCTGACTGGTCAGGGTGTTCCTGACCAGTCCGCGTTTTCCTCACCAGTCGAGTACCGGTCATCGAATCGGACAGCCCTGGCACTCCCAGGCACCTACTCGAGTAAACTATAGTAGCCACTGCAAGTCACTGCACACCTGATCGCCAGATGACTCGGCGATCAGTGTGTAACTAGTTGCAGTTGTTACTATAGTACCGGCGTTCGGACGGTCGCGAAACAGACGACAGGCTGTACAACCATAGCTCGCACCCTCAAACCACACAATCCACACGCCTAAACCACCACACCAACTCGCACAACATATGCGAACGCCAGCACAAAACGCACATCTGGCGCTGCTGCTCGAGGTCGCCAGCACGCCGAAACCCGGCAACGTCGACCGACACCGCGACCTTGAGGACCTCCGGTTCGAGCACTTTCTCGCCGGCGCGGTCGGCTCACAGCATGGTCTCGAGCTGGCCGCCGACGGCGCAGCCATCGGCCCTGCCTTCGAGCGAGCGGTTGCCGGCATGGCCAAACAGGAAGGCGACAACACCCAGTTCGGCGCACTCCTCTTGCTCACACCGCTCGTCCGCGCTGCGGTGACCGACCTCTCTCAACCCGCCGACCTCTCCCAATCCACCGACCCCTCCCAATCCGCCGTCGAGTCGGTCGTCGATGAAACGACCGTCGCAGACGCCGCGGCGTTCTACCGCGCGTTCGAACACGTCGATGTCCACGTTGCCGACCCGCCCGCAGACATGGCCCCGCTCGACGTTCGCCGCGGGAGTGACGCTATCCCAGCACTCGAGAAGCGCGGGCTGACGCTGGTCGACGTGATGGAGCAGAGCGTGCCCGGCGACGACGTCGCTCGCGAGTGGGTAACCGGCTTCGAGCGGTCGTTCACCGCAGCGGAACGGCTCGCGAGCGCCGACGGGCCGCTACCCGACCGCGCCGCAGCGGTGTTTCTCTCGTTGCTCGCAGAGCGTCCTGACACGCTGGTCGCGACCAAGCACGGCGAAGGCGTTGCACGGGAGGTCACCGACCGGGCGAGCGAGTTGGCAGCGCAGGATGCACTCAGCACGGACCGGGACGCAGTCGAGGTATTTGCCGACGACCTCGTCAACCGCGGGATCAATCCGGGGACGACGGCGGACATCACCGCGGCCGCACTGTTCATCGCACTCGAGTCCGAACTGGTTTCAGTATGAGCGGTGAGCGCGATGGTCGCGACGGTGCGAGCGAGAGTGAGCGGGAAGACGAAGCAGCTGCTGGCCCAGAGACGACAGCGTGGCCAGTCAGCCTTACCGGCGTCACCGAGTCCGTGGTCACCACGCTCGGACCGAACGGACTGTGGAACGCAGCGGCACTTGGGTTGTTCGCGGGGGGAGACGAGGAGCAGCCCATATCAGAAACCGCCACAATCACCGCCCGAACCTGGGGCAACACCCGCACCCGACGCAACTTCCACCGCCAGGGCGAGGGCTACGTCCAGTTCGTCGACGATCCCGTCGCCTTCACCGACGCCGCACTCACCATCGACGAACACGAGGAGCCGGTCCTCGACGCAGCCGCCGCCTGGGTCCGTGTCGAAGTCACTCAGTTCGACGCTGGCACCGAGAACGGAACCGACTGGGAAGCCTGGACGCTCGAACCCGTCGACGCCGCCGTCGTGCGCGAAACCGTTCCCACTATCGACCGCGGCTTCGGTGCCGTCATCGAGGCCACCGTTGCAGCCTCTCGGCTCGGCGTCCCCGGCTACGACGACGCCGAACTCCGAGAGCGACTCGCGTTCTTCGCCGACGTCGTCGACCGCGCCGGTGACTCCCGAGACCGGACGGCACTCGAGTTGGTTCGAGCGTATTCAGAGTGGTGAGCCGGAGGTGAGCCGGGGGTGGGTACGAGGTGACGGATCGACCGGTCTTTCGACGGATCTCGAAACAGTACGGAGAAAACGCAAGAGAAAGGGATTAAGAGCCTCTGGACGGAACCTCCCTGTATGGCAATCAAACCGGCCTACGTCAAGAAGACCGGGAACCTCCTCCTGGAGCGGTACCCGGATGCGTTCACGACCGATTTCGAACAGAACAAAGACAGCGTCGACAAGCTCACGAACGTCGAGTCCAAGGGCGTTCGTAACCGCATTGCGGGCTACGTGACGCGGAAGAAGGGCGCACAGGTTCCTGCATAATCCGTCGCATTCTTGCGTTCGATTCGAGTACGGTGAGCGGTTGTGCTCGGCTGACCGGTAGTAGTGTTACAGAAGGTACAGGTGAAAGCCCACGGCTTCAGCCGTGTGGAGGATGTCAAGTGGAGGCGTTACCACTGTTTTCCAGAACTGGCCGCATAGGGAGTTAGCAGGAAGCGGGCGATGGCTCTCGACACATTCGGCGCTCTCAAAGCTCTCAACAGGAGAGACTCCCAGCGCTAGCGTGGTAAGCAGGAGAAGAACAGAATCGCTGCCGTGCGATCGTGTCGTGCCGTGCGGCGTTACTGATCGAAGCCAGGTTCCATGTAGAACGCGGCGACGAACGCAACGAGCGCGACGAACAACACGAACATCCCTCCCGCGACGCCCGTCACGAGGTTGAGTTCGGTGCCGATGACGGCGAGTTCGGCCGCTTCCTCTGCCCTGGCTGCCTGGTAGCCGGTCCAGATCATCAACACGCCGAGTAGCGTACAGACGGCTGCAACGACGGTCGCGCCGATGCTAAACGGCGTCTTCTGGATCCCTGGCTCGCGCGAGGTGTTCGTCGCCTCGGTCATCGTGACCACTCCGATTGTGCGACACGCCCAACGGATCGGGTCTGTCGAAGGTTCATCGGTCGTTCAATGCGGCCCCGTTTTCTTAATTTCTTCTATGGACGCGCGGCGACCCCCACGCTGGGTGGTCGACCATCCACAGCCCATGCCACTCATCAGCACGAGAGAATTGAACAGATGTCAACAAATACTGCCGTTAACGGCTGTGCGATGAAAATCCAAACGGTTTTGCGGCCACGACACTCAGTGACACAAAATGGCAGTACGAGTAGGCGTACTCGGCGCAACTGGCGCCGTTGGACAACGACTGATTCAGCTTCTCGAGCCGCATCCCGACTTCGATATCGCCGCCCTGACCGCGAGCGATTCGAGTGCTGGCAAGACGTACCGACAGGCTGCAAAGTGGCGCGTCGACAGCCCAATCCCCGGAGATATCGGGGAGATGACTGTCACCGCGACCGACCCTGACGAGGTCCCCGACGACGTTGACCTCCTGTTTTCCTCACTGCCGTCGAGTATCGGCTCGGAAGTCGAACCGGCCTTCTGTGAGGCCGGTTACGTCGTCTCTTCGAACTCTTCGAACAGCCGGATGGCCGAGGACGTGCCGCTTGTCATCCCAGAGATTAACGCCGACCACCTCGACCTGCTCGAGGTCCAGCGCGACGAGCGCGGCTGGGACGGCGCCCTGGTCAAGAACCCGAACTGCTCGACGATTACGTTCGTCCCGACGCTCGCCGCGATCGCGGAGTACGGCCTCGAAAAGGTCCACGTTTCGACCCTGCAGGCCGTCTCCGGCGCGGGCTACGACGGCGTCTCATCGATGGAAATCATCGACAACGCCATCCCCTACATCGGCAGCGAAGAGGACAAACTCGAGACGGAGTCCCGCAAACTCCTCGGTGAGTTCGACGGTGCGGAACTCTCGCACAACGAGATGTCCGTCTCGGCGTCGTGTAACCGCATCCCGACGATCGACGGCCACCTCGAGAACGTCTGGGTGGAGACCGAAGACGAACTCACGCCGGCCGACGCCGCCGAGGCAATGCGTGCGTTCCCGTCGCTCGACCTGCGCTCCTCGCCGGAGCCGCTCATCCATGTCTTCGACGAACCGGACCGACCACAGCCGCGCATGGACCGTACCGTCGGCGGTGGCATGGCAATCGCAGCGGGCGGCCTGCAGGAGACGCCGTTCGGCCTCCAGTACAACTGCCTCGCACACAACACGATCCGCGGCGCTGCGGGCGCAAGTGTACTGAACGGTGAACTGCTACTCGAGAACGGCTACCTGTAGCAGCACCGAGCGCTAACACCGCCTTTTTACTCCAGTAGTAGTTCCAGTTTACCTCATTGATTTGGCGCGCGACACAAGGGGGCAGCGCCCGCAGTATCGAATATGCTCCCAGTGATCTCCGATCCTGAATCGCTCTCGACACCTGCTGATGCTGCTGACGCTGCGGCGACTGACGCCGTCTTCGATCTGCTCTCGGACTGGCGCCGCCGCGCTGTGCTCCGGTATCTCGACAGACTCGAGAACACGGACCCAGTCCCGCTCTCGGATGTTGCAGATCACGTCGTTCTCGAGGACGACGGACAGGACAGCGGCCCCCTCGCCGCGACCGGCGATGCGCTGCTCGGAACACGCAAGCGGATCCACATCTCACTTCGTCACACGCACGTTCCAAAGTTAGCTGACGCCGGTGCACTCGAGTTCGATCCAGAAACGAACACCGTGGCACTTTGCGAGACGGGCGAAGAACTGGTCTCGCAACTCCAGAACGAGCGACAGGGCCGTGGTGGAGACAGTGGTGGCGATAGCGATAGTGACGGTGACAGCGACGAAGACGCCGTTCCCGAAGCAATGACCTGAGCAGTCAGATCGAGGCCAGCCAACCACCAACGGGTGTCAATTATTAGTCTGTAGTCACCTGTGGCAAGGCAACGGCCGGAATGGTTCCCTCTTTGACAAGGCGGCGCGCGACATCGCCCGTCAGGAGTTCTGCGATTCGGTTTCCTTTTCGTGCAGTAAAGACGACTGCGTCTGCATCGTGCTCGCCCGCTGCGTCAAAAATTGTTTTGACAATGTCTGTTCCGAACAGCGTCTCGGACTCGATCGTCGCGGGAGAGTCGACGAGCGGCTTGCGCGCCTCCTCGAAGATTTCGTTGGCGTACTCCTTTCGCTGCTCCATCGGTGCCTTGTCGATCGTCCCGCCTCCCTTCTCGATGACGTTCACCAGAACAACTCGACTGTCCGTATCGAGATGCGGGGTGAGTGCTTCGGCCGTGCGCTTGCCATCCTTGGGGTCTGCCGCTGGGACGAGTACCGTCCCGTCGAACGTGAGCGTCATCGAGATCCCTCCGGTACCGACTGCACACTCCTCGGCACACACATCGCCTCTCCGACATCAAATTCGAGTACCATGCCTGAACTTCGGGATAGAGTACCAAAAAAGTGTACGCGGCCACCGAGTTCACGGGAAGACGAGCGTCTCTCGTGCTGGCACTCGGACGCCGCAGTCAGAAACCCGGGTTTCGAACTGCCGATACCGACTCGAGTGCCAGCGGCTCAGGTCAGGGACGAACCTGATTGACGAGTTCGTCCTCGCTGTTCTCGAGTCGCTCGACGTTTTCCGCAACGATATCGGCCAGTCGGTCGTAGTACTGCGGCGTGTGTCCCGCGTTGTGCGGCGTAATCTGGACGTTATCGAACGTCCAGAGCGGGTGGTCCTCCGGAAGCGGTTCGGGATCGGTGACGTCGAGCGACGCACCACGGATGCGCCCACTCCGAAGCGCACTGACGAGCGCGTCCGTGTCGACGACGGGACCGCGCGCGATATTGACCAGGACAGCCTCGGGGCCGAGCGTCGTCAACGCCTCGCGGTCGATCAGCCCGCGCGTCGTCTCCGTGAGCGGACACGCCAGCACGAGGTAGTCCGTTCTGGCGAGTGCGTCCTGAAACGCCTCTCCCTCGAAGCCGATGACCTCGTCCGTCGGTCCGCCCTTCTCGGGCGAGTATCGAACGCCAATCGTCTCGACACCGAACGGTTCCAGTCGCTCACAGACCGCCTGTCCAATGGCACCGAGGCCGACGACGGTCACCGTCGAGCCCTGCAGTTCGTACGCCCTGTAGTGGCGCCACTCCCGCCGACGCTGTCGCCGATTCCCAACGTGGAACCGGCGAGTGAATCGCAGAATCGCCCCCAGCACGTGCTCGCCGATGTTCGGACCGTGGACACCCGACGCGTTCGTCACCGTCACACCACGCTCGTCGAGTTCGTCGAGCGGCAGGTGTCCCGTTCCCGCGTACGCGCAGGCGAACGTCTCGAGTTTGTCGGCGGACTCGAGTAGCTCTTCGCCAAACGTCATGCCGGTGACGAAGCTGGCAGACTGGATCGCCTCGCGTTCCGCAGCGGGGGTGCGCGCGAGCTCAACTGTATGCTCCGGGAGCCGGTCACGGATGGCGTCGACATACTGTTCGACCGGCGTTCCGTGAGTTCCTTTCCGGAGGACGAGCACGTCTGGGTCTGTCACTGGCGGTTCTGTAGCAGACTCGGTATACTCGTCGTCTGCATCGTTCGATGGCATGTACGTGGCCTCACGTGGTGCGGGCAAAAACGTTGGTCTCACGGTGAGATAGGCAGAGATCGTACACGGGCCGGTCGATCTCGGCCAGTGCGTATTTCGGGGGACTCCCTTCCAGGGAGGAAATACAGGTACTTTAATACGGGCCACTGACTCCACACGGAGTATGGAACGCGTTGAGGTCGCGGTCGTCGGTGGCGGACCCGCGGGTGCCACCGCGGCCGAACGGGCCGCTGCACACGGAGCCGAGACGGTCCTCTTCGAGCAGGGAGTCCCCCGCAAGGACCGCGAGGAACTCGGGCCGGACTCGACGGACGCCGCCGGCATGCTCGACTACTGGATCGATATCATGGACTTCGACTACGAGGAAATCCCGGACGAGATTATCCACCGGGAACTCGAGTCCACCGAGTTCGTCGGACCGAATAGTGCCGTCGAACTCACCACGACAGGAATGGATGCCAGCTACTCAAAGTTTGGCTACACGTTCCACCGCGCGCGGATGGACGACTGGCTCTACGAGCGCGCAACCGACGCCGGCGCAGACCTGCGCGTCGGCACCGGCGTCTCAGATCTCGAGACCAATCTCCGAGCCGATAGTCCGAAGGGACCAACCCACACCCTGACGCTCTCGGACGGCAATCAACTCGAAGCGCAGTATGTCATCCTCGCCGACGGCCCACAGCGCCGGATTACACTCGGGGCCCTCGATCAATTCACCCCGCCGGGGCGCAGCATCTCGGACCAGCTCTCACCGCCGGAAGCAAACCACATCGCCTACCAGGAGTACCGAGAATTCCCGCCCGAACTGTTCGAGGAGTTCAAAGATACCCTCACGTTCTGGTGGGGATACATGCCGGGCGAAACCGCCTATCCGTGGGTCTTCCCCAACGACGGCACAGTCGCCCGCGTTGGCCTGACCATGCCCATCGGCATGCGCCTCGAAGACGTCGATAATCCCGGTGCCTACGCGCTGCTCGACCCCGAAGACGACCGGCTTCCCTCCGGTTCCGAGTACATCACGCGACTGCTGGAACTCGAGTACGGTGACGAGTACGACATCGAGGAGGACATCCCGATCGTCGAGGGTCGCGGCAAGTCGAAGGGAACCGAGACGTACCCAATCTCATCGACACGACCGATCGACTCACCCGTCGGCGCGAACATCGCCGTCGCCGGCGGTGCCATGGGGGCGACCTCGGCCTTCCACGAGGGCGGCTATCACGTCGCCGTTCGCACCGGCAAGATCGCCGGTCGACTCGCTGCGACTGATTCCCTCGAAAACTACAACGATATCTGGAAGCGCGCTATCGGCGACGAAATCCTGCGTAACGTCTCGTTCGCAGACATCGTCGAAGACTACGAACCGGACGACTGGGACTGGGCGTTCGATGTCATCAATGACATGCAAAGTGATGGGGGCGAGAACACCCTGATCAATCGTACCTACTCTGCCGGCATCGGCGCGACGAAGATCCTCGCGGCATACAAAAAGCGGAAGTTCAACTACCGGAACGGGAAGTACATCCAGTTCAACGAAGCCGATTACATGTACTGATCCACGCGGGTGCAGTGTCTCCTCGGACACCGGCATCGAGAATCAGACACAATCATTCTCCCGGATCACCAGCAGCCGTTCAGTGGCGGGTACAGCGTCGCCTCGCGCAACCTCGCCGGCAACCTCTACGCGAACGTGATAGCCAAAGTCACCGGCCGTACCCTCACAACGCAACGCTGCGCGTACAATACGCCCGGGGACGAGTAACCCTCGCAACTCAGCGCTCTGGACGAACCGAAATACCATCGAAACGTCCGACGCGGTTTCTACCAACAGGAGTGAAACTGTTAAACGGACCACGCTCCTAGGATGATTGCGTGCCTTTAGTCCCCGGCCGAGCACACCCATTCGGGAGCGATGACAGCACGGCGAACCCGGGCGCGCAACATGTGATCCACCCGGCACGAGGGTTAGCCAGCCGACGCGGCATGCCGCCACGGGATGAGGCTGGACGTTAGTGTTCCGGGTGACAGTTTTCGTTCCTGTACTGGACAGTGCTATCACCGTACTATAGCTCAGCGCAACTGATGTCGACAGCAAGACGGAGGTATAACACTACTGATAGTACGATCAACCGTCAGTGAAACTGGTCCAATGTGATGGGCCATCCCGTCGTATGCCCCAGAGAAGTTTTTGAATCCCGATGGTGAATCGACGGTATGATAGATGAGGGCACACCCACTGCGTTCGATGTCGTCGTCGTTGGTGGCGGCCCCGCGGGACTGAGTACGGCACTGTACTGTACACGACTCGGAAACCGGACTGCACTCATCGACAAAGGGGGTGGCCGCGCCGCCATGATGCAGGACGTACACAACGTCGTCGGTATTCCGGAGGCAATGAACGGCGCGAAACTCCTCTCGACTGGGAAAGAACAACTCGAAGCCTACGGTTGTACCGTCTATCAGGACACTATTTCATCTTGTTCACGTTCAGAATCGGACTCCACTGCCGAGACAGCAGAACAGGAACAACGCGACACAACTGACGACAGTGATTCACCACCACCGAAAATCACACTTTGTGGCACTGATACCGACTACGTCGCAGAATACGTCGTTGTCGCCACCGGATTCACTGATGTGAGACCCGAACCACCGCTGCCTTGGACTGGGCGCGGTCTGCACTACTGTTTACACTGTGATGCCTACATGTTCACCGACGAACCCGTCTACGTCATGGGGACGTCCGAAAGCGCCGCCTACGTCGCTGCGATCATGCTCAATTTCACAGTCGATGTCGATCTGCTCACTCGCGGCGAGGACCCGACCTGGAGCGGCGAAACCGACACGATGCTTTCGAACCATCCAATCGAAATCGTCCACGAGGAAGTCACCGGCGTGGAGAACGGCGATGACGGCTGGCTGGACTCGATGACGTTCGAAGATGGAACCGTTCGCGAATACACAGGGGGATTTGCGGTGTATGGCTCGGACTACAACAACGGGTTGGCCACAGAACTCGGCTGCGACCTCAACGACGACGGAACGGTCGTCGTCGACGAACATGGCCGAACGTCGGTCGAAAACGTCTACGCAGTCGGGGATCTCACACCGGGTCACAACCAAGTACCAATCGCGCTTGGTGAGGGTGCAAAAGCTGGTATCTCGATCCACTGGGACCGCCGCGAGTTTCCACGTGACCCAGGGCTTATCGACGAACTGGGAACAGTCCGGAAGGAAGACGTACCAGGAATCCCCGACGAGTTACTCGAGCGAGCGGTCGAATATCACACCTACAACTGAGCACTGGAGCGCATGATCCCACGTCTTTGCTGCACCCGACGTAGTCAGTGAGAAACTAGTCTTCCGAAACTGGTTCGGAAACCGATTCGGAACCACTGCCGAACATGAGCGGACTCTGAGTACTCCGTGAGTCGTCTTCAATTGCACGTGCCTGTGCAACAGTACTCCGGAGCGCATCGAATTTAGATGTGACACGGATATCACTGTCAACGTACTCTACGATGCCGTGTTCCGCGAGTTGCGGGAGGTGATTGTGATGGAGAGCGATTCGGATCGACTCAGGAGCGACATCCGACTCCCACTCGGAGATTTCCTCGACGAGTTCGTCGAGGCTTGCGTCTTCGTTATTCAGAAAGTAGTATAAAGCGTATCGCCGCTGGGACGTAGACAGGAGTCCATAAGCTGTATCGAGCCATGATCCACCGGAATCTGACATGACCAAATCGTACCAGACACAGTTGAATAAGGTTCGCTCCAAAAGGATTTGGTCCACTTATCAACCAGTCAGTTCACGTTTAATAATACAGACTACCACACTCTAATTACGAAGTATGTCATTTGGAGTCGGTCTGTGCACGTTACTCAAGGCACTACCCAGACTGCAACCTGACCGAAGGGAAACGGAGCTACGCGGTTCTTTACCGGGCAGAAATGCAAAACGCCCCGCAGAGTTGGCACTCTGCAGGGCGTAAGTATGGAGTATGAGTAGGGGCGGCGAATCGGCTCTCCCAGAGGGTCTCCCACTCCAGTACTCACCAATACGCAGGCAGGCTTATCTTCCGTGTTCGGGATGGGTACGGGAGGAACCCCGCCGCGATGGCCGCCTTAACGCTGATCCACGGAATCGAACCGTGACTATCTGACACCAGTCTCAGTGGTCTCTTCAGACCGTGTTGTACGTGTAGTCCAGTTTGCGTCCGGACCCGTTCTCGCGTCACGGATCCAATGCGATATGTATGAATGTGTGGCTTGGCCGATTAGTGCTCGCGGGCTCAACGCCTCGTTGCCTTGGCGCGTACACCCCGAGTCTATCGATCTCGTCTTCTACGAGTGGCCTCGGTGGCTCCTCTTTTCCAGGTGGGTTTCGAGCTTAGATGCGTTCAGCTCTTACCCCGTGGTGCGTGGCTGCCCGGCACGTGCTCTTTCGAACAGCCGGTACACCAGTGGCACCCATTCGTAGTTCCTCTCGTACTATACGAACGTTCCCGTCAGGAACCATAACACCCCCAATAGATAGCAGCCGACCTGTCTCACGACGGTCTAAACCCAGCTCACGACCTCCTTTAATAGGCGAACAACCTCACCCTTGCCCGCTTCTGCACGGGCAGGATGGAGGGAACCGACATCGAGGTAGCAAGCCACCCGGTCGATATGTGCTCTTGCGGGTGACGACTCTGTTATCCCTAAGGTAGCTTTTTTGTCAGCAATTGGCCGCATCAAGCAGCCTAATTGGTTCGCTAGACCACGCTTTCGCGTCAGCGTCCGTCGTTGTGCCGGACACTGTCAGACTTCCGTATGCTCTTGCGCTCTTTCCCGCGTCTCCGACGCGGGTGAGGAAATCTTGGGGCGCGCCCGATATCTTTTCAGGCGCGTACCGCCCCAGTCAAACTGCCCGGCTACCAGTGTCCTCCGCCAGGAGTGAGAGTCGCAGTCACCATCGGGTAGTATTTCAATGCTGGCTCGGTGGCCCGCTAGCGCGGGTACCTGTGTAACGCCTCCTACCTATGCTGCACAATGGCGACCACGTCTCAGTGACAGCCTGCAGTAAAGCTCTATAGGGTCTTCGCTTCCCCTTGGGGGTCTCCAGACTCCGCACTGGAACGTACAGTTCACCGGGCCCAACGTTGGGACAGTGGCGCTCTCGTTGATCCATTCATGCAAGCCGCTACTGAAGCGGCAAGGTACTACGCTACCTTAAGAGGGTCATAGTTACCCCCGCCGTTAACGGGTCCTTCGTCCCCTTGTAAGGGGTGTTCAGATACCCGCACTGGGCAGGATTCAGTGACCGTACGAGTCCTTGCGGATTTGCGGTCACCTATGTTGTTACTAGACAGTCGGAGCGCCCGAGTCACTGCGACCTGCCTCTTTCCGAGGCAGGCATCCCTTATTGCGAACGTACGGGACTAACTTGCCGAATTCCCTAACGTCGGTTGCTCCCGACAGACCTTGGCTTTCGCCGCCATGAGTACCTGTGTCGGATCTCGGTACGGACAGTATGCTCGTCTTTTCACGGGCTCTGGGTTGACCCAGCTTGCGTTATCCAGCCATTCGATCGCTTCGTGCCATTACGGCTTCCACGCTCTTCGACTGTTCAACTGGGCGAAGGCCCAGCCTGGGTGGCCCCAAAGCGTCAACTTTTATTGCATACCGGCATAGGAATATTAACCTATTTCCCTGTTGTCTGCTTCGACTTACGGGCAGACTTAGGACCGGCTAACCCTCAGCTGATTAGCATTGCTGAGGAACCCTTACTCGTTCGGCCGTCGGGGGTCTAACCCGACTAACGCTGCTACTATGACCAGGATTTTCGTTACTGAACGGTCCACACGAATTCTCATCCGTGCTTCCACCCGAACAGAACGCCAACCTACGCGATTACCCTGTCAGGGGTACGGCTCGGTCTCGGTGGTGGATTTGAGCCCCGATCATTTTGGGCGCCTCAAACCTCGGCCGGTAAGCTGTTACGCTTTTCTTAGAGGGTAGCTGCTTCTAAGCTCACCTCCCGGCTGTCTAGGGCTTGAGACCACCTTCGATCGCACTTAATCCACACTTTGGGACCTTAACCCAGCTCTGGGTTGTCTCCCTTACGGTACACAGGCTTACCCCGTGCACCGGACTCCCTGCGTCGAACGACGTTCATAGGTTCGGAGTTGGACAGGGGGGCGCACTCCTCTCGGAGTGCGGTCCCCCAATCCGTCGCTCTACCCCATGAACTATCTCGGCAGAGGTGATGCTTCGACATCTTTCGGTTGGAACCAGCTGTTTCCGGATTCGATGGGCCTTTCACCCCTAGACGTAGGTCACGTGAGGGTATTGTAGGACACCAACACTAACAGGCCTCCACGTGCCTTTCGGCACGCTTCACCTTGCCCACGTCTAGATCATCCAGTTTCGGGTCGTGCCCGATTGACTCCCCGCGCTTGAACACGGCGGCCCTCGTCGTAAGACTGCGGCCATGTCGGTTTCCCTACGCCTTCCTCGATTCTCGAGTTAGACTCGTCAATCAGGCACACTCCCTGGTTCGTTTTTCAAAACGTACGACAGAACATCGGCTTCCGTCGATTCCTACTAGAGACTCGCGTCTCGGTCGTTACTCGGCGGACCTTGTATGCTCTGTCGCTCTATCGCCAACTGATTTCACGCCCTATTGCACCTCCCTTTGTGGGGTGCTTTTCAGCGTTCGTTCACACTACTTGTTCGCTATCGGTCTTGAGGAGTGTTTAGTCTTCCCAGTCGATGCCTGGGATATTCACGAGGGATATCCAACCCCCGATACTCTGGAGCTGACTCGTCTCTTACTCGTCGACAGTACGGGACTGTCACCCTGTCTCGTGCTCTGTTCCAAGAGACTTCGTGTCGAGTTTCGGAGAGTGATCGTCAGTCCGAACACCACATTGCCCGAAGGCTTCGGTTTGGACTGTATCGCGTTCCTTCGCCAGTACTAACGACATCACATTACGTTTTCTTTTCCTGCCGATACTGAGATGTTTCAGTTCTCGGCGTTCCCCATTGCGCGAAGCAATTGCGGTGGGGATTCCCATTCGGAAATCCTCAGTTCTTTCCCTCCGTGCGGGTCCCTGAGGCTTATCGCAGCTTGGCACGTCCGTCTTCAGCTCTCAAGCCGAGCGATCCACCAGCTGGCACAGTAGCCACGTTCATCGGATCGGCGCTACACCAGAAGTGTAGCATATCGTGACCCGGGAACGGGTCCAGTGGACGCCTGGACTACACGTACACACGGTCTCATCTGCACGCCAGTAGACGGCTGGCCTGCATTGACCCTTCCCACTCACGCTTACGCGGAGTGGTGCATCGGTTCGTGCGCCGCGATCTCAAAGAGACCGTGACGCGATATGGACCCACTGGGATTTGAACCCAGGGCATCCTCCTTGCAAAGGAGGCACTCTCCCACTGAGCTATGGGCCCACCCCTCCAAACTGGAGGGAACGAAGCGTTAGCCTTGGTAGTTCAAAGGTGCCCGTTCGGTTCGGCGGGTGGGTGGTGTAACCGAACGTGGACTGAAAGGTGGGCTGGGGCGTCGCCCCAGTCCCGATCTGTGGAGGTGATCCAGCCGCAGATTCCCCTACGGCTACCTTGTTACGACTTAAGCCCCCTTGCGGAGCCCAGATTCGACCCGGAAACCGGGCCTCATCCGGACCCCACTCGGGTGCTTTGACGGGCGGTGTGTGCAAGGAGCAGGGACGTATTCACCGCGCCCTTCTGAGGCGCGATTACTACCGAATCCAGCTTCATGAGGGCGAGTTTCAGCCCTCAATCCGAACTACGACCACGTTTCGGAGATTAGCGTCGCCTTTCGGCGTTGCATCCCACTGTCGTGGCCATTGTAGCCCGCGTGTCGCCCAGCACATTCGGGGCATACTGACCTACCGTTGCCCGTTCCTTCCTCCAGTTTGGCACTGGCAGTCCTCCTAATGTACCCAACCACCACAAGGGTGTTGCTGGCAATTAGGAGTGCGGGTCTCGCTCGTTGCCTGACTTAACAGGACGCCTCACGGTACGAGCTGACGGCGGCCATGCACCTCCTCTCAATGGCTCAGGTAAGCTCATCACACTGACCGTCACTGCACATTGTCGATGCTGGTGAGATGTCCGGCGTTGAGTCCAATTAAACCGCAGGCTCCTCCGGTTGTAGTGCTCCCCCGCCAATTCCTTTAAGTTTCATCCTTGCGGACGTACTTCCCAGGCGGTCTGCTTCACGGCTTCCCTACGGCACAACACAGGCTCGTAGCCTGTGTCACACCTAGCAGACATCGTTTACAGCTCGGACTACCCGGGTATCTAATCCGGTTCGTGACCCGAGCTTTCGTCCCTCACCGTCGGATCCGTCTTCCAGAGGCGCTTTCGCCACCGGTGGTCCGTCCAGGATTACGGGATTTCACTCCTACCCCAGACGTACCCCTCTGGTCTTCCGGTCCCAAGCCACACAGTTTCCACCGGACGCCTCTCCGTTAAGCGAAGAGATTTCCCGATAGACTTGCGCGGCCAGCTACGGACGCTTTAGGCCCAATAACAGCGGTCATCACTCGTGCTGCCGGTATTACCGCGGCGGCTGGCACCGGTCTTGCCCAGCACTTATTCCGCGACCACCTTACGGTCGCAAAAAGCGAGGACTATATGCCCTCGCACTTGGAGTCCCCTTATCGCACTGGCGTGCAGTGTAAAGGTTTCGCGCCTGCTGCGCCCCGTAGGGCCCGGTATCTTGTCTCAGATACCGTCTCCGGGCTCTTGCTCTCACAACCCGTACCGATTACTGGCACGGTGGGCCGTTACCCCACCGTCTACCTAATCGGCCGCAGCCACATCCTATGGCGCCGGAGCATTTCGGACTCTCTCCACTCCAGGATGAGAGTCGTATTCCAGATTAGCCTCAGTTTCCCGAGGTTGTCTGGATCCATAGGGTAGTTTGGCCACGTGTTACTGAGCTATCTGCTACGAGTCTAAACTCGTACAACTAGCATGGCTAAATCGGACTCCAATAGCAATGACCTCCGGCAGGATCAACCGGAATGGTCTCCCCAGCGCAAGGCTGGGGGGTTGGCGGTGAATGCTAATGTCTCGTGCACTCACACATGGGTCCACGTTCGGTGACCAACCACGATCGTGAACCGATCGGGCGTCACCGAACTACCAAGGCTAACATCAGATCCCATCTGTACGGCGGACCGCAGGGGTAGGATCCTCATTTCCTTCGGACGTATTCGTAGGCCGTCTGGGGTACTTAACCCCTTCGAACCCAAATCGTCCGACGACGAAGCGAGTGAACGCTTCGTCAGTCACGCATTTCTTTGCAATCGTATCCAAATCCTCGTATGTACTTAAGGGCGTCGTCTCGCACTGCCGGATGACCGGCAGTGACATAGACGACATCGATGCCCAAGTGTCACCTCCCGAAAGGGAGAGAGACGGGGAGTGGATACAATTCCTACCTCCGTGCCGGGAAACGGCCAGAGGGAACGTGGCGGCGTGCGCCACGTCGTTCGCATTAATGACGAGGAGAGGGTTACTATATAAGACCGTCGTCTCAATCGACGTCTGAACCACGTTGGTCATTGACGGGGAGTGATGGCTCGAGAGGGCGGTCATTTCCCGTTATCACAACGTACACATCCTGTTCCTCCCGTAATAGACCAGTACTGTACTATCCAACAGGACTAAACGAGATGGAGTGTGACCGACACGATTTAGCGCTCGTGGACACGTAGCAGAGAGTATGGATCAATCAGGGTTCGTCAAACTCTCTATCATCGCGCTCGCGCTCGTGATTCTGAGTTTCTTCGTTCGCGGATTCAGCCAACTTCTCCTCGGACGTGGTATCGCGGAGATGCTCCAGGCTCCCCTCGCAATTATCGGGTTTACACTGCTTGTATACCTTTTCGTGCGTGCGACACTGGATGCAGTCGGGATCTGGACAGTCGAAAATCCGGAACAAGATTCAGAGACGAATCCGGAAGGCGACACGTAGACTACACCATAACCAAACAAATCGATCCACGAATAGCTCTCCACAAGTGTTGCGCGTACGCGGGGAAGGAAACGGTTTTTCGACTGCCAACCCAACGCAGATACATGACAACCGACGTGCGCGAAATAGCTGATCTCGGTCCGGACGACCGGGTTGCTTTTTTCGAGCGAGATGCGGGGATTGAGAGCGTTCGCGGGGATGTACGAGAGATTGTCGACCGCGTCCGCGAGGAGGGAGACGTCGCTATCCGTGAGTTCACAAGTGAGTTCGACGGTGTCGAAGTGGGAAACCTCGAGATAACGGACGAGTGTGAGCGCGCGTACGACGAGCTTGATCCGGACCTCCGCGAAGCAATCGAAACCGCAGCGGCCAACGTCAAAGAGTTCCACGAAGCGCAGATTCCTGAGGACTGGCGACGCGAGTTCAGCAACGGACGTGAACTGGGTCGACGATTCCGACCGATCGATCGCGTTGGCGTCTATGTCCCCGGCGGGGAAGCAGCATATCCGTCGAGTGCGATCATGGGAGTCGTCCCGGCGGTCGTCGCAGGCGTTGAGCACGTCTCCGTTGTAACGCCGCCAGCGGATGAACTGAACCCAGCGACACTCGCGGCAATCCACATCGCGGGTGCAGACGCAGTCTATAGTGTCGGGGGCGCACAGGCAATTGCGGCTCTCGCTTACGGAAGCGAATCCATCACGCGTGTCCAGAAGGTAGTCGGGCCGGGGAACAAGTGGGTCACCGCAGCCAAGGCAGCGGTCCGCGGTGACGTCGAAATCGACTTTTTGGCCGGTCCGAGCGAAATCGTCGTCGTCGCCGACGAGACTGCCGATCCCACTCTCGTCGCAGCTGAGTTAGTTGCGCAGGCGGAACACGATCCAAACGCTTCGGTCGTCGCCGTGACTGATGACGCAGACACGGCAACGGCAATCGCCGACGCCGTCGGCGAGCAAGCCAACGCGAGCGAGCGCGAAGATGTAATTCGTCAGGCACTCGAGAACGATGCCAGTGGCGTCCTTCTGGCACGCTCGATGAGCGAGGCCATTCTGTTCACGGAGGAGTACGCGCCAGAGCATCTCTCGATCATTGCGGACGACGACGAGTCACTGCTCGAGCGCATCGATAGCGCAGGAAGCGTCTTCCTGGGTCCTGAAACACCAGTCGCGGCCGGCGATTACGCCAGTGGGACGAATCACGTTCTACCGACGAACGGCGGTGCACGCGTGACTGGTGGACTCTCCGTCGAGACGTTCCTTCGGTCGACGACAGTGCAGCGCCTCTCGTCGGACGGGCTCAATGAACTCGGCGAGACGATCACGACGCTCGCGGACGCCGAGGGACTCGACGCACACGCCAACAGCGTGCGGGTACGTCTGGATCGGAGCGGAGCGGAGACGGTCGACGACTCGTAGTCAGAGCCTACACCGTTTGCACGACCCGGCTACTCCCCAGCCTGGTTTTACGTAGCTGCGTCTCACAGTTGAGTATGATGCAACCGCGTGAGGTCGATCCGACCGACGGGCGGGTTCTCGAGCGGAACTACGATTACGCGCAGCGAAACGTTCGACTCCTCGCGATGTGGTACGAGTGTGACGTCGAACGGATGCTCGAGTTGCTCGCGGAACACGACATCGAACTCTCACGGAACGATCGACTCGAGTTCGGGTCGTACTACCGCGCTGCCAGGCGGGCGAGTGTACAGTGAGGTACGAGTGTCGGGGTTGGAACGCGTCCGCCGGTATAGTGTCGTGCAGTGTCTGGTGTTCCGGGGGCGTCAAGGTTAACATCGTCGCCCGGGAATGAGTGCATATGAGCACGGACAGTATGGATGGCGGACAGGCGGAGACGCGCCCGGAGATTGAAATCACCGAGAGTGCCGCAGAACAGGCGCTTTCGTTGCTCGACAGCGAGGGAATGGACGCGAACGAAGCCGGGCTGCGCCTGTTCGTTCAGCAGGGCGGATGTGCGGGGCTCTCCTACGGGATGCGCTTCGACGACGCGCCAGACGAGGACGACACGATTTACGAACACCACGACCTTCGCGTGTTCGTCGATCCGGCGAGTCTGAAATATATCGAGGGAAGTATCCTCGATTACGAGAGTGGACTGCAGGCGGAGGGATTCCACGTCGAGAACCCGAACGTCGTGAGTGAGTGTGGCTGTGGCGAGTCGTTCCGGACGTAACTCGAGGAGGAGTACCCACCGCGATACGTCCGTCGTCCGTCTGTTTTGTTTTTCAGTCCTGTGGATGGTACTGTGGCCTGTGTCGAGTTTTGATGGGGGCTGGAGGCTTAGTCTTCGAGTTTGAACGCAACGGTGACCTCAGCCTGATACTCGCGATTGTCTGCAGTCGCGACCTCGACGCCCAGTTCGTCGACCTCTGCCCACTGGACGTTCTGGAGCGTCTCTTCTGCGCGGTCGATTGCGTTGTCCGCTGCGTCGTCGAAGCTTTCCGAGCTGGTGCCGATAAGGGTGATCTTCTTGAAAACCATTGCGGCAGTCACTACCTGACACGGGAGCATAAAGATACGCGGTCAGTGTATCGTTGTGGGAACGACGACACGAAAGACAGCGTTGTGGGAACGACGACACGAAAGACAGCGTTGTGGGAACGACGACACGAAAGACAGCGTTGTGGGAACGACGACACGAAAGACAGCGTTGTGGGAACGACGGCACGAAAGACAGGGGAGGCGTGAACGTTTTTGAGGGAGCCGATACCACGTCTATCTATGCCAACCGCTGACGATTCGAGTGAGTCGGTCGATGTGTCGACAATCAGCGAGTTAACGCCGCCGGATCGAACACTGATGGGACCCGGTCCAAGCGAGGTGCACCCGCGCGTGTTGCAGGCGATGAGCACGCCGCTAGTCGGCCATCTCGACCCGTCGTTCGTCGAGATTATGGACGAGGTGCAGGAACTGCTTCGCTACACCTTCCGGACGGATAATCAGTGGACGATTCCCGTCTCTGGAACCGGTTCGGCTGCAATGGAGGCCGCAATCGGGAATCTCGTCGAGCCAGGCGACACCATGCTCGTGCCGACGAACGGCTACTTCGGCGGCCGAATGGCCTCGATGGCACGCCGGGCTGGCGGTGAGGTTGTCGAAGTCGACGCGCCCTGGGGCGAACCACTCGAGCCAGCCACCGTTTCCGACGCGGTAGCCGAACACGAACCCGACGTCTTTGGCTTCGTTCACGCGGAGACGAGTACAGGCGTGCTCCAGCCGAACGTCCCAGAGCTGACTGCGGCCGCGCACGACCACGATGCGCTCGTCATCGCCGATACCGTCACCTCGATCGGTGGCGTCGAACTCCGCGTCGACGAGTGGGATATCGACGTCGCGTACGCGGGGCCCCAGAAGTGTCTCTCCTGTCCACCGGGCGCGAGTCCGCTCACGCTCTCGGACGAGGCGATGGAGAAGGTCCTCTCGCGTGAGGAGGACCCGCGCTCGTGGTATCTCGACCTCTCGTTGCTCGAGGGCTACTGGGGCGACGAACGTGCCTACCACCACACCGCGCCGATCACGAACGTCTACGCGATTCGGGAGGCGTTGCGACTCGTCGCCGAGGAAGGAATCGAAGAACGCTGGGCGCGCCACGAGCGACTCGCCGGCGCGCTGAAAGCCGGTGTCGAGGGGATGGGACTCGAGATGAACGCGCCGGACGAGTTCTGGCTGCCAAGCCTCAACGCGGTCCGCGTTCCGGACGGGATCGACGACGGCGAGGTCTGTTCTGAACTCATCGAACGCTACGATCTCGAGATCGCGAGCGGTCTCGGCGACCTCGAGGGAGAGATCTTCCGGATCGGCTGTATGGGGTACTCCGCCCGGCCCGAGAACGTGATCTACGTCGTGACGGCACTCGGCGACGTACTCGAGTCCCTCGGTGCGTCGGTGGACACGGGTGCGGGTGTGTCGGCGGTGCGACGGGCGCTCTCTGAGTGAGTGGAGTGATCGGCGGTGATCGGGGTACTCTGAGTGAGTGGAGTGAGCAAGGTGCTGTGACCACTATACGTGGAGGACAGGCGGGCCGATCGCTCACGGCCGTAGAAATGGTGAAAATGGGTCGGAATGTGGCGGTGAGTGTGGGTGCGGTGCGGGCTGGACGGGACTCGACGGGACGCGAGTCAGGCGGAGACGCGCGGTCCCGGTGGGGCGCGTTCGACCTGATAGTCGTCCCCGTCGACGGCGATGATGGCCCACTCGTAGCTGGGGTTTGTGCTAAGAAGCTGGTTTTCGAGATCGGCTGCGTCCTCGGGGTGGGCGACGAAACAGTGGAACTGTTCGGTCGACGATGAGGACGGAAGTTCGGCGTTCTCGAAGACTGTGTTTACGTGGACGACTTTCCACGCGCGTTCGGCCCGAAACTCGGGGCCGGTTCCTTCGACGGTGTATCCAAGCTCGGCGAAGATCGACCTGGCCTGCTCGACGAGTCGCATGTTAACAGGACCCATTCGTATCGAGGTACGTCACCCAGTAGCATAAATGTTGGTACGAATCCCAAATTCGGGTTCGACGAGACAAATGCAATCGCAATACAGTGTTTTGTTGACAATCAGTCTCCAGTCACGGAGCGACAAGGCGGTAATAGTCAATTAGCAAAACGAGAGATTACGGCGAGAACGGACGGGGATAGTGTGGGGACACGACGAGAGGCGGAATCAGCCGCCCTATTCGTGTGCTGCGTCCCACTCCGTGGGTTTCCGGAAGTTCCCACACTGGTTGCACTTGATCCGGCCCATGGAGTCCATCGCGTTGTCGACATCCTCGCAGTTCGTACAGAACCACCCATAGCGGCTGTCAGCGTCGCTCGTTTCGTAAACGACGAGGAAAGGGCCCTTCGACCCCGTATCGCCGTCTGTTTGCGAGATGAAGACGGTGTCGCCGTCCTCGGTGACGATCGATCGCATACTGTGGGGTATTCACGCGCTCGGTAAATGACTGTCTGTCCCGGCGACACCCGTCGGCAGTCGCCATCGCGTGAGTATGATGGGCTTACCCATACGAGAGTAGCACTAACTGAAACCTTTACCCGCGCGGGAATCGTTCGATGCTGTAATGGCGCTTGTCGTGGTTCCCGTTCGATATCCACTGACGAAACACTCGCGGCGGACACTCGAGGAGGCAATCGAGATCGCCCGCGAGCGCGATGCGGCGATCACGGTTCTACATGTGGACCTCTATCAGAACGGGAAGAAAGTAACGAGAATCGATCTAAAAAACGCGGTCGAGCGATCGATCGGGCCAATCGAGAACGCCCGGTACGTCGTCCGAACCGGGTTCCTCGTCGAAGAGAGTATTCTCGACGAGGTTGCGGCCGAGGATGCTGATATCGTCGTTATCGGCAGCCAGCAGGCGAGTCGCCTGCGTCGCATCTTCCGTCGGTTGACGGACAATCCGGATATCGACCGCTATCTGCGAACACACCTCGACTGCGAGGTCGTCACTGTCGAAAGCGCGCACGCGTAGTGGGCAAGGACTGACGACAGACAGGACCGTTTCTTATTCTTTCATCATCGGAACCGCTACCGCCGTTCCGGCCGACAAGCAGTTCCTGTTCCCTGGTTTCGATTGTCCTTTTAAACTATATATCGTGATTCTCCCGTTCTGCTCCGCTACCGTCAGGAGTCGCCTGACTCCACATCGGAGTCTGCCCGTATCGCTTCCCCTTCGCGGTCGGCATCGTGTGCGTTTCTGTGCTCGTGTCCGGGAGCGGGGCTGTCGCCATCGTCTCCATCGCCGACCGTAACGCGGGCAACACCCGTCGTATTATCGAAGACGTGGTGACGGTGTGGGTACGCGAACTCGATATCCAGATCCGCGAAGCGTGACCGGACCGCCGACTGGACCTCTGAACGGGCGATCCGCTGTTTGTAGGGGTGTTGGACCCAGAACGCCAGCGTAAGCACGACTCCGTTGTCAGCGTAGGAGTCAATGGTACAGACCGGCGCAGCCGCATATCGGGCGCTCCCAATCCGGATATCCGGACCACCGCCGATAACCATGTCGACGCTTCGCGCCGCCCGCTCTGCGTGTCGACGAGCAGCCTCGAGGTCACTCTCGTAGGTCACCTCGAACTCGACCGAGATTCGCGTCCGCTCGTCCTCCGCGGAGTAGTTGATGACATCACGGTTGTAGATCTCCGAGTTCGGGATCACGATGAAGGTGTTCTCGAGTGTGAAAATTTTCGTGTACCTGATCGTGATGTCCTCGACGAAACCGGTGTGGCCCTCGTCGATGATTTCGATCATGTCGCCGATTTCGTAGGGCCGATCTGCGAGCACGAAGATTCCAGTAACGAAACTACTGACCAGCGGTGCGAGGACGACGGCGATGACGGCGGAGATAACGGTAACCGAGAGGAGAATTTCTGTATCACCGACGCCAAGTACGCCAGCCGCGACGGCGAACGCCACGACGAGCACGGAGATTCGCACCCCACGGAGAACCGTTCGGGTGACGCTCGGCCGCTCGATTCGGCGAGCAACGGTCCGACCAGTGAGACGGACGACGACGTTCGAGAGGTACCAGCCGATCACCAGCACGACGACTGCCACGATGACCTCGCTGACACCGAAGGGAACGTTGTCCTGGAGCACCTCGACGGGTGATCGCGTCCCCTCCAGCAGGTCCTCTAGCATGGGAACAAACTCACGGCGGCAGTGGTTAAGGGTTCTGTCCGCACACTCGGGTATTCAGTTTCGACGCGAGTGCAGTGGCGGTCGTGGCCCCGCTTTCAGCCCTCGGTGTGGTCTTCGAACAGGTCGTGAGAAGCCATGAACGGCGCTCGCTTTCGACCCAACGTGAAACTAACCTGATTTCGAAAAGAGATGCTACTCGATGCATAATAAATCATTTATCCATCGGGACCGTAGGTGTGGGTATGGCATCAGACGAACTGCGCTCGACCGTCGAGCGCGTCGGGGATCGGTTCAACCTCGGCGAGTACGAGATCGACGCCTATCTGACCGTTCTAGAGCACGGCCAGCTCACGGCGAGCGAAATTGCCGACCGGACCGACATCCCACAGCCCCGCGTCTACGACACCGTCCGCAGCCTCAGCGACCGTGGACTGGTCGAACTGCGCGAATCGCGTCCGATGAAGGTCGTCGCGATCGATCCCGGCGAGGCCTTCGACGACGTTCAGAGTTCGCTCGAGCAGATGATCGACGAACTGGAGGCGCGCTACACCGCGCCCGCCCGTGACACCGAGGCCGTCTCGCTGGTCAAGTCCCGGTCGACGATCCTTCGATACCTGGAGGAGGTCATCGACGCCGCGGAGTACGAACTGTCGCTGTCGCTGACACCTGGTCTGCTGACCCGGTTCGAGGACGAACTCCGCAACGCCGTCGACGCCGGCGTTAGCGTGGATCTGCTCATTACGCCAGCCGACGAAGCACCCACACCGGCGGAGTTCGAGTACCAGAACGTCGCGACGACCGTCCGCGCTCGACGCGGGATCACGACGCCGGTCATCGCCGTCGCAGACGGGAACTACTCCGTCTACGCGACCCAGGACGCCCTGCGTGACGACCAGGACCGCTACGGCGTCATCTTCAACCGCTCCTCCCTCGGCTTCCTCGTCTCCGGCTTCTTCGGCACGGTCCTCTGGACGACCGCCGAAGAGACACTGAGCGAGGACGGCTCGAAGCGTTCCTACCCCCGCAGATACGCCTCGATTCGACGCTGCGTGAAGGACCTCATCGAGGAAGGTGGTGAGTTCTACGCCACCATCGAGGGCCGCGATGTCGAAGTTGGCGGCACCCGAATCGTTCGCGGGCGCGTCCTCGACATCTCCTTCGAGGTCAGCGAGGAGGTCGCGAGCCTCACCGTCGAGACCGAGGAAGGCGAGGAGGTCACCGTCGGTGGCCGCGTCGCCGCACTCGAGGACATCGAGGGACACGAGATCCACATCGGACGCAACAAACCGCCGTCGATCGACGACTAGGCGGACGGTATCGAGCGGTCGTTGTGAGTCGGCCGGCGGCTGAATGAGACGAACGGCTGGTGCTACAAACGCTATTTTCAGCGTGGCCATAGACGCGACGTGGGCACGACATGGTGTACATGGTGTACATGGCGTACACTGCGCGCTGTCCCCTCTACTCGAGACGCGAGCCACGCCACCGTGACCCCACGAAGAACTCCGTTATATCACTTGAGAGAGTCGTTCGTAATCAATGGTTACACCGGTTGCAAGACGCGACTGTTCAGGTTAAGGGCTCGTATGCAAGCCAACCACTAAGATAGTATGCGGTGTGACGTTACGTTCGATGGGACCGAGACCCACTGCTGGTTCCGCCGGTAATTCCGACCAGCCCACTGCTGGTTCCGCCGGTAATTCCAACCAGTCTCGAACGCGGGGCACGCGTGTCTCCCGTCGTTCGTTCGTGGCCGCAGCCTCGGCGACTACGGCAGTCGGGGCGACGACGATCGCTGGCTGTCTTGGCCGCGGACACGATCCAGACACGGTGATCATGACCGGGGCGACGGACTTCGAGGAAATTCTACACACCGACGGTGACGAACCCGACGTCCAGCAGGCGCTGTGGGACGTCGGACTCGACGAGGACATCAGGGTCGAGGTCCAGACAGTCGTCAGCGACTCCGCACAGCGGATGCAGGAAGCCCAGTCGACCCTGCAAGCCGGCCGCGCGCCACCCGACATCCACATGATGGACACGGGCTGGACGATTCCCTTCATCCTGCGCGAGCAGACGACGAACCTCACCGAGGAACTCCCCGACGACGTGGTCGACCGGATCGAGGACGTCTATCTCGACGAGGTACTCGAGACGGCCCGCCATCCGGAGACCGACGACATCCACGGACTGCCGCTGTTTCCTGACTTCGGGATGATGCTGTACCGCCAGGACCTCGTCGAGGATGCCGGCCACGACACGAGCGACTGGGCGACGGAGCCGCCGAGCTGGGAAACGTTCTCGCAGGCGGTCGCCGACGCACAGGACGAGGCCGGACTCAACTACGGTCTCACGACACAGGCGGCCGCATTCGAGGGGCTTGCCTGCTGTACGTTCAACGAGGTCATGTCGACCTGGGGCGGCGGCTACTTCGGTGGCACGGAGGACCTGTTCACCGCCGGCGACCGTCCGATCACCGTCACCGACGACAGCGTCCTCGACGCGATTCGCATGATGCGGGCGTTCATTCACGGGGACGATGACGAGCACGCACTCGAGGGCTACCCACAGATCTGTCCGTCGGCCATCGTTCAGTGGACCGAGGAGGAGTCACTCAGCCCGTTCGAGGGCGGTGATGCGGTCGCGAACCGGAACTGGCCGTTCGCGATCGCTGCGACGGGAGAAGACGACGCCTTCGGTGAAGATCTTGGCGTCATCACACAGCCGTACGCGGTCTCCGAAGACGAAGCCGAGTTCGAGGGCGTCGGTGGCACGGCTGCTGCGCTCGGGGGCTGGAATCTCACCGTCAGTCCGTACACCGACCAGATCGACGAGGTGTTGCAGGTACTCGAGGCGTTCACCCACGACGAGGTCATGCTCACCATCTTCGAGTTGCAGGGCTTTCTCCCACCGAACATCGATCTGGTCGAGGAGGCCGATCCCGACGAGATCGGTCCGATCGCACGCTACGTCGACCAGATCCAGCTGGCGGGGGAGAACGCCGTGCCACGTCCCGTGACGGACGTCTGGCCCGAGCAGTCCGCGCTCATCTTCCAGGAGGTGAACGCGGCCTATCGTGGCGCGAAGTCGCCGAGCGAGGCCATGGAGGACCTGGCCGGACGCCTCGAGGGTAGCGAATCGGAGGTGGCAGCCCGACATGGTGAGTGAACCCGATGGCGGCACCGAGACAGGGGACCTCGAGGGTGGGATCGGCACGCAGACCGACCTCGACACCGAACAGGACCGCACCGGCAACCCCGTCGTCAACTGGATGGAGAATTTGAGTGAGGCTGCCTACGCCTACCTCCTCCTGATTCCGGCCTTCGCCCTGCTCGCGTTGATCGCGTTCTACCCGCTCATCATGACGTTCATCATGTCTCTGCGGGCGGACGAGACGCGCGGGGCGGAGCCACTCGGCGAGTTCGTCGGTATCGAGAACTACGTCGACATTTTGACGGGGAACGCGCGACTCGCCCGGCAGTTCCTGGACGTCGGCGTCACCTCCTCGTTCCCGTTCGTCGAACTCGGTGTCCCGTTCCTGCAGCAGGCGCTGTTCGTCACGCTCGCGTTCGCGGTGCTCAGCGTCTTCTTCGAGACGGTTATCGGCTTCGGGCAGGCGTACGTGCTCGATCAGGACTTCCGGGGACGGCGCTGGGTCCGGGTCGCGATCATCCTCCCGTGGGCGGTGCCGATCGTGATTCAGGGGATGCTCTTCTTCCTGCTGTTCCAGCCCGAGGTTGGCTTCGGTAGCGACCTCATGCAGTGGCTCGGTGTCTTCGGGGCCGACCCGCTGGCAGACAGTCGTGACTCGTTCATTATCATTCTCATCGCGGACATCTGGAAGTCGGCGGCGTTCATGGCGCTGTTGATCCTGGCCGGTCTCCAAAGCGTCGACCGGAGCCTGTACGACGTGGCGCGGGTCGCGGGTGCCTCGCCGTGGCAGCGGTTCAAGATGATCACGCTGCCGCTCGTCCTGCCGGCCCTGCTCGTCGCGATGCTGTTCCGCACCATGGACGCGATGCGCGTCTACGGGCTAATTGAGTCGACCGCGGGCTGTACGACCGTGCCGTCGCTCACGTGTCTCGTCGTCGAGGCTATGTTCGGCGGGACGCGTATCTTCGCGACTGCGGCAGCAGTGGCGTTCACGACCGCGCTCGTGATCGGGCTGATCATCTCGGTGTACGTGTTCTTCTTCCGCGACACCGAGGGAGGGATCTACTGATGACCGACGAGAGGACGGACGACACAGAAACCGACGAGACGTCGACCGGCACAGAAACCGACGAGACGCCAACCGAAACCGAAGCCGACGCTCCAGCAAGCACTGATGACAACGGCGTCGGCGTTCCCGAACACTGGGCGTACGCCCGCGAACAGGCTGCGACGGCGACAGATGGCGGTGCGACGGCGACGGATGACGGTGCGACGGCGACGGATGGCGGCCAATCAGCCGAGGCCGGCCAACAGCAGAGCAACGTCCTCGTGGAGGGCGAGGACGCCGAACTTGACCGCGGCCCGTTCCAGCGCTGGGTTGCGAGTTCGATTTCCAACCCGGACCGCGCCTACCGGGCGATGTTCTACACGGCGACGATATTCTTCCTGTTCACGACGCTGTTCCCGTTCTACTGGTTACTCATGGTCGCGCTGACGCCAGAAGGACAACAACAGGACATCATCCTCACGCCGAACGGCTTCAACCCCGGTGCGTTCGTCGAGGTCTTCCAGGTGCTGCCA
The DNA here is from genome assembly GCF_000025625.1 of Natrialba magadii ATCC 43099. Classification (NCBI taxonomy): domain Archaea; kingdom Methanobacteriati; phylum Methanobacteriota; class Halobacteria; order Halobacteriales; family Natrialbaceae; genus Natrialba; species Natrialba magadii. Next base: position 14,541 of record NC_013922.1, on the reverse strand, counting down.
TTCCACTGGTACGTCTTCAACAGCTTCGTGATCGCGACGGCCTCGACCATCGTCGTGCTGGTCATCGCCAGCCTCGCGGGCTACGCCTTCGGCCGGCTCCAGTTCCCCGGAAAGATCCCGCTCATGCTGCTCGTGCTGGTGATCTCGTTCTTCCCACCAGCGGCCTTTTTCATCCCGCTGAACGACCTGTTCAACACGCAGTTCGTCGCACTCGAGCCGATTACCGGCGACGGCAGTCTCTACAACACGCCCGGCGCGATGGTGTTGCCCCTGTCGGCGATCTTCATGCCACTCGCCATCTTCATCCTCACGACGTTCTACTCACAGATCCCGGACGGCCTGGAGGACGCGGCCCGCGTCGAGGGAACCACGCGGCTCGGCGCGCTGTTCCGGGTCATCATTCCCCTGTCAGCTCCTGGTGTCGCGACCGCCGGCGTGTTGACGTTCATCGCCGTCTACAACGAGTTCTTCTTCTCGTTCCTGATGACCGACGGCCAACCGGAAAACTGGGCCCCGATACTCGAGGGCATCCTCGGCTACCAGGGCCAGTACGAGGTGATGTATCACCTGATGGCGGCGTCGAGCATCATCGGGGTGATCCCCGTCGCGATTCTCGTCATCATCGCACAGGAAAAGATCGTCAGCGGCCTGACCGCAGGCGCGCTCAAGGAGTGAAAACGGAGGAAACCACACTATGGCACGCGTTCAACTCGAACACATCACGAAACGCTACGAAGACGTCACCGCGGTCAACGACGTCTCGATGGAGATCGAAGACGGCGAGTTCGTCACGTTCGTCGGCCCCTCTGGCTGTGGCAAGTCGACGACCATGGAAACTGTCGCGGGACTCACAAAGCCAACCGAGGGGAACGTCTACATCGGCGACCGCGAGGTGACGAACCTGGCCCCGAAGGACCGCGGCGTCGCGATGGTCTTCCAGAACATCGCGCTGTTCCCCCACATGGACGTCTTCGAGAACATCTCCTTCGGCCTCCGGTTACGAAAGTACGACGACGAGGAGGTCAGACGTCGCGTCGAACAGGCCGCCGACATCGTCCAGTTAGAGGGCATGCTCGACCGGATGCCCGACGAGATGTCCGGCGGCCAGCGCCAGCGCGTCGCCATCGCCCGCGCCATCGTCCGCAACCCCGACGTCTTCCTCATGGACGAACCGCTCGCTAACCTGGACGCCAAACTGCGCGTCCACATGCGAACCGAACTCCAGCGCCTCCACCGCGAACTGGGGACGACCATCATCTACGTCACCCACGACCAGGCCGAGGCGATGACCATGTCGAACCGAATCGCCGTCCTCAACGAAGGAAAACTCCAGCAACTCGCGCCACCACTCGAGTGCTACAACGAGCCGGCGAACCTGTTCGTTGCGGGGTTCATCGGGTCGCCATCGATGAACTTTATGGAGGGAGAACTCACGGCGACGGGGTTCGAGTCGGAGAACGTCGACGTGGCGTTCGAGCCGGAGCTGGTTCCGTCGATGGACGTTGGCGAGACGCTCACGCTCGGTGTCAGGCCGGAGGACGTACACCTCGTGGCGACGGCTGATGGCGTGGCCGAGCAGACAGCCGAACTGGGGGCGACAGCTGACGTGCTGGAGCCGATGGGCGATGAGGTGTTCGTCTATCTGCTCCTTTCGGAGGCCGCAGACCGGTCGATGGAACAGGACCCCGCGACTGCGTCGGATCAGTTGCTGATGAGCGTGACGCCGGATACCGACATCCACGAGGGGAAAGACGTCAACGTCGTCCTCGACCGCTCGAAGATCCACCTCTTCGAGACGGCGACAGGCGACGCACTCCGACACGGCCTGACGGAGCCCTCAGACGGCGGCTCCGGCCCAGCCGCGACGGAAGCCGACACGTGAGTCCCCCACCACCAATGGACAAAAGGTGGTTCGCCCCCAAGGTTTGGTATAGCGACAAATGGTGTACTTGTTCGAAACCGGCTAACAGATTCCCGCTATGACAGACGATCGCTCCGACATCAACACCGGAATTGTGGGCCTCGGTAACATCGGCCAGTACCACGCCGAGCGCCTCCGCGAGTTGAATGTCCCGCTCGTCGGTGGAATGGACGTGGCCGCGGAAGCCAGACAACGGTTCGCCAGACGGTACAACGTCGATGTCTACGAAGACCACCAGGAGCTGTACGAAACGGTCGACGCTGTGATCATCACGACGCCAAACAAGTACCACGAAGAGTACGCCGTCGACGCCTTCGACCAGGGGATCCACGTCCTCCTCGAGAAGCCCCTCGCCCACAACTACGAGAGCGCCGAACGAATCGCAACAGCCGCGCGGGAGACCGACAGCTACTGCATGGTCGGGTTCAACAACCGGTTTGCGAACACCGTCCAGATTCTCAAAGACCGGATCGACCGCGGCGCACTCGGTGACGTGACCCACGTCGAAGCCAACTACGTCCGCCGACGGGGTATTCCGGGCCGCGGCTCGTGGTTCACTCGCCGACAGATTGCCGGCGGCGGCGCACTCATCGACCTCGGCGTCCACGCCATCGACCTCGCGCTCTACCTACTCGAGTACCCACCAGTCATGGAAGTGTCTGGCATTGCTCGAAGCGAGTTCGGGTCGCGCGAGGAGTACGCCTATCTGGATATGTGGGGCGAGGATGTCGGCCCGCGAGGGTTCGACGTCGATGACTCGGCGAGTGCGTTCGTCCGCTGTACCGATGACCGGACGATCAGTCTGGAAGTCGCCTGGGCGACGAACCGACCGGCAAATCACAAGTTCGTCATCCACGGCTCGGACGCTGCGGCCCGATTCGACCTGCTCGAGGGCGGGTTGACAATTCACTCTGCGAGCACTGGCGGCTCGCCACATCTCGAGAATACGTCGATCGACACCCGCCAGAACGATACCCACACAGCCGAACAACGGGCGTTCTTCGACCGAGTTCTCGGCAAGAACGGCGGCAACGGGAGCGTCGAGCAGGCGCTGTTGGTACAGGAAATCATCGACGGAATCTACCGCTCGAGCGATACAAAGACGACCATTTCGTTCGACGAGTAGCGGTTCAGTCGGCCGCCGCACCCGCGTTTTATCTCGCCGCTTCTCGTTCGTCGTCTCGTATGCAACTCGGCGTTCACACTCCACCGCTCGCTGATGAGTCACTCGAGGGCGCGCTCTCGTATCTCGCCGAACAGGGCGTCGACGCACTCGAGCCGGGCGTCGGCGGTCACCCCGGACAGGACCATCTACCTCGTGCAGAGTACCTCCACGATGCGGATGCACAGGCGGCGGTACACGACCTCCTCGAGGAGTACGGACTGGAGATCAGCGCGCTTGCGACGCACAACAATCCGCTCCATCCGGACGACGAGCGCGCGGCGACCGCCGACACCGAACTCCGTGAAGCGATCGAACTGGCCGACCAGCTCGACGTCGGCGTCGTCACCTGCTTCTCGGGCCTGCCAGCGGGCGGTCCGGACGACGAGGTGCCGAACTGGATCACGGCACCGTGGCCGCCCGAGCACGACGAAGCGCTGTCTTATCAGTGGGACGTGGCCGTCGACTACTGGACAGACATCGCTGCTCACGCAGACGAGCACGATGTCGACGTAGCCATCGAGATGCACCCAAACATGCTGGTCTACGAACCACACGGGATGGCCCGCCTGCGCGAGGAAACCGGCGAACGGATCGGAGCAAATTTCGATCCGTCACACCTCTACTGGCAAGGAATTACGATCAGCGACGCGATTCGATATCTGGGCGAGCGTGATGCGATCCATCACGTCCACGCGAAGGACACCAAAATTTACGACGCGCAGGCCCGCGAGAAGGGCGTCCTCGATACGACGGCCTACGACGACGAACCGAATCGCTCGTGGCTGTTCCGGTCAGTCGGCTACGGCCACGGCGAGACCCACTGGAAGGATATCGTCTCAACCCTGCGGATGGTCGGTTACGACGGCACCCTCAGCATCGAACACGAGGACTCGCTCACGAGTTCCCGCGAGGGACTCGAGAAGGCCATCGACCTCCTCCAGCGGGCGCTGTTCGAGACCGAACCCGGGGAGGCGTACTGGGCAGAGTAGTACGGGTTGGAGGTGAGGTGGACACGAGCACGAGCACGAACACGAACACGAGCACGAACACGTACGCGAACGCAAACACAAGACCACAACAACGACAACGGCAACGGCAACGACAACGACAACGGCAACGATAACGACAACGAGAACTACTCTTTCCCAACACTAACCGACTCGTCCGAACCCGACACGTCATCCAGTTCGATCCGACCGTCGCTATACACGGTGACGGCATATCCCTCGTACTCGAGTTCGACTCGGCCGACGGAGTCAGGATCAGTCTGGGCCGGGGTGTCAGCGTGGGGTGTAGCGTGAGGAACAGGATGGGTTTGACCGCTGGTGCCATGTGTGACGTCTCTGAAGAGTGAGTCGAGTGCTTCTGGATTGATGACGGTGTACAGCGGGTCGTACGCCGGCGGTTCGATCTCGGTTGGGTCGACTCCCTCTCGATCGGCGACGGCTTCGATGATCGCCTGGCTTGGCGATACGATATCCTCGACTCCGGGTTTCGGCGGCGACGTATCGTCGGGGGAGGACATATCGATGACTAGGAGACTCCAAGGGATAAGGATACTGGCACCCTTCACTGTGGGACAGCTCGGAGAGGGGCTATAACGGTCTATTTCGTGGGGAACAGAATGCAGGTGGGTTTGATATCGAAGGCCGGTTGATCGGGATCGGAAAGCGTTGCTACTGAGTGGTGAAGACGACGGTGGAACGCGGATGTCAGGGCAGGCATACCCGCCTCACGCTCATTCGTGCACGCATACCCACCTCACGCTCACTCGTGCACGCATACCCGCCTCACGCTCACTCGTGCACGCATACCCGCCTCAGCCACACTCACTCGTATTTCTGGTCTGTGCGTCCGCGCTTACCAAGCTGTGAATCGAGATAGCTACGGATCGACCGGTGGATACCCCGAACCGTGTAGTTGCGGCCGATGTAGACGCTGATCAGTGCAAGCGCGGTTCCCGCGACGACATCCGAGAACCAGTGAATGCCGAGATACATCGTTGAAACGCCGACACTAATGGCCAGGACACCAGAAATCGGCACCCACAGTGGGTACTTTTCGCGTGTCAACCACGCGAGGAAGAACACCGTCATCGACAGCGATGTGTGCAACGACGGGAAGACGTTCGTGTTCTGGTTGACCTGGTTCGTCAACGACCTGGCCTGTGGGAAGACATCGTAGAGCAACGGCTCGAACAACAACGGGTCGTAGTTGCGTGGTCCATAGGCGATAAACAGGATGTAGAAGGCCAGCCCAATCGCATAGTTCACTGTAAACGCCAGAATCAACGTCGAGAGGTCATCCATCTCGTCGAGCGCGAAGTACGCGATGAAAGGGAACAACAGCAAGAACGCATAGCCGTAGATGTACACGAACACGAAAAACTCGGTGACAACTGGCGATGCGAACGCTTGCAGGACGGTCACCGGATTCACCGGGAAGAGCAACTGCTCCAATTCGAACAGATGCGGCGAAAGATTGTTTCCGAACACGCGGCGTTCGATCCTGATAACGATATCAACAGTCGACCACCGAATGAACAGCACAAACGCCAGCACCGCGAGCGGCAGCAAACACATCTCGAGTCGCCAGCGGGCATCCTGGAGCGCAGCCGCGATTCGACGCGGGCCGACGATGAGAAGCGTCGCCGTGACGAGCATCGCCGCAACCACGAGGGCGAGATCTAACACGACGCTAACGAGAGCCATGCGGGACTAGTAACTAGGGCTGGAGCACATTAATAGCGACCGGTCCTGAGTCAGTGCCATCGGCAATTGCGAGTCACCCCACACCAGTCCAGTGCATGATTCACCGAAAGCGACGAGCGGCGCAGATGGGACTCGAGACGTCAGCGAGTCAGGCGGAATCGGACGGGCGATCCAGTCGCCCGGTCGCGACGGCAGTTACTCGAGTAACACGTCATCGTCGTACTGGTAGCCGGCCTCGGTGAACAGTTGCCTGACGCGTTCGGGATCGATTTCGCCGTCAGATCCCGGGAATACCGAGATGGGGTTGGTCGATGTAGTGCCCTCGAGGGTAGCGTCGTCCTGACTGTACTGCTGATAGCCAAAGAGTCCAGTGCTCCGTGTGGGTTCTGATGCAAAGCCGTTGAAGAACTCAGAGACGACATACTCGCGGTCGATTAACTGTGAGACGATCTGTCGGAAGTTTGGATTGCCGAGTTCGGGGTGGTGGATGTTGTACCCGACCATGTAGAACGAACTCGTCGAGGTGGTGACCATCGAGACATCGTCTGCATCGGTGAGTTGTGCGGCCGAGTCGGGAGGGACTGCACCGGCCGTGACATCGATCTCTCCGTCTTCGAGCGCGTCGAGCATGGCACCGACGTTCGGATCAATTCGGTATCGAATGCCCTCGAACTGCGAGAAGTGTTCCAGGATACTGGGGCGATTTGGAACAGTAGACGAGCGAAGCACGTGATCTTCGAACGGCTCGAGGACGAGTTCGTCCGCCGATGTTTCGACGAGTTCGAAGAGACCGGAGCCGACTGGTTCCTCGTTGTCGTGGACGAGTGCCCTGGTTTGGCGCTCGGCGATGACCTCGGATAGTGGCTCCCAGATGTGCTGGGGCAGGATCGGGACCGAGAGGATACGCGTCGCAGCCGGGCGAGCGGTAGAGCCGAACGGGAGCACAACTGTTCGATCGTCGAGCACCTCGATCCGATCACTGTCGTCGATAAGCGTCTGTCTGTCCCGATACCGGGGTGCCGGGATCGTTCCATCGACGGCTCCGAGGGACGTATCCCCGAGGAACCGAAACGTGAAATCGACGTCGTCGGCATCGAGCGGTTCGCCATCGTGCCAGTGAAGGTCAGAACGAAGCGTCACCGTCGCGGTGAGCGAACTCTCCTCGTCCCACTCGATTTCTTCGGCGAGCCACGGGCTGTACGTCGCTGGCTCGCCCGGCTCTGACTCGTCAGTTAGTGACTGGCGGGCGAGCGGGTCGTACAGTAATTCCATCAACCCCTGCACTCGGTTACGGTCGACGATGAGAGGATTCAATCGGTCCGTCAGCGCCTCACCGTAGATGCCGAGTTCGAGCGGCCGGTCGAAGGGGCCATCCTCGAACTCCTGTGAGAGAATATCGATGATTTCGATTGCGCGCCGCGGTGGTCGTGAGACCGAGAGTGTCTCGCGAGTACCGCCGAGGCGGTCGGGGTAGGCGACGACGGTGAACGGCACCGTCTCTAACAGATAGTTGAACAGTTCAGTCAGTGTCTCTTCGCGCTCTGCCCTGTCAGTTGCCCGTTGCTCGTCGAGCAACTCGTCTGCGTGAATATCGGAGAACTGGAACGGATTCTGCCAGCCCCGTTCGGTGACAAACTGCGAGTGAAGCAGTCCATGGAGGGCGTCGTACTCGTCGAGTCCGGCATGTTTGAGGACGAAGACGTCGTAATCGCCGTCGATGAGAACGTCACGGTACAGTTCCGCTTCGGCGATCGGCTCGTGGGTCGCATCGATGCCAGCGGCCTGGAAATTTTCGCGAAGTTGACTCATGATCGTCGCCGCGATCGCGTCGTCGTCGGCAGGGACCGTCTTAATCGTGAGTTCGACCTGATCAGGGCCCGTGTTCTCCGCTCGCGACCAGAATCGCTCCGAGCACCCGGCGAGTGCGCTCAACCCGACACCGCTTGCGCCGGCAAGGAGGGACCGTCGTGTCACCGACGGAGCGACCCGTTTCATATCTCGGTTGATACGCAACCACGATGTATAGGACTTACTTTCACAGCGATAGATCCATGTCACGCCACAGACTGGTAGTCATCAACCCGCACACCTGACACTGACACTGACACTGACACTGACACTGACACTGACACTCGACTCGAGTGACCGTGAATTGGGCCGAATCAGACCGTCGTTAATCAGTGACTATCATGAACTCATGAGTGTATTCGATTACTGAGTCTCTTTCCTCCATTCGTATGGCGGCCATAACAATAGCCGAAACTGATCACTGTCGTTCTGTGGCACCCGTTCACACCCCGGTGTCGCAGTCGCTGCACGAAAACGGCGGCCAACCGGGTGGAGAGCGGCCACGAGAGACAATCATGAAGCTCGCACTCATCGGCTTTGGGCAAGCAGGCGGAAAGATCGTCGACGAGTTCCTGGCGTACGACAGCGCCATCGACAACAGTTTCGTCGAGGCCGCAATCGCGGTCAACTCCGCGACGACGGATCTGCAGGGACTCGATCGCGTTCCACAGAAGAATCGTGTTCTGATCGGCCAGGCGCGCGTGAAAGGTCACGGCGTTGGAGCGGACAACGAACTCGGCGCGGAAGTCACCGAGGCAGATATCGACGAGATCCAGGGTGCGATCGATCGCATTCAGGTCCACGAGATCGACGCGTTCCTGATCGTCGCCGGAATGGGCGGTGGCACCGGCTCGGGCGGTGCACCCGTACTCGCCCAACACCTGAAGCGCATCTACACCGAGCCCGTCTACGGCCTCGGTATCCTCCCCGGCACCGACGAGGGTGGTATCTACACCCTCAACGCCGCGCGGTCGTTCAAAACCTTCGTCCACGAAGTCGACAATCTCCTCGTCTTCGACAACGACGCCTGGCGCAGCGCCGGCGAGTCCGTCGGCAGCGGCTACGATCGGATCAACCGGGAAATCGTCGAGCGCTTCGGACTGCTATTCGCAGCCGGCGAAGTCGGCCACGGCGACCACGTCGCCGAGAGCGTCGTCGACTCTTCGGAGATTATCAACACGCTCGGCAACGGGAACGGGAACGGGAACGGCATCTCGACGATCGGCTACGCCAGCGAAGTCATCGAGGACGACTCGAGTGGTCTCCTCTCGTCGCTGCGCTCCGAGACGGAGTTCGACGAGGGCACCGCAACGAATCGCATGACGAGCCTCGTCCGCAAGTCGACGCTCGGCAGACTTACCCTCCCAGCAGATGCCGCAAGCGCCGACCGTGGTCTCGTCGTCGCGACTGGCCCACCGGAACACCTGAATCGAAAGGGCGTCGAGCGCGGCCGCCAGTGGCTCGAAGACGAGACCGGCAGCATGGAGATCCGTGGCGGTGACTACCCACTCCCTGGCGAGGACGAGGTCGGCGCGGTCGTCCTCCTCTCGGGTGTTACCGACGTCCCGCGGATCGACCAGCTTCAGCAGGTCGCCATCGAGGCCCAGGAAACCACCGAAAACGTCCGCGCACGAGCACAGGACGACTTCGCCTCGCTGGTCGACACGGGCGGCGAACTCGATGCACTGTTCTGACGCAGAACCAACCGACTGACGGTCGACACAGCAGTATTCGATACAGCAGTCCACGACGGATTTCGCATTCGAGTGTGGACTCGAGTTCTCGACGAATCGTCTCTGGTGTTCACCACCACTGATTCCAACGACACTGCCAGCGAAGCGGCCAGGCGTTCGGCGACACCGGCGACCACGCATCCACAGTACAGCACGAAACGACCGTTTGACTCCGTCTCGACCGCAGTATGTGGTGCATTCGAAGATACCGTTACGCCTCCCTTCGAGTCGATGACTGGTTTCCATCCATGTCAGTCATCGTAGTCGAACAATAACGAACTATGATACAACTGATCGACGTGATATGCCGAGACAGCATCAGCGGGGATCGAAATCGAATTCGAACGCGAACTCGAGTACGGGGCGATCAGTGCGAGCGGCAGTCAAATCGGTTCTACTTGGATCCGATGGCGTGACGACCATCGAGGAGTGTCGCCGGTGCGGGCGGACGACGGAGACGCCCGACACCGAGTGTCCGACGTGTGGCTGTACAGATGTCGTGACGTATCGTATCGAGTGAACACCGATTCAGTTACATCGAGTTCTGTGTCTGGGGCGCAGTCCACCGCCGTCGGTGGGCCCGCACCTATTAGTCGGGCTACTGGTTCAGTTGCCAGTCAATTGCCAGTCAGTTGCCAGTAGATAGCCGGTCGCTCACCCAGGCGTTCGACCGCTCCATGGCCACCCACCACCACCTCTGAATCACTCGAACCCCAGCGCGCTCACGTCGATCTCGGCACGCCGCTCGTCGAGCACCGCAAACCGCTCGCCGCGGCGCTGTTCGAGCCAGTACAGTAGTCGCTCGGCCCACTCGAGTTTGTCCGCCTTCACCGCATCCACGGACTCGTCGTCGAAATCCCAGCCGACGAAGACGAGGCGGGCCGCACCGAGGTGATCCGCGAGAAACGCGGCCCGGTCACCGTCCGTAAAGCCGCCGAAATTCCGTACTGGCCCGCTCGGCGCAGCCTGCGTCGTCGGGAGGACGAACTCGTCGTCACAGTCGGGAACGACGCGCCGAATGGCGGGGATATTGTCGCCGTGAGCGTGGACCGCTACCGGCACGCCGGCCGCCGTGAGCTGTGTCACTGTCTCCGGGTTCTTGTCCAGGTCGGTCACCATACAGTCGACCGGGATATCGTGGGCGGCAAGCACGTCGGCAGCCGTCGACGCCGCGATAACCACATCGGCTTCACGAGCGGACTCGAGTGCCCCCTCCGTCTCGAGTGAGGGGCCGGCACCGGCGATGGCAACGGTGGCGTCGTCGACCGCGGCGAGGTGTGCGAGGTCGAACGACGTGGTGAGCGAGGCGAGGATGTCACGGGCTTGTTCGTCTCCCTCGCGGGGATAGCCGAAGTCTCGGCAGATAGTATCGTAGACGGGTTCCCAGGTCTCGAACTCCATTGTCGGTTGTCGGAGACTCGGTTGCTGGCGGTTTGTGTCGTTCGGTTACCCGACAGCGTCGTCACTGTGCAACGTAGTGTCCCAATAATTCTGAGTTGTGGGCCGGGGAGTCGCCTCCAAAGTACCCCTACCCGGGAGGCCGCCCGGCGTCCACTCTTTCATTTCGAAGCCTTCGGTATAAGCTTTCTCTTACTGCAGCAGATTGTCGAGTTCGTCACCGATCGGTTCAATTTCGCCATCTGAGGCCGCAAGCCGTGCGGAAACAGCACTTATTGAATCCGTCGAGCCGAGCAAAATCGTCTCCTCGTCGACTGTTCGCTGCACCGAAATGTTCCCTCCGGAACCGTTCCCAACACCGTCCCCGTCAGGGCTATTACCACTGCCACTGTCATCCTGGCAACCAGTGGCTGTCACTTCCCCACGAACCGTCTCGACCGCCGCTGTAAGCTCGTCAAACTGACTCGACGAGAGTCCGGTGAACTCGAGTACCTGTGGCTGTACCGTGCCCACGAGTTCAGGGTCGACACCGCGCTCTCGAAGCTGGCGTTCGAACGTCCGCGAGGTGTGAGTGTCGAGGCGTGAGACGGTCACCGAGCCGGTGGAGACGCTCGCACGCTCGGAAAACGCCGACCCAATGAGCGCTGCGTCACGCGTCTCGGCCACGTCGTGGGTTCGGATGACGTGTGCGCCGCGTTCGACCGCCATCGAGGTCGCTGCGAGGCTGACGGGGAGTCGTTCTTCGGTCTCGCGGTCTGCAATCGAGCCGAGGAAGTTCTTCCGGTTGATCGAGACCAGCATCGGCTGGCCGAGAGCGCGAAACTCCCGAAGGCGGCGGAACGTCTCCTGGTCGTCCGCGAGCGTCTGTGCCTCGCTCCAGCCGCCAAACGCGGGGTCGATAATCGTCTTGTCCGTGAGACCGTTCTGTTTCAGCGCCTCGTAAACCTGATCGACGTAGTCGGCCTGTGTCGCCCAGTCAGGCGACTTTCGAGCCGCCCAGTCAGTTTCCTCGACCGCGCCTGGGCGCTCGAGATCTGGCGGACTCGCCATCTTCGCGACGGCAGCGTCGTACTCCACACAGACCGTCGGCATGTCGGGGTCGGCAAAGCCCGCGATATCGTTGACCATGTCGAAGCCCTGCGAGAGCGCCTCCTCGGCGACCTCGTGGTAGCGCGTCTCGATCGAAAAGATTGCGTCACCGGAGACGCTCTCGATGGTCTCGAGTGCAATGTGGAGACGCTCGAGTTCCTCCTCGGCTGAGAGTACGTCGAAGCGTTTGTTCGCGGACTCGAGGCCGATGTCGACGATGTCCGCGCCTTCACCGATCAGTTCCTCGTCGACGTACTGGGCAGCCTCGCCGGGGTCGTCGTAGACGCTCGGATCGTAGGGGGATTCCTCGCTGACGTTCAACACACCCATGATCCGCGGCGGATGCTCGTCGCCGATGCCGAGCCCGGCCGCGTCGACACTGTTCATACCCGGAGTGAGGAGCGAAGACTGAAAATCAACGCGGTTGCGGTGAGGGATACAGGTGTACTCGGGCAGTTGCGTTCCCCCCCAGCAGTCAGTCCCACTGGCTGTACTCAAACATCCTGTCACGACCACTCCATAAACGGGAAGAGTCTGGTTTATAAGTGAACCACATCCACTGAATTTGGATCTGGTGAATGAGATCTGACGTGCGTGTACAGCATAATACGAGTACCACGTGAGCCAACTCTACCGTAACGATGGTCTCGTTACGACCAGTGGCCGACACTCGACTGTTCGTCGGACCCCGACTCCTCCGCTCTCTCGTGTTCGTCAGTTGAATCGTTCTTCCCCGTGCGTTCGCCGTCCGTCTCGGACTCGCCTGCATCACGACCACCCTCTTCCAGCGGCGCGAGTCGCGAATCTCGCAGCAGCACCTTCTTGACTATCGACGGGTTCTCGAGGAGTCGATGTTTCGCGTGCGCCCCGCGCCCGCGTCCCCGCCCCTCGCGTTCGGACTGAATGACGTTGAGGAAGTTCTGCTCCTGGAGGATTTCCTGGACCCGGCGCTCGGAGAGCACGTCGAAGTCGAGTCGGTTCGCGACCTCCTTATACTGGTTGTAGATGATCTTCGTCGGGAACTCCTTTTCCGTGCTGTTCTCGGTGAGCAGCGTCAGCGAGTACAGAATCGCTTTGGCCTGCTGTGGGGAGCCCTCGATGAGTTCGTTGAACCGGTCGGCCTCGGTCTTCTCCTTCGCGTCGCGGACGTGATCCGCCGTCACGCGCGTCGCGTTCTGCTTCTTCGCAATCCGACCCGCGTTCCGCAGGATGTCGATTGCCTTCCGCGCGTCTCCATGTTCCTGTGCCGCGAGCGCGGCCGTGAGTGGGATTACGTCACCGGAGAGCACGCCGTCGTGGAACGCGTCGCGGCGCTTCTCGAGGATTTCGACGAGCTGATTTGCATCGTACGGCGAGAAGACGAGTTCGTCCCGCGAAAGACTCGACTTGACGCGCTCGGAGAGATGGTCCGGAAAGTCGATCTTGTTCGAGATGCCGATGATCCCGATACTCGAGTCCGAAATGCGACGGTTCTCGCCCGCACGCGAGAGTTTGCGGAGGACTTCGTCGTCCTCGAGCATGTCGATCTCATCCAGAATAACGATCGTCACGTCAGTACAGCGGTCGACGGCCTGCCAGAGGCGCTTGTAGTAGTCGCCGGTTCCGAGGCCGCGGTCGGGAACCGTGATCCCGCTTTCACTCGAGTCGTTGACGAGTTGGGCGATCGTCTTGATGATCGAGGCTTCGGTGTTCTGTTCGCCACAGTCGATGAAGGCGTACTTTACCGTCACGTCGTCCCGGCGTGCTTCGCTGATCACGCGCTTTGTCACCGAGCGCGAAATGAGCGACTTGCCGGTCCCGGTCTTGCCGAAGATGAACAGGTGGTTGGGCTCGCTCCCGAAGATGGCCGGATTCAGGGCGTCCGCTACCCGTTGCATCTGTTCGTCCCGGCCGACGATGCGGTCCGGACCGGGCAGATGCGTGATTTCGAGCAATCGCTCGTCGGCAAAGACCGGATCGTCGTACCGAAAGAGTGGGTCGCGATCGTCGTTGGCGGACATTGCAGTACCGGGTGTCTTCCAACTGGACTGAAATAAAGGTATGGAGATCGATCGCGGATGTAAATAGCATGTGTTCGAGACTGTATCCGCCATAACACGCCGATTCAGGCGCGAGCGATGAAATAGCCGCCCTCGCGCTTCTAACTGCCGTGTGGAAAGCAACAAGTAGCGGTCACTGTGGCGCCGACACCGACACCCCCGTCGCGGATGTAAATTCGCAAGACTGCAGTCCAATCGAAGGCCAAAGATGCCCGTTTTGAATCCGGTTCCGAAAGCAGCGTGTGAACGAAGATCGGTGTAGAATCCACGCCCACTGAGCGACAAAACTAGCACCGATGTCTGACGCGCCGGACGAACGACGAGCCGTTCGGGACACACACCCCCGTCGCGGATGTAACGCCGAAAGGGTGGGGGAGGGTCTGACTGATCCCCAGATTTCGGAGAATATGACCGGTAACCTGGCGGATTTTTCACTCGCGACATAGGTGTGTTGCAAAACAGAACCCCCCTAGCCATACAGCGTTACAAACGCGAGGGTGGTGTGTCCCCCCTCACCAGGCTGTCGACACGTTCTCTCTACGGCAAAACGTCCGTTTCGAGTGGTGTACTACTCCAACACACATGCTGTTCGTTGTATTCAACATGTGTGTTCTAGAACTAGAGAGAAGTGAGTAAC